>CATZNW010000007.1 GCA_958422185.1 uncultured Clostridium sp.
ACTAACGGACCAAGATGCTTTGACGCTTTTTCTCTTGACGCCGAGAGAAGAAAGAAAAACACAAGCCCGAAAATAACGGCAAGATACCTGAGCGCGGAATCAACATCATAAATAACGTCCCCGTACTCCGTTAGTCCAAGCAAAGCATTGCAAAACGCCCAGAAGAGCGGGGTAAGGCGGAGCAGCCACAATCTGCTGAATTCAAAACGGCTTGAGCGCGAGCACTGGCACAGCACAGCAAAGTACGCGCAGCTTAAAAGCGCAAACACGGCACACGCAATCATAGGAATGATTCTGTTTAAAGCAGGATAAGCCGTTTTTGCGATATAGTTATAACAGTTCACGCACTGATAAATAAAGTCATAAAACATTCCGGCAGCGCTTAAGAGCGACGCAAGGAACATTCCCCTGCCGGGAACAAAATCAAATTCCGAAGTGCTTTTATTAAAGAACGTGAACGAAGCAAAGGCAAAAAGAAAAATACTGACACCGATGCATATATACAGATCCGCTATCAGATCCCTACCGCTGCTCAGAACAATGCCGGTAGACATATCGGTATAATAAAACAATTGAATACACCTGACGACCGCAGCGCCGACTGAAACCAAAGCTGCGCAAATCAGGGCCACGATACTTTTAAATCCCGTTTTCTTCACTTTCTTTTACTCAGCGGCATATATTCTCTTCTTTGTGAAACGCTTTTATAAGCAGGCCTGATTATACGCTTGCTTGATGTGAGTTCCTCAAGGCGGTGAGCACACCAGCCTACGATCCTTGAACCGGCAAACAAAGGCGTAAACAGATCCTCCGGAATACCAAGCACTTTATAGCAAAGGCCGGAATAAAGATCCACGTTTGCACAGATCTCCTTGTCGTCCCCTTTGATTTCGTGAAGAAGATCGGGAGTGACCTTTTCAATATTCTCAAGAGTTTTAAACTCTTTTTCAAAGCCAGCCTGAAAAGCAAGTTCCCTTGCACTGTTTTTAAGGATCACGGCTCTCGGATCGGAAACCGTGTAGACCGCATGGCCCATGCCGTAGATAAGACCGAGTCCGTCGCCCGCCTCTTTGCGCAGGATCTTCGCAAGATAGTCCTTGACTTGGGATTCGTCTGTGGAATCCGGAACGTTTTCCATGATCTCATACATCATATTTGTTGTTTTAACATTTGCTCCGCCGTGGCGCGGACCTTTAAGGGAACCGATTCCCGCAGCAATAGCGGAATAGGTATCCGTACCGCTCGAGGTTAAAACTCTGGTTGCAAACGTTGAGTTGTTGCCGCCGCCGTGGTCGGCGTGGAGCATAAGGATTATATCAAGAAGCTTTGCTTCTTCTTCGGTATATTTCTTATCCGCTCTGGTTTGGCGGAGTATGTACTGCGCAGTGGAGAGGCCGCGTTTGATCGGGTGAAGGAACATCGTTTTTCCGTAAAAAGCCCTTCGTTTGACCTGATAGGCTACGGTCAATATTGTTGGGAACTGAGCTATCAGCTGCATGCTTTGACGAAGAACGTTCTGAACAGAAATATCGTCTGGATTCTCGTCGTAAGAATAAAGGCCCAAAATACAGCGCGCCAGCTTATTCATGATATCCTTGGACGGATTTTTTATCATCATATCCTCAATAAAATCATCCGGCAAAAAGCGGCATACGTCTATGACCTCGCAAAGTGAATCGAGCTGCGCGGGAGTGGGAAGTTCCCCGAAAAGCAAGAGCCAAACGACCTCTTCAAACCCAAAGCGGTTTTCCGCAACACAGTTTTCAACAATATCGTTTATATCATATCCGCGGTATGAGAGCTTGCCTTCCTTGGCGACCTTCTCACCGTCAAGAATATAATAGCCCTCAACGGAGCAGATCCTGGTAAGGCCGGCCATAACGCCTGTGCCGTCCTCATTTCTGAGGCCCCTTTTAACATGGTATCTTTCAAAATCGCCGGGGCGTATGGAATTGTTTTTTTCAAGTTCTCCGCATAACTGCGAAATTGCCTCCATAGAAATAGGTGAAATATATTTTGATGACATCTGTATCACTCCTTTAGCCTGCTTATGTCATAAAAAACTAAAGTCTATTATACAATAAAATAATATATAAAGTCAAGGAGGCGAGAAAATGAAGAAAGCAGCCGTCATCTTTCTGGTTCTGTTTGCGCTGTCTCTAGCGGTGCCTGCCGCCGCCTGTATAGATACGGGAACGGACAGCAGCACGCGGGAACTCGTAACGCTTTTTAATGACGGTGAGAACGCCGCTTAATAGCCGCTTGCGTTCTCATTTACCTTTTTAAGCTTGCAGGTTCCGCTCACTTCAAGCCGTACTGAAGAAAGGGTTTCTTTCCAGTTGTCGCTCAGAGCGGCGTAATCCGCCGGCGAACCTGCAGCAAGGCTTTCACCTATTCTGAGGCAGTCGCTGCCGTTCATTACGCAAGATTCAAAGGCATCGCGGCATTTGCCTTCCAGCTCCTTTTCAGCCTGGGAAGCGATGGTCTTAAGGTCTTTTTCCGAGATCATACCCTCGGCGCCGTTCTGAAGCTCCTCGACGGACAAGGTTGAACTGATATCAACACTGTAGACCACTGTGCCGTTCTCGACGCGCGCCTTTGTTTTTGTTGAAGAATTGGAGATCTCGGCGCCGATCCTGCCGTACGTGTCGGATTCAAATTCAAAATAACCCGAATCTATTTTGTCGGTGAGGAGCAAAAAGCCCAAGATCTGTGTTTCCGGCAGAATATTTACGAGCCTGAGACCGTTATAAACGGCTATTCCCGAAACCGCCGTATTATCTTTTTCCGCGGTAACAACCGGCAGATAAACATCTGAGGTCTTATCCTTATAAAGATTAAGCATTTCATTTACGGTAACATAAACGGCAAAGCCTTCCTCTTCGCCGTTATAAAGCAATTCGGACATTGCCTGCGCCGGCACCAGAGCGCCGTTGAGCCCGCTTGAAAGCGCTTCGTTCGCTTTTCCGGACGATATACATACGGCAACATCCGGTCTTGAATCAGAATTTCTAACAAGGTAATCAAAGCAATCATAAAGATTATTTTCAGCCAGTTCCATTCCTATGACCAAAATCTGGTTCTGGCCGAAAAACAGTTTTTTGGACAGGCTTTCCGCCGTTTTCTGGACCGCCGCGGAAATATTTTCACCTGTCCCCTGCGCATTCATTGTTATGTTGCCGGAAAGCGCCTCTGCGCCGCTGCCCTCTTTTGTAAGATTAAGGCTTTGTACCGTTACACTCATCCGGCCGTCTTCGTACTCTATACCCATTCCTTCAACAACACTTAGATCTTTCAGATTCTCATTTCCTGAGCAGCCGGTCAGAACAGCGGCAGCAAGAACGGCGCATAATGCGGTTTTAAATATTCCTGTTATCTTCAATGCTATTCCTCTTTCTTCCGAAAATCAGATACAGAAGCGGCAATACAAACGCAAATACCGCAAATGCAGGATAAAGGATGATCTCCTGATTACTGTCAAGCACACTGCCGTACAGAAAAACAGCGCTTACGGCAAACATGGCCGCTCCGCAGGCAGTAAACTTTATCCACTTTCTGCGCCCTGCGAACGAGATCCCCGCGCAGTATAAAAACAGAGTTACCTTTAAAAACGCCGTAAAGATCCAGAGCGCTGTAAATACAGCCTCCAGCCTTTCGCCCGAACCAAGTTTTGAAAGCTGTGATACTTCAAACAGCGGGTATGCCGTAAGGGAAGCAGTGTCTCCGAGCACGCCTATGGCAAAAGCAATAAGCACCATAGCCGCAAGGTAAGAAGCCCCCAGCGAGAAATAAAACGGTTTTGCCGTTTTGCCGTTGATCTTTGGAGCCAGCGCTATATAGAGAACAATCTCATTGGTGCTGCATACCGAAAACAGAATATTCCTTACTATGTTTTCATTTGGATTCTGAGTGACAGGAAAAAGATTCAGAAAGGAAAAATCACTTGCTCCTTCGGCGATAACGCCGGCCATACCGATAAGGGTGATCACAAAAACCATGGAGCCGAACCGCGAGATCGCTTCTATCCCCAGCGACGCGGCATATGTGCAGGCCACGATCATAAATCCGGCAAGCACGGCGATTTTGGCGCTCTGATTAAGTTCCGTTGAAGAAAAAATTGCGAATTTTGCAATATTGACTGCGCCTGAAAATATAAAATACAGTCCGTAAACGGAGCTTAAGATCCTGTTGTCCGTAACGCTTTTGCCTTTTGCGGCGCATATCACCGCAGGCAGGGATACAAGGGCTGTAATAAAAAGCGCGATGAAAGTGCTGTATACCAGGTCAAGCGAATACCGGCTCTTTAGAGCCGCGCTGCTTACCGTAAATCCGATTAAAGTACGGCTTACAAAAAGCAGAAAAAACAGATTCATAGGAGCGATTTTATTTCTTTTGTATTTAATCATCGTCTATATCCGCACCCCTTAGATCCTGAACTCTTACATTGCGCTTAAGCAGTTTTTTCCAGTCTGCTCTGTAAAATATATCTACTGTGCTCTTTCTGCTTAGCGGTGATATGGGCGAAGAATACGGCACTCCGTAAGGATTCAGAGAAGTGATATTTACACAAAGCATGCACACACCGAGTATGACCCCGTAGATCCCCGTAAACCCGCCGAGAAGTATAAATACGATCCTTAAGACCGAAATACTTTCGTAAAGAGGATAAATAACGTAAGACGCTATTGCTGTCACCGCAACAACAACCAGCATCGGCGCGCCGACAAGGCCTGCGTTCACAACGGCATCACCTATTACAAGAGCGCCGATTATGGACACTGCATGACCGATCGTCTTCGGCAGTCTCAGGCCGGCTTCACGCATTATCTCATACAGGATAAGCACCATAACGGCCTCCTGCATGAGCGAAAACGGCGTTGAAGCCTCTGCCGCAGCAACCGTATACATAAGTGAGGACGGAAGCAGCTCCTGATGGTAGGTGCCGACCGCAACATAAAATCCCGGCAGTATCACGGATATTACAAACGAAAAATACTTTAATAATCTGTTGAAAGTAGCATAAAACGGGCGGTTGTTATAGTCGTCCACCGTGGAAAACGAATCCGTAAAAAGATACGGCACATAAACGGCATACGGCGATCCGTCCACAAGCACGGCCACCCTTCCCTCACTCAGCTTTGAGCAGAGCGTATCCGGGCGTTCCGTATTCCCCACAGCGGTAAAGAAGGACCTGATACCGCTGTCCAGAAACGAAGCGAGTTCGCCGTAATCGCAAAGATCGTCTATAGGGGCGGAAAGTATTCTGTTTTCAACGTCGGCAACAAGGCGCATATCGGCAACTGATTCAATATAGCACACGACTACGGAGGTCTTCACGTCAGAACCGATCTTGAACTGTTTCATTTTGAGTTTAGGCGATTTTATACGGCGGTGCAGCGTTGCTTTATTATCATTGAGCGTTTCCGTAAAGCACTCTTTCGCGCCCTTGATGTTGGATTCGTTAGTGGGTTCGCCCATCTTTCTCTTTTCGAAGCCCTGAATACCCATTACAAGGCATTTTGAAACCCCGTCTATAAAAACGGCGGCAAAGCCCGAGGAAAGATAGAAATAAACGTCCTCAAAATTTTCCGCCTCGCTCATTTCAAGTGAATTCACAACACGGAGCTTGATCGTTTCAAAGACCTGATCCGGCGAATCGCTTTCAAATCTGTAATTTAAAAGCGGACCCATTATCATCTGTGAAAGCTGAAGTGAGCTGATCATGCCGTCCAGCACACAGACTATGCATTTTCTGCCACCCACAATGCATTCGCGGAGCAGAAAATCCGAACAGTCCGTATAATCCTTGTTTATCTTATCCTTATTATCCGTAACGGACGGAAATATCTTTTCCATATAATCACCAAAAAAATTTCTAAAAGTATTTTTTCAATAATTGAGCGACTTATGCAAAAAATAATGGCAGTGATGACTGTAATAAACAATTTTCAGTCTGAAAGGCCATGGTAATCAAAATGAGCATAGTTTTTATACGAGCAGTGATTATTTATATAGCGGTCATAATCGCACTCAGAGTAATGGGAAAAAGACAGATAGGCGAAATGACGCCTCACGAACTTGTTATTACGATACTTGTTTCACAGGTTGCGGTTATACCGCTGCAGGACAATGCAATGCCGCTTGCAAACATGATCATACCTATACTGATTTTCGTTTCACTTGAAATTATCGTATCCGCACTTTCAATGAAGAGCATAGGTTTCAGAAATATTATGCAGGGCAAGCCCATATTTGTAATAAAAAACGGAAAACTGGACGAAAAGCAGTTAAGGAGACTGCGTATAACAATAGACGATCTGATGGATGCCGTGAGGGAAAAGGGATTTTTTGACCTGTCCGAAGTACAGGACGCCGTTGTTGAAACGAACGGCACCGTTTCCGTTTTGCCAAAAGCTGGAAACAGCCCTGTAACACCGAGCCAGCTAAAACTTGAAGTAGATGAAAAATCGACCCCCATCGCCGTTGTTACAGACGGTAAGCCCGTATCCGAATATTTCAGCCAGAACAAGATAAAAAACAGCGAAATAGAACTGCTTGTAACGCAAAGCGGAAAAAAGATCACGGATATCATGCTGCTTACGATCGATGACAACGGTAAAATAAACGTTATAGAAAAGAGGGGTAAATAATGAAAAGGCTTTGGTTCTCTGCGGCGTTCCTTCTTATCGCCCTCTCTCTTTGCGCCTTTGAACAATTTTATGTTTATAAAGACTACGAGGAGATCATTTCTCAAATAGATTCCGCTATAAGTGAATCCGATCTGGATACGAAGAAGGAAAAGTGCGCCGAGATCGAGGAGATCTGGGAGGAATTTGACCGAAAGGCCGCATACATTACAGACCATGCCATACTGCACAGCGCCGAGATTTCAATCGGAACGCTCAACGATCTGAACAATCTGAGCGAAGAAGATACCAATGAGGCTCTTATAGAAGCGAAAAGCGAGATAGAGCAGGTTTACGAGCATTCAAAAATCAATTTTTCTAATATTCTTTAAGGAAGTTAAAAAACGCGTCCTGTAAAAGGACGCGTTTTTAAGCAAAATCTGTATATAATTTTAAATTCCGGTTTTAATTCAACGCGGGTGAAAAAAGCTTTTTATCAAGAGAGCGTTTAACAAAAACGTAATACAATATCGTACCGAGCACGAGCATCACGCCGAGCTCTCCGAGCGCCACAAGCCCGCCCTGAACAAGGAAATCGGCGAATATGAAATCGCCCTCAACAAAAAATGTTTCTATCTCCCATCCTACAATAATGCCGTTGAAGACAGCAGGCATCAGCAGCGAAAGCAGCGGATAAGACCCGATCCTGACATTTCTTAACAAATACATGCAGAGCGTTGCCAGCAGAGTGGCAAGCGAACCGAATATCATATCAAGCGGCAGGCCGGAGCCGATATTATAGATATTGGAAAGCACACAGCCAATAGTAAGGCCGGGGATAGCGGCGGGTGTAAACAGCGCGAATACATTCAGCGCCTCGGACACACGAAACTGCACGGCGGCGGAAGTTGTGCCGGGCAGAAGGAAATTCTGCGCGTAAGTGAGCGCGGCGTACATCGCGGCGATAACAGCCGCCTGAACGACGAACATAAGCTTTTTGTTTTTCATGATTCAATTTCTCCTTAGTTTTGTTTTTAGAAGCTCCGCGAATGAAACGGAACTGGTCAGGATTTTGCGAACTGACAGAGAGTATTATAATGCAGGACAAAACAAAATGCAACACAAGATTTAAATGATTGATATGAAATACCCCTTATGATATAATAAAATAGAAAATAGGCTTAAGCTGCCGAGAATAACAAAGCAGAGGGAAAAATCATGAAAAGAATATCACTTGACGGCATTTGGAAGATCACACTGGATTCAACGGGCGAGTCTGTTGAGGCGAAAACGCCGGTAACAGACTTCAACGCATTTTTCAAAAGCGGTAAAATGGAAGACCCGTTTTACGGCACAAACGAAAACAAAGTTCAGTTTCTGGGAGAGACCGGTAAAAGTTTTGAAAGGATCTTTACGGTTGACAGCGATCTGCTGAAAAGCAAAAATGTCATTCTTTCCTGCGATATGCTGGATACGCTTGCCAAGATCTACATAAATTCAAAGCTGATCGGCAAATCGGAAAATGCGTACGTTAGATTTGAAAAAGACATCAAGAGCGTTTTAAAAGAAGGGGAAAACGAGATAAAGATCCATTTTGACTCCCCTGTTGAATATATTATAAAGAGACAAAAAGAAAAACCGCTGCCGAAAAACAACAACGGCACAGACGGCGCGCCCTACATCAGAAAACCGGCCTGCCACTTTGGATGGGACTGGGGAATCAATCTCCCTGTTTCAGGCATTTTAGGAAAAACGCAGATACTTGCCTATGATGATGAAGCACGCGATTTTACTGTTTTTCAGAAACATGAAAACGGCACGGTCACACTTGAGATAGAGACCGATATCAAGACGGACAAAACTGGCGTATTCACCGCTCCCGGCGGCGAAAAGACCATTTTTGAAATAAAAAACGGCAAAGCAGAAATCACGGTCAAGCATCCGCAGCTGTGGTGGACTAAGGAACTTTCCGGAAAAGACAAGCAGCCGCTTTACACAATCAAGATCGATAACACCGAAAAGCGCATAGGCCTGCGCACGCTGAAGCTTGACCGCGGCGCTGATAAATACGGGCACAATTTCCGCTTTATTCTTAACGGCGTGCCTATATTTGCAAAGGGGGCAAACGTGATACCGCCTGACGCAATGGCAGACAGGATAGATGAGCGTGCGGAACGGAAAATGATTGACGACTGTGTTGCCGCAAACTTCAACATGATAAGGATATGGGGCGGCGGATACTACGGAAGCGATCATCTTTATGACCTTTGCGACGAAAACGGTATTCTTGTTTGGCAGGATTTTATGTTTGCGTGCCTGATGTATCCGTTTTATGAAGAGGAATATTTAAACAATGTTTTAAACGAGATAAAATACAACGTAAAGCGTGTAATGCACCATGCCTCCCTTGCGTTATGGTGCGGAAACAACGAAATAGAATTCATGTTCACCTATCTGCCGGAGCAATCCGAGATCGTGAAATGGTACCGTAAATTCTTTTATGATATTCTGCCGTCTGAAATCAGAAAGTACGACAGGAAAACGCCGTATATCGAGACCTCGCCTATAGGCGACGGATTCAGAAAAAACATTACGGCGGACAAATGCGGCGACACGCATATGTGGCACGTTTGGCACGGCGGCAAGAATCTTAAATATTACACAAAAAGATACACACGATTCATGAGCGAATACGGAATGGAATCTCTTCCGTCTATAGACTGCATTGCGCAGTTTGCCGACCGGAGCGAGATGAATCTGTTTTCAAAGACCATGCTGCATCATCAGAAATGCCTGAGCGGCAACGCAAAAATGAAATATTATCTGCTTGAAAGATATAACGAACCGGACAGATTTGACGACCTGATCTACCTTACCGGGCTGATTCAGAGCCAATGCGTCGGAAACGCCGCCCAGCATTTCCGCCGTAACAAGGGCAGGTGCAACGGTTCCCTTTGGTGGCAGCTAAACGACTGCTGGGGAGCTCCGAGCTGGTCTTCCGTCGACTATTTCGGGAAATGGAAACCGCTGATGTACGACGCAAAACGATTTTTCAGTCCGGTAGCGCTGTCTGTAAACGAAAGGCATAAAAAAGCAGAGATCCACCTGCTTAATGACACTCTGGAAAGCGGAAATTACACGGTAAAAGCAAGAATCATGGATTTTGACGGAAAAACGCTTTCCGAAACAGTAGAAAATGTTTATTCAAAAGCAGGCGAACCGAAGAAAGCCGCTGTGATCGCCACAGACGGATTTGACAAAAGAAAATGCTTTTTAAAAGCGGAGCTTTATAAAGACGGAGTAAATATTTTTGATACGACCTGCGTTTTTGCCCCCGAAAGAACACTGGATCTTAAACGCGCAAAGATAAAGATGTATGTTACCGGCAACAAGATGACTCTTGAAAGCAATACCTACGCAAGATCTGTTTTCATAGACATCAGGGGAGAAAGCGCTCCCCTTTCCGACAACTCGTTTGACCTTATCCCGGGCGAGCAGCGGGTGATCCGTCTTGAGAAAGACTGCCGTATAGACCCGCAGAGCATATCGGTAAAATGCGTAAATAACGTAAAGTCATCTCATACAGACCGCGAGCGGATTGCCTACAGGATCAAATTTGCGGCACAGCCGGAAAATATAGCAAATATGTTTTACTATACTTTCAGCTAAGAGGAAAAACATATCCATAATCTGTAATATCAATTAACAAAACACAGAAAAAACGCTTTTGAGATTTGAATTCTCAAAAGCGTTTTTATTATGGTTTATACTGACTGCATTTGTGTTCAGCGTACCAGACGCAGCGAATCACCGCAGTCCGTCAGTTGTATGAACCGGGGGCGTTCAAGACCCGTTTGGTTCGGAGAATGAAAAGTTAAGAGCAGTTCTTCGCCTGCCTTAAAAATCATGCCGTGACCGCCGTCATCCGTAATAAGCGGCGGCAGATGCGCAAATCTGCCCTTAATGCTGCCGTTTTCCGATCTTGCCACACACTGCGCGTATTTATGATCTATAAAAGTGGACCAGATCATAAGCAACGCACCGCTTTTTGTGCGGTACATAAACGGACCGTCTGTAACATAATGCTCTCCCGGAGCCTTTTTATCCGCCCATTCGGGTGAAGACGCAGTGAATATCAGTTTTGCTTCCCTTGCGCTTTCTTTAAGGTCAGCAGAAAGCGGCATATAACAAATCTCTCCGTCCACTGCCTGAGTATGCTCGTGACAGAAAACAAGATAGGGATCGCCGTTCTCACAATAAAAAGTGCCGTCTATGCATTCCCAGCCTTCGGGAGTGAGTGCCCCTTCCGAATGGGGATAAAACGGACCCAGCGGGCTTTGCGCCGCAAGTGCATATGTACCGCGAAGCCCGTTTTCACGGGTAAAAGAGGCAAACATATAATACTTTCCGTTGAATCTATGCACCTCAGGCGCCCAGTTCACTTCCCTGTTTAGCCCGAATCGCGGAGAATCAAAGCATACTGCCGGACTGCTCCACTCCTTTAGATTCTGTGAAACATAAACATCAAACCCGCCTGTTTTTTTACCGAAATCAGCGGCGCGTGTGCCGTACATATAATATTTGCCGTTTTCGCAAAGCACAAACGGATCCCTGATATTTATTTGATCTGCTCTCATTCTTCAGCAATCTTTTCCGCTATCTTCTTCATGGAAGCGCGGCATTCATCGCTTATGGGCAGGAACGGTCTTCTGCATTCGCCCATATCAACGCCGAGTTCGGTAAGAATTGCTTTTTCAGACTGGAACACACCGTATTTGATCATTTCCGTAATGATCTCATCCGCCTCATTCTGACCCTTCTGAGCCTCACGGAGATTTCCGTTTTGAAAATCGGTCATAATCTTTTTAAATTTTTTGCCCATAAAGTTATAGGTGCTGCCGATAGCGCCGTCCGCGCCCATGGCAAGCCCGGCAAGCAGCGTCTCGTCAAAGCCGTTATAAACGACTATCTCCCTGTCAAGCTGTTTAAATTTCTGAAGAGCGAACATATCGCTTGAAGTATGCTTGATACCTATGAATTTTTCGTTTTTGAATAGGTTGTTCGCTATTTCTTTTGTAAGTGAAAATCCGCTGGAATTCGGGAAATTGTAAATGATCATGGGAAGCGAGGTGCTGTTTGCAATATCCTGATAATAACCGAGAATAGCGTCCAGCGGGAAACCGTAATAAAACGGAGCTACCGCGGAGATGGCGTCATATCCAAGATCCTCTGCGCACTTAGCCATCTCAATAGCGGAATCGGTTGAGATCGTGCCGACATGGGCTATAAGAGTAACTCTGTCCCCTGCTGCCTCTTTTACGCATTTGAACACCGCTTCTCTTTCCTCATTTGTGAGCAAAAGGCCCTCGCCGGTGCTTCCGCCTACATAAAAACCGTCTATACCGTTTTTGATATTGAATTCAACAAGGTCCTTAATAGAATCAAATTTGATACTGCCGTTCTTATTGAACGGGGTGAGCAGGGCGGAAAACAAGCCCTTAAATTTTTTTAAATCCTGCATTTTTTACTTCTCCTGTTTATTATAAAAATTATTTTTTTCAAAGACGCCTGCAAAGCGCTTTGTAATATCCATAGGCCTTGTAACAGCGCTGCCTATAACGACCGCGTAAGGATTACAGTCAAGCACTTTCTGAAGCTGAGAGGTTTCCCATATACCGCCCTCGGCTATGATTTTCGCAGAAAGCTCGGACGTCATTTTCCTGAGCAGATCATAATCCGGAATGGAAGCACCGGCAGTATAAGGAGTGTAGCTCCTCATAGTGGTTCCTATATAGTCAAAACCCATTTCGTCCGCCGTTTTTGCCTCTTCAAAATCAGAACAGTCAGCCATGATCTCAACATCCGGTGCATTTTCGCGTATGTACTTTACGAGATCCGCCAGCTTTTCACCGTTCGGCCGTTCTCTTTTGGTTGCGTCAAGCGCAATGACTTCACACCCGGTGCCTATAAGCGCCTTTACCTCTTTTAGGGTAGGCGTGATATAAACATCGCTTCCGTCATACTCTGCCTTGATTATCCCGATGACCGGAACGCTGACCTGCTGTTTTATCTCCTCAATATCAGAAACATAATTTGCCCTGATACCGACCGCTCCTCCCAGCACTGCCGCACGGGCGAAATGCCCCATCATATGAAGGCCGTATAGCGGCTCTCCTTTTACAGCCTGGCAAGATACGATCAGTCCTCTTTTAAGATTCGCCAAAAAATCACCGCCTTTATTTTCCTTTATTTTATCACAAGGCGTGCGCCTTTTCAATAAGAACAATAATAAAAATCATGTATTATGATGACGGCGGCAAAGCTTGATTTTTGACAAAATCATAATCTGTAAAAACTTTTTACGAAATCAAGACAAATATTATTGCAATATTCACAAAAAAGTGGTATATTGAAAGTGCAGTAATTATTGCTGGCCCCGTTGCAGGCCATGCGCCCGAGAGTTGCGGTGACGGCGTGATGCAGCAGAGTAACTGTAATGATATCTTGCAGGAGCTCGACCCAAGAGCCTTTGCCTGAATAAAACGGGCGAGGGCTTCTTTTTATTTGAATGATTTTTTCACGGCCTCCAGCAGCTTATTTACTCCCCTTGAACTGCTGCAGGTCTCAAACACGATCTCCGCACCAAGCACGCCTGACAACAGCTTAACGTTTACCGGCGGTTTTATTTTTTTGCCTTTCTTCCCCCTGCACATAAGCATTACGATCCTTTTTGCCTGCCTTGAAAACCGAAGCGCATTCACAAGCTCATTTTCAAGACGGTATGGATTTATAATATAAATCACGCAGTCAAAATCAGCAGCCCGCCCGGCAGAGCAGTCCGGCGGGAGACAGGTAAGCGAATACTCATTATATTTGTAATAAAAAAATCCTTTGAGCGGAATCTGAGGATACTCGCATATAAACGAGCCGGTAAGTTCCTCGAACAGGTTGAGCTGAGCCGCCGCACACTGCCCGGCTATTGCAACGGTACGAAACTGTTTTGATTTATGTAAATGCAAAAAAAACACCCCGTTACATCATACGCGCAGGCAGATTTTATGTTAAATTGCACAATTAACAGACGCTATCTTTATAACACATTACGAATTGAATTATAATTTTCCTGATGTTAAAATAAAGATTGAAATAAATTTTGAGAGGTAAAAATATGGAAAAGCTTAAATATTTCGTAAACGGCGAGTTTAAGGAGTCCAAAACAGACAAGTGGTATGACCTTCACAACCCTTCCACCGGCGAAGTTACAGGTCAGGCACCCTGCTGCACCAACGAAGAAGTCCTTGAGGCAATAGAGGCGGCAAAAGCGGCATATCCCGCATGGAGAAACACACCGGCAAGAAAAAGAGCACAGATCCTCTACAAGGTTCGCGAGCTGCTGATAGAACATATGGATGAGCTCACTATGCTTGTATGCGAAGAAAACGGCAAGGCGTGGGGCGAAGCGGCCGGCGACGTCGGCAAGGCCCAGGAGGGAACGGAGCTTGCCACGCAGGCGCCCTCTCTTATGATGGGAGAAAGCCTTATGGACGCGTCAACAGGGTTTGACACGGTAAAATACCGTGAGCCGCTGGGCGTTTTTGCAGGTATAGTTCCGGTAAATTTCCCTGCTATGATCCCGTTTGGCTGGATGACCCCCGTATGTGTTGCATGCGGAAACACCATGGTACTTAAAGCCGCTTCACTCACTCCCAGAACGGCGATGAGAATCGGCGCGCTTTATAAGGAAGCCGGTATCCCGGACGGCGTTATAAATATAGTAACCTGCTCAAGAAATGAGATAGACACTATACTTGACCACCCTGATGTTAAAGGTATCACATTTGTGGGTTCAACGCCGGTAGGACTTAAGATCTACCAGAAAGCAGCGGCTGCCGGCAAAAGATGCCAGGCGCTCTGCCAGGCTAAGAATCATGCGCTTGTTATGGAGGACTGCGCGCTTGAAAGAACCGTTGCCGGCGTTATCAACTCCGCTTTCGGATGTGCCGGCCAGAGATGCATGGCGCTTTCATGCTGTGTTGTTGAGGAATCGATCGCAGATAAATTTGTTGCGGAACTGAAGAATCAGATCAAATCAGTAAACTGCGGACCGGCGTGGGACAAAAATACGCGTCTTGGCCCGATAACTTATGAAAAGCATTACAAAGAAGTGCTGGCCGATATTCAGAAAGGAATTGACGAAGGCGCCGAGCTTGTTGTTGACGGACGCAATCCAAAAGTACCTGAAGGCTATGAAAACGGTTACTTCATAGGAGCCACTGTATTTGACCATGTTACCGAAGACATGACGATAGGCAGAGATGAGATTTTCGGGCCGGTTCTTTGCATAAAGAGATGCAAGGATTTTGACGAAGGCCTTGCCATCATGAACGCAAGCCCGTACGCAAACGGCTCTGTCATCTATACACAGAGCGGTTACTATGCAAGACAGTTTGCAAGATATACGGACGGCGGTCAGGTCGGAATAAACGTAGGAATTCCGGTTCCGGTGGGATTTGTTCCGTTCAGCGGCCACAAGCAGAGCTTCTTCGGCGATCTTCACTGCCTTGGTAAAGACGCATACAGATTCTTTACCGAAAGCAAATCCGTGACTCAGCACTGGTTTGACGAAGAAGAGAAGAAAGCGAAAGAGGTTGACACCTGGGACGGTCTGTTATAAGCTGATCCGAGGACAAAATGATCGTATATTCATCCGCTGCCTTTATCGGCAGCGGATTTTTTTATATCATGCTTGACATTTATATATTTTAGATTAAAATATATATGTTTTTACGATACTTAAAACTTTGCGGTAAAAGAGGAAGTGTGATAATGGGTAATCAATTTATTATGCCGGGCAAAATCGTGTACGGCGAGAACGCGCTGACAGACTCAAAGCAGCTGATCGCCGATCTCGGCAAAAAAGCGCTTATTGTGACGGACAGATTCATGGTGCGCTCGGGAAATGTCAGACCGGTGGAAGATATTTTAAGCGAACTTGGAATTGAGTTTTCCGTTTTTGACGGCGTAAATTCAGAACCCACGGACATTATTATTGATATGGGCATAAAACAATACCGAGACGAAAAGTGTGATTTTCTGATAGCGTTGGGCGGCGGATCTCCCATTGACGCAATGAAGGCGATCGGCGCTGTTGCCACAAACGGCGGAGAGATAGACGACTATTACGGAAAGATCATTTCCGTTCCGACGCCGCCAATGGTTGCAATTCCCACTACAAGCGGAACGGGATCCGAGGCTACTCAGTTTACCATAATAACAAATACAAAGCGGGATATAAAAATGCTTTTGAAGGGGCCTGTTCTTATGCCGGACCTTGCGATTGACGACCCGAAATTCACAATGACGGCGCCCCCGTCAATAACGGCAGCAACGGGGCTGGACGCCCTGTGCCACGCCGCAGAGGCATATACTTCAAGAAAAGCACAGCCGCTGACGGACGATCTTGCAGTCAGCGCCGTAAAAAGGATATTTAAAAACCTGCCCGTCTGCTATGCCGAACCGAAAAACATCAGAGCGCGTGAAGAAATGAGTCTTGCAGCTCTTGAAGCAGGCGTTGCCTTCAACAATGCGTCTGTTACTATAATTCACGGAATGAGCCGCCCGATAGGCGCGCTTTTCCACGTTCCTCACGGGATATCGAACGCAATGCTGATAGAAGAATGCTTTAAATTTGCAATAGACGGCGCTTATTCCAGATTTGCCGATCTTGCCAGAGCCATCAAGGTTTCACACCATGCAGACGATGACCGAACAGCCGCAGAGGCGTTCCTAAACGCCTGTTCGGAACTTTGCCGCACCTGCGAGATACCGAGCCTTGAGGAGTACGGAATAGGCCGAGGCAAATTTTTTGAGGCGATAGACAAGATGACGGACGACGCAATCGATTCCGGATCGCCTGCAAACACAATTAAGAAAGTAACAAGAAAAGATATTGTAAGGATTTATAAAAATCTTTGGAAATAAGGCGGCATGACAGCAAATCAAAAACTCCGGAAAGCTTCTTTTACGAAGCTTTCCGGAGTTTTATTGTTAATCTTGCTCATCGGTTATTACCACATAATCGCATTGTTCACGCAAACCGTAAGCGGAAAAATATTTTTCTTCAAGCGGAATCCACTTTTTCCTGAAAATTTCCGCACCGCTTTCTCCGTTTCTCTTGATCAGCCTTTTGATCTGGATTTCAGGAGATACGCTCATAAAAACGCGCATTGAATAAAACTTTTGGAGTTCCCTGTTCATGCTGTAGGTGCCTTCCACGATAACACCGTTTTCGGGGCTTACTGAAATCTCGTCTTTAAATCCGAGCGAGTGACAGTCAAAGGGGCAGAATCGCGCGGTCTCTCCCCTATTAAGCGGTAAAAGGACCTCGTTTTTAAATCTTTCCCAGTCGACATTTTCACCCGGAGTCTCAAGACGTTTTTGCGTGCGCTGAAACGGCTGTAAAAAGAAATCATCCATATGCACTACCGCAGCGCCCGAAAGACGCGACAGACTAAGCGCAAAAGTGGTTTTTCCGGCAGCGCATCTGCCGTCTATTGCAAGAATAAAAGGCCGCTCAGACCCGTGTGAAGAAATTATTTTCTCCGCTATTTCCTTTTCTGCCGTTAAACTATTCATATGCCGTTTTCAACTTCATCTGCTTTTTTATTCTGTTTTTTGTAAGGCACAAGCCCGGTCCGGTTGAGTGCCGCCATTATGGCAGGGATTAGAATAAGCTGAACGATTATTCCCGGAATTGCATTTAAGAATGCGTCTGACATAAAAGCGGACCATGTAAATCCGCTTCCGGAAAAACCAAGCTGGATGACCTGAACGACGCCCCACACAGCTCTGCCTGCAAGCATTGCGACAATGAGGCTTCTGTACAGGGCAACGATGCACTGCCAGCGTGAAAGGCCGTACATCAGCCCGGCAACAAGGCCGTATGTCATAAGTTCAAACGCCATTGCCGTGGCTGCGGGAAACATTACCGGCGCACCAAAAAGCACCGAACGCAGCAGCGGCACAATAAATCCCACTACGGCTCCGTACTGCCAGCCGCATATCAGACCGCAAAGCATGACGGGAATATGCATAGGAAGGAGCATACTGCCTATCTGAGGTATCTGCCCTGTTAAAAAAGGGAGAACAAGACCGAGAGCAAGAAACATTGCCGACAAAGTCATGTTTTTTGTAGTTTTTTTCATACGGATCACCTTTCTGTTTCAATCTCTCCTGATATGTTAAATCTAAGATCCGTATTACGGATCCTCACCAAATCTCAAACTATAAAATATATTACAGGGATGAAAAATACCGGTTTATTTCTTTCATCCTGCTTTCCTGGGCAACGCTGAACGGACAGCGGCTTTCACAGTGACCGCACTGAACGCAGGCGTCTGCCTTTACGGATAATTTCTGATAATGGCTTTTTGCAAGTTCATCACCCGCAAGGGCAAGATCATAATACTTATTTATCAGACCTATATTTATTCCCATCGGGCAGGGCTGGCAATGGTTGCAGTAAACGCAGTTACCGACGGCGTTCTGCGGCGCGAATCTGCTTATCACGGAGTAATCACGTTCCTCCGGCGCGGAATCAAGATAGGAAAGTATCTCAGTAAGATCCTTTTTATTCCTGATACCCGGAAGAACGGTTAAAACGCCGGGTCTGTCCAAAGCGTACTGGATACACTGCGTTTTTGTAAGCGCCTGCCTGAAGGGCGAGGTTGCGGCATTTAAAAGCTGGCCTCCGCCAAACGGCTTCATGACCGATATGCCCACGCCTGCGCTCTCACAGTCACGGTATAGCTTTCCGCGCTCATCGGCAGTGCCGATTCCGTATGTTCCGGTTGAATAGTCATAAGCGGGATTTATGCTGAACATGACCAATCTACAAGGCCTGTGTCAAGGAAGCGGCGAATGATATCCGGATCATGGGAAGAAAGGCCGAGATGACGGATAACGCCGGCATCTTTCAGAGCGCGCATATAATCCCAGATACCGTTGTGGCGCATAACATCGTCAAGATCGTCTTTTTCATCAATACAGTGAACGAATCCCATGTCCGTGTAATCCGTACCGAGAAGTCTGAGCTGGGATTCAAAACTCTTTTTTATTTTTTTGATATCTCTGGTCCAGCCGTACATGCCGCCCTCATACAGCGCACCGAAATGCATCTGAGTATATATTTTCTCCCTTCGGCCGTGGAAGGCGCGCGCGTAAGGCGCATATGGCTTTGCCTCTGAGGCCACCATATCAAAATAATTCACGCCCTTTTCAATTGCAAAAGATACGGTATTTTCTATCTCCTCTTCACTGCTCTCATGAACAGAACCCATTCCGAGACCGATAATACTGATCTTATCTCCACCGTGCGGGAGACTTCTGTAAATCATATCGGACATACGTATCACCCCGTTCAAATCATTCTTAATTTTATTTTATAATGAATGAAGATAAAAATCAAATACTTAAACTGAATGGGGAACTATTGATAAAAACTATGGCAACAGGCTGCCGCTTGATCTTATCCTTTCAGATCTTTAATATACCGTTCTTTTTTACCCTGCACGGGATAACGGCAAATAAAATTATCTATCTTAACATTTTGAGCATGGCGGATAAACAGCCCGTAAGAAGGCAGATTTCTGAACCGGTTTGCCTCAGGATATTCGGCGGCATATTCGGGAATAAAAAGGCGCTTATCGATTATAAAAGGGCGCTTTGTCATGCTGATATCTATATTTTTCAGCAAAACATTTTTAACACGCTTTGTTTTTCCTTTTTGGCGGAATCCGCATATCATTATAGGGATCTCCGCCTCTTTCGCAGTTAGATCGCCAACAGTTATATCGGATATTTCACTCTTAAAATCATATTTCTTCTTATCTGCTGAACCGCCTTTAACCGCCTTCTGTCCGAACTCTACCGCGCGGGCACTCTGCGCATTTACTTTTGCTGCCCGGTTTCTGTTGCCCAAGCGGATGAAAAGAGGGCATGAACAGCGTTCGGCTATAATATTTTTGATATGTACATTATAAAGCCTTGCACCGTCCACCGCCTCTAAAGCTATAGCACTGACTGTGCCCGGATAAAGATCCGTCATAAAAAGGCGGCAGTTTTCAATATTTATATTGCTGATATCATGCGTTGTCTCCGTACCAACTTTAATGGAATTGGTACGCGAAATGATCTCGCAGTTTTTTATATTAATATTCCGCATAGGCGAGTCACAGCCCTCCCACACGGCATTTTTAATGACGATGCCGTCATCGGCAGTTGAAATGAAGCAGTTATCTATAACAACATCACTCGTGCCGACCATGTCAATACCGTCCGCATTCGCAACATTCCGGTTATTATGAATCATAAAATCTCTTATTACTACTCCGCTGCACTTATCAAGACGGAAAGTCCAGTAAGCGCTGTTTTCTATAATAAAATTCCTTGCCGTTACATTTCTGCAGTTTTTGAGCACGATCACACTGCCATACTTGGATTCATGAGCAAACCGCAGCTGTTTTCGGTAATCGGAGCGCATTTGCACAACATCTACATATTCCCTGGGCGCTGTCATATTCTCTTTGAATATAGGTTCTCTGCCGAAAAAATTGCCCTGTCCGTTCAGCTTTCCGCCGCCGGTTATGGTAATATTCTCCAAGTCTTCCCCGTAGATCAATGATTTTTCCGGGTATCCTGATCCGCTCTTATCTGCGCATATCGACGAATCTTTGGCAATAAACAGCGTTGTGCCGCTTTTTGGATAAATGGCTTTTGACACATATTTTCCGCCGTCTACAAGTACCGTTCCGCCGGTTTTTGACGCCGCCTCAAAAGCTGCATTAATCGCAGGAGCGCAGTCAAAATCCTCTTCCCCTACGACCGCACCGAAAGAACGGATGTCATAAACGTTATCTTTCGGAACATCGATTGCCTTTATGTACTTCTTCTCAGGATAATATGACGAAAAATCATACTCCCGTACTTTGCTGTAAACATCTCCGGCTGTTACTCGCTCATCCTTATGAAATAGCAGCAGCCTAAGTTTATCTGCAACTGTTCGTTTATAGTATCTCATAAAACTCTCCGCAACACGCTATATTTGATATGAATATAACATATTTTTTTAGTTTTTTAAATATTTTTATTGATTTATTTAAAATCTTATGTTATATTATTAACGCAAATTGAGCACGGGGTGTAGCGC
Organism: uncultured Clostridium sp.; assembly: GCA_958422185.1. Classification (GTDB taxonomy): domain Bacteria; phylum Bacillota; class Clostridia; order Oscillospirales; family Acutalibacteraceae; genus Eubacterium_R. The sequence continues at coordinate 20,833 of CATZNW010000007.1, forward strand.
AGGTGGTAGCGCACCAGACTGGGGGTCTGGGGGTCGCAAGTTCAAGTCTTGTCACTCCGACCAGAAACGCAGAGTATCAACAGATACTCTGCGTTTTTTTATTTGGCAAGACTTGAACTTGCGAACGAGTTTCCGAACAGTCAGCCGCAAAAGCGGCGCAAATGTTTGGGAGAAACCTCCGGCGGAGGTTTCGATAATAAGTGGAAATCAAAGTCACTCCGACCAAAAAAGGCAGGTTTTTAACCTGCCTTTTTATTTTGCTTTTTAGTTTTTTGATAAGTTAAACGGAATTTTATAAAGGCCTCCGTAACGATTTGTTTTAGCGGTGCAAACTCTTGCCGAGTTCATTGTTCCCCGCATTGCTCCCCAAATCAAATGATTCCGTTCAGAAGGCAAAAGCCGTTAATCTGAGCCGAGGTGCTCAGCATTGCTTTGCTTTACATAATTGTAGGAAGGTTTTTTATTGCCATAAAGATCTGTTGAGCCGTGGATTCTTTGGCGCAGTTTTCCGGTACCGGTCTCGCCGACATGCGTTCTGTAATCATTAAGGCAGAAGAAGACCCAGCCGTTAAACCCAAGTTTTTCATAGAGGGCGATCTTGGTTTTATAGATCTCCGTCCTACGTTCATCTCCGCCTTTATGTGCCGGTTCACAAAGTCCGAATTCCGTTACCATAAACGGCTTACCTTTTGCCCTTTTCATTGCTTTTCGCATATATTCTTCATAATCTTTTTCTTTGCATCTGTACCAGGTGCCAAGGTATTCGTTCCACATACAGATATCGCCCGCGGCAGTGGCGTCGAACTCCTGTTCTAATTTCAATATATAAGGATCATTAGCCATTGTATTTGACACATAGTTCACAAGACGCATCGAATCTCTGTTATTGAAATACTTTTTCATTTTCTTCACATATTCGATCGTGCTTTTTTTATGCCCGCCGAGCTCGTTGCCCACACCCCAGCAAACAACGCTTGGGTGATTGAAATGGTATTCCAGCATATCATCTGCCTGACATTTTGCAATTACAAATTGTTTTTCGCCGGCTGCCTTCGGTGAACCCCAATACGGGATCTCCTCCTGCACCATCAATCCGTTTTTATCACACCAATCCAGAACGTATTCCGCCTGCTGCCAGTGAAAACGGGTAAAATTACAATTAAGATCTTTCAGCATTTCAAGATTTTTTCTGAGCTCGCTTTCAGGCTCAGCCATGCCAAATTCAGGATTGCTGCCGGGCATCCACTCAACGCCAATAAGCTTGGTTTCTCTGCCGTTAAGAAAAATCTTGTTCCCTGAAGCTTCGATCTTTCGGAAACCAAATGTGAAATTCTGAACATCACCGGCGCATTTTACCGAAAGTGTATAGAGTTCAGGGTGGGAAGGCGACCAGAGCTTAACGTTATCAAGCGTAAGGGATACGCCGTTGTGCAGCTGTGCTTCTGCACTGTAAATGCAGTTATCATTCGCGTCGGTCACTGATATCTCTGCGTTAAGCGGCTCGTTTTTGAGCAGTCTAAAACAGCAGCTGATCCTAGCGTTTCCGTGCTCGGAATCCAGTATATCGGTTACAGCGCTCTCTATTTTGCAGTTTAATACATTGTTTTCGCCGTACTGAACAAGATGAACGTTTCTGACGATACCGCCGTCGTTGGCCCAGTCAAAATCCTTTTTATGAGGCAGAGAAGCATCCGTATACTCGTTTGTACACTCAACTGCAAGAGCGTTTTCTCCCTCACAAACGAAAGAGGAAATGTCAAGCCTGAAAGGTGTATAACCGCTGCCGCTGTGGGCTCCCGCAAACGCCCCGTTCACATAAACCGAACAGGAATGATAAACGGCTTCAAAAAGCAGATATGTCTTAAACGCTTTTTCTGCCGGAAATACGGTTTTATAAACAGCTCTGCCTGTGTATTCCTCATTGGGGCTTTCAACATTCCATGTGTGGGGGATCCTGACCTTGCGTTCGTTGCTTTCCGGCTCATTTTTCAGGCGGAAAGTAAAATCTGTTAATAATTGTTTTTTTATCATAATACTCACCCGGAAAACTCCGCAAACAAAGTGCGGTTAATTCTTTTCTGAAGTCAGAGAAGCTTGGGAATCCTCTTTCTCAGCCCTGACTTTAAGATCTTCTATCATCTGTGCCTGCTTTTTCTCACTCATATCATAAAAAAGCATTGGAACAACACTCAGTATGCAACTGATAATCGTTGTTATGATCATCACGTTAAAGATCGGTGTGCGCACGGCTTCATTATACAGGACCGTATAATCATTTTCCAGGCCGTACTGTTCATAAAACCACGGCAGGATAAGATTCAAAAGCAGACTTGCACCGGTGACGAGCATACTGCTGAACTGGGTAATAAAGCCCTCCAGGCGCTTGCCTGTTTTCCACTGCTGATAATCGAACACATCCGCAGTAACGGCTCCGGTAATAACCCCGTCCCCTCCTATTGCAAGCGTTGCCAGATAAAGAAAAACAAGGAAAAGCACAGGGCTGTCTGAGGTGAAGATCATTGCCGCCGCAAAGACCGCGCGCAAAACGTTAAAGCCTATCAGCGACGCTCTTTTGCCGATCTTTTTTGCAAGCAGCGGCGCGAGCAGCATGCCGGGCACGGACGCCGTTCCGATAACGGTGTTCATAACCCCCAGCAAAGGCTCGTTTCTGAGCGCATATACACAATACCAGGACAGTATGCTGCCTATACCGTATTTAAGGCAGCCTGCGATATTATAAAGGGTCATCAGCCAGAAATATTTATTGCTTTTTATCTCTGAGATACCGTCAGTAAACTTTACTTTCTGAACATAATTTTTAGGTACGACGATCTTTTCCTTAGTGCCTTTAAATGTTAATAATCCGAGAGCGATCCCAAAAACGGAAAAAACCGGAAAAAGCACACGGTAAGCGGTAAAGCCGGTCATGCCTCCCGTAAAAAGCGCCGCCAAAATCGGGAAAAGCATGTTTACGATTGAAGGTCCGAGGCTGTAAACGAACTGACTGATTGACAGAAGGGAGGTTCGCTCCTCGCCGTTCGGGGTAAGCACTTGCGCAAGACTTGTGAACGCAAGAGCGTAAAGTGCCTGAAAGATCATCAAAGCGGCGTACACTACGCATAGGAGAACACATTTCAGAGTATAGTTTACGGAATTCGGTATAAACGCCATAAGAACGAGCAAAACAGCCGTGGGCACACCGGTATAAAGCAGATAAGGACGGAATTTACCGTATTTTGTATCTGTATTATCTACGAGCATGCTGATAAACGGCGTTTTAACAAGATTAAGTATATTCATTATAAGCTGCATAACAGCCAGGTCCATAGGCGCGATACCGTAAGCCGAGCCAAGCAAAAGGCAGTTTGCGTTAAGCGCAACATAGCCGAAAAGTGAATTGATCGTATTAACGCCGATTCCGCCTATTGAATAAGCCGCGAATTCCTTATATGTAATATATTTGCCTTCAGGCGGTTCGTTCCAGTGCAGTTTAACATCTGCAATTATCTTTTTTAAACTGATCTGACTTAATTTCATGATTTTTACCCCGCAATCAATCCGTATATAAAGACCAACTATAATTTATTTTAATAAATTTTTATAATATAAATATATCGAAATTCAACCGAAAAATCAAGAAATTCTATCAAAGCGAAAAAAATCTAAAGAAAACGGCGCACTGTTATATTCATTTCAGCTGAAATAAGCGCTTTGTTGAATTCAAACGGCGGATATGTTAAACTGGATTACAGCCAAAAAGAAAGGAAAATAAATATGGAATACACAGGATTTGACAACAGCGCGGAAGACATTTTGATGCCGCAGGTCAGTTTTGACAACGCCGGATTTCTGCTAAAAAATCCCAACAGGGGCCTTCGGGGCGAAACGTACATTACGCTCGGTGAAAATTTAAGGGCATATCCGAGTGGGAACGAAGATCCTTTTGAAAGATCAGAAAGACTGATAAAAAAGTATGAACCGGACTCCCCCGTTATTTTTCAGGTTTATGTATATCTTTGCGATTACGCCGCTAAGCTGCTTGACGAACTTGCGTTTAAACAGCTCAAAAGTTTCTTTGAAATTTTCGATAAAAGCAAGGTCAGAATACTTTTAAGGTTTGCTTATTCAACGGAAAGCCAACCGGATGTGCCCTATGAAACCGCAAGAACGCATCTTTTCCAGATCGGCAAATGGTTCAAAGAGAATGACAAACTGATAAACGATGTGCTTTTCTGCCTTCAGACCGGCATAATCGGATACTGGGGAGAAGGTCATTCTTATAAAAACTTTAAAAGGCGGCATATTAAAGACGTTATATCAGATGTTTGCCGCATTGCGCCGGACGGAATATGCAATCAGGTAAGAACTTATTCCATGCTGAAAAAAGTGCCTCTTGAATACCGCACGGCCGTAGGTATCCATGACGACTATATTACGGGAGACACAGCACATAAATGGGCGTTTGCAAAAAGCACGCAGAAAAAGAAATATGCCGAAGTGACCAACAGAGCGCGATTTACCGTAAATGACGGTGAAATGCCGTGGGGCAGGGCTTATATGGATGACAAAAAGCGTAACGGACACTGCGATAATCTTAACGGAACAGACGTTATAAAACAGATCCAGGCTTATTCACTGACGACCTTTTCACTTGAACATAACTACCGCGAAGACGAAGGTAAAATTTACAGTATGGAAAAGTGGAAAAACGAATTTTTAAGTTATTCCGACTGCGTTAAGCTTGGCATAACGGTCAATCCGGAATTGTTTAAAGACAGTGCGCAAAACAGTATTGAACTTTCTTTATTCGATATTTTAAGATACCATCTTGGTTATCATATTGCCGTCAAAGACCTGTACGCATTGGAAAACGATCTGTTTTTCGCGCTGATCAATTACGGGTTTGCGCCGCCACTTACTTTCAACTACTTTGCGGCGGTATATGAAGGGCCGAACGGAGAGATCAGGGAAGCCGAGTTTGAAAACTACAATAAATTTGCCCTTCTGAGCGGCAAAACGATCTCTTTTAAAGCTGAAATACCATACGGTTTCAGGCCGATGGGACTGAAACTTGAAACGGATAAAGGAAGCGGCATATATGCGCGTTTTGCAAATGAAGCCGTATTTGAAAACGGCGTGCAGTATTTTAAATAACTCTTGAAAGCAAAGCGCTTATATGGTAAAATTATTGCGGTTTTTAAAGAATAAGATATAGTAAGGAGTTGTTTTAATGAGCGGCCATTCAAAATGGAGCACGATCAAAAGAAAAAAAGGCGCAAATGACGCCGCGAGAGCAAAAATATTTACTAAAATAGGTCGCGAGCTTGCCGTTGCCGTTAAAAACGGAGGTCCTGATCCGAATGTAAACACAAAATTAAAAGACGTTATTGCAAAAGCCAAGCAAAACAATGTGCCGAACGACAACATTGAAAGAATGCTTAAAAAAGCATCCGGCGATAACGGCGGGGCGGATTATGAAGAGATCATATATGAGGGTTACGGCCCGAACGGAGTTGCCGTTGTTGTTGAGGCTTTGACGGACAACAGGAACCGCACCGCAGCGGAGGTAAGGCACTGTTTTGACAAAGCAGGCGGAAACATGGGCACTTCCGGATCCGTTATGTTTATGTTCAGCAGGCAGGGCGTTATCCTGATAGAAAAAGAAGATGTTGACGAAGACGCACTTATGCTTGACGCGCTGGACGCAGGCGCCACGGACTTTATAACAGATGACGCAGATGTGTTTGAGATCCGTACAGAACCTAACGATATTGGCGCAATAAGGGATGATCTTGAGGCAAAAGGATACCAGATCGTTTCCAGCGAAGCGGCATACATTCCGGCAACATACACACGCCTTGAAAACGAGGAGGATATGATGAAGATGAGCCGCATGATCGATATGTTTGAAGAAGACGACGATGTGCAGGCAATATGGCACAACTGGGAAAACGAGGACGAATACGAAGGCTAACAAAAAGGCTTGAACTTCTTTGAAGTTCAAGCCTTTTTTCGCAAATTGTTTCATGAAAAAGAGCAAGATCTGACGATAGCAATTCATCCCCTGATTTTTAATTTGATCTTCCTGTATACCTTTTTAACCAATCTGATGCATTTTTCATAAAAACGGTTTTCATATTTTGCAATAAGTTTATTCTTTTCATCCAGTGACCGTTCAAGCTTTTCTATTTTCTTTTCATACTGACTGCGTTTTATAAGATGATTATAACGCTCAAACCAATAATCGTTTGCCGGTTCGGCAAGAATATTGGCATCTTCAGCCGAGACACCGTTTGAAATTGAAATGATTATTTCCAAAATGATCTTGAAAATCGAAACAGAATCAAAGGAGTTGTGGGCAAGATCCACACCCCAGGCAGAATAGACCCAGGAGAAAAGATTCGAATCGGAAGAAATGCCGTATTTTATGTCTATATCAAAATTCTTCCGGAAATAAGGAATACTTCTTTCCGCGTCAGACTGCGAAAAAATATTTGTAATAATCAAATAAGTATTTTGCGGGTTGTTTTTGATGATTGCGGCAAAATCATTTCTTCTCTTAAAATCCTCTGAGGTATAAATGTCTATTTCAGGGAATTTTGCAAACTGCTCTGCATAATAAGAATATTTTTGAAGATCTATCTGCGCATTGATCGAGCACACACAGGAACCCTTAATATGGTCAGAAACAGCTATTGCAGCCGTTCCTCCGCCTGAGCGGCCATATAGAATAATATGCTTATTCGGCACGCCAAGCAGATGAGCAATTCGTTTGATCAGCACAGCCGTATCATATCTGTAATCTTCCGTTTCGGTACCGTAATACCAGCCTATCACCATTTCCGGATAAGTTTTATACATCGGATCATCAATACACAATATTGAAACATCCACATCCTTATACCATGACCAGCTGGAAAACGTAGGATACTCAGCCAATTTGCCGCCGGCGCGGGAACGCGCGCCCGAAAAGAAAACAACTAAATAATCCATACTGCCCTTCTTAAAAAAGCATTCTAAATGCGCCGTATTAACATCAGCATAAAACCTGTTGTTTGGCAATGTTTCGCTGCTGAGCGAAAATTCTGCCGGCTCATTTGTAACAAGGGACAGATCCGCTTTTCTTTCTATAAATGATTTAACTTCATCTACCGTACAATGCCAATCCTCTGTTTCGGTAATTTCAGGCGGATTGGTATAATTCAGTTTTTTCAGTTCATGGATTATTTCTTTCATCATTCACAAGTTAAGATCACTCTTTTGCGGAGGCCTCAGCCGGCTGCTGCGTGGTTTCCGCCGCAGGTTTATCTGAAATAACCTTTTTAAGGATCTCTTTTTCCTCTTTCATAGCTTTTGCTTTGCTGTCTCTGGCGCCGCTTGTCATTTCGTCATAAATATCCGAAACTTCGTCCACGCCACCCTTGGCAATGATCTTGCCGTGATCAAGCAGAATAGCCGTATCACAAATAGCCTTGACCTGCTCTATACTGTGTGAAACAAAAAGCACGGTCACGCCCTTGTCAAACATAGACTGAACCTTTTTTAGACTCTTTGTACGGAACTTTGCGTCGCCGACGGAAAGCACTTCATCCAGGATAAGCACGTCCGGCTCAACCGCTGTTGCGATGGAAAACCCGAGGCGCGCGCGCATACCGGAAGAATAGTTTTTCAGCGGAACATTAATAAAGTTGCCGAGTTCGGAAAACTCCACTATTTCATCATATTTTGACTGAATATAATCCCGTGAATAACCCAGAATAGCGCCGTACAGGAATATATTTTCCTTGCCAGAATAATTCGGGTCAAAACCCGCGCCCAGTTCCAGCAGGGGCGCAATTACACCCTGCTTTTCAACCTTTCCGGAGGACGGTTTATAAACGCCGACTATCGTTTTGAGAAGCGTGCTTTTACCCGCTCCGTTAAATCCGAGAATAGCAAGCCGCTCGCCTTTCTTTACATCAAAACTTATATCGCGGAGTGCATAAAACTTTTTATATTCAAGCTTACGGGTAATAAGCTTTATCATATACTCTTTTAGATTATCAACCTTTTCCTTGTTGAGGTTGAAGGACATGGTTACATTCTGAACCGATATAGCTACATCATCACGCATGGCTGTACCTACCTTATACTGTTTGATCTGACCTACATACGGCATTAGCCGAAGAAAGGTCAATCGTCAAATACCGCGCCCCTGGATCCGCTTGTAACATGCTGGGCGTATCTCTTGATATAACCTGTAAGCTCCTGAACGGGAGGATGCCAGTTTGCTTTTCGCTTTGCAAGCTCTTCATCGGAAACATTTACTCTGAGCACTCTTGCCGGGATATCGATCTCAATTTCATCGCCGTCCTCAACAAGCGCGATATTTCCGCCTGCGGCAGCTTCCGGGCTTACATGACCGATAGCCGCTCCTCTTGTGGCGCCGCTGAATCTGCCGTCTGTCAGCAGAGCAACGGAGCTTCCGAGACCCATTCCGATAATAGCGGAAGTCGGCGAAAGCATTTCGCGCATTCCGGGGCCGCCCTTAGGACCTTCGTATCTGATAACAACAACATCACCTGCAGTTATCTTTTCTCCGTTGATCGCATCAATAGCCTCTTCCTCGCTGTCAAAGCATCTTGCAGGGCCTTTATGCTGCATCATTTCCGGAAGTACAGCGCCCTTCTTAACGACCGAACCTTCCTCAGCCAGATTGCCCCAAAGAACCGCGATACCGCCGTCCGCCGAGAACGGATCTTCAAGCGTGCGTATGATACTGCCGTCCGCATCCGGCGCTTTTGCAATCCGGTCTGCTACGGTGCCGCTAACGGTAAGAGCGTCTGTATTGATAAGACCGCCCTTTGCTAGTTCTTTCATAACAGCCTGCATACCGCCGACTTCATTCAAATCTGTAATAAATACGGAAGAAGCCGGATTGAGCTTGCAGATCTGCGGAGTTTTTCTGCCGTATTCATCAAGCTCTTTAAGATTTATATCATGGCCTGCGGCGTGCGCGATAGCCGTTAAATGCAAAATGGTATTTGTTGAACAGCCGATCGCCATATCCGTGCGGATAGCGTTTTCGATCGCCTTTTCAGTAATGATATCGCTTGGCTTGATATCATCTTTAAGGAGTTCCATAACCCTTTCGCCGGTCTCCTTGGCAAGACGCAGACGTGCGCTCATAACTGCCGGTATCGTACCGGACCCGGGAAGCGACATACCGATCGTTTCTGTAAGACAATTCATTGAATTAGCCGTATACATGCCGCTGCATGAGCCGCAAGTGGGGCATGCGGAAAACGCACAGCTTTCAAGATTCTCCAGGCTCATATTGCCGGCAAAATATTTGCCGGAATATTCAAACATCTCAGAAAGTCCGATGCCCGTATCCGTTTCCGTGCTCTTGCCGGGGAGCATAGGGCCACCTGAAATAAAGATACTTGGCAGATTGAGGCGGCATGCGGCAAGCAGCATACCGGGAACGATCTTGTCACAGTTTGGAATAAAAACAACTGCGTCAAGCGGATGAGCGGTAAGCATGACCTCTATAGAATCGGCGATCAGTTCACGGGAGCAAAGGCTGTATTTCATACCCTTATGGTTCATTGCGATACCGTCGCAAACGCCGATCGTGTTAAACTCAAACGGAACACCGCCGGCATTTCTGATGCCTGCCTTTACCTGCTCGGCGATCTTATCCAGGTGCATGTGGCCGGGAATATAATCGCTCTTTGAGTTGACAACGGCAACGAAAGGCCGTTTCATTTCCAGTTCATCAATACCGAGCGCTCTTAAAAGAGAGCGGTGAGAGGCCCTGCCGGGGCCTTTTTTGATTAAATCTGATCTCATAAAATCACATCTCCTGTTAACCGCGAATCAGCGGAATTAGATTACTTTAAAATTTAGATTTATACACCAGCTGCTTTTAAAAACATTGCAGCAATAAGTGCCATAAGCGCAGTTACAAAAATCGAAATACCGCTGGCAAGGTAGGACAAGCCGGGAACGCCTTTTTTTGTACATACTACCGCAAGCGGGATTGTAATCACACCGAACACGGCAGATATGATCGGAATCGGATAAAGTTCTGATTTAGCACCCCAATCGTCTATACCAACACCATTTGTAAAATGCGTGGGCACCATATCCGGCAAACCGGAGGCAAGGCTGAAAAAGACAAAGAAAAGACACATGGATAAAACAAAAGCCGCTATTGAAATCATGATCGGTCTTTTGTTATATAAAGTAAATGTGTTTTTCATATCTATGCTTCCTTACAAAACGAAAAAATTTTCTCCAACTGAAATTGTAATTATTTATCCAGCGGTTTCATGGTCGGGAATAAAAGGACATCGCGTATGCTGTAGGAATCCGTAAGCAGCATGACAAGCCTGTCTATACCTATTCCCAGACCGCCTGTTGGAGGCATACCGTACTCAAGGGCGGTAACGAAATCGTGGTCAATCATATTCGCCTCGTCGTCCCCCGCCTCACGAAGTTTCATCTGCGCCTCAAAGCGTTTCATCTGATCTATCGGGTCATTAAGTTCGGAATATGCGTTTCCGTACTCGCCGCCCATAATAAACAACTCAAATCTTTCCGTAAGCGCGGGGCAATCCGGCTTTCTCTTTGTAAGCGGGCTGATTTCGACCGGGTAATCCATAATGAATGTGGGCTGAACAAGATTTTTCTCCACAAACTCTTCAAAGAAGGAATTGAGAACGTCGCCCCATGTTTCCTTGCCGGGCTGAACTTCAATATCCTTTTCTTTTGCGATCGCGACCGCCTTTTCGTTATCGGACATAAATTCGGCAAAATCTATGCCGCTGAACTTTTTAACAGCATCGATCATAGTCATTCTCGCAAACGGAGTTTCAAGGTCTATATCCGTGCCGCAGTAAGTGATATGAAGAGTGCCGCAGGCGTCCTGCGCAGCCTGCCTGATAAGCGCCTCCGCAATATCCATCATTCCGTGATAATCCGTATATGCCTGATAGAGTTCTATACAGGTAAACTCAGGATTGTGGCGGACGTCCATACCCTCGTTCCTGAAGTTTCTGCCGATCTCATAAACTCGTTCCATACCGCCGACGATCAGCCTTTTCAGATATAATTCTGTTGCTATACGCAGATACATATCCAGGTTCAGCGTATTGTGGTGCGTTATAAAAGGTCTTGCCGCAGCTCCGCCCGGGATCGTATTGAGCATGGGCGTTTCCACCTCAATAAATCCGTGGCTGTCAAGATAATTTCTGATGGAAGTTATTATCTTTGAACGCTTGATGAAAGTGTCCTTAACATCAGGGTTCATGATCATATCAAGATAGCGTTTTCTGTATCTTGTATCCGTATCCGTTAAGCCGTGAAATTTCTCCGGAAGCGGAAGAAGGGATTTTGAGAGGAGTCTTATGGTTTTTGCGTGAACGGAGATCTCACCAGTGCGGGTCTTGAAAACGAATCCGTTTACTTCAACGATATCCCCAATATCCCATTTCTTGAACTCGGCGTATTCCGCCTCGCCTATATCATTCATTCGCACATAGACCTGGATCTTACCTTCCCTGTCCTGCACGTCAATAAAATTCGCCTTGCCCATGTCGCGCCAGGTCATGATCCTGCCGCAGATAGTAACGTCTTTGCCCTCAAGCGCATCATAATTATTTTTAATATCCGCGCTTTCATCCGTCTGGTTCGCTGTTGTGATCTCAAACGGGTCTTTACCGGCGTTCTGAAGAGCACAAAGCTTGTCCACACGGATCTGCCTGAGTTCATTTTCCGAAAGTACGACTTCAGCAACAGCCATGGGGGCAGCGTTTGCATTATTGCCTATGAACTCTATATTTTTAAGCGCCTCTTCCTCAGAATCCGCGCTGCCCGTGCAGGCAACGGTTCCCGTCTGAAGAAACAGCGTATATTTGATCTTATCCCCGTCCCGTTCCACAAGATATTTAGGATTTGTTTTTTCCTCGTCATTTTGCAGGGTGTTCTGTACTTTCATGCGGCTGTTTTTCTTTACCGCTTTAACGCCGCGCCGGCACTCGTCCTCTTTCTGAAAGACAGGTGATCCGGCATAGACCTTATTATCGTCCTTAAAAACGAAAGAAAAGGTGTTATCGGCATTTTTGCTGATCTCAAACTTTCCAGCCATATATTCTACCTCTTATTCAATATTCAGTATTTCGTATTCAATATTTCCGATAGGAGCCTCGACCGTTACCGTCTCTCCCGCCTTTGAACCGATAAGTGCTTTTCCCACCGGGCTTTCGTCAGAGATTTTGCCGTTTGACGGATCTGACTGCGCAAATCCAACGATCTCATAAACGGATTCAGCGCCGTCGGACAGGCGTTTGACGGTTACCTTTTTGCCGATAGAAACTGCGTCCGCATCCTCAATATCTATGATCTCCGCGTGATCGATCTGATATTCGAGCTCGTTAATTCTTGCCTCGATCTTAGCCTGCTCGGATTTTGCTTCATCATATTCGCTGTTTTCGGAAAGATCGCCGTAGGAACGGGCAACCTTAAGTTTTTCGGCTATATCGATACGGCCCTCTGTTTTGAGCGCCTCAAGTTCTTTTTCAAGTTCCGCCTTTCCTGCTGCGGTCATCTTAAAGGTTTTAGCTGCCATAATAAAATGATACTCCTTTACCATATTTTTATCATTTAATTATATATTATAATATATAGGATGTCAAGTAAAGTAAAATAACACGGTTGTAAACAAATTGAAATCAAAAATGAGCTTCATAAAGACAATTCAATGGAAAACAGAACAGAAAATTAAATTGTTTTATGGCTTATGTCTTCTTTTGTGCCAGGTATAAGTCAATCGTATCGTAGATTCTAATATTACCGCCGATAGTGTTTATGGCTTGCCGCATATCGTTTTCAAAACGGATCTTTTTATCCGGAGAAAGCAAACGATGATCTGAATAAGTATTCAGAAGGTGAATATAATCTTCCGTCGCAAGGACTCTGGTTCGGTAAAACAGTTTGCTTCTGACATTTTCAAATCCGGCTTCTCTAAGCTCGGCGAGGATTTTTTTGCAATCCTTTTCACAAAATTCCGTTTGTTTCTTTTTAGACGGACAATATTTATCGTACACTTGTTGACTGGCTGCATTACTCTTATCATTTTCTCTGTTCACAAACGGATGATTCCAAAACAATGCTAAACTTCCGCCGGGTTTCAAAAGATGTGTAACTTTTGCATATTTTTCCGGCATCGGCAGCCAGTGAAACGCAGTTGCGCTGTAGATAAAATCATATTCATCCGGGTTAAACGAAGCGGTCATAAAATCGCTGTTTATAACTTTAAAATTGCCGTAAGCCCGGTATTTTCTGCCGACAAACGCACTTAACCGATCGCCGATTTCTACCGCGGTCACCTTACAATCTGCATTTAAAAACGGCTCTGTTGCCTGCCCTGTGCCTACCCCTATTTCAAGTAATTGACTGTTTTCATTGAGCACTGCATACGAAAATATCTCGTCATAAACTTCTTTAGGATATACCGGTCGGTATCGATCGTAATTCAGTTCATCCTCATTAAAAACAAATACTTTATTCATATACAAATACCTGCAAAAAATCAGCGGTTTAGTTCAAGCAGAATGTTTGATTTATATTTTTTATTATTGATTTCTTCCTTTATTTTTATTGCGTTTTCCAAATCTATATTATAGCAATTGGCAATGGCAATAGCATAATAGATTACATCCCAAAGTTCTTCATCAATCGTTCCTTTGATGCTGTTTGACTTATCACTTAAAATATTACCTTTTCTGATTGCTTCTGCAAGTTCTCCCACTTCTTCCGAAAGTTTCAGAAAATAATCCCTTACAGCTTCAGGCTTGTAATCCTTTAATTTAATATAATTCTGTAAATATTTAACCGTAATCTGACCTTCCATAAAGTTCTCCTTATATTCACGAAATTCCGAGTGGTGTTATATTCACATTCTCATTATCAACTGTTACACAATAAAAAATATTCGTGTTGATACCTGTTTTAAGATAATGCTTGATAACATGCTGTGCCGTATACGGCATTTTCCTGCTGTTAAGCTCATTTACATCTACCCATTCAAGAATTCCTTCTTTACAATGCTTTTTCATTACAGCGTCTTTCGTTAAATCTGCAAAAAAATAATAATTTATACGCAGTTCATCATCAACAAGTCTTAAAGCAACATAGCGAAGAGCAAGATTAGCCAAATCTTTTTCGTAAAGCCCTATTTCTTCTTTCATCTCACGCAAAACCGCCGCCTTTGCATTGTTGAGCTCGTCCTTTTCAAAGTGACCGCCTACTCCGCACCAAGAACGCTTCACAACTCTTGAGCCGATTCGATCAAGCAGCAATATTTTGTTGCCGTTTTTTATGTATACAGTCGCCATATTTCTAAGTTTTCCATTCATATAATATCTTCCTTATCTGTATCAATTTTCAAGAAAAAATGTTTTTTGAATCTGCCGTTTTTGATTGCTTTTTTCTCCTTGACCTTGAGTACATCTTCAAGCGAATCTTCGTCTGCAACAACCAGAGGATTAATCACCCTCCAGTCCCTGTCTTTTGACAATATCCTTAAAGATAAGCTCTGCAATAGACGAACAGTATATACTGCCGTGGCAACAAACATATTTCTGATCATAGCCTCTCCATTGATACTGCAAGTAAATAAGTCCTCTTAAATTATAAATTAAATGACGGATATACGCAACGATAATTTCGTTATAAAAAATGCGGCAGTTCAAACTGCCGCAATGAAATACGTTTATGGATCTATATTCCCGTGATCAGTCGTTGGGGATAAACGCCTTATGGACGGCGGAAACGGCTCTGTCCGCGTCCTCAGCGGCGATGATGACAGAAATTTTGATCTCTGAGGTTGAGATCATCTGAATATTGATATTCTGGGCATAAAGCGCCTCAAACATCTTGGAAGCCGTGCCGGGGTGTGATTCCATACCGGCGCCGACGATGGATACCTTTGCAACGTCTGTTGAGCATTTGATCTCCTTATCGCCCACGGCATCCATTTCACGCAGAGCCTCTATGGCAACCGGGCCGTTCGCCTTTGAAACGGTGAAAGTCAGATCCTTTGTACCGTCCCTGCCGACGGACTGGAGAATAATATCAACATTTATATTCTTCTGTGAAAGTTTTGAGAACACCTTGAACACAACGCCCGGAATGTCCTCAAGACCAACAACAGAGATCAAAGCAACATCCGTATCTTTCGTTACACCTCTTATAAGCATTTTTTCCATTTTTACTTTCTCCTTAACAATAGTTCCCGGAACGGGGTTTAATGATGACAGAACTTCAAGTTCAACAGAATATTTTTTTGCCATTTCAACAGAGCGGTTATTGAGCACCTGCGCGCCGAGAGTGGCAAGTTCGAGCATTTCATCATAAGTGATCTCGTCAAGTTTTCTGGCGCCTTCCACCTTACGCGGATCCGCCGTATAAACGCCCTCAACATCCGTGAAGATCTGGCATTTATCAGCGTGCATCGCGGCGGCGATGGCAACGGCGGAAGTATCCGAGCCGCCGCGGCCGAGGGTAGTGAGATCATCATACCTGTTTATACCCTGAAATCCCGCAACAACAACAATATTGTGCTTAGCGATTTCTGCCTGAAGGCGGTTCGTTTTGATATTTTTAATACGTGCCGCGCCGTAAACGGAATTTGTATTAAAGCCCGCCTGCCAGCCGAGGAGCGAAATGACAGGAAAGCCGAGGCTTTCTATTGCCATAGCAAGAAGCGAGATAGAAATCTGCTCGCCCGCGGCAAGCAACTGATCCATTTCCCTTTTAGCGGCATTGGGATTGATCTCCATTGCCTTTTCGATAAGATCATCCGTTGTATCGCCCTGGGCGGAAACAACAACTACCACATCATTGCCCGCTTTATAGGTATCCGTAACGATACGCGCAACATTCATTACGCGCTCGGCATTCGCAACCGATGAACCGCCGAATTTCTGAACTATAAGTGACATAAAAAACGTATCCTCCGAATCAATAATTTGTTACTTTAATTACATTGAGCACCTTGGAATCGCCGAGTATCTCATAAAGTTTCGCCTGAGTCATGGAATCTGTTATAAATGCGACCTCATCGGAAGGCTGACCCGTTCTTGAAAGGAATTTAACATCATTAAACATGCTCATAACTTCACTTTCGGAAAGTTTTGCTCTTACATAGAAAGGCATTTCCAGCTGCGTTTTATAATCCACAACATAATCCTCTTCGCCGGGGCCCCAGCCGAAGATCTTTCTTCTGGCAACATGCTTTGCGCAGTCCACCATATCGGCAACGACTGCCGATGCGGTAGGAAGCTTACCGGCTCCCCTGCCATAAAAGCAAACGTCCCCCACAGCATCGCCGCGCACAAGAATGGCGTTGAAAACATCGCGAACGCTTGCAAGCTGGCTGCCGTTATAAACCACGGCCGGACTTACGAAAGCGGCAATATTGTTTTCATCAATATATTTGATCTGGCCAAGGAGTTTTATAACTCCGTTTGCAGAATGAATATAAGAAACATCCTCCAGCGTTATATTCGAAATGCCTTCCGTTTCCACCTGCGACGGATAAACGTGTTTGCCGAAAGCGAGCGACGCAAGGATACAGACTTTGCGGCACGCGTCGTGCCCTTCAATATCCGCAGTCGGATCTTTTTCCGCATAACCGTTCTTCTGGGCAAGCTTAAGGGCGTCGCCGAAACTCATATCATCCTCTATCATTTTGGTTAAGATAAAATTCGTTGTGCCGTTTAAAATGCCCGCAATGCCCTCTATATGGTTTGCGGCAAGACACTGCGACATCGGGCGGATAATGGGAATACCGCCGCCGACGCTTGCCTCAAACAGATAATTTGTGCCGCTTTCTTTAGCGGTTTCAAGCAGTTCAAGCCCTTTCTGGGC
Source organism: uncultured Clostridium sp. (assembly GCA_958422185.1). GTDB lineage: Bacteria > Bacillota > Clostridia > Oscillospirales > Acutalibacteraceae > Eubacterium_R. The sequence continues at coordinate 37,750 of CATZNW010000007.1, forward strand.
AACAAGCTCTTTATTTGACGTAACTACGGATTTGCCGGCTTTAAGAAGTTTCATTGTAAAATCATAAGCCGGATTTATTCCGCCCATAGTTTCGGCTACGACCTTGATCTCCGGATCATCTAATATCTCGTTAAAATCCTTGGTGAGCACATCTTCGTGCGCGTCACCCGGAAAATCACGCAGATCAAGAATCTTTGCTATTTCAAGTTCGATACCGCCGGAGCGTTTGGCTATAACGTCTTCATGCGTGTCTATAACCTCCGCCACGCCGCTGCCCACAGTGCCGTAGCCCATTATTGCAACTTTCATATTTAACCTCCTGCATCAGCTGTTTATATCAACGGCACGAACGCCGTTTATATCGTTAAGGCAATCGATCAGCGAATCCACATCATCAGTCATTTCCGCGGTATATACCGCAAGAGAAACATCCGCGACGCCGTTTTTCGGCACATTCTGATTTATGGAAAGCACATTCGCGCCAAGCCTGTATAATTCCGCCGTTACTGCGGAAAGAACGCCTTTCGTATCTTTGAGCCTGAGCGCCAGCGTAAGCACTTCTCCCTCATTCTGCGGATTATACTCAAAAATCCCGTCTTTATATTTATAATATGCAGATCGCGAGATCCCGGCCATTTTTACGGCCTGAGTGGCATTTGCCGCTTCGCCGGAAGCAAGCAGCGATTTGGCAAAAACAACTTTTGAATAGATGTCAGGCAGAAGATCCTGATTTACAAGAAGATATTTATATTTGGCCAAATCTGTCCACCACCCGCGTACATTTGTATTGCCGTGAAGCACACTTTAGATATAATATCACTAATGAATGAAATATACAAGCATTTTTTAAAATTTTTTAAAATAATCTTGATTAATCTTGATTATTGAATTATTATTGATTTAGAATATATATTAGAACGGTTTGCCTTCTGCAGATCGGAAACATTTTTGCAAACATATCTGTAAAAGAGGATTTTTAATGAGTGAAAAAACAGAAAAGAAACGAGCCTTTTTGATCAACCTATTATTTATTGCGGCGATACTCGGTCTGATTTATGTATTTTTTAAATACCTTTTCTGGCCTGTGGCTCCGTTTTTGCTTTCGTTTTTCTTTGCGATGCTTTTGCAGAAGCCGCTCCGGTGGCTAACAAAAAAATCAAAGGGTAAAGGGCGCGGGATATGGTCCGTTGTGCTCGTGCTGCTTTCAATAGCGATCATTCTTGTACCGATAATACTGATTATTTATAATCTTATCGGTCAGCTGAGGGAATTTGTTTCCTATCTTATTGGACAGCTGGCGGATTTTCCGCAGTTTCTTGCAGACCTGCAGGAAATACTCCTAAAAACGATCAGTTTCCTGCCGGACAATCTTTACAGCACTGCCGCGCAAAAGATAACGGAAGTAATAAGCTCGCTGACTACAGATTTTGATATAAGCGCGCTCGGGCTGAGCGGAGACACCGTACGCAACACCATTACAAGCGGAGTCAGCGGAATATATAATGTTGCAAGAAATGTGCCCTCTGCCGTTATAGGCGTTGTAATCGGCATAATAGCATGGATCTTATTTACAAAAGATTATAACAAGGTGGTCGGGTTCATACAGCTTCAGCTGCCGGACGGCAAAAAGAATCTTCTTGTAGAAATAAAGCAGGTATTTTCAAACACGATCTTAAAAATGATAAGGGCATATGTTCTGATTATGTTTATAACATTCTGTGAGCTGTCGATCGGGTTCACGATCATGAGCGTTGCAGGGATCATGAACAACAGTTATCTTTATCTGATTGCGCTTGCTATTTGTATTTTTGATATTCTGCCGGTTGCCGGTTCCGGGGGAATACTGATTCCGTGGGCAATCGTTTCACTGATAATGGGCAACACAGCACAGGCAATTGGGCTGCTTATTATTTACGCTGTAATAAGCGTAATCAGACAGTATATCGAGCCGAAGATAGTTGGTGATTCTCTTGGGGTCAATCCGCTTATAATGCTTGCCGGTCTTTATTTCGGGCTTAAGCTTTTCGGCGTTCTGGGAATGTTTATCGTTCCGATATCCCTAATGACTTTAAAAGCATTTAACGACACGGGCAGGATCCACATCTGGAAAACGCTGAATCCCATACCTGTAACGGTCGAAACGGAAAAAAAGCCGAAAAAAAGCTTTTTCAAAAGGCGCAGAAGCGAAGAATCGGAAAATACAACAGACAAAGAAAATGAATAAAAACACGGTCCCGAGTTGTGTTTAACAATTCAGGACCGTGTTTTTTATTACCGTCAAATACTCCGTACCTATGATGATACCGGCATCAACCTTTAGTTCATTTATTTTGTTCAGGCGTTTATCAGGCGAAGAACCTGTTCCTTGCTGATAAGGCCTATGCTTTTATTGACAGTATGCCCGTTTTTGATAACGATAAGGGTCGGAATACTTTCTATACCGAACATCTCAGCAAGATCAGACGCTTCATCTACATTTACTTTGCAGACTTTAACATTACTGACCTCATCTGCAATCTCGTCAATAATCGGGCTCATCATACGGCAGGGGCCGCACCATTCCGCCCAGAAATCGATAAGCACGGTCTTATCGCTCTGCATAACTTCTGTTTTGAAATTATTTCTTGTAATATTGAGTACCGCCATAATACGATCTCCTTTCGTATCAATCCTTTGATTTATAATAGAGCATACAATGGCAGAAACCTTCAAAATCAGGATCTGCTATCTGCTCTCTGAACTCACGGCAAACGCACTTATAATCCTGTGTGCGCTGAATACGGCAAGGGCAGTATCCGCCTGTACGCTTAAGCCCTTCCTTAACAGTTTTTACGACTTCCCTGTCAGGATTCAGTTTTACCGCCAAGTGATCACTTCCTTTAACAGTTACTTTTCGTAGCCCTGCAAGAATTCCCTCGTTCGCTCATATTTAGGCGCGTCGAACACCTGCTGCGGCGTTCCCTGTTCAAGGATGACCCCGCCGTCCATAAATATTACTTTATCGGAAACGTCATGTGCAAATTTCATTTCATGAGTAACGATGACCATAGTCATATTATCCGCCGCAAGGCTTTTAATGACCTTTAAGATCTCTCCCGTAAGTTCAGGATCAAGCGCAGAAGTCGGTTCATCAAAAAACAGTACGCGCGGCGACAGGCAAAGCGCTCTTGCAATGGAAACACGCTGTTTCTGCCCCCCGGAAAGCTCGCACGGATAAGCGTCTTTTTTATCTGAAAGGCCCACCTTTTCAAGCAGCGATTCCGCCTTTTCAGTTATCTCTTTGTTTATCTTATCCTTATGCTTTTTGTAATCCGATGATTCCTTTGCCAGCAGTTTCGGCGCAAGAATCAGGTTGTCCATAACGCTGTACTGCGGGAAAAGATTAAAATCCTGAAACACCAGCCCGAAATTGAGCCTGTTTTTTCTTATAGCCTTTTCGGAGAGCTTGCCTTTTTTTGACGCGTCAAAAATAATGTTTCCGTCTACGGCGATAGTGCCGTCATCCGCTCTTTCAAGGAAATTCATACAGCGCAGAAGCGTTGTTTTGCCGCTGCCGGAAGAACCGATTATCGAAAGCACCTCTCCCTCTTCAAGAGAAAAGGATATGCCGCGAAGGACTTCATTATTACCGAAATTCTTTTTAATATTATTAATTTCAAGAACAGACATATTGATCAACCTTTGTAATAATCCATTTTCTTTTCAATAAAGTTGAATAAAAGCGTGAGTATACCGTTAAACGCAAGATAAAATACTGCAGTGTAAAACAGCGGCCAAATAAGTCCTTCAAGTTTGATATAATTTTGTGCCATCCATATGATCTCATAAACAGCAATTATTCTTGCGAGAGAAGTGTCTTTAACAAGCGTTATGATCTCGTTGCTCATCGGCGGCACTATTCTTTTTATTACCTGGAAGAGAACGACCTTGAAAAAGATCTGCGATTTGGTCATGCCAAGGACCTGTCCCGCTTCGTACTGACCTCGCGGTATAGCCTCTATTCCGCCTCTGTATATCTCTGAAAAGTAACAGGCATAATTAATTACAAACGCTATTAAAACAGCGTTAAATCGCTCCAGCAGATCCCAGCCGAAAATAAGGCCGGGACCGTAATACACAACGATTAATTGCAGCATTAGCGGCGTGCCCCTTATTATCCAGACAAACGCCTTTGTTAAGAATTTCAGCGGCACGAATCTGCTCATTGAACCGAAACTTACTATAAGACCGAGCGGCAGCGCAAACACAAGGGTCAGCGCAAAAAGTTTTGCGGTCATTCCGAAGCCCTCAAGCAGATCCTTCGTTACCGAAAGAAACAAATCCATATCCATAAGAATAATTTACCTTTCAAAACCTGAGGGCAGAGGGATCTTCCCCCTGCCCTCCCGGCAATATTTAAATAACGGTCATTTTGCGGCAGCGCATTAAGCAAGCGTAAGCTGATACTTATCGGCAAGCTGCTGAAGGGAACCGTCCGCTTTCATTTCTTCTATGATCTTATTTACTTCTTCGGTTACATCAGAGTCTTTTCTGAAACCGATACCGTATTCCTCTGATGTGAGGGTAATGCCTGTTGCAAGATCTGCATAGCTTGTGCCGGCGCCTGTCATTGCCTTAGCCATGGTGCTGTCAATAACGCAAGCCTGAACGGAACCGCTCTCAACTTCCATAAGAGCGTCTGACTGAGCCGTCACCGTTGTGCAGTTATCCATATAACCGGCAGTTTCAATTGCCGCCGCGCCGGCAGAGCCGCTCTCAGCCGCAAAGGTAACATCACCCAGGCTGGCAACGTCCGGATAATTTCCTACAACATCGCTCTTCATAACAAGGATCTGCTCATTTTTAACATACGGCGCCGTACAATTCATAGAGGACATTACCTCATCTGTAAGAGTCATGCCGTTCCAGCAGCAGTCGATAGCCTTGGAATCAAGTTCCATTATCTTATTATCCCAGTCGATAACCATAAACTGAGGCTCAACGCCGAGTTTTTCGCAAACAGCTTCTGCGAATTCGGTATCAAAACCGGTCCAGTTGCCGTTTTCATCCTGATAGTTCATAGGCTCATATTCGGTAATGCCTATAACCATTGTGCCCTTATCCTTTATGTACTGAAGGTCGCTTGCGGAAGCGTCAGTATTTGATGAAGAATCAGAGCATGCGGCAAAGCAGCCTGCTACAAACAGGACAGATAAAAGAACCGCCAAAAACTTTTTAAACTTTTTCATAAGATTTCCTCCGTATATTTGATATGATTATTTTATCGTATTAGCGTGCTAAAGTCAATAGTTAATATGCTTATAAATAACGGTAAATAAACGAAGATATTTATTGCATTGGAATAAAATATAAGATATTATAAAACCATAAAACAAAATTGAGTTATGGGTAAAGTTATGAAAAATATAAAAACGAAGAAAAAAGCTATACTCATTGCCGCCGCTGCCGCAGCGGTTTTGATTGGCGCTGTAATAATGATAACTGCCGTTCATCTGCGCTCAAGACCGAAGATCAGCGATTCAGTATTCCCCTCTGAACGGACGATAGAATATAATGACAAAATCTACACGCCTGCCTTACCGGTAAGTTTATGCAGATTTGAAAAAGACGAGTGTGTTTACAGGAATTTTGATTTGTTTGCATCATCAAAGATCTACACCGTTAAAAACGACACGGAAAATGATTTTCTCATCTACTATGAGTGGGACAATAATATGCTGTACACATCCATTCCCGAGTTTGAGGAAAAATACCCGCTCAACGAATACGAAAAAGGCAGGGCAACGGCGGTGGAATTTACCAACGGCTCCACCCTGAGCGATGATTATTACACCGAAAGCGATAACGTTATTGATTTTATTAATCACATTAAAGATTATTCAGACGGCACTACTGCAACGTATCCGTTGAAAGAATCGGACGGATTTACTTGCAAGGTGTATATTTATATGGACAATATGCCGGTATCCGACTGCTGTATCGGCGAGATAGCCCACTACGGCGGAAAATGGATATTTACGGACGAAAACACCGAATTTGAAGGCGAAGCCGGCCCCGACGGCACGGACACAAGAACATTCACGGGCATTGAGATAACCGACGAAAGCGCGGTAAAATTCCTTGAAGAACTGTGCGCCGAAAATCTGCCCTATATGCTTCAAACGTAACGGAATGAAAAACGCCCTAAGCCAAATTTTTTTGGTTTAGGGCATTTAAACTGTTTTAATTTTTATCTATATAATATAATCGCTGTCCAACACTGCTGTGTAATTTTATAACGGTGGCAGACACGGTTATGGAAAAATCATTCTGCCAGTTAAGGAATTTGTTCAAGCTGCCTTTCTCAATCAGAAAAAAGACGAGCAAAAAGATCAGAACCAATAAGACAAAAAAAGAATGCCTACTGCGCGATGCAATACTAAGCCTCCTTAACGCAGGTTTCAAAATCATTTTAGCAAAACACAATATAATTGTAAACAAAGGTACAAAAACAGGGACTGCTTTTAAATTAAAACAGTCCCTTTCATTTTAATTAAAAATATTAAAGCCCTGTATTTTCGGCAATATACTTTCTTGCCTTAACGGCATATTCAAACGGGTTTGCCTTTGCGGGATCCTGCTCCGCCTCAACAACTACCCAGCCTTCATAATCATTATCGGCAAGGATGTCAAAAATAGGCTTAAAATCAACATCGCCGTCACCGGGTACGGTGAACACGCCGGCACGCACCGCGTCAAGAAAACTCATATGATTCGGCACGACCTGGTTATTATATACGTCCATACGAACGTCCTTTAAATGGACGTGTTTTACACGGTCAATATATTTTTTGAGGACCGGCACGGGGTCTATGCCCGCAAAGGTAAGATGACCGCTGTCAAAGAGAAGATAAACCAGACCGGGATCAGTCATATCCATAAGTTTATCTATTTCTTCCACAGTCTGCACGCCGGTGCCCATATGATGATGGACGGTAAAATACATACCTTTTGAGCGTGCGTACTCACCCATTTCGTTAAAGCCTTTAGTTACGATTTCCCACTGCTCATCAGTGTAACAGGGCTTTTCATCAAGTATGGATTTATCGAGGCAGCCCTGGATTGAATTGCCCTGTTCAGACGCGCCGATTACTTTGGCGCCGAGTTCGCAGAGCATATCGCAGTGCTTTTTGAAAGCCTCAATCGTTTCTTCATAAGGTTTTGAAGTAAGATAAGAGGAAAACCACGCGTTGCAGACCTGAAGCCCTCTTATATCAAGATATTTTTTAAGGACTTTCGGATCTTTCGGATATTTGTTGCCGATCTCTGTACCTTTAAACCCGGCAAGCGCCATTTCGCTTATGCACTGTTCAAATGTGTTTTCCGCGCCGAGATCCGGCATATCATCATTCGTCCATCCGATAGGAGCAATGGCAAGTTTAACTTTATTTTTATCAAGCATAATTCTATTACCTTTCAGAAGATCAATAATCAAACGTTTCTTTGATATGCTTTTGCATATCGTCATAGGCGGCGGCAACCGTTTTGCTCTTTGAGACCTCCGCAACGCCTACTCTCCACCAGGATTCAAATCCCGGAGTCATTGTTTTAGGAAGAACCTTTATATCGAAAAGGACAGTTTTGGTCTGCTTTTTCGCGTCTTCAAGCGCTGCCCTGAGCTCATCGGATGTACGGATCGTATAACCCTTTGCGCCGTATCCCTCCGCTATTTTCGCGAAATCGACAGGGATCTCGCCTCCGTCAAGCATACCCGTTTTCGGATTTCTTGCGCGGAAGACCGTGCCAAAAGTATCCGTGCCCTGATTATTCTGAAGATTTTCAATGCAGCCCCAGCCCATATTATCGAACACGCAGATATTCAGTTTAAGGCCTTCCTGGAGCGATGTATACAGTTCTGAATGCGCCATAAGGAAAGATCCGTCCCCACAGAAAGCATATACTTCCTTATCGGGCTCGGCAAGTTTAACGCCGAAAGCGCCGTTGATCTCATAGCCCATATTTGAATAGCCGTATTCCATATGATATGTACCGCGGTTTTTCGGTCTGAAAAGCCTTTGCATATCTCCGGGAAGTGATCCGGCAGACCCTACAGCGATATCATCGTCACCCATAAATTCGTTGATTATACCTAACGCAAGAGTCTGATTGAGGCCGCCGGGAAGTTCGGTTGAATAATAACCGTCAACAATAGAATCCCATTCTTTTTTCGCGTTTGCGATCTCATCCTGATACTCTGTTTTATAACCTTCACACGCGCCGATAAGCGCTTTCATAGCCTCTTTTGCATCCGCAACGATAGCCTCGGCATCCATTTTATAAGCGTCAAACGGGCAGATATTTATACCCAGCACCTTTCTGCTTTCATTAAACAGCCATTTTGAAGACGTTGTGAAATCTGTAAATCTTGTGCCTACGCCGATAATCAGATCAGCGTCCTTGCCGATCACGTTTGCCGCCTTGCCGCCGGTTACGCCTATACCGCCCAGATTGAGCGGATGCTTCCACGAAACAAGGCTTCTGCCGGCCTGTGTTTCGCTGATAGGGATATTATACTTTTCCGCAAATTCAAGAAGTTCCTTTTCCGCGCCGCTGTAACGCACACCGCCGCCGCATACGATAATCGGCTTCTTTGATGATCTGATAAGACTTGCCGCTCTGTCAAGCTGAGATGAAGTGATAGGTCTTCTGTCCATATGCCATACACGCTTTTGAAGGAAGTGTTCCGGATAGTCATAAGCCTCGCCCTCAACATCCTGCGGCATAGCAAGACAAACCGCGCCGGTATCGGCAGGATCCGTAAGCACACGCATCGCGTTGATACACGCGGTCATGAGCTGTTCCGGTCTTACGATCCTGTCAAAATAATGGCAAACGCCCTTAAAAGCATCCGTAACCGTTCTGCCGTAGTTATCGAAAAATTCCGCCTGCTGCAAAACGGGATCGGGCTGACGGCACGCAAAAGTATCGCCGGGAAGAACCAGTAACGGGATCCTGTTTGCCGTTGCGCAGCCGCACGCCGTTACCATATTGGTTGCGCCGGGTCCTATGGAGGACACGCAGGGAATGATTGCTTTTCTGTCCATCTGCTTTGCATAGGCAACAGCGGCAAGCGCCATATTCTGCTCATTCTTGCCCTGATAAAACTTTAGATTGTGTCCGCCCTGCTCGAGCGCCTGGCCCACTCCGACAACACAGCCGTGGCCGAAAATGCCGAATATCCCGGAAACAAACTTTGTTTCAACGCCGTCACATTCTATATACTGGTTATCAAGAAAGCGCACAAGCGCCTGAGACATAGTTAATCTTTCTCTTTTCATGATCAGCATCCCTCGATTTCAGAAAGCTTTACAGGCCTGTGCTCAGCAACCGATCTCTTTGCGGCAAGGCCAAGACGAAGCGCCTCCAGCCCATCATAAACAGTGGTCTGAGTCGGCTTATCGTTGATCACACAATCAATAAACTGCGTCATTTCGTCAGTGAAAGACTGCATATATCTTTCAAGGAAGAAATAGAGCGGTTTATCGGAAACGCTCCCGTTTTCATCTATAAAAGCAACATTAGTCGGCGTATCGTTGACCGCGGACGCCTGACCCTTTGAGCCAAACACCTCAAGGCGCTGGTCATAACCGTATGACGCTTTGCGGCAGTTATCAATCACGCCGATGGCGCCGCTCTTGAATTTAAGGGCAACAAGGGCGGTATCGACATCGCCGGCCTCACCGATAGCCGGATCCACCATAACGGTTGCATTGGCATAGACCTCGTCTACCTCGCCGCCGATAAAGCGCGCCATATCAAAATCATGAACGGTCATATCCAAGAACATTCCGCCTGAAACTTTGACATAATCTATTGACGGCGGCTCGGGATCACGGCTGGTGATCTTTATCGTCTGGATCCTGCCGATCTTGCCGTCCTTTTCAAGCTGCTTTATGTAAGCAAAATTATGATCATATCTTCTGTTGAATCCTATCTGGAGCTTAACACCGGCTTTATCCACCGCGTCAATAACCTTTTTGATCTTTTCCACCGTTAAATCTACCGGCTTTTCGCAAAAGATATGCTTGCCTGCCTCAGCTGCCTCACACGCTATATCCGCATGTGTATCCGTTGAGGAGCAGATGAGCACCGCGTCTACAGACGGGTCGTTAAGGATATCGTGATAATCCTTATAATATTTCGGAATGCCGAGTTCCTCGGCAACTTTTTTTGCGCCTTCCTCATAAATATCGGAAATGGCGGCTATCTGAGCCTGCGGAATATGATAGGTAATAGACTTTGCGTGGACCTGCCCTATTCTGCCGGCACCGATTATACCGACTTTGATCTTTTCCATAAACAATACCCCTTTTTTGTTGTTTTACAGAAAAACGCGGAAAACGAACCCGGCATGACGGGGCAAGATCTGTCCGCGGCTTTTCTGCTGTCAAATTATTTTAATCATATCACAGTGCCATATCCTTTTCAAGATTAAAATAAGGATAATTTTTATAAATTCAAAATTATGTAATATTTTATTATTGAAAAGGCGCGTAATATTGATTATAATTATAAAGTGTTATATTATATAAATTAATAATTTAAGATACGGGAAGGTAAGATGAATGACATATACATATAAAACCCAGGGAACCTGTTCCAAATCTATTTCCATTGAGATCGACGACGACGGACAGACGATCAAGAATGTAAGCTACACCGGCGGCTGCAACGGCAACCTAAAAGGCATTGCCGCACTTGTTAAAGGCAGAAAAATCAGCGAGGTCAAGAACACTCTTGCCGGTATAAAATGCGGCTTTAAACAGACTTCGTGCCCGGACCAGCTTGCAAGAGCACTGGCAGAAATAGAAAAACAGACAGATAAGAAATAACAGGCAAAGGATATTTAAAAATGTTTAAACTGAAAAGCAGCAAACTTGAAAGAGAATTCAACGTTACGGACGGCTTTCTATATGCCTCTCAGATAACGAACACCTATTCGGGCATGGTATTCATTCCTGACGGCAGCGGAAGCGAATTTGAAATCAGGTTTAAAGACGGAGATACGGTATCCTCTAAAAACCTGGCGGTCAGCGAAGCTGTTGAGAAGGACGGAAAACTTTTTTTCCGTTTCAGGGAAGAAATGCACACGACCGTTACTATGAGTTACCGTATAGGTTCGGACGGGGAAACGCTTGAAAAGCAGATTGCAATAGAGCAGAGCGAACCGAAAACGATCGATTATGTTATGCTTGAAAACATAGGAATAGTCAATTCAAAAACGTCCTACACGGCAAGCGGCGGCGCTACCGAGACAGATGAATTTTATTCGAATCTGGGTCAGCCGTTTTACATTGACAGTCTATTCTTCGGCTGTGTGTTTCCGGGCACAAAAAACGGGGTCTTTCACGGCAGGGGCGAAGTCATTTATTATATAGGCAAAAGCGCTGAAAGAAAGATCGTTTGCCCCACTACGGTTATGGGCGCCGCAAAAAGCGGCATGATGGTTGACCTGAAGAAGGCGTTTTTTGAATATATTGACCGTATCGCCGTCAGATCTCCTTTCCGTGTGCAGTACAACACCTGGTATGACAGAATGATGGATATTGACGCAGATAACACGGAGGCAGCTTTTTATAAGGTTGAAAGCAAACTATCTTCAAACGGCGTTCCCCCGCTTGACGGATATGTAATTGACGACGGCTGGAACAATTACAAAGCAGGCTTCTGGAGCTTCAATCAAAAGAAATTCCCTAACGGGGTACTTGACCTGAGCTACCTTACAAAGCGTTTGGGCAGCAGTTTCGGGCTTTGGCTTGGCCCGCGCGGCGGATATAACTTTAATTCCAAGTTTGCAAAGAAAATAGAACGCGAGGGCAACGGTTATTACAACGCGGAATCGGACGATATATGCGTTTGCTCAAAGACCTATCTGCACAGGCTTAAGGATTTTCTGGTACAGACCACCAGAGAAAATGACATTGCTTACTGGAAACTTGATGGATTTGCACTGAAGCCCTGCAAAAATCAGAAACACGACCACATCACCGGCGGCGACCACGATATGTATTTCATAACCGAACTGTGGCGCAGATGGATCAAAATATTTAAAGCGCTCAGAGAAGTACGCAGCGCGCAGGGCAAAGACCTCTGGATAAACTTTACCTGCTACGCAAATCCGTCTCCGTGGTGGCTGCAGTATGTAAATTCGATCTGGCTGCAGAACAGCAGGGACATCGGTTTCGCAGAGAATTATCCCGAGGATGAACAGTCTCAGGCTGACGCAGAAATGACTTACCGCGACTCGGTATACTATGATTTTATAGTGACCAGAGGACTTCAGTTCCCCTTGGGCAACATATATAACCATGAACCTATTTACGGCCGTGAGGCACACCTTGATTACACAGACGCCGAATTCGAAAAGGCGTTTTTCTGGAACGCGTGCCGCGGCGCAGCTTTGAACGAGCTATACATCTCTGCCGGTATGATGAACGACGAGAAATGGCGCATTCTTGCGCGGGTGCTTAACTGGCAGAGAGCAAATCACCATATTCTTAAGCACGCGATGATGCTGGGCGGAGATCCCGCGGAAAACAACGTATACTGTTACGCCGCGTGGACGGACAGCGGCGAAGGTATAATAGGACTGAGAAACCCGACTCACGAGGCGGCACCCCTTACACTTACGCTCAATAAGCTTATGGGCTGCCCGGAGAGCCTTAAAAACGCCCGGCGATTTAACGTGCTAAACAAAAATGGAGCCGAAAGTTCTGATTTGTATAACTATAATGATAAAATAAATCTTACGCTCGCTCCTTTTGAGGTGAAGATATTTCAGTTCGGGAAAACAGACAAAAGGTATACCGGCGCGGATGAAGTAAACGATTTTACGATCATTTTTGATTATGACGGAAACGACGGCGTTATCTGTCAGAACGATGACATTCTGATCCGCGTGGACAAAGGTATGATAACCGTTAATATAGGTACGCTCAGACTGAGATCCGAGAATTCCATAAGCTCCTCAAACCACACTGTCACGGTTGTAAGAGAGAAAAACAGAATGATCAAGCTTTACGTTGACAATTCCCTTGACTGCAGCGCATACGAGGAACGCGGAAAAGCAATTCTGTCCTGCGAACTGACAAGCGACGCAGAAGGATTCAAGGTTATCCATTCCGCAACCGAATACAACGATATAGTTGAACTGAGCGGAATTATAAAGAAATCATCAAGAAAGAGGCGCAGAAATTAAATGACATGCAAAAAATGCGGTTTTGACGGCATTGAAGAAAACGGCGACTGGATCACCTGCCCTAACTGCGGGGCAAAATATTTTAACACCAATATATCGCCCGAACTCAGCGCCACCAAACAGATAGATGAAATAGAAAATAAAAACAACTCCGCGACCGCCGGGCAAAACGCGGAATACAAGGCTGAAAACGCCGATAAAAGCGAAAACGGCAAAAAAGAAAAGAAAAAGAAAAGCAAAATAAAAGAAACGATCGATTTTCTGCTGCCTATCATCATTGCCGTTATTGTTGCGCTGCTGCTTAAAAAATTTGTATTTGCTAACGCCGTGGTGCCTACCGGATCAATGAAAAACACCATTAACGAGCAGGACCGTATTATCGCGAGCAGGATCGCATATATCAACAATTCCCCGGAAAGATACGATATCATCCTTTTCAACTACCCGGATGACGAGAGCCAGATCTTTGTAAAAAGAGTGATAGGTCTTCCCGGTGAAACCGTAACGATAGTTGACGGCACCGCCTTTATCACGGACAAAGACGGAAACACCTACGAAACGGATCAGAGCTTTGTTACAAACGGCGAACCGATCGGAGACTACGGCCCGTATTACATTCCGGAAAAGGGAGAAACAATCACAACGGACGGGATCTATTGCTACGCCGAAAACGGTATGCGGGTAGGATACTCGCAGTTTCTTGATAAATACTGTGAAGTACTAAACGGCGAATACACCGTTGCCGAAAATCTTTATTTCTGTATGGGCGACAACAGAAACGAATCACATGATTCGAGATTCTGGGACAACACTTATGTTGCGGAAAACAAGATCATTGGCGAAGCAAAATTCAAATACTATCCCGAATTCCGGTCTCTTGACTGAGCATAACAAATCAAAAGACCCGGCTTGCAGGCGGATCGCTCCGCAGCGGCAAGCCGGGTTATTTTTTGCTGTTTATGGATAGACAGGAAACTATCCGTTGTTTTCCCAATCAAACTCTGCTCTTAACTCAAGAACTCTGGTATGTATTTCTTCCTTTCGTTTGCCGGTCAGCTTATAGAAGAAGAACGGAACACCGGCAAGGAACATCATGATACCGTGGAACACAGTGTAGAAGAAGAGCAGGAGTATCCTGGTTTGAAGCGACTGTTCCGGATCCGGAACAAGATCTGTAGGCTGAATATAGCCTATAATGGAATGATCACCATAAAGGATCAGCGGAGCGAGCGCCTGAGCAATCGTGCCGCTTATCATGGTAAAGATACCGATCACGAACGGCAAAGTAGCGTCAAGCCTTTTACCGCCGGTCTTCACCTCAATATCTTCAAGCACATCGGCCTGGAACATAGACGGCAGCAGATTTGAAGCGCCGAACTGAAGCCCGATCAGGAACAGGAACACGATGAATATGACCTGAAGCACGGGGCTTGCATTGTTGAAATAAATATAGCCGACTGCAAAGGCAATGCCGTTTATAATTACGGAATAGATACCGCTTGCAATATAGAGCACCTTGGAATTGAACTTTTTGAGCAGGAAATTTATAACGAGCATGCCTACTGCCGTGCCGATGCCCGTAGGCAGGCCGAACCAAAGATACTGGTCTGTGCCGCCGAGCAGCGCCGCGGCAAGGAAAACGCCCATATATGTAGCGATCTGCCTGAAGTTTTTAAGAAACTCGGAAACGATGATAACCCACGCATACTTATTCACGAGCACGTCTTTGATTCCTATGAGCGGATTTTTCTTTTCAGAGCTGTATGCAACGCGCTCTTTTATGGTCTTTGTACCTACGAGCATAAGGATCGTGCCGACAATGGCGCAAAGCGCGGCGGATACGATATACTGCGTGCCTTCATCATCAAAAATAAGAGCTACAACAAGTATGATAACAAGAGGCGCAGAGTTGCCGACGGCGGAGAAAATGCTTCTGAACGAGATAACAGTATCCCTTTCTTTAAGATTCGGCGTCATTACAAACGCGACCTTGTTTATGGAATCTCCGAAATTGGTTGCGACCGCCCATAAAACCGCGATAGTGGTTACATAGACAAGAAGAAGATTGCCCGTAAGCGCGGGAGGAGCCCAGAAACTGAGCACGAGCAGAACGCCGCACGGAATTGCAACCGCAAGAGCAAGCGGGCGGAATTTTCCCATTTTACCGGGTCTTCTGCCGTCTATATACATAGTTATAAAGAAATTAAGAACAAACGGGATGATATTAACGAGCGTGTTGAAGAGCGAGACCTGATTCTGATCCAGCCTAAGCACGTTGACAAGATAAGCGCTTCTGTATGAGCCTATCATGCCCGTCATATTCGTATAGAAGAATACTGCAAACAAATACAGTATAAATTCTTTCATTTTGATATATTTCTGTTCCTGCGCCTGTGCGGGCGCAACAGTATTACCCATAAAAATTACCCCTTACTATTTATTGCTTGATTACCGCTTCGTAATCCATCTGCCTGTCATCCCCGATCATCGAGAGCACAAAACCTTTGATATCGGATAGCAAAGGCTGTTTTTCACCGAGCTTATTCTGAACGATCTTCAGTACAGGCGACAGCCTGTCAAGCAGCTTTGAAACGGCGTCATACATAGGCGTACCTTTAACATAAGGCTCGTTGCCAACAAAAATATTGCGAACCAGCTCCACAGCCGTATCTTTAAGCAGCCTGTGCCTGATCGATTCGTCAACCTTAAAACAAAGGAGCCTGCCTATTCCTCCCAGAGTGAGCTTTTGAAGGATCTTTCCGGCGACCGTCACAGGAATTTT
Source organism: uncultured Clostridium sp. (assembly GCA_958422185.1). GTDB lineage: Bacteria > Bacillota > Clostridia > Oscillospirales > Acutalibacteraceae > Eubacterium_R. The sequence continues at coordinate 53,769 of CATZNW010000007.1, forward strand.
CAGTTTTTTATTTTTTTCAGGGCCGCCGAAGAGCCTTGTAAAAAATGCAAAATCGTCAGCCATTGCATTCACGATATCCAGTATCATACGGTCAAACCGCCACTGAAAATACTCGGCAGCCGTCCTTCCGCCCTTATCCCAGTTAAAGTCTTGGATGGTATATGACTTTACCGAGATCTTTTCACCATCCATAACGATACGGCGATATGCGCACGGACAGCCTACAAAGCAACCCGTCTGAATATCCGTTATCATATTCCCGTTTCGAGTTGTATACTGGGTAAGCGCCTGCGCATGCATATGCCCGGTAAAAATAAGATTCATACCGGCATCCGCAAACTCATTTGCGCGCTTTTCCCAATCCGTAAGTTTGGCATCACCTATGAAATGCATGACAGGCGAAAACGGCAGCAGCGGATAGTGGGTCATTGCAAATATGTAATCGCCCGCGTCATGGGCTTTTTTTATTTCATCCAGCGCCCACTTCATCTGATCATCCCAAAGGCCCTTGAAATCCTTGCAGTCTCCGTCGCAGTTCAGTGCGAGCAGCCTGTAACCCGGCTGAAGCTGAACAACATATGACATGGATTTTCTGTGTTCTGACAGAGCCTCGTCGAACCCGAAATCCTTATAAAAATCCCACAGATCTTCTCTTTTCATGCCTTCTACAGGGATCTCCTCTTCACCGTCAAACTCAACGGGATTCTCGGCATAGTCATGGCGGGCGGTAATAAGATATATTCTTTTCCCCTGTTCCTTCAGCTTATACAGTCTTTCCCTGAAGCCCACATGACTTTTATATTCGCCCCTGTAAACAAGATCTCCGGGGATAAGAATAATGTCCGTATCTTTGTCGGCAGCTATCTGAGCAAAGCCGGCATCGATCACCGCGCCCGTTTCGGCAACGCATTTCTGGTCCGTGCGGCTCCTTCGCTCATAAGCCGGCCCGCTTGCCTTGAAAGAAGTGTCATAATAATGCGTGTCTGTAACAAGATAAAATGAAAGCTCTTTCAATCGATTCACCTTCTTTCGGTCAAAATTATAAAAGCGCAGTAAAATTCAAAAAGGAATTTTACTGCCTGTTATCTGCAATTATACAATTTTAATAATCCGGCGCAGAATAACTTCTATAATAAAATATCACAAAATCACTAATTTTTCTTGCGAAATAATCACAAAAAGAATATAAATTATCACATTTTTGCATTCTGCCTGAAACTGCGGGGCGAGTAACCTGTGATTTTTTTGAAACAAATAGAAAAATACTGGGAATTTGTATATGAAAGAGCGGATGCGATCTCGGATATCATCATATTTGTATTCAGCAAAAAATCTTTTGCAAGATTTATCTTTGCATCGATATAATACTGATACGGCGTTTTCCCGTATTTTTCAGAGAAGATATTGATAATGTGGTTTTTTGAATAATTCATATACATACACAGAGCGTCCAGATTGAATTCGTCATAGAGATGATTATCAATATTTCTTTTGATCTTATCCGCAAGATCAAGCTGATCTACCGTTCTTCGCTCATGCAGTGCGGAAAAAATCTTAAACAACTCTACCCCCAGCAGCTGTTCCGCGTCCGACAGGCTTTCCGTGTTAAAAGCGATATCAAACATTCTGCTAAAATTTTTTTCAAGAAAACAGCCTTTAAAAAGATATGTGTTTTCCGGCAGATAGTTTTCTATAAGAGCATCCGCCATTTTGCCGTAAAACGATATAAAATATTTGTGCCAGCCGTTTTGGCTCTGGGAATAATAATGATGTCTGCTGCCATTGGGCAAAAAGAAAACATCGCCTTTTTCCGGATAAAGGACCTGACCGTTTATTTCAAGCGTTCCATGGCCGTCAACAATATATTCCAGAGAAGTCAGATCGCTGTTTTCTCTTCTGATATCAAATTTTTCATCACAGAGAGTTTCTCCCACAAAATTTACGGAAAGCGGTTTTTCTTCTGCATGATCGGCTGAGGGAATAGATATCTTTTTCAGATTTTCAAACAAACGGCTCACCTGCCTTTTCGTGTGTTATGATGAACAAGAATATTCTTATTTAATTATAACAAAAATGGGACCTCATGTGAAGTCCCATTTTGTTATTTTGTATAAACCCAAAGGTTATATTACACGGATCCGCTCAGATACAGCTGTCAGTCCTTTTTTGGAGCATAATACTCAACCGTTCTGAGAAGATCATTATACTTGGCAACCGCGTTTTCAGCTGCAATATTGAACAGTTTATCCGCCTTTTCGGGGAAGCTTCTTCTAAGTGAAGAATAACGCGTTTCACCGTTAATGAACTCAATATAGTCCGCAGTAGGAGCCTTTGAATCCAGACTGAACGGATTTTTACCCTCGTCAGCAAGAGAAGGATTGAATCGGAACAGATTCCAGTAGCCTGCGGCAACAGCCTTTTTCTGCTCAGCCTGATTGAACGGCATCTTGATGCCATGGTTGATGCACGGAGCGTAGGCTATAATGAGTGAAGGCCCGTTATATGCCTCAGCCTCTTTAAACGCTTTAAGACACTGGTTGTAATCCGCTCCCATAGCTACCTGGGCTACATAGATATAGCCGTAAGACATTGCGATCTTGGCAAGATCTTTTTTCTTTGTGATCTTGCCGGAAGCCGCGAACTGAGCAACTGCGCCGGTAGGTGTAGCCTTTGAAGCCTGGCCGCCGGTGTTGGAGTAAACTTCAGTATCAAATACAAGAACGTTTACATCCTGATTCTGGGCAAGAACATGATCCAGACCGCCGAAACCGATATCGTAGGCCCAGCCGTCACCACCAAAGATCCACTGACTCTTCTTAGCAGCATAGCTCTTATCTTTAAGGAAATCCTCTGCCGCCTCTTTTTCGGCGCCCTCAAACGAAGTGTTTTCAAGAGCCTCTATAAGAGCCTTTGCAGGGGCGTCGTTTCCGCGGGTCGAATTGAATGTATCAAGGTAAGCCTGAACCTTATCTCCTACGCTTGAATCTTTAAGGGCAAGAGCATCCTTGGCAAGTCTTTCACGGATCTGCGTCTGGGCAAGGAACATGCCGAGACCAAATTCAGCGTTATCCTCAAACAGGGAATTTGACCAGGCGGGGCCGTTGCCCTTCTTATCTACCGTATACGGAGTGGAAGGCGCCGAACCGCCCCAGATTGAGGAACAGCCCGTTGCGTTTGCAATATACATCTTATCGCCGTAAAGCTGAGTAGCAAGTTTGGCGTAAGGAGTTTCACCGCAGCCCGCGCATGCACCCGAGAACTCGAGATAAGGCTTGAGATACTGGGTTGAAACAATCGTTTTATCAGAAGCAACCTCAGGCTTCGGATCCATGTCACAGAGCGCGTCGAATACCGGCTGACTGTCCATCTGAGAAGCGATAGGCTTCATTGTAAGGGACTTTGTCGGGCAGACATTTGCGCATGACGCACAGCCCGTGCAGTCCAGAGTAGAAATGATGATCGCATATTTAAGTCCTGAATCCTTAGGAACTTTAAGATCCACAGCCTTTGTATTCTCAGGAGCGGCTGCAAGCTCATCCGCAGTAAGAGCAACGGGACGGATAACAGCGTGAGGGCAAACCATGGCACATCTGTTACACTGCGCGCATGAAGTGGGCTCCCATTCCGGAACATCTACCGCAATGCCGCGCTTTTCAAATGCAGAAGAGCCCTGCGGATATACGCCGTCAGCCATATCAACAAACTTGGAAACGGGGATCTTGTCACCCTTCTGATGATCAACAGGATCAAGAATATCCTTAACGAATTTCTTCATCTCGGGACGGTCTGTCTTGACCTCCAGCTCTTTTTCATCATCGGCTGCTGTTTTCCAGCTTTCGGGAACATCTACCTTGACAAGTTCCTTTGAGCCTCTGTCTATACCCTGGTGGTTAGCAGCAACGACAGCGTCTCCCTTTTTGGAGAACTTGGCTGTTGCCTTTGCTTTCATAAGTTCGATAGCCTTATCAACAGGAAGGATGCCGGAAATCGTAAAGAACGCGGACTGGAGGATCGTTGAAGCTCTGCCTGCAAGCCCTACTTCCTCTGCGATCTTGATACCGTTGATGATATAGAAATTGATATCATTGTTAGCAATATATCTCTTCATGGAGGCAGGAAGCTGCTTATCAAGCTCTTCCGGAGTCCAAATGCAGTTAAGAAGGAATGTGCCGCCCGGAACAAGATCCTGAACCATATCATACTTCGTTACATATGACGGACAGTGGCAGGCAACGAAATTCGCCTTATTGATAAGATAGGTGGAAGTGATCGGATTATCGCCGAAACGAAGGTGAGATACCGTAATGCCGCCCGATTTCTTTGAATCATAGAAGAAATAGCCCTGCGCGTATTTATCTGTATTGTCGCCGATGATCTTGATAGAGTCTTTATTGGCTCCGACAGTACCGTCTGAACCAAGGCCCCAGAACTTACAGCTTGTTGTGCCGGCAGGAGTTGTATCAACATTCTCGCCAATCTCAAGCGAAAGATTTGTAACATCATCAGTAATACCTACGGTGAATACTTCTTTAGGCTCGTCCGCCTTCATATTATTGTAGATAGCAATGATATGAGCGGGAACGGTATCCTTAGAGCCGAGGCCGTAACGCCCGTGATAGATTGGCGTGGTCTCAAACTGAGAGCCCTTGAACGCCGCAACAACGTCAAGATAAAGAGGTTCGCCTATAGAGCCGGGCTCTTTGGTCCTGTCAAGAACAGAGATCTTCTTTACTGTTGACGGAATAACGTCAAGCAGATATTTCGGGGAAAACGGTCTGTAAAGATGTACCTTTACAAGGCCGGTTTTAGCTCCGTTTGCATTGAGATAATCAACAGTTTCGGCAATGGTATCGCAGACCGAACCCATAGCGATAATGATATTTTCAGCGTCGGGAGCACCGTAATAATTGAAAGGCTTATAATCCGTGCCGATCTTTTCGTTTACCATGTTCATATACATAACAGTGGTCTCAACGGCATCGTTATAATACTTATTGCATGCCTCTCTGTGCTGGAAGAAGATATCTGAGTTTTCCGCAGAACCGCGAAGCGTAGGATGCTCAGGATTAAGCGCGTGCTCTCTGAAACGCTTAACGTCGTCCATATCCACCATATCTTTAAGATCGTTATAATCCCATACCTCAATTTTCTGGATCTCGTGTGAAGTACGGAAGCCGTCAAAGAAATGAAGGAACGGAACGGAACTCTTGAGAGTAGAAAGGTGAGCCACCGCGCCGAGATCCATAACTTCCTGCGGATTGTTTGAGCAGAGCATTGCATAACCGGTCTGGCGGCACGCATAAATATCCGAATGATCGCCGAAAATATTGAGGGCGTGAGAAGATACGCAGCGCGCCGATACATGGATTACCGAAGAGAGAAGCTCACCGGCGATCTTATACATATTGGGGATCATGAGAAGCAGACCCTGCGACGCTGTATAAGTTGTTGTAAGAGCGCCGGCAGAAAGAGAGCCGTGTACGGCGCCGGCAGCGCCGCCTTCGGATTCCATTTCCTGAACTCTTACGCTCTGGCCGAAAATATTTTTGGCGTTCTGAGATGAAAGAACGTCTGTTACCTCCGCCATAACAGACGAAGGCGTGATGGGATAAATAGCTGCCACTTCAGTAAACGCATAGGAAACGTGAGCAGCGGCGTTATTACCGTCCATCGTTTTCTTTTTTCTTTTTAGCATAGTAAAATACTACCTCCTGACAGAACTTCAATGTTCATAATTTACAGATTCAGACAAACGGGGAACGCACCCGAAAAACAGTGTGCAAAAAAGCCTAAAATACTCTCCCCCACACGCAAAAGGGCGCACTTCGCCCTTTTCCAGTCCGCACCTATTTTAACACAACAATAAGGATAATTCAATAAACATTTTTAATATTTAAAAATATTTTATATTGGTTTTGCTTGTATAAATCGCATAAAATCTTACGCTTGACGTTTTCCGGAGCTGAAACGCAAAAAAGTCCGGGAAAGAGCGGCTGATTTTCAGACGCGTTCCTTCCCGGCGCAGTTTGTTTAATATGAAAATTAAATTTAGAAATCCTCTCCGATATTTTCCTCGGAACCGTCAAGCGGCAATGCAAATCTTATCTCAGTACCGTTTTCAGACGATATCTGCGTAGCACTTGTACCGTAATTCTGGAGTCTTGCCTCAACGGTTACAACACCCTCGTAACTTTCGTCCGTAAGGCAACGATAAGTCTGTCCGTTAAGCGCGCATTCTATACCTTCAGGCGTTTCAAGATTGCCGTTTACATAAATATAAAGCCTGTCTGCAACATTACCGTCATTAGGAAGAGTGATATAGATCTCCATCTGCCTTGCAACCGGTTCGCTGCCGGAATTACCGGAACCGCCGTTGTTATCAGAATTTCCGGAGTCGCCGGAATTCCCGGAATCACCTGATCCGTCTGATGAACCCGAACCACCGCTTTGGCTATCAGATGATGAACCGCTGCCTGAGCCGGAGCTTTGCCCGCCGGAGGAACCGGAGGCATTCCCTGATGTTGTGTCTTCTGCGGAATCTGCCGGTGCACTTTCCACAAACACGCCGTTTTCAATACCGGGGGTAAGCTCAGAAGCTGTTTCGGTATTTACGGGAGTATCGGTGTACTTTTCCTCTCCGCCGCCGAAACTGAGAGCGCAGACAACAGCTATTGCTGCACAGATTACAACGGCTATAACAACGCCTGCAATGATCTTTTTCTTTTTTGAACCGCCGTTTGTGTTATTGCTTTCGGCGATCTCTTTATATTCATCAGCCATATTAATACCTCATTTCTGAAATTTTACTTTAAAAATACATCAAAAGACGCATCGCTCGGCATACGCCAGTCACCGCGAGGAGATAGCGAGACCGAACCCACTTTAGGCGAATCCGGAACGCAGCTGCGCTTGAACTGGCTTATAAAGAAGCGTTTCAAAAACAGCGCCGCCCAGTGCGAGATCACGTCTTTTGAATACTGATCTTCAAACGCCTTTTGGGCAAGACGGATCAGCTTTTCCTTTGAAAAACCGAATCTTATAAAATTATAAAGAAAGAAATCATGCAGCTCGTAAGGGCCTATATTCTCCTCCGTTTTCTGTGCGATTTCTCCGTTCTCGTCCGGCGGTAAGAGTTCCGGCGAAACCGGGGTGTCCAGAATATCGTAAAGCACCTTTGCCGTTGCCGCATCGCTTACGGACGCAACGTATTCAACAAGATAGCGCACAAGCGTTTTCGGCACGGACGCATTTACGCCGTACATGCTCATATGGTCGCCGTTGTAAGTGCACCAGCCCATGGCAAGCTCACTGAGGTCTCCGGTACCCACAAGCAGTTTCGAATGCTTGTTGGCAAGATCAAAAAGCACCTGCGTACGTTCCCTTGCCTGCGTGTTTTCATAAGTGATATCACGCACCGAGGGATCGTGCTCAATATCCTGCATATGAAGCATGCACGCCTCTTTGATATCCACTTCCCTAACGGTTACGCCAAGTTGCTTCATAAGCTCAACGGCATTATGATATGTTCTGCCCGTTGTGCCGAAGCCGGGCATGGTCACGCCCATAATATCCGAATTCTTCCTGCCAAGCAGGCCCATAGCCCTTGTGCAGACAAGCAGGGCAAGCGTTGAATCCAGACCGCCGGAAATTCCCACCACGGCGCCGGTTGAGCCGACATGCTCAAGCCTTTTTGCAAGAGCGCCTGCCTGAATAGAAAAGATCTCGCGGCAGCGCTCACGTCTCTTTTCGTCCGTTTCGGGAACGAACGGATGCGGATCGACAGATCTGAATCGCAGATCGTTATGATCATTTTTGATATTCAGATCCACCGTTTCCGTTTCACTTTGGTTTTTAAAGCTCATATTTTTAACGCGCAGAGCATTTATTTTTTCCACGTCTATATCAGCGTAAACCACATTGGTCTTTCTTAAAAACCGTTCCCCTTCTGACAGCATACCGCCGTTTTCCGCAATGAAGAGCGCGCCGCCGAAGAGGAGATCAGTAGTACTTTCAAACACAGAAGCGCCCGCATAGACATAACCGCATACGCAGCGAGCAGACTGATTTGATACGAGCTGCCGCCTGTACTCAGCTTTGGAAACATACTCATCGCTGGCGGAAAGATTAGCAATTATATTTGCTCCGCTCAGAGCAAGGCGCCCGCTTGGCGGATCCGGCACCCACAGATCCTCGCAGAGCTCCACTCCGAGGACAGCCCCGGAACCGAGGTCAAAAAGCAAATTGCCTATTCTCGTTTTACTGCCGCAGATCTCGATGCTTTGCGGAATTTTAAAATCTTCGCCGGAAGCAAACCAGCGTTTTTCGTAAAACTCATTATAATTTGCGATATGCGTTTTGGGCACAAGTCCGGCAACAACACCGTTTGCAAGAACTGCTGCACAGTTATAAAGGCTGTTCTTATACTTTACAGGCAAGCCTGCCAGAACCGCAATGTTTTTTTCCGCCGTATACTCAGCGATCTCGCTGAGCGCTTTCTGCGCGCCGGCAAGGAGAGCGGAATGAAAGAACAGATCGGCGCAGGTGTATCCGGTTACAGAAAGCTCCGGAGTCACAAGAAGACGCGCTTTATTCCGCACCGCCTCATCTATTGCTCTCTTTATCTCTTCTTTATTGTAATCCGGGTCGGCAACTTTTAGTTTTAGCGACGCTGCTGCGGCCCTGAAAAATCCGTAATTCATATCTCACCTATATTAAAGTAATCTTAAACGCAAAAGAGGCTTCGCAGTCCGGCTCAAGAATGGTCATTCCGCGTTTGTTTTCAAAGACCTCATCCTCATCGGAGCAGGTGGAGATCCCTGTCCACGGCTCGAGCGCAACAAAATTCCCGCCGTTTGACGAGGACCAGACAAGCAGATTATCAAAATCCTGATAGTCGATCCTGACTCCCCTGCCGCCCGCGCTCAGGGCCGCAGACTTGGGCTTGATATGATCAAACACCATTGCGTCAAGGTCAAAAAGAGAGTGATCAAGATCTATCCTGTTGGGAGCATCAAGAACATCATAACGTTTTGAAATATCAATAAGCCCCGTTTCAATATCCGGGCGCAGACATTTCTGATTGACTGCCCCGCTGAATTCAACTGTGTAATCCTCAAACTTTTCTCCCGTTTCCAGCGGACAGTTAAATGCCGGATGACCTCCTATAACGAACGGCAGCTTGTCCTTTCCGGTATTTTTTACCGTATAGCGCGTGATTACCGAATTTTTCAAAACGGTATAGCGAATTTCAAGGGAATAATCAAACGGGAAGGCCTGCTTTGTTTTTTCGTCCGAATGCTGAATGAACGAAACGTAATTTCCGCCCTTATCGGCAATTTCAAAAGGACTGATCCTGGCAACGCCGTGACGTTTCATAACGCAGGGCCTGCCGAAAGCGACGGCTTTTGAATCCCTTAAAACGCCCGTTATGGGAAAGCAAACGGGCGCCTGGCCGGCCCAGTACTTTTCATCGCCCTGCCAAAGGTACTGGACGCCGTCTTTTACAAGAGAGTGAAGCATTGCGCCCTCCTGAAGGCACTGAACGCTTATATTTTGGCTTTTGATCTCAACAGTCATTTAGCACCGCCTAAACAGTTTTTTTGATTATAATCATTATATATCATTATATTTTCCAATGCAATATTGAAAATGTAAACACAATGTTATAAAATAATAAACAGTAATAGGAGAGGAGAAAGCGTATGGACATTGATTCTTACATTTACGACGCAATATTCAATGAATCGCCCAGATTTTCCATTTTTTACGGAGTTATGTGGGAACAGTTTAAAGAAGACGGTTTCGTCATTACCGACGAACCGGGTCATGAGATCGATTGTATTTTCAAAGCAGTTGCCCTGCAGAACCTTATGGGCGAATTTACTTACAGGCTTTATGACGAGGTAAATGAAACAGGATTTGAAGACGCGGTTGATTACATTGAAAAGGCCGGATTTACACAGGACGACATAACAGAATACTGCAAGAAGGACGAAGAGATAGAAATCGCTGAAGAGGATTTTGACATAACGGTAAAAAATGCACTGGACCGTTCTACGGAACTTACGGCAGAAAAAATGCTTGAGGATTATTCGCCTGACGACATTTTTGACATGATGTTTACAGCGGCGTATGATTTTGAGCAGGATTTTACTTTTGATTTTGAGGACGCTGATGAGTTTCTTGCGTTCGTCGACTCAAATTCCGAAAGACTTGACCAATATAAAGACGAATATCCGTCAGTAATAAACTGGATAGGAAACGGCATGATATGCTGAACGTTAAAACCGGCCAATAAGGTATAAAAAAATTCAAAACGCACAAAACAAGCCGACCGGCATAAAGCGCCGGACGGCTTGTTTTTATCTGAAATATCAATATTTTAATTTTACTCGGCGTCAAAATTAAATATGGTGGACAGCACGACTTTATAACCTGTTTCGATCGCCTCAGGGTTAAGGCGGTCATAGCTGTCCCTACGGTTATGGTAATAATCTGCCGGCGCGGGATCCATGGCTGCAAGGCAGGTTGCCCTGATGCCTTCCTGAGAAAACGCGGCAGCATCAGACGCGCCGAAGAACAGATTTGCAAGCTTGGCAGAATCATAACCGGCCTCCTCGGCAGATCTCTGAACAAGCTTGGAAAACTCTGTATCGTTTTTAACGGTGCCGGTCATATCTTTATGATAAACATTAAGATATTCCAGATCCGTAAGCGTATCCACACAGAGCACCGCGGTCTCCACCCCGCCGTTCAGGTATTCGTCCTTATGATCCTTAGCAAAAGCCTTAGCTCCTCTGAGGCCTGCCTCCTCACCGTCTGTGATCATGGCAACTACCTCTGTATTTTCAAATTCCACGCCTGCCATATCCAGCATACGCAGTGCGCATACAGCGGCATAAGTCCCCGTTAAATTATCGTTTGCGCCCGGAGAGATCCTGCCGAAATCAACGAACGTGAAAAGCAGGACCATTGAGATCGCAGTTAAGATATTGAAATAAAAAGAATAATTCAGCATAAAATCGCCAAAGGCACCCATATCAACAAAATTTGCTATAACGCTGATGACGGAGATGATGAGCGCTATGAACGCCGTACCTATTGCAAGGCCCATCCAAAGCCCCATGCCCTTGTCTTTAAGCAGGTATATAGGGCGCCATTCATAAGCGGCGTCAATGTGACCGCTGATCACGATTCTTTTTTTCACTTCACCGCGCGGCTTTCTTGTGGCAACAAGATTATGCCCGGTAACCTTTTTATACATACCGTCCATAAACTGTTTATACATAAGAAATTCCATTGCAGTTATAAAAAGGCCTACGGCAACACATATGCCCACAATACAATGCGCTATAAAGAAATTTTCATAGTTCAGCGCAAAAACAACACCAAAGCCTACCACGATCGCGGCAATAACAAGTGCCGCCACAAGTTTTGTGAAATGCAGAAACGCTCTTGGAGCCATTTTATATTCTTCAAAGTGCGTTTCATCACAAAACTGATCAAGCTCTTTTTTCAGATGTTTTTCCGCGTCAAAGCAGGCCTCGTTGCCGGATTCGCGCGGGCCGTACTTTTTGATTACGTTTGTGATTTCTTTTACGGTATAGTCCACATTTTCCTTGACTACCGCTGACGGAAATTCACTGATCTTCATTTTCAGGTCTCCTTTAATTTGTTATTTTCGTCAAATTCGTAATCCGGATCTCCGGAACGGAATTTGCGGCATATCGAGCCGCGCTTAAGCGGATTTCCCGGCATCGCGATTTTATCAGCCGCAAAACTGATGCCAAGAGGCTTATACACGCTCTTATATGCTGTATATCTTTTAAGAAACTGCTTGAAATTCCGTTTGGATCCCGGAGTCCATGCAACTTCTGAAAGAGCCTCCATCCTCGGATGCTGATGGAACTGAACTTTGCTGAATGTATCGATCCATTCCGTCCACGTTTCACCCTCAACGCCGAGGATTGAATTATAATCATTTATACCGTATTTTTCAGGCGCAAAATTATATGTATTCGCAAGCGGATACTGAGCATAAGGCATATCAAAATAAAACGACTTATGATTGCTCATGATGATTTTACCGCCTGCTTGGGCAAAATGCTTTGTATTTTTATCCTGCCCGGGCAGCCACTGCTGGATGACCATGCTTCCGTCAAGGCGGTCGATTCCCTGATTGAGAACATCATTCCAAGCGATCATGTACTTGCCTTTATTTTTTAAGTATTCGCAAAGCTCGTTCGTAAGCTTTTTCTGCAGCTCTTTTTCATTCTTAAATCCGTATTCCTTCATAGCCCTCTGGCAGTCCGGACAGGTTTTCCATTCAGAAACGTCACACTCATCCCCGCCGACATGAAAATATTCAAACGGGAAAAGGGCGCACACCTCGTCATAAACGTCATATATAAACTGAACGCTTTCCTTTTTTCCGAGACAAAGCGGGCGGTTCCAGTCCTTAATACCGTCTTTTTTAAACAGTATATCACCCATACAGCCGAAAACTTCCCTTTTCAGATTGCGGCAGGCAAGATGCGGATAAGCGGCGAGCGCAGCGGCAAAATGCGCCGGAACATCGATCTCGGGAACGATATGAATACAGCGCTCGGCAGCGTAATCCACGATCTCCCTTATCTGATCCTGCGTATAAAAATACGGACCGTAAGGGGTATTATCCGTTTTGGTACAGCCCCATCCGCCTACATGAGTAAAGCGTCGTTTCGAGCCTATTTCGGTCAGAAGCGGATATTTTTTGATTTCTATTCTCCAGCCCTGATCGTCAGTTAAATGCCAGTGAAAAACATTCAGTTTTAAACGAAACATCTCGTCAAGCAGAGCTTTAACACTTTCCATTCCGAAAAAATGACGGCTTTCGTCAAGGTGTATTCCCCGCCAGGAAAACTGAGGCCTGTCGGATATCTCTACGAACGGGATCTCATCTTTTCCTTCGTCAAACCTGCCCAGCATACGCACGGACTGAAGAGCATAATACGCGCCGGCCTTATCAGAAGCCCTGATCTCCACACCGTTTTCAGTAACCCTCAAACGGTATTCTTCTTTCTGAAGAGCAGTATCCAAAAAAACTTTAACAGGGGAATCCGCGCCGCCCTTGGTCTTAACAAGCGGCAAATCGATTTCCGAATACACGGCGGCGCCGTTTTGCAGCTTGAGCGTGCCCTGCAAAGTCTTTACTTCGCGCGGCATCGGTATAAGATTGATCATTTTTTTATTTCCCTCTCTAATTTTTTTTGATTATAACACAAATCTTCATTGACAACAATACTTTTAAGGTAGTAAAATAAAAAATAATGAAATTTAATTATCTGCCCGTAGCACAATGGCTAATGCATTTGATTCCGATTCAAAAGACTGGAGGTTCGACCCCTCTCGGGCAGACCAAAGCCGCCGAAGGCAACGATTGCTTTCGGCGGCTTTCATTTTAAACAAGGGAATCAAACAAATAACGATGATATACCTTTGCAGAGCAAAAAAACTCCTGCAGCTGTCAGGACTACCGGCACTACATAAGAAGAGATCCTGCCGAGAACCTTTTCAAGTGTTTTTATGACCTTGGTTCCCTGGAGCTTATTATATCCGAAGTAAAGCAAAATAAGCGGCAAAATATATATAAAGCAGTAAATAAGAATAAATAACAGCACTAACGGCAAAGAAAGCTTATACGTTGAAAGCATTGTAAGAAAGCCAAAATAAGGCAGCGCGCTGGTCAGTTCCACGGCACAGAACGCTGCGCCCATCACAAACAAAGATAACGGCACAAGACTTGCGGGCGTTTTAACGTTGTTTTTATCCTCAGCAGATTTGGCTCGTTTAGTTTTTATGATCATTGCGATACCTACAGCGATACAGATAACAGCAGCAGCAAGTTCAGCCCCGTAAACATAAAACGGGTATTTTACAGTGAGCGATGAAAAAAGTTTTGTGGCCCACTCGATGACACCGTAATATACCGCAAGTCCAAGAACAAAATTTGCAAGTCCGATACCCGAAATAAAAAACCATATATGTTTTTTCTTTTTAACCATTGCCTGAAGCAGCATCTGCTGCGCAATTGCGGACGGATTAAGACTATCCACCAAACTTGCCGACAAAGTAGTTCCTAAAAGTACAAGCATAATTATAAAATTCCTCCTGATAAAAAAATAAGCGCTAAGATCACACCATAAAGCCTAAGGCGTGAACTTAACGCTTTTCCGTCCGGCGACGGATACATTACATTTACTTGTGACGCTGATTATAACACAAGGTAAATGCATTGTCAAGAAGGCTTATTATAAACAACACTCGAACCAATTAGTATTTTATTTATATGAAAATATGAAGATTATTCAACTAATTTTTTCAGAAATTTTATGTTTTCTTTATTCCGGGACCCTCACGGGTTCGGCTCCTTTCGTATAATAAAAGAACACATACCGAACGGTATGAAAAATCCCCAGCCGAATGGCTGGGGATTTTGAATGGAACGCAGTCCATTCCGACGTGGTGGACGCGAAGGGAGTCGAACCCTCGACCTCTGCAATGCGAATGCAGCACTCTCCCAACTGAGCTACGCGCCCGTGCGCTATATATAATACAACATTTTATTTCACAAAACAAGAGTAAATTTAATTTTTATGAAAAAATGATGTTTATACGGAGCAGCAGTTTAAGCATCTGCGGAAGCGCCGGCTGTTTCGGGAGCGGCAACGCTGTCACAATGCGCAAGAAAAGCTTCTATATTTTTATAGTTTTCCGCCTGATTTATTAAAGTTACCGCCTGGGTATACGGCAGGATACAGCGTTTATATATACTTAGCTCTTTAAGGGCTGCACGGATTGCATGTTTGCGCCTTATCGTTTCCAAAACAGAGCCGGCTTTTAAATTTTCAGCGTTTTCAAGCCTTTTTTCATTCGGACTTTCTATTTTGCCGTGATAATACTTCTTAACAAGCCTCTGGGCGGTTTTCACAGCACGTTTCAGCTCTTTTAGATCTGCCCGGATCTCTCTACCGCACTGTGAATTTTTATCAACGGCTTTAATTTTTAAATCGTAATCGGCGGTATTTACATTCAAGATACCGTCTTCGCCGAAAGAAACAGTGTTTTCTGCCTCACGAAGCTTTGCTTTATACCTTTCGGTTGAAAACTTAGTGAGTTCCTCCATAACAACAGCGCCGGCAGCGGCTTCCTTATTTTGATTTCTTATTTCGTTTCTGAGTCTTTTATTCTCGTCAAGAGCCGCCTTGCGCTCCTCTCTTTCAGAATCAGACGAATGTTTGCCGAGTTTTTAAGATGCAGTTTTTT
Source organism: uncultured Clostridium sp. (assembly GCA_958422185.1). Classification (GTDB taxonomy): domain Bacteria; phylum Bacillota; class Clostridia; order Oscillospirales; family Acutalibacteraceae; genus Eubacterium_R. Next base: position 69,072 of record CATZNW010000007.1, read on the forward strand.
GGGAACCGGCTGCTTTTTGCTGCCGTTTAGCTCTTCGGCAGCGCGGATGATCTGCGCACATTCTTTTAGTTCGTTTGCATCTACAGAACCGGTTCTGTAATCGTCAAGCGCAGCTCTCAGGCGGATCACCTTCATCATACCGTAATGCTTTTCTTCAGTAAGATCATAAAAGAGAAAAGGTATACAGTTCAAAAGAGCGCCTATAATAGAGGAAATAATCAGCATCCTAAATATGTTGTTTCTTATTGCGTCATCATACAGAACATCATAATCTGTTTTCAGACCGCACATCTTGTAAAGTGCCGGCAGCACATAACCTGTTCCGAAGCCGATAACGGTGCCGATAATACCGAGCACGCCGAACATTCCGTCTATTCTTTCACCGGTTTTCCACTGGTGATAATCCTTCATATCAGCCTGGATTCCAGGGTTATAGATATTACCGAAAACATTGATAAAATTATTTACATAACAGATTATCATGATAAACCAGATATTCTGATATGAAAAATACAGCGTTGCAAGCAGGAATATATTTGCAACATTGCACCAGATAAGCAGATTTCTCTTGCCGAAACGGCGGATAAGGAACGGAGCTATCAGCATTGCCCACAATGCACCGTTGCCTATCACGGTGTTTGCCACACCGAGCCACGCCTGTTTTTCAGGCATTGCGTACACGAAGGTCCACTGAAGAATAGTGAGGTAAGCACTTTCAAGGAACCCGATCCAGGTGGCTACATTTGTTATCCAGTAATACTTATTCTTAGCAGCGCTTCTCAGAGCATCTGAAAACCGCAGGGAGCGGTTTTCGCTTTTTGAATAGATGATTCTTTCATTGGTTTTTGCGTAAATAAAATATGTAAGGCCAAGCCCCACCAGAGTAAAAACCGGATAAATAATTCTGTAAGTACGGATATCATTCAGCCCGCCGGTAAGCGGCGCAAGCGCCGGAATGACAAGGTTTGTTATAGTAGGAGCAAAAGAGAATACGATCTGCCCCACTGACATGATATCCGTACGCTCCTCGGTATTCGGGCTCATGACCTGTATAATCAGGTTGAACGCCTCGGCTGAAACAGTTTATCAGAAGAAAACAGAGCTCTACGGCTATAACCTTTTCGTTATAAGCCATCCGTTCGTAAGGCAGCCAAACAAAAAGTATGGAAGCCTAGACGGTGGGAAGACCCATCCATTTAAGCCAAGGGCGGAACTTGCCGTATTTTGATTTTGAGTTATCAAACAGATAGGAACGGACAGCCGTTACTCCGAATCCGAAAACACTTGCAATAATATACATAGTCTGCAAATGGACGGGATCGATACCGAGAGCGGAGCCGACAAGGAAATTACTTGCGGAAAGCGCTATCGCTGACGCAAGTGTAGTTGCAAAATGGACCCCATTCCGCCTACTCCGTAAGCAGCGATCTCCTTAAACGGAACATATCTTCCCGGTGCAGGATTGTTCCAGTATTTCTTCACATTGCCAATAAAATTTTTTGCTTTTGAGCTCAACGCTGCCCCTCCGATCCGTAAAAAACTGTTGATACAAAAAGCGCGCGATAAACGAACTGCAGCGCTTTCTTAAAACTGTTTTTTGTTTACGGCAATAAAAGTCATTCGGTCTCTCTCATCCTGAGTGCCGTGACGCCGTCCGTGACCGCCGTGATCAGAAGTTATTATATAGAGCCAGTCTTCATGATCAAACTCCGGCCTGGATTCAATATGTTCAATAAGTTCAAAGGCATATCTGTCTGCATTTGTAATGCCGGTAACATAACGGTAATTATCAGGTCCAAAACCTTTAGAATGACCGTTGCAATCCGGGAACTCATTTATTGCGAAGATAATATCCGTGCCGCCGTCTACCGCACTTAATACAGTATTCTGAAGCTGAATCTCATCATTGACTCTGATAAAATCAAGCGGCAGATTCTTTTCCTTTGCTGTTTTGATCTCTTCTTTGTATGTTATGGTGAAATGATCCTGCCATATTGAAGCGAAAAGACATCTTTTGCCTTTTTCGGCGAACTGCATAAGGACCGTAGGAGCGCTTTTTTTCTTTGTAACATGCTTCTGTACGCCGTTTTCCATTCCCCATTTGCCTGTCAGGACCGACGCCCAACCCTGTGCGGTGCTTGTTTCCTGAAGCGTTTCAGGCATGCTTTTATCGCCGCCGGCATAACTTAAAAACAGACCACCGCGTTCTTTAAGGCACGTTACCGCGCTGTAAGCGCTTCGAAGATTATGGCCTGCAATTTCATCATCCATACTGGGAACGAGATAGAACATGGAATCTGCTCTTGCGCCGTCAAGGCCGTAAATGAGCACTTTTTTATTTTTTTCCGATTTGCTTTCAAGGTGTTTTTTCACAATTTCACACACCACGGTCTGAGGATAGGCGTGTGAAGTGCTGTTGTCAAACACTGCACTTCTGTCCAGCAGGCGGAGATATTTTTTTGAACTGTTTTCAAAAAGCATAATTATTCCCTCTCTGAGCGGGCGGTATGGATTCGGACACAGTCTGCTTACCGCCTGCGCAAATAATTTTCTTTTATTTTCCTACAATTTGTATTATAATGAAAAAGGCCTCTCAAATCAATAGTGAAAGCGGAGGATATATGAGAAAAAGGAACTTCGGATACCAAAATGCGTTCTGCGCAAAGCTTTTTACGCTTTGCTGGATCGCTTATTTTTCCACATACTTATGCAGGCTGAATTTTTCTGCAGTTATGCCGGAACTGCTGGAGAGCGGCTCATTTTCGCAGAGCGAAACGGCGGCGGTTTCTTCGGCCTTTTTTATCTGTTACGGTGCAGGGCAGCTTTTCAGCGGCGTACTTGGAGACAGAGTGTCTGCAAGGCTGCTTATATTTGCCGGCGTTCTTTTTTCCGGGCTGACAAATATTTTCATTTTTCTTTTCAGCGGCTCCTATTTTGCACTTATTGTCTTGTGGGCTCTTAACGGAATAGCGCAGGCCCTTGTGTGGGCTCCGATACTCAAACTTGCGGGCGATTATTACAGCGAGGGCGACAAGCTGAAATTCGGAGTTGATATTTCCACTACCGTTCCTCTGGGTACGCTTGCAAGCTACGGCGTGAGTCTTGTGACTTTACTGTTTGCAGAGTGGAAATACGTTTTCCTTGTATGCGGAGTGTTAGTTATAGCGGCCGCGGTTTACTGGATCCTTGGCACTTCCGGGCTGAAAGATGCGCCCAAAGCAGCGGGCAGCAACCGTTCCGGCGAATCAGCAGAACGCGGCGCCGTACCGACAGGAAGACTGATAAAAACGATTTTCGTAAGCAGCACGGCCGCACTGATGATCCCCGTTGCGTTTCAGGGAACGCTTAAAGACAGCGTTACCCAGTGGATCCCGACTTTTCTTGAAAGCGAATACGATATGGGCACAAGCCTTTCCCTTTTGCTTACGATGCTTTTGCCGATCGTCAATGTGACCGGCGCTTATCTTGCAAAATCGCTCAATAAAAGGCTCAAAAATGAGCTTGCTACATCTGCTGCTTTTTTCGGCATTGCCGCGGCGTTTCTGCTAATCCTGATGACTATCGGATCAAAAAGCGCACTGCTTTCGCTCATATGCATGGCAGGCATAACAAACTCCATGTTTGCCATAAACGTTATGCTGATCACAATGGTTCCGCTGCATTTTTCAAAGATGGGCAGGACCGGCACTGTGGGCGGACTGCTGAACGCTGTTGCCTACATAGGCTGCGGACTTCTTAACATCGGCGCAGGCGCCATACTGGAAACGAGTGAGGGCTGGAACGCACTGTTTGTAATGTGGCTTGCGCTTGCAGTCAGTGCGGCAGCAATCACGATGATCTGCGTGAAGCCATGGAAAAACTTCACAGGCCGGTAATGTAATACAGATCTTCATTAAACTGCATTTTTCAGATACGGAGGAAAAATATGAAACTGGATTTTAAAAACGAAGAATTCAAGATCATGCAGATCGCAGATACGCAGGAAGGTTCAAAAGTAAGTCCGGACACGCTTAATCTGATCAATACGGCGATCGACCGCGAAAAGCCGGATCTTATAGTTTATTCGGGGGATCAGATATGGGGCAAGACCAGCTTCAACGGCAATGCCGAAAAGGTGGAGCGCGTGCTGCGCGAACTGACCCGCCCCGCCGTTTCAAGAAAGATACCGTTTGCAGTCTGTTTTGGAAATCACGACAGACAGGTGGGACTTTCAAACAAAGAACAGTTTGAAATATATAAAAAGATAGACTGCTTTATCGGTGAGGACACACCTGGGATAGACGGCTGCGCAAACCAGGTCATTGAGATCTCGGATCAGAGCGGACCGAAATTCCTGCTGTATCTTATAGACAGCCACTCAAGTCTTAAAATCGGGTATGACAATGTGCATAAAAACCAGATTGAATGGTATAAAAGCGTTAGGGACAGCTATGAGAAAAAGCTGGGACATGTTGTGCCGTCCATAGTGATCCAGCATATTCCTGTGCCGGAGATCATGGAGCTTTTGATCGAAGTAAAAAAGAACGTTAAGGGTGCCCAGCAGGGATTCAGAAACCATGCCGGAAAATGGTATATACTGAACCGGGATAAGGTCAACAAAAAAGCGTTTATGAAAGAATCACCGGCTGATCCTATGGAAAACAGCGGCGAGTTTGACGCCATGGCTGAAAAAGGCGACGTTAAAGGCATATATTTCGGTCATGATCACAACAATTCATTTAACGGTGAAGTACGCGGAATAGATCTTGGATACACACAGGGCGCCGGATTTCATGTTTACGGTCCGGGCCTTGACCGCGGCGTGCGCATGATAAACCTGAAAAAAGACGGAACTTATAATACATATGATCTAAGATACCGCGATATCATAGGCAAGAACGTTAAGGAAAAGCTGCATTTCGGCATTTTGCAGATCATGCCCACCAATATGTTCGACGCCGTGAGCAGAGGCGTAAAAATAGTTGCCGTAATCGCAGCGCTTGCAATCGTTATTGCCCTGCTGAAACACTTTTTAGGATAATTATTCAATATAAATATCCTGCTTTTTTAGCAAAAAACCAGAATAAACCGAAACGGAAATTTGACATTTACAGCGTTACGGCGTTATGCTGAAAACGGGAGTGACGATTATGAAATATGACGAGCTTCTGAGCATAAATTTCGTTTCAGACGAACTTGCCGGCGCATTAAACAGTAACGGAAATACTGCCGGCCATACGCCTTACCGCGATGAAATACGTCTGTTTTCCTGCATTGAGCAGGGCGATGTCAGCAGACTTATAGATGAGATCAAGCGCCATACTGACGGTGGGATTTTTGTTGGCACAATGAGTGAAAACAGCCTTATGCAAAGAAAATACATGGCTGTCAGCAGCATTACGCTTGCAACAAGATATGCGATCCAGGGCGGACTGAGCGAGGAAGAAGCCTACTCGTTTTCAGACAGATTCATCAATACGATAGATGCTCTTGAAAATGACGCAGAGGTAATGGGATGCCTTTTAAAAAACATTTATGAACTGACCGGAAATGTTGCGAATGCAAGGAAAAAAATGAGATTTTCACCGCATGTAAGAAAGTGCGTGGCTTATATCAACAGAAATATAGGCCGAAAAATAACCGTTAGCGCGATTGCCGCGGAGCTTGGACTTTCGGCCGATTACATATCGCACCTGTTTAAAAAGGAAACAGGAACGGCACTGGGCGCATATATTTTGAAGCGCCGTCTTGAAACAGCACGCACACTGCTGTGGGAGGGCGCAAGCATTTCAGATGTGTGCAACACAATGCGCTTTTGTTCAAAATCCTATTTTACGGCTGTGTTCAAAAAAGAATACGGCATGACTCCCGGCGAATTTGCCGCGGCTGTAAAGCCGAAAGACAAAAGATCATAAGCGTGAGCTCTCAACTGTATTGCATAACGGTAAGTATCTCAAAAAAGGAGGGGCATTGAATGCCTGCCCTGTCTATCATGGTCAAACCCGCATCCTCTCTGTGCAATCTGCGGTGCGAATACTGCTTTTACAGAGACGTTGCGGAAAACAGAGAACAAATCGAATACGGGATCATGACCCGTGAAACTGCAAGAACGCTTATTGAAAAAGCGCTTGTTTTTGCGGACGGGGAACCTGTTTCGTTTACTTTTCAGGGCGGCGAGCCCACACTTGCCGGACTTGGTTACTACAGGGATTTTGTCAGTGATCTAAAAATGCTCAACGCAAAAAAAAGCCCTGTTTTTCTGAGTATGCAGACGAACGGGGTCTTAATAAACAGCGACTGGGCAAGATTCCTTGCCGAAAACCATGTTCTGACCGGACTGAGCCTTGACGGCGATTTTAATGCGAACAAATTCAGAAAAGACGAAAACTCAAGCAATGCTTTTTACAAAGTCATAAAGGCGGCGGAAACGCTCAGGAAACATGGTGCTGAATTTAATATCCTTGCCGTTTTGACCGGGTATACCGCAAGGCGGGGAAAGGAGATCTACAGGTTCTTCAAGAGCGAAGGATTCAAAAACATTCAGTTTATTCCTTGTCTTAAGCCTTTTGGATTTAACGGCGAGAGCGAACTGTTTATGACTGAAAGCGAGTATGCTGATTTCCTTTGCAGTGTATTCAGCCTGTATGCCGCGGACTATAAAAAGGGAAAATATATAAGCGTGCGGCAATTTGACAACTGGGTGCGTCTTTATCTCGGAGGCGCGGCGGAGCAATGCGGAATGAACGGTTTCTGCTCACGTCAGTTCGTATGTGAAAGCAACGGAAACATCTATCCGTGCGATTTTTACTGTACGGACGAATATCTGCTTGGAAATATAAAAGAAAATTCTTTTTCCGATATTGCATTTTGCGGCACGGCAATCAATTTTATAAAAGAAAGCGGCAATGCCAAACAGGAATGCAAAGGATGTGAATACTTTTACCTTTGCAGGGCGGGCGGCTGCAAGCGAACAAGGCAGAGCGCCGATTACTGCGGGGCATATAAAAAATTCTTTAAAAAATGCCTGCCGTTGTTTAAAAATTTTGAAGATCTGAAACAAAGTAATAAGATATAGCGCAAAAAGATCCCGCAGCGGCTTAAACCAACCGTCTGCGGGATCTGATTATTTTAGTCTTCAATACCTAAAATATCGTTGGCTGCATTTGTTTCAAGCGTTTCAACGCCCTTAAGATTTTTCTGAATGATATGATTTCTTTTATCAGCGTCATCCAGCACCTTGCCTGCTTCGTCGATCTTTTTCCTTGCCTTGGTAAGCAGGTCTCCGAACTTTTCATACTGCGTTTTGGCGGCGCCCAGGACCTTCCAAACCTCGTTCGCCTTCTTGTTGATCGCAATCGTGCGAAAGCCCATTGCGAGAGAATTCAGCAGTGCGGTAATCGTGCTCGGTCCCGCGATCATAACGCCCTGGGCCTGCAAAGTTTCCGCAATGCCGCTTTTTCCGGACGCGATCTCCGCATAAAGCCCCTCTGTTGCGAGGTACAGGATCGCAAACGGGGTCGTATTCGGCGGCGCAACATATTTTTTGACAAGTTTAGCCTCATCCTTGACCCTTGCTTCAAGCGCTTTTCGCGCTTTTTCAAGTTCCTCGTAGTTGCCGTTTTCGGCGGCCGCGGAGAGCCTGATATAATCCTCCATGGGGAATTTGGAATCTATGGGAAGATATGTGATCTCGTCATTGTCCTTGGCGGGGATGCGAACAGCAAACTCAACGCGCCCGTCATACGCCGGATTTGTCTTAACATTTGTGTCATACATATTGGGTATGGTTTCATCAAGAATATTGCCAAGCTGCACTTCCGCCCATGTGCCCCTTGCCTTAACGTTCGTAAGCACCTTATTGAGGCTTTTTACGTTATCTGTAACGCCGGATGAAAGTTCCTTCATTTCGCCAAGGCTTTTATAAACGTTTGAAAGCTGTTCGGAAACGGTCTTAAAAGACGCATTTAGGCGCTGATTCAGCGTTTCTGCCAGCTTTTCATCAACCGTTTTACGCATTTCATCCAGTTTTTTCTCGTTGCTTTCCTGCATTCTGGTAATCGAAACGGATATCTTCTCCGTCTGTTTATACGAATTTTCCGCAAGCGTTTCGTTGATCTTCATCATCTGCTGATAATTTTTTTCCGTAAGATCCTGCATACCGCGGGTGACTTCGCGCAGTGATTTATCCGTTTGGTTGGAAAGATAATCGAGCCTGCCGGAAAGATTATCAAGCTTTTCCGTTACGGGTTTGACCTTTTCGTGGGCATCATCTGCCTTCGGCTTATTTTTGACGGAAACCGCAAGAGCGGCGGCGCAAATAACTATAAGTACCACAAGCAGCACAACAATTAAAATATCCATACAAAACCTCCGTTTTTCTACGATTATTTTAACATAAAAAAGAATCCGCTACAACAATAATTTCGTTTTGCACGGCAACAGGCCGAAAAAGCGGACTTTCCATCTTTACTGTGCACTTGCAAACCGCGCTTCATGCTGATATAATAGCAAAGAGGTAGAGATATGGAAAATTTATGGACTGAAAATATAAGAAAAGTTGAGCCTTATGTACCGGGCGAGCAGAGCCGAGAAAAGGATATCGTCAAACTGAACGCTAATGAAAATCCCTATCCCCCGTCGCCCAAGGTATTTGAGGCAATAAGCAATTTTGACTGTTCACGCCTTAAATTTTACCCGGACGCAAATGCCAGCGAATTTAAGGCGGCGATCGCGAAACATTACGGAGTGAAAAAGGAAAACGTATTTATAGGCAACGGATCCGACGATGTGCTTGCGCTTTCGTTCCAGACCTTTTTCAACAGCAAAAAACCGATAGTTTATCCCGATATCACATATAGTTTTTACCCCGTATGGTGTGAACTTTTCGGGATACCTTACAAAACTTATCCGCTTGGCAGTGATTTCAGAATAAACGCGGAGGATTACAAAGAGGAAAACGGAGGCGTTGTTCTTCCCAATCCCAATGCTCCGACTTCGCTTGGCGAGGGCAGAGAATTCATTGAAAAAATGATGGAATACAACAGGGACAGCATTGTTATTATTGACGAAGCCTATGTTGATTTCGGCGGATATTCAAGCGTTGGGCTTACAAAGAAATATGAAAATCTGCTTGTTACCGCCACGTTTTCAAAAAGCCGCAGCCTTGCCGGAATGCGGATCGGTTTTGCGATAGGCAGCGAAAAACTGATTTCGGCGCTTGAAGCCGTTAAAAATTCATACAACAGCTACACCGTAAACAGCATAGCTATGGCGGCGGGAACGGCAGCTGTCAAAGACGCCGATTACTTCAATAAAACCGTTTCAAAAGTTATCAGCACCAGGGAAAGAGTAAAAAATGAAATGAGAAAACTCGGATTTGAGGTACTCGATTCCCAAACGAACTTTCTGATGGCGTCCTTCCCCGGTAAGGATATGAAAAAATATTTTGAATATCTTAAAACCGAAAAAGTGTTCATAAGATATTTTAACAAACCAAGGATCAGTAAATATGTGCGCATAACCATAGGCACAGATGAGGAAATGGATATTTTTCTTAATAAAACAAAAAATTTTTTAGGTTATTGAGCGTGAAAATACCCGGGATGGATTAAGATCCCGGGTATCTTTGATTATACGCCCCAGCACAGAGCTATTACAGACGCAAGGAAAGAGAGCGCAACAGCAACTACTATGAAACCCAATCTTGCCTTTATGCTTCCAAGTTTATCATTTATTTCAATAAGCAAGCGTTTCGGATCGTCAAAATCAAGTTCCTTTAACAGCTTGTCTTTCTTTCGGGTTTCATCTGCCTGTTTCATTTCCTCTTCAAATTCTTTGTCTTCCATCCGGATCCCCCTTTTCATTTTCTGAGAAGGCATCTCTGTAATTCTAAAGTAACACAAAGAAAAGCAAAAGTCAAACAAAAGGCCTGTATAAAGGCAATGCCTTTACACAGGCCTTCATATTACTCGGCAGTTTCAGCCGTATCTTTTTCTGTCGAGGCAGAACCGGCCGCACTTTCAAAAGTAAATTTGCCGTCTTTGAAATCCGCAACATACCTGCCGCCGGAAAGCACCTGCTTTTCAAGCATAAGTTCTGAAAGCGGATCCTCTATCTTCTGCTGTATAGCACGGCGGAGGGGTCTTGCGCCGTAAACGTTATCAAATCCCGCATCCGCAATCGCGCTGATAGCCGCGTCGGAAAAGGAAAGTTCGATATCCATTTCATCAAGCCTCTTGGTGAGGGTCCTGAGCATACGCTTTGCGATCTCCTTGATATCGTCTTTCTCAAGGCGGTTGAAAACGATGATCTCATCGATCCTGTTAAGAAACTCGGGTTTAAAGGTCTTTTTAAGATCTTCCATAACAAGATCTTCAATATTCCTGTTTTCGTCCTCGCTTTCACCGAACCCAAGAGAGGATCTGTTATTTGTGATCTTTGACGCGCCGACGTTTGACGTCATAATGATTATAGCGTTTTTAAAGGATACCTTTCGACCTTTGGAATCGGTGAGGACTCCGTCTTCAAGGATCTGAAGAAGCATGTTGAAAACATCCGGGTGCGCCTTTTCTATCTCATCAAAAAGAACTACGGAATACGGCTTTCTTCTGATCTTTTCAGTTAGCTGGCCGCCCTCTTCAAAGCCGACATATCCCGGAGGCGAGCCTATGAGTTTGGATACGGTATGCTTTTCCATATATTCGCTCATATCCAGTTTGATAATAGCGTCCTCCGAGCCGAACATCGCCTCGGCAAGAGATTTACAAAGTTCTGTTTTGCCGACGCCGGTGGGGCCGAGGAATATAAACGAACCAAGCGGTCTGTTGGGGTTTTTGATGCCTACTCTTCCGCGCCTGATCGCTTTTGCAACGGCGGACACAGCTTTATCCTGGCCGACGATCCTTTCATGCAGAATCTTTTCCATATTGAGAAGTCTTTCTGACTCCTCTTTTGTAAGCTGGGTCACCGGAATACCGGACCACGCGGACACTACGTTGGCAATATCCTCTGTTGTGACCTCCTTGATATCCTTTCCGGAACGGTTCTTCCATTTATCTTTTTCCTCGTCAAGCAAGGTCTGAAGTTCTTTTTCCTTATCCCTTATCTTAGCCGCGGCCTCAAAATCCTGACTTTTGACAGCGGAAGCCTTTTCCTGCTCCAAGCGTTTAATCTCCTGCTCCATGCTCTTAAGATTCGGAGGTGCTGTAAAGGCTTTAAGCCTAACGCGAGAGGCAGCCTCGTCAATAAGATCGATGGCTTTGTCCGGAAGGAATCTGTCCGCAATATATCTTGAACTCATCTTAACAGCGGTTTCGATTGCTTCGTCCGAGATCTTTACCTTGTGATGCGCCTCGTATTTATCACGCAGACCCTTAAGGATCTCAACCGTTTCTTCCTCTGAAGGCTCACCAACCATAACGCTCTGGAATCGGCGTTCCAGCGCGGCGTCCTTTTCAATATTTTTTCTGTACTCGTCTATTGTAGTGGCGCCGATCACCTGGATCTCACCCCTTGCAAGAGCAGGCTTAAGAATATTGGCAGCGTCTACTGCGCCTTCCGCGGCGCCCGCACCGATAAGAGTGTGCACCTCGTCAATGAAGAGGATAACGTTTTTTGCGTTTTTGACCTCATCCATAGCTTTTTTGATACGTTCCTCAAAATCGCCTCTGTACTTTGTGCCGGCAACCATTGAGGTAAGATCAAGAGCAACGATCTTTTTACCGGAAAGAAGCTCAGGCACCTCATCCTTTACTATTTTAAGGGCAAGACCCTCAGCAATAGCGGTCTTACCAACACCGGGCTCGCCGATAAGACACGGATTGTTTTTTGTTCTTCTTGAAAGGATCTGTATAACTCTTTCAATTTCCTTTTCCCTGCCGATAACGGGGTCAATACCGCCGTTTTGAGCCTTCTCCGTAAGATCGGTACCGAACTCGTCAAGGGTCGGCGTATTGCTTTTGCCCTTTCTGCCGCTCTTGGAGCCTCTGAACTCGGCATTCGGCCTTGCAAGGTCGTTAACAAGTTCTTCAGTAAAGCTTTCCGCCTCAACCGAACAGGCATTCAGAAGTTTTACAGCGCCTGAATCGCCCTCTCTAAGCAAGGCAAGAAGCAGATGTTCCGTGCCTACAAAGGAATTCCTCATTCCCCGCGCAAGCTGAAAGCTCACTTCAAGCACACGCTTAGCCGTCGGCGTAAAATCATTTGGCGAAAGTGCCGTAGGGTTACCTACGCCGGTGCTTTCCTTTATCAGTTCCTCGATCTTATCGAGCGTTACGCCTTTCTCGGACAAAAGCTGTGCCCCGTAGCTTGTATTTTCTTTCAGCACGCCTATTAATATGTGCTCCGTACCTATATAAGTATGGCCAAAATTTTCAGCAGCTTTGATTGCAAGATTTAAAACATCGTTTGCTTTTTGAGTAAAGCTGTTAAACCTGTACATAAAAATTCCTCCTTAATATGCCGGAATAAGAATCTGACCCGCTATTATCAAGTAAAACATTATTGATTTATCCATCACCAATAAGCCGCAACCGTTTCAGTTGATCATACCGGCATTTTTCTTATATCTTCCGCCCTGAGTTTCTGAACTGACTCAGGACTGTTTTCGCAGCCGTGAGCGGTTAAAACATTTCCGTCTGCCATAGTGTGTATCATGGCGGTGATCTGATTTATATCACAGTCAAAATAACCGAGCGCGGCCCCGAGCCTTATATCCGAAGCAAGAGCAATGAATTCGGAATAGCTTAAACGCCTTGCCATTTTCAGTGTGCCCATACTTCTGTAAAGTTTATCCTCCCAGAACTCGCTGTTTTTCATCGTTGCCCTGAGATTTCTTTCCTGCATTGCTATCTGAAGAGCAACGGAGGAGATATTATCTATCGCCTCTTTTTCGGTTATACCTAGGGTAACATGATTGGTAAGCTGATAGAAAGAACTTCCCTCACCGTACAGCGGGCGGAGCGTTAAACCGAGCTTGCCTACAAGCGAGGACAGCCGGCCGATTGAGCCGTTTTCCCTGATCGCAGGCAGGTGCAGCCCGACGGAGATCTTGAGTCCGGTACCGAGATTTATGGGACTTGCGGTCAAAAAACCAAGCTTTTCATCAAAAGCTATAGGAAGACTTTTCAGAAAAACATTATCTGCCTTATCCGCCTTTTTATATGCCTTTTCAATCTCTAGACCGCTGGCAAACGCGCAGATCCTGATATGATCTTCCTCACACAGCATGACGCAAACGCTTTCGTCCTCAGTCGCAAGAAACGCTCCTTTTTCGCGTGCAAATTCGGGACTGATCATCTGCCTTTCGGCATAAGCAGCTGCCTGTGCATTACTTTTTCCCGCAAGATCGATGAGTTCAAAATCTCCTGCAAGCTCTGAATTCTTGATACAGGCGTAAAGTTTTTTTACCGTACTGCGTCTGATCTCCGGGCTTAATTTATTCTTAAACGGCGTATCTTCCAAATTTCTTGCAAGCCTCACTTTTGAGTAAACGATCACGTCATTATCTGCTCCGCCCAAGCTGTACCACTTGCTCATTTATTTATCCTCCCCGGTAATTTCCTTGATTTTATCCCTGATAACAGCAGCATCCTCAAACCGCTGGTCTTTTACAGCCTGCTGAAGATCGCCCTGTAATTTTTCAAGTTCGCTTTTCGGCTGCGGCTTTGGCGCTGCTTTATTCTCCTCCTTGTCGGGAACTTCGGTATAGGTTATATTTTTTCCCACATGACTTGCATTGCCGTGGAGTTTGAAAATCGAAGGCTCCAGACGATCTGAGAATTTTGAATAACAGTCCGCACAGCCCACGAGTCCGCTGTTTATGATATCGTTAAACGTTGATCCGCAGCTTTCACACCTGTCCACGCCGGAAAGAATGTTCATTGCCGGGATGCCAGCTCCAAGCAGATTTCCAAGAAACGTATCCGCAAAGAAATCCTCCGGGCTGAAATCATTCATGACTCCCAGCTCTTTTGCGCAGTCCTCACAAAGGTGCATCTCCGTAACCTTGCCGTTTATATTCTGTTTAAAGTAGGTTGTAGCCTCGTTCTGATTACAATGTTGACATTTCATAATAAATTCAATCCTTTCATAAAGAAAAATCATCCGATATACGCAAGAAGCATTCTTTTAAACTGCCTTGCGCGTACGGCGTCTCTGTTTTTCTGCGGCAGATCTTTAAAGTTTACATCCGCTACCGCCGCAGATAAGATCTTGGCGCTCTTATCATCAATCATATTTTGGTAATTGAGATTATAAATGTTTGCTTTTGCGGAACGCTCGTCTATGGAGTCTCCAATACTGTTGATTAGCGCCATGATGGCGGAATTTTTTGAATTTGCGCGGGTGATATAAATACATCCTCCGCCCCCTCTGCGGCTCTCTATGCGATATCCCTGTTCGGGCGTGAACCGCGAAGTTATCACATAGTTTATCTGGCTGGGAACGCAGCCGAGCTGAGACGCCAGGTCATTTCTTTTTATCCTTATAGTTGAATTGTCATCATCAAACATATCAAGGATCATTCCCGCTATTGCGTCCGACATATTCACGCTTGATCACTTCCCTTTTCATTTTTAAGCCTTTTGTTTTGTCAAAGCGTTTTATTGCTTTTGACTTTGACTTTCCTTGACTTTCTGAGTTAATATTACCACAAAGGTCAAACAAAGTCAAGAACTTTTTTATAAAATTTTTAAAAATTTTAAATTGCCGATTTTAGGCTTGACTGAGCCGATTTTCAGCATTTTAATTATTATAGACTGAAATTTATTTTAAAATTTTTTTGATTTTGCAGGTTTGCTTTCAGCGGTAAAGGTCAAAAAGATCAAAATAAAAGTCAAAGATCATTCCAACAAAAAATGCGCCCGGAAAACCGGACGCACCGTTTGGTACTCATTCAATCAGCAACCGCAGCCGCAGTCGTTGTTGTTGCCGCAACCGCAATTGCCGAAGCCGCCGCAGAGGAGAAGGATTATAATAAGGATAATAACCCAGGAAGTTCCACCGCAGCCGTTGTTACAACCGCAACCCATAATCGTACCTCCCTTCGCTTTTCTAAACCATACTATGAAAAGGAAGGAAGAATGTTACAATCAAATAACGATACCGCCGCTCACTGAAATATCCTGCCCTGTTATATAAGAACTGCCGGCAAGAAAATATACGGTTTCAGCAACGTCAAACGGAGAACCGAGTCTGCCGAGCGGAACTTCTTCTGTAAGTTCCCTTTCGCTGAACTGCGAATTCATTCTTGTGTCTATAATGCCGGGGGAAACACTGTTTACGGTTATTCCGCTTGGGGCAAGTTCTTTTGCCAGTGCTTTTGTAAGCCCTATAACGCCCGCCTTGCTCATTGAATAAAGCGTTTCGCATGAGGCGCCCGTTTCTCCCCACATGGATGCAATATTGATGATCGCGCCGCTGTGCACTTTCAGCATCAGATTAGCGGCTTCCTTGCAGCAGAAATAAACCGCACGCGAATTTACCGCCATCAGCTCTTCATAATCATGATATTCCGTATCGTTGATCATCTTAATCAGACTTACGCCGGCGTTATTCACAAGCACATCAAGCGTTTTAAAATCGGAAAAAAGAGCTTTTATGTCCTGCGCTCTTCTTAGATCACATTTTACAGGCGTAACGCAGTCAAGATCCGGAAGCGTTTCATTATAAGTAATAAACACATCGTTTCCCTTTTCCGCAAAAAGGCGCGCGCATGCACTGCCTATTCCCGTTGCACCGCCAGTAATAAGGATTTTTTTCATTTCATCATCACCTTGCTTGTCGATTTTCGGACGGATCTGCCGCCTTATGAGATATGTTAGCATAAAATATTGTAATTTTCAACGAAGTGTGATATTATTTACAATAATATCTGAAAGAACGGTGATAGTATGGACTTTGATTTTTCAACGATTTCTCTTTACGTCGACAAAGACGAAAATTTGATCGGGATCCCCTGCGGAGAAAGCGAAAAATACGGAATTGCGGATATCGATACCGTATTACTGCTTAAAGCGCCGTATAATGCCAAGCAGGTTGAAGATTTCATTGAAAAGATATTTGACGCCTGCTTTTCCAAAAAGCACAATGATGAAAGCGATGTTTCAACCATTGAAAAATACACGAAAAAGAAAGGCTTTGTTAACGCCACTTCCGATTTAACCCTGATCTCGCTTGTCAGAACAAAGGACTCCTATTCCATTATGCCCACTTTTAACGACTATGAAAAGGGCCCGCTGTGCATTGATGATGACGAAAGAATAGTTCCGCTTCAATATAACGAGGGTGAACTTTTTGAGCATATTCACGATATTATAATGGTATATATGAAAGCGAACGCGTTTTATAAAGAACAGCAGATAGCGGAACAGCACAGGCGTAACAAGCAAAGCGATAATTTAAACTAAATACAACGATGAAATAAGGGGCTGTGATCCACAGCCCCTCTTTTATTTGAAAATTAAATGGATTTAAGAAGCGCCGGAAGACGTGTAAGCGCACCGCCGAGGCGCCAGAAGATCTTGTTGAATCCGGCGAAGGAAGATCTG
>CATZNW010000008.1 GCA_958422185.1 uncultured Clostridium sp.
GCCCAAAATCAAAGATTTTGACCGCAACGAGAACATTGTAACACAGCGTTCGGCGACAGTTCCGCCTCACACTTGTGGTAAAATCAAACAGGGAATGGAGCGCTTGCCCCGTTCCCGTTTTGCGCGCAGTAAACGAAAAGCGTCTGCTTTCGTATTTTAGTGATAGGAGAATTTGATTATGGTTAGAGCAATAGTCGGTGCCAACTGGGGCGATGAAGGTAAGGGCAAAATTACCGATATGTTCGCGCAAAAGGCGGATATAGTTATCCGCTTTCAGGGCGGCGCCAACGCAGGCCACACAATTATAAACGAGCACGGCAGGTTTGCGTTGCATCTTATGCCAAGCGGTGTTTTCAGCAAAAATACTGTTTGTATAATAGGCAACGGCGTTGCGCTTGATATTGGCAAGTTTATAAATGAGCTTAAAGGTATAAAAAATGCGGGCTTTGATCCGAAATTGCTTGTTTCAGAACGCTGCCAGATTCTTATGCCCTATCATATCAAACTGGATGAGTATGAAGAAGAACGACTCGGCAAAGCCGCTTTCGGCTCAACAAAAAGCGGTATCGCGCCGTTCTTTGCAGATAAATACTCAAAGATAGGCATTCAGGTAAACGAACTTTTTGACGATGAGGTCCTTAAAGCCAAACTCAGGAATATCTGCACCCTTAAAAATTTAACCCTTAAGTATGTATATAACAAGCCTCTGCTTGATGAAGAGGAGCTTTATAACATCTGTATGGAATATAAAAAAGAGATAGAGCCTTTTGTCTGCGATACGCATACCTATATTCAGAATGCGATCAAAGAGGGAAAGGAGATCTTGCTTGAGGGTCAGCTCGGTACTCTTAAGGATCCGGATTTCGGCATCTATCCTATGGTCACTTCTTCATCAACGCTTGCAGGTTATGGCTGCGTTGGCGCGGGTATCCCTGCCAATGAAATAAAGGATATCGTTGTTGTTACCAAGGCATATTCAAGCGCTGTCGGCGCGGGCGAATTCGTTTCAGAGATCCTTGATGAGGATGAGGCGCAGGAACTTCGTATACACGGCGGCGATAAGGGCGAGTTCGGCGCAACTACCGGAAGACCGCGCCGCGTTGGTTGGTTTGACTGCGTTGCAACGCGCTACGGCGTAGAGTGTCAGGGCGCTACGCAGGTGGTTATGACGGCTCTGGACTGCCTTTCCTATCTTGAGGAGATCAAAGTCTGTGTCGGCTATGAGCTGAACGGAGAAGTCGTTAAGTATTTCCCCACCACGCCGTCTCTAAAAAAATGCAAGCCTGTTTATAAAACACTTAAAGGCTGGCACTGCGATATTAGGGGTATCAGAAATTATGAGGATCTCCCGCAGGAAACAAGAGACTATGTTGAATTCATTGAAAAAGAAATCGGTCACCCGATTACTATGGTCTCAAACGGCCCCGAGCGCGAGGCTATTATATATAGGAATAAATAAAAACAAAACTCCGCTCTGTTCAGAACGGAGTTTTTTGATTTTTAACCTGCGAGTCATGAATTTTGAATTGTTTGCTTTACAGGGTTGAATTAGATTTCCAAATTGTTTATAATATTATCTCTAAATGATTCTTTATAGGGAGGTTTCTTATGGAAAAAATTCTTGTTCTTGATTTCGGCGGTCAGTATAATCAGCTTATTGCGCGGCGTGTGCGCGATAACCATGTTTACGCGGAAATTCTTCCCTATACCACGCCGCTGGAGGAAATAAAAAACAACGGCTATAAGGGCATCATTTTTACGGGCGGTCCGAATTCGGTGTATGATAGTAGTTCGCCGCACTATACGGCGGATATACTTGAACTTGGAATTCCCGTGCTGGGTATTTGTTACGGATGCCAGCTTATTGCCTGGATGCTCGGCGGAAAGGTAGAGACAGCTCCTGTTTCCGAATACGGCAAGATAGAACTTCACGCCAAGGACTCTCCGATTTTTAAAGACGTGCCGGAAAGCAGTACGGTATGGATGAGCCACACGGATTATATTTCAGGGCCTCCGCAGGGATTTGAAACTGTCGGCTTTACAAACGACTGCCCTTGTGCGGCAATGCAGAATACGCAGAAAAAAATTTATGCCGTTCAGTTTCACCCGGAGGTAACACACAGCGAGTACGGGATGAAAATGCTACATAATTTTCTTTATGACGTCTGTGGCTGTTCCGGCGACTGGGTTATGGATAATTTTATAGAAACAACCGTTGAAAAACTGCGTGAGCAGATCGGTGATAAAAATGTTATTCTCGGGCTTTCTGGCGGCGTGGATTCTTCCGTTGCAGCCGGCCTCCTTTCAAGAGCGGTAGGCAAACAACTCACCTGTGTGTTTGTAGATCAGGGACTAATGAGGAAAAATGAAGGCGATTTCGTAGAAAACACTTTCACCAGCCTTTTTGATATGAATTTCGTCCGTGTCAATTGCGCGGACAGATTCCTTTCCGCCCTCAAAGGCGTTACGGATCCTGAGGAAAAAAGAAATATTATAGGTACGGAATTCTTCAATGTTTTCTGGGACGAGATCAGAAAACAGCAGGATAAAGGCTTTTTTGCGCAGGGAACGATATATCCGGACTGTATAGAGAGCGGCAAGGGTGACGCTGCGGTTATAAAAACGCATCATAACCGCGTAAAAATGCCTGATGATGTTCAGTTTCTCGGCGTTATAGAGCCGCTTTGCGATCTGTTTAAAGACGAGGTGCGCAGAGTCGGGGAAAAACTGGGTATTCCAAAGGAACTCGTATGGCGTCAGCCGTTCCCCGGCCCGGGTCTCGGCGTGCGCGTTATCGGTGAGCTCACGGCCGATAAGATCAAAGTTCTCCAGGATGCTGACTGGGTGCTCCGTGATGAAATGAAGAAAAACGGTTATGAAAAAAATCTGGCTCAGTTTTTCTGCGTTCTTCCTAATGTGCAGACTGTCGGCGTAATGGGCGACCACAGAACTTATGACCATCTTATAGCCATCAGAGCCGTTACAACGGACGACTTTATGACTGCTGATTGGGCGAAGATACCGTATGATATTCTCGCAAAAGTGTCCAACCGCATTACAAATGAGGTCGAGCACGTTAACCGCGTAGTCTATGACATAACGTCAAAACCCCCCGGCACTGTCGAGTGGGAATGATAAACTGAAGCGAAAAAAGCCCGTAACCAAGCGGCTTTGCGGGTTTCACATTCCCATTTTGATAACGATTTGATAACACCTTGATAATCGTAATTATTCTGTATACCTGACGGATTGCAGGTACAAGAATAATAAAACATATATCTATAATTAAAGACCTTACTGATATTTATATCAGCAAGGTCTTTTTCTTTTATTTATTCGGTTTGTGTACTTTTCCATTTCTTCTTTGGTGCGTGTTTTCCGCAATCGTCGATGGTATCGGGCCAATTTAGTTTCCATTCAAGATATTCTTTTTCCGTGATTTCACCTGCCCAATATTGCTCCATTCTGACTTTCCATTCTTTCATACAGGAATTAATAAACTCATTGGTAAATTCAATACCTCTATACGCCTCTCCCGGCAAACTTTCATCAGGAGTTTCTCTTATCCTTATATGGAAATTATCTTCAATATCAAAAAGAGCAAACATCAGATCTTCGCCATAAACACTGTCTTGGTCAACTTTTAAGCTCTTAACATTGATATCCAAAACCTCAGCCATTTTGTTCAGCAAATCATTTTTGGGATTTCTCGTATCATTTTCATACTGAGCAACCCTTACATCGGCAGACTTTTCTTCAAAACCTAATAATATACCAAACTGCTTTTGAGTTAAACCCCTTTGGAGTCTTGCCCTTCTGATTTTTGTACCTGTAGTCATTATTAATCTCTCCTGTGAATTTGTAATTACAAAATGAATATAACATATTTGCTTAGTGTGTGTCAATGGAATCATAGCAAGTTTGCTTAAGTTTTTTTTGCAAACCACTTGACAATAGCAAATTTGCTTAGTATAATCAAATTGGTAACACTAAGCATTTATGCTTAGTGTTACACAGAAAGGTGGTGAGAATATGAAAAGTAACTTTTTATCAGCTGAAGATGTTGCAAAAGAGCTCAGCGTTTCTAAAACTTATGCATACAGGATTATCCGTCAGCTTAATGGAGAACTTACCGAAAAAGGATACATTACAGTTTCGGGAAGAATAAACCGCAAATATTTCAGCGAAAGACTTTATGGCATAGAACAGGAGGATTAAAATGCCGATATTTAAAAACAAGCAAAACCGCACCTGGTATGTTATGACACGATACACCGACTGGAAAGGTGAACGCAAACAAAAATGTAAGCGTGGCTTTTCCACAAGGGCGGAAGCTGTTAAATGGGAAATGACATTTCAGCAGCAGTGCAGCGCTGATATGGATATGACCTTTGAAGCTTTTGTGGAATTGTATATCAGGGATATTAAACCGAGATTAAAGGAAACAACCTGGCTTACAAAAAAGCACATAATCGACACAAAACTTTTACCCTATTTTGCAAATAAGAAAATAAGCGAAATAACGCCCAAAGATGTTATCGTTTGGCAAAACGAGCTTATTTCACACCGTGACGAAAATCACAAACCCTACTCGCAAACATATCTTAAAACCGTCCATAACCAGTTAAGCGCCATTATGAACCACGCCGTAAGATTTTATGACCTGCGCTCTAACCCGGCGGCAAAAGCAGGCAATATGGGAACGGAAGAAAGGGTGGAAATGTCCTTTTGGACAAAGGAAGAATATCTTAAATTTGCCGAAGTGATGATGGACAAACCTGTTTCATATTACGCTTTTGAAATGCTCTACTGGTGCGGACTTCGTGTAGGAGAGCTGCTGGCTCTTACTCCTGCTGACTTTGATTTTCAAAAGAAAACAGTAAGCATAACGAAATCATATCAGCGGCTGCACGGTGAAGATGTTATAACTACACCTAAAACGAAAAAGAGTAACCGCACCATTCAAATGCCGGATTTCCTTTGTGATGAAATGCAGGACTATTTCAGTCAGATATACGGACTTAACAAGAAAGACCGTATATTCACAATCACCAAAAGCTATCTTCATCACGAAATGGACAGAGGTTCAAAAGAGGCAGGAGTAAAGCGTATCAGGATACACGACTTGCGTCACAGTCATATCAGTTTGCTTATTGATATGGGATTTTCAGCAGTTGCTATTGCTGACAGAGTCGGTCACGAAAGTATCGATATTACTTACCGCTATGCTCACCTGTTTCCATCAAAGCAAAAGGAAATGGCAAGCAAATTGAACAGCTTTAGAAAGGATGGTGCAAATGTCGCTGAAGAATGTTGACTCCCACAACAGGTGGAGGAGCAAAACAGTTGCGTTTCGTATGTCTCCTGAAGAAGCAAATCAGCTTGATGTAAATGTTAAACTTTCAGGACTTACAAAGCAGGATTATCTTATCCGCCGTTCTCTAAAGCAAGAGATAAAAGTGATAGGTAATCCAAGAGTGTATAAGGCATTAAAAAATCAAATGAAAGAAATTTTAAAAGAGCTTGAGCGTATTTCAGAAAGTAAAGACATAAGCGATGAACTGCTTGACACTATTGACTTGATTGCCGAAATCCTTAACGAAATGAAAGGAGAAAGCAATGAGTGAGCAAATAAAAAAGACTGCTTTTAACTCATCTGCTGGCACAGATGAAAAGCAGTCGCTACTTAATAGCAATAACATTATAACCGAAAACAAAACAAATTACAATACCGATGAAGATATAGACTATTTTGCGGAGTTTAAAAACGAAGTAAGAAAAGACTATATGGAAACTATCACAATGGAACAGCTCTATGATATTTCATATATGCCAAAGCTGCCGATAATCGAAGGTGTCTTATACAGAGGATTATATATCTTTGCAGGCGCTTCGAAAGTCGGCAAGTCATTTGCAATGGCTCAAATCGGGTATCATATCAGCTGTGGTATTGATTTATGGGGCAGAAAAACAAGTCAAGGTACTGTTTTGTACCTTGCTCTTGAGGACAACTATCAAAGGCTGCAAAACAGACTCAACAAAATGTTCGGAATTGAAACAACTGAGGAGTTTGTTCTTTCAACAGAAGCACACTGTATAGGAACCGGTCTTGAAGAACAAATAGGCAAATTTGTTTACGAGCACAAGAACACTTCACTTGTAATCATAGACACACTGCAAAAGGTGAGAAACACTGAGGCAGATAAGTACAACTACTCAACAGACTATCAAACTATAACTGTTTTGAAAAAACTTGCCGACCAATGCAATATTTGCATTTTAGTTGTTCACCATACGAGAAAGCAAGAGGCTGATGACACATTCGATTCTATATCAGGCACAAACGGACTTCTCGGAGCGGCTGACGGTGCGTTCCTGTTGCAGAAAGAAAAGCGAACAGGCAACAAAGCAAAGCTGAGCATCACAGGCAGAGACCAGCAAGACCAGTGCCTGCATTTGCAGTTTGATACAGCAAAATGCTTGTGGGAATTGGTAGAAACTGAAAGTGAATTTTTTCAGGAGCCGAAAGATGAACTGTTAGAAAAAGTTGCAAAACTTTTGACAATAGATAAACCCAAATTTGAGGGAACGGCAACAGAGCTGATTGCAATATTAGGAATTGATATTTCAGCAAACGCACTTACCAGGAAACTCAATGTCAACACCTCAAGACTTTACCGTGACTACAATATTTATTACAAAAGTGAGCGCAGCAGTCAAAAGAGAACAGTTGTTTTAGAACTGATTAATGACGATGTATGACGATAATGACGGTATTTTATAGGGGGGTAAATATCGTCATATATCGTCACAGCAAAGGACAAAACTGAAATGAAAAAGTACAGTCGCAGACTGTAGCCAGCATAGGTTTTGTAAAGCCACGGCAACAAAACCGGACGGCACAGCCGAAAGGGGTTCCCCTTTAACCCCTTGAAACGAAAGGACAATTATGAGAGAAAGGAACAAATCGATTAACATAAGAGTAACAGAGGAAGAAAAGAGAAAACTTCACTCTATGGCTAAAAAATCAGGGCTGTCATTATCGGCGTATTTGATTAAATCCGGGTTTAATCAGCAGATAAAACCTGCACCGAGCAAGCACCTTAAAGAAGCTTATGAAATCATTTGCAGTATGAATAATCCGCAGTTAAATGATGCTGCCAAACTGATTTTAAAAGCCTATTACGGAGAGGATGAAAGCTAATGGCAGTAACAAAAATATGGGCAATTAAGGACAGCTTATTCCGTGTTGTTGACTATGCCGCAAACCCTGAAAAGACGGTTTACTCCGACTTGCAAAAGGTAATTCACTATGCCGAAAATGAAAACAAAACAGTATCCCAGAATGAACAAATCTGCTATGTAACAGGCGTAAACTGCAACGCACAAACAGCATTTGACGAGATAATTGCCGTGCAAAAAAGATACAACAAATGCTCCGGTAATGTTGCCTACCACGCATATCAAAGTTTTAAAACAGGAGAGGTTACGCCGGAGCAGTGCCATCGAATAGGTGTTCAGCTTGCCAAAGATATGTGGGGTACGGACTACCAGGTGCTTGTGGCAACACACTTTAACACAGGCACTTACCACAACCATTTTGTCATAAACTCTGTCAATATGTGGAGCGGTAAAAAGTTTGACTGCAACAAAAAAACGTACTATAAATTCAGAGATTTGTCAGACGCATTGTGTGAAAAAGAAAGGTTGACTATAATTAAAAATCCAAAGGGTAAAACTCCAAGAAGTATGTATTTTGCAGAAAAGATGGGCGAACCCACAAAGTATAATCTTATGCGGCTTGCTATCGATTACGCAGTCAGCGTCAGCTTTGATAAGACACAATTTATTAATGTTATGAAAAAGCAAGGTTACATTGTAAACCTTGACCCACGGCTGAAATATGCCACTATTCGCTCTGTCAATGACACAAAAAATACCCGCCTGTATCGTTTAGGCGAGCAGTATGATAGGGATTATATTTTCGGCAGGATAAGAGAAAATGATGTGTGGCAAACAGGTGAAAAGTATAACCGTTATATCAAATCTACAAAGCCAAAAACAGTTGCCACAAAACCATATATGCTTAAAGGAAGTTTGAAAAGGACTAAAAAGGTTACAGGTTTAAAGGCTCTGTATCTCTACTATTGCTACTTATTAGGTTACCTGCCGAAGAAAAATCAGCACAAGCCTCTATCCCCTGAAAACCGTCAGGCTTTGAGAAAACTTGACCGATATGCAAGGCAAATAACGCTGATAAGCAAAGAAAATCTAAACACCATTGACGATGTTAATTCCTTTATCGGCAGGTCAAAAGAGCAGATAAAAGCTGTTGAAGACGAGCGAAAGCATATTTACTACAAGCTTCGCAGGTGTAATGATGAAAGTATAAAGTCTGAGCTTTTATCAAAGAGAAACGACCACAGCGAGGCTCTTAAACTTCTTCGCAGAGATTTGAAAACAGCTGAAAGTATTATTGAGGATAACCCCGAAATCGGAAAAAACATCAAAGCGGAGCAGAACATAAAACACCAACGCTTTACAATTAAGCAAAAGCAAAAGACAAAACAATTTGAATATTTCAGATAAGGAGAATTACTATGAAAGAAAGTATCACAGACGAAAGAACAGGAATCACTTACAGACGAGTTGGCGAGGTCTATCTGCCCAACCTAATCTCATTAGATACCAATTACCCCATTGGCATTTGGGGACAACGCCACAAAGACTATCTGTTAGAAAATCACAGACTTTTCTACTACAATCTTCTGACCACAGATAAACTTAACTCATATCTCCACGATATTGATGTAAGCGCCAAAGAAATGTACGACCGCTTAATCAAGCAAATGGCAGAGCAAGAAGGCGTAACAGAACAACTCAAAGCAGAAAATCAAATGGAATGGGTCGGTAGAATGAACAACATTCGTAGCAGAGCCACAGAAATTGTTAATAAAGAAATTATTTATGACATCTAAAATTATAACTACCCATCATATGAAGATGTCAAGTAAAAGTAGATATTAAAACTAAAACATAATATATCAAAATTTTCTTGATAGTATGTTAGAAATAAATTTAAGTAATAAAGTAGATTTTGTATAAGAAAAGATACACCTTATTCATATCATCTATAGTTATATTATATTTATTCCCCATTTTGGAGGGTAAAATAACTCGATCCTATTTTTATTTAAATTAAAGTATTTTTGTTTAATTCTAGTTCTATTTGATAATCCATTTATGTTAGGATGTGCAATTCTAGCGTATTTGTCAGTTTCACAAAATAAATTTTGACAATCTATCAATTGTAATCTTCTTCCCCATAAATTTGTAAAATTAAGATTGAGACGTTCGAATTCATACTCTTGACGATCAAACATATATCTTATTATGTCGGATTCAAGATACTTTCCAGTATCAAAAAAGCATTTTCTTATTCCAGATCTAGCTCCTGGACCTGCAACGACAAAATCGCTTTCATTATAATTACAAATATTACTATAATTTATGTCTATAGCATATTGATATGCTAAAAATGGTCCTATAGTAGGATAAGTCAAGAGCAGATTATACAGATCATTCATACTATTACATCTTAATACTTTTAATGTAAATGAATCTTTAAAAATAAATTCTATTAAATCTAAATGGTTCTCAAATTTATGTTTATGTCCAAATTCTTTTTGTCCAGAAGGCATTATGTAAGCATTTGAATAAATAGGTGATTTCATAGAATAAAGTTTGTTTAAAGCTTCTAAATAATACTTTTTACAATACGATTTGTAATTTATTTCTCCAAACAAATTCTCCAAATACTCCCAAGTTTCTATTTTGTTAAATAATTTAAATAAAAGAATTCTGAATAATGTATTTTCAGTATCACCATTAAAAGAATATATGATATTTTTTATTAGATATTGACTAGTTCTATCATTTACTCTGTATGAATTAGTAAATTTATATTTTTTTAATATCTCATCAGTTGTCCAAGGAAATTCATACCCTTTAATTTTTTTAAAAAAAATATTTTGCCTTTCGCAAGCAAATTTCCAATATGTATCATAAACTTCAGTAGTTTTTAAATTAGAATGAATAAGATAATCCGTTTTTCACACCTCGTTATTACAAATATCATATAACATTAGTAAACACTAAATAAATAAAAAAATCAAGTATATATTACATAAATTTAATTATATTAAATAATTTTATACATTATAGTTTAATTTTTGAGAATTTTATGTTAAAATAGATTATATAGTACATCGTATGAAGTTTTAATATTCTACACTTTAATGAATAATTATAGCTTATAATATATATTTATATATGTTAAAGTTGATTTTATTCTGATTGTCTGATATAATAAATTCTATATTGTGGAGGTGGTTGTTTGATTTTGGAACCCGATGATATAAAATGGTATGTTAAATCAATGCTTGCAAATCAAAAAATGACTTTAACAGAAGTGGTAAAAGAAATAAATAAACGCCATCCCGAAAGGAAAGAAACTACAATACAAAATATTTCAAATAAACTTAGTAGAGGTACAATCAAGTTTTCTGAAATTATAGAAATAGCCGATATCATTGGTATGGAAATTTCTTTTTGTGAAGTTTCTGATAATACTAAAAATTAACTCGGAGGTTTTTACATGCTAAAAGAAATATCTGTTGAAATAATTAGAAAATGTCCAAATAATTGTTTGCATTGTTCTTCAATGTCTAATTCTCAAAGACAGGAAAAAATGCAAATAGAAAAATTCAAAGAATTAGTCAATGATGCAAAATTACTAGGGGCAACAACTATTTGCTTATCTGGAGGAGAACCATTTCTTCATGAGGATATAGCGGAAATGATAAAATATGTTTATGATTGTGGATTAGCTGCTTATGTATATACAAGTGGGATTGTCTTTGATGATAAAGGCTTATATTCTGAAATTCCTGATTTTTTGCTAAAATCCATTTCAAAATATATATCAAAAATAATTTTTAATATAGAAGCAGGAACTGAAAAAACATATAATAAAATTATGGGGACAAAGGGCTGCTATAAAAAAATGCAACAATCTATAATTACAGCAAACAAATATAATATTACAGCTGAAGCGCACTTTGTTCCAATGAAACTTAATGTTAATGAGATAGAAGACGTTGTAAATTTATGTAATAACATTGGTGTCTCAAAACTAAGTTTTCTTAGATTAGTTGTACATGGTAGAGCACAGCAAAATGAAAAAATTTTGAGTTTAAGTTATCTAGAATATAAGGACCTTAAGAACAAGCTACATAAAATAGAAAGTAATTCTAATTTATCCATTAGAATCGGAGTTCCTCTGTCTAATACAGATTCATGTAAAAAGTGCGAAGCAGCTAGAGGCAAACTTAATATAAAATACGATGGTAAGGTGTATCCGTGTGAAGTTTTCAAAAATTTCGATTTTAATTGCACATTAAAAGGTTTAAAACCGACTAGCATTTATGAAGAATCGCTATTACATATTTACCAAAAATCAGAATATTTAAGATTAGTTCGCAAGTCATATGACGATTATATCAAAATAAACAGTTGTGAATCTTGTTTGGGTCAATATTTAATTCAAATGGAAAATAAAGGAGTATAATTTATGGATAATCAGGACAAACGTTTTTTGAACCTTTGTGTATCAGAAATAAAAAACAGTAAAATATTTAATTCTTATAATTGTGAATTTCCCCTTGATAATGAAGTAATAGAAATATTAAGTAGTTTAAATGAAAAACTCGAATCATCAGGAGATGATTACGAAATTTTTCGTTATAAAAAAAATATAGATAATTTATGGGGAACATTATTGGAAAAATCTATAAAGTGTCTTCGATATTATGATAGTAGAGAGCCATTTTTAAATAGTGAATTTAATAAGAAATCTCCTAAAGCTTATGGAATAAATGATCTTAAATCTTATTATGAAAAATATTCTGAATTTGAAAAAGTTCTTTATGGAACAAGCAGATATTATAGAGATCATATTATTCATGTATTTAGAACATGGTTAATTGGAATTTGGCTACTTACAAACAATAAAGGAGAATATTTAAATCAAATTTCTATTCCTGAAAAAGGTTTTACGGTTAAACTGAATAATGCAGAAAAGGTAAGCATTTGGACTATAATAGCTTTAACACATGACTTAGGATATCCTTTAGAAAAAGCAAAAGATGTAATCGATATAACGCAAAAAATGATTTCTACTTTTATTTCTAATCCTGATATATCTAGTGATCTTTCTTTTCATGGCGTGCAAAATTATATGAATGATTTTATAGTTAGGTTAATGAGTTCCAAAATGAAAATTAAAAAAACGATAGATTTGTCAGGCGAAAAAAGCGAAGAAAATGAAAAAGATAAAAAAATAGAATTTGTTGCTAGGCTTCAGCCTAAATACTACTTTAAATTCCAAAAATCATTAGAAAAAAACAGTCATGGTATCCTAAGTACGATAATTATATATAAATTACTTACCTATTTCTTGGAATCGGACTATAATATAAATGAAGACTATACATTTGAGGAAGAAGACTGTAGACAATTTTATATAAGGAGAGAAATACTTAGATCAATCGCATCACATACATGTGATGATGTTTATCAACTCTATATTGGATCGTTTGCATTGCTTTTAAGGATTTGTGATGACACACAAGAATGGGGAAGAAAAAATATTTCAGAATTGTATGTGAAAACTAATCAAACATATGAATTAAAAGATATAATAATTGATATTGATTCAGAAGAAAAAACAAAAACGTGTACAATTAAAGAGGAAATAGAAATATCTTCTGCATACGCCACAGAGTCGGTATTCAATTTGATAAAAAGATATAGAGAACAATCTTTAGTATATATAACCATTTTTAGAGATGGTCAAGATACTGCAAAACGTGATTTTTCTTTCATAAAGAACCTATTAATAAAATTCAATCAGGTAGAAATCAAATTAGTATTAAGTATTCCTAATGGAGCTTCGTCAAGTTTGAAAGGTGAGATTAACTACACATCTATTAGCGAAACTAATAAAGAATTTGCACCAGAAAAATTCGAATGCTTACCTTTACAATCAAAAGTAGAATTAAGGGGAGAAAATTCAAAATTTGTGAATGAGCAAGATGCTGGGAAATGGAGAAAAGGAAGTTTCGAATTATCGTTGATAGATTAACTTTATTGTTTTTAAAATAATCACAATAAAAACTCACAAAAATATTAGTCAATATTGAATGTATGGTTATTACATGGTAAGATGTATACTGTTCAAATGAATGAAAAAATGACTGTTAGCTATGATAAACTATTAAAACTGCTTATTGATAAGAAAATGAATCAAACCGACTAAAAAATGCGGTATGGGTTAGCTTTAAAGTCCTCACTAAAATTAGCTACAATAATTTTGTGTCAATAGAAAGCTTATACAAGACATGTAATGTATAGGCCTGTGATATTGGCGATGTTATGGAGTTTACAGGAAATGAACTTGCTTGATTTTGTTATTCAAACTACAAAGCAATATATTGAACAGATGCCGAAGTCTCAGCGAAAAAAATATGGACAGTTTTTTACGAGCAAAGAAACTGCTGTGTTTATGGCTGAGTTATTTGAAGTGCCTGTAGATAAAGAGCAGCTTCATATTCTTGACGCGGGAGCTGGCTCGGGCATATTGTCTGTTGCGCTAATTGAAAAATTACAAAGGACACCGCAGTTACGGCATATACACTTGGTATGTTATGAAAACGATCCTCAAATTATTGAGTTGTTGAGAGCAAATCTTCAGTGGGTTTGCCAGCATTCTACATTAAGAGTTGACTATGAAATACGAGAAGATAACTATATTTTGAGTCAAGTGTTAGAGTACAATGGAATGATTGGGGCTGAGCCCAACCCTCTTAAATATGATATGGTAATCGGGAATCCTCCTTATATGAAGATCGCAAAAGATGCTCCAGAAGCTAAAGCAATGTCTGATATTTGTTATGGTGCGCCCAATCTGTATTTCCTTTTTGCTGCTATGGGAATGTTTGATTTGTGTTCAAATGGCGAATTAGTATATATCATTCCTCGCTCTTGGACTTCGGGAGCATATTTCAAAAAATTTCGCCAGAAATTCTTGAAAGACGGAATTTTAGAACATATTCACTTGTTTGTTAGTCGTGATAAGGTGTTCGAAAACGAGAGTGTCTTGCAGGAAACTATGATTATAAAAGTCAGAAAAGCAACGACCATTCCAGAGAATATTGTTATCACAACAACACAGAGTAACAAGGATTTTTCAAATAAAACAACTTTTGAAGCAGTGTACAACACTGTTGTTTCAGGAGAAGATAAGTATGTTTATTTGGTTACGAATGAACAAGATGTAGAGACACTCGAACTGCTGAATAGGTGGACAAATACATTACCGAGCATTGGATTAAAAATGAAAACGGGCTTGACTGTTGATTTTAGAAACAGAGAAGTTTTGCGCAATGTGCCAGAAGATCAGGCAATACCGTTGTTCTATTCACAGCATATACAAGACGGAAAAGTAATATTTCCTATTGGCAAAGAAAACGAATATATCGTTACTAATCAAGCGGGTTTATTGCAGCCGAATGTAAATTATCTTTTTGTAAAAAGATTTACGGCTAAAGAAGAACATCGGCGGTTACAGTGTGGTGTATATCTTGCAAGAAAATACCCTGACTATTCAAAAATCAGCACTCAAAACAAAATTAATTTCATTGGCGGCCTAAAAGAACTATCGGAATGCATTGTTTATGGACTATATGTATTATTTAATTCAACCCTTTATGATTGTTACTATAGAATCCTAAACGGTTCAACTCAAGTCAATTCGACAGAGATCAATTCTATGCCTGTACCGCCTTTAGAAAGCATAGAGCAAATGGGCAAAGCGCTGATTAAATCTCGTGATATGACAGAAACGAGATGCGACCAAATTTTAAGGAGTTTCATTTATGAGCAAAATCGAGGAAGCAAGAGAGATACTAAAAGAACTGCAAGTGCCAGCTAAGCAGCAGGCGGATTTGTGCTGTTATGTTCTTTTGGCTATGGCAGATATAAAAGAAGATGATGAATGGTCGAGTGCCGTAAATGGTTGGATTCGCATTCACGATGTTATAGGGTATACGAAGGAAAACTATGGCGTTGCCTATGCGGAAAATAGCCGAGAGACTTTTCGAAAGCAAGCTATGCACCATTTTAGGAATGCTGCGTTTATTGAGGATAATGGAAAAGCGACCAATAGCCCGAACTATCGCTATCGTCTGACCGATGAAATGCTCTCGCTTATTCGCTGTTTTGGAACAGAGCATTGGGAATCAGAAAAACAGAAATTTTTGCAATCTCATGAAACACTGATTGATCTGTATGCGTCTAAGCGTACAATGAGAAAAATGCCTGTGCGAATTAATGGAGAGAACTTTACTTTTTCGCCTGGAAAGCATAATCAACTACAAAAGGCTATTATTGAAGAATTTGCGCCTCGATTTGCACCGAATACCGAGTGCCTTTATGTAGGGGATACCACGGAAAAAGATTTGGTTAAGAATGTAGAGAAGCTTCAAGAACTGGGATTTGCAATTACACTACACGATAAAATGCCAGATGTAGTCCTTTTCTCTGAAGAAAAGAATTGGCTTTATTTTATCGAGTCTGTTACTTCTGTCGGGCCGATGGAACCTAAGAGGATTAAAGAGATTGAAGAAATGACAGAAGGCGTTACATCGGGTAAAATTTATGTAACTGCATTTCTTGACTTTAAGACTTTTAAGAAGTTTTCTGAAACGCTTGCTTGGGAAACAGAGGTTTGGATTGCGGATATGCCAGATCATATGATTCATCTGAATGGGGATAAGTTTTTAGGACCTAGGAAGATATAACCAATTGATTGTTAATTAACGTTAAAAGGAAGTGTTACATAGTGTTAAATTGTCGTGGAGCAGAATGGAATCGTTGGGATTTACACATCCATACAGCTTCTTCATATGACTATAAATACAAAGGCGATGACGCAGACGATTTGCTTTGTAAAGAGTTAGAACATAATGACATAAAAGCAGTTGCAATTACTGATCACTTCATTATTGATAAGGATAGAATAGAGAGTTTGCGCACTAAGGCACCTGATATTGTGTTTTTTCCAGGTGTAGAACTTCGCACCGATAAGGGAGCAAACAATCTGCACTTAATACTTATATTTTCAGAAGAATCAAATTTGAAGATTTTATCTGATGATTTTGATGCAATTATGATAAGAGGCAAAGCTAAGTCCAATCACTCTAATGAAACAATATATTGGGAGTTCAAGGATATTGTTGACTTTGCAAAAAAGCATGATGCGTTAATTTCTATTCATGCAGGGCGAAAGACAAATGGTATAGATAAAGAAATAAGTAATGCACTTCCAGTAAAGGAAGCTATTAAGAGTGATATCGCTGATAAGGTTCATTTCTTTGAGATTGGGCAAAAAAGAGATATAGATGATTATGAAAACTATGTTTTCAAGGATATTAAACCAAAGCCATTAATAGTGTGTTCTGATAACCATTCGCCTAAAGAATATACAGTAAAAGAGCGATTGTGGATAAAGGCTGATCTAACATTTTCAGGGCTCAAGCAGTGTCTTTATCAGCCACAAGAAAGAGTATATATTGGAAATGTTCCTCCTACTCTGGACAGAGTGACAAAGAATAAACAGAATAATATTTTTTCCATATCATGTTCACGCATAGATCATCCAGTCAATACGGATTCCAACTGGTTTAATTTTTGTATCCCTCTTAATCCGAGCATGACTGCCATAATTGGAAACAAAGGAAGCGGAAAAAGTGCATTTTCTGATATAATCGGTCATCTTTGTCGTTGTAATACTATGGAAAGTGCATCGTTCTTGAATGATAAACGATTTAGAAAATTGCCTAAGAACTACGCAAATGATTACTATGCATCGTTGACTTGGCTTGATGGGGAAACACGTAGCAGCAACTTAGCTGTAAGTCAAGAGGATAGTCATATTGAGGATGCCCAGTATTTACCACAAAAGTATATTGAAGATGTGTGTAATGACTTTGGAAATATCTTTCAAAAAGAGATTGATAAAGTAATCTTCTCATATGTCGACAAAATAGAACGTGGTGATGCACAAAACCTGGAAGGACTTGTAAAATTAAAATCTAAACCACTGGAAATTAGATTCCAAGATGGACGCATAAAGCTTGAGTATGTTAACAGAAAGATAATTGAGCTTGAACGAAAAAAAACAAACGAATATCGGAAAATTATATCTGAAAGCTTGGAAAACGCTGAAGAACAGCTTAAAAGGCATGAAAAATCTAAACCTGTCGAGGTAAAGAAACCTGAACAGGAGGATTCTGATGTTGAATACCAAGCCAAGCTTAGTGCACTAAACAAAGACATCCAAGAAAAAAAGGACGAGATAAAAAAGGCAGCAGGCAAAATCGCTGAAATTAATACATTCTTAGATGATGTCAGAACTGTAGCTGCCCAAATTTCTCTACTTGAAACACAGTTTGAAGAAGTTCGAGTTAAAATTGAAACTTTAATTGGTAAGTATAATCTTCAAAAAACTGATTGTGTTGCGAAATTAACGACTCCAGGAGAGTTTTTGGCAGAATTGATAAATAAAGCAGAAGAAGATAAGAAACGCCTTCAAAAATCTATTTCAGCAGAAGAAAGTGGATTTTCTGCGAAACTCTCAAGTCTCAAAGCTGAAAAGGAAGTGCTGATATCATCAGCAGATGTTGAAGAAAAGCTGTATCAGAAATATCTTGCAGATTTGGTTGAATGGAATGAAAAACGAAGCAAAATCATTGGAAATAAAGATACAGATGGTTCTATTGAATTCTATAAGAAAGAAATTGACTATATAGATACGAAACTTGATTCTGAATACGACAAACTTGTCACTGAAAGGGATAATGTTACTAAACAAATATACGAAGGTATAACGGAATTATCAAACATATATCAAAGCATTTATGCACCTGTTCAGGGTGAAATAACACAGTTACTCGGGGATCTTGAAGATGGCGTACTGTTTCAGGCAGAAGTGTTTATGAAGAATGCGGACGTTGCTCAAACAATTCTAAACTTTATTAACCAGAGATTTAATGGGAAATATGGTCGTTCGCATAATTCGCTACAAGAAATAGAAGCCTGCATTAAAAACACAGATTTTGGAAATGAAGATAGTGTTATGTCTTTTGTGCACGATATGGCAGAGGTTATAACAGATGATTTTGAAACTGCTGAGAAGAGAATTCCTAAGCGGCAAGAGTTTTACGACTTTGTGTTTGGACTGGAATATATAGGGGTTAATTTTAAACTCAAAATGGGTGGTCGATCCTTGGAGGAACTATCTCCGGGTGAACGAGGAATTGTATTACTTATTTTTTATCTGGCACTCAGCAAAGAAAGCAAACCTATTATTATAGACCAGCCAGAGGATAACTTAGATAATCAATCTGTTTACAGCAAACTTGTCCCCTGCATTTGTAGAGCAAAACAGAAACGCCAAGTTATCATTGTAACACACAATCCTAATATAGCCGTGGCTTGCGATGCTGAGCAAATTATTTATTGTAAAAAAGATAATGATACCAATCAAATCCGATATGAGTCTGGTTCTATTGAAAATTCAATAATTCGAGATCATGTTGTTGATGTTCTAGAAGGAACTATGCCTGCGTTTGACTTGAGAAAACTCAAGTACAATTAAACTAAGTTGCATTTTAATTCATAAAAATAGCCGAATATTTTAACTAAGCGGTAAAAAATGCTGAATATTGAAACGCTAAAATAGATTTATTAAGACTTTAATAGTATAGTTAATATAACTTAGGATTGATATATAATAAATTTGTGATTCAATATTCACCTTATCAGTACAGTAACTCAAAAACGCTTACATGCTAAAGTATTGAAATCCAGAAAAATATATGATAATATTTATACAGAACGAAGCATCCTGAAAACGGTTTTGTTATCAACTTTGCTATTAGATTGATAACAGGCATCAGTATAGGTCTGTCAATATAGATATATTATTCAAAATAGGCACCAGAGCTCATATTTACTATACAAAATTGTTTAAGTTTCGGCTTTGGTGGCTGAGTGGGAATAATTTGAAATACCGAAGACATCCATATTAGAAAACCCTTAGCTGTGGGTAATCACTCATAGCTAAGGGCTTTTTGTTATGTTTTTATTGTTCTATAAAAATCAATTCTCAGTAATTTTTTTTCATTGGGTAAACCTTTTTCTTCAACAAGTTTTTTTGCGTACCCCATTTCCCGCATACTGTTTATAAGATCGGTTTTTTCAATCTGATGATAAATTTTTTTTAAATTATCAAATACATGTAAATAAGGCGAATCAGACACAAAGGTATCATCTGTATTCAGCTGTATGATACAAGATATATAGCGTGGTCTTACAAGTTTTACAATATTTTGAAAGGATTTATGTCCAATGTATTCAATGATCAAATTGGCTATAAGCAAATCAGAATGAGGTAACCTTATTTTATCGCTTGACAGGTCGGCACAAATCGGAATAAATACATTTTTTAACTCCGGATACCGTTTTTTACATTCGTCAAGATATTTTTGATTAATATCGACTCCATAAATCGCCTGGAAGTTATCTCTTTTTATGTGTTCTAATCCATTGCCGCCGGCTATCCCAAGCACCATTATAGAGTTTATCTTATATGAGTAAAACTGCTTTTTCATCATTTCGTTCATTGCTTGAAGCTGAAGAACATTGTTTAAACGCATATGGTTTTCATAATCATTTAAGTCAATTTCTTCCCAAGGATTCCTCATATAGTACCTCACTAAATTTCTGCTTGTTTTTTTTGGGCTTTCTATAAAAGCGAATATATTCACAAAGGTCCCCGTTAAAAACGGGGACCTTTTGTATTTAAAGTTACACTGTTTCAGCGGCGATCTCTTTTGAAACGATTTGGTTATAAAGCTCCTTGATCTCGTCAAAGTGCGTATAGTTTTCTGCTTGTCTCAGCAGGTTGCGTGCGTCAAGATACGGTTTTGCGGAGCGGTTGTAATTCGTGCGGTGATTCTGTTCATCGCGTATCTTTTTGTTCAGCTCCTTAAAGTCTGCCTTGAGCGCTTTAATCTCTGCCTTGACAGCGGCTATCTTATTTTTATCCTTGCTTTCCTGTGCCTCATAAAGTCGCTTATAAAGCTTATCTTCTTTTTTGTTGTACTGCTCTTCCGTTTCAAACAGCGCGTTGAGCTTGGTGTCGTCAGGCGCAACGATATTTCCGTCTGCATAATATTTCTTTTGATATCTTCTTGCCGTAAGTCTTGTTCTTGCAAAAAGTATACAATATTGGCGGAACTCTTTTTCCTCTTCGTTCCCCTTGGGGAGTGCTTTCGCTTTTTTAAGCTTGCCTTTCAGCTCGCTTATGCTGTGCGCGCCCAGTCCCTCAAGACCTTCATCATATATCTCCTTTGCCTGCTCCACCTGAAGTTTGCCCAGGTTACTTTCAAATCTTGACATTTCTTTAAGTACGAACGGCGCAAGCTTGATCTCCTGATTACGAAGTTCGGCTGCTCTGTTTTCCTCTTTTGCAAGTTTAACGGCTTTCTTGATGTCCGCTTTGTCTTTGCCGGAGGCTTTTGCTGCCTTGATATTCTCTTTTGTTATCTTAACGGGCTCTTCATCGGCAAGTGATCTGGCGTTTTCAACCATTTCAACTACTTCTACAAGATTGTCGTCGCTCAGGGTGTTATTGCCGAAGTCTTCAAAGAACGCGCGGATTTTAAGGACCCTGACCATACCCTGCTGCTTGAGCTCGGTCAGATCGTAAAAGAAGTACGGTACAACATTGATAAACGCACCAACTATGGATGCAAGTATAAGTACACCGCAGACGGTTTGCAGAATATCGCCGTCATAAAGTGAAAAGTAAGCGATACTTGTGGTATCGGCATCGGCAATTACCTCGCCCACTACGGCGCCGTTTCTAAGCACCTTGTTCATTACCTCCGGGTTGTTCATGACCTGCTGTGCGGTCTCCGTATTGATACCGAATCTGTCATAAAGCAGGTTTACGATACCGCTGCTGGCAACCGTAACAAGGCCGCCGATTGCGGTTATGGTAGAGAACATGCCGTCTATTCTTTCGCCGCTTACATACTGCTGATAATCCCTAATATCTGCGTTTACGGATGGGGTAAGTATCTGCATAAAGGCGTTCATAAGGTTGTTCATCCAATAGCAGACAACAAGCAGAATCAGCGGCAGCCATGTTTCCGTAGCCGCTGTGCTCTCGCCCGTCATATCTATCGATCTGACAACGGGGAACATGAGCGCGATGAATACGATGTTGAGAACGTTTGTGGAGATAAGCACAAAGCGCTTGCCCCATTTTCTTATGGCAAACGGTGCGAGCAGCATGCCCACAAGGCCTGCGTTCTGGCATATCAGCGTTATTATGGAATAAACCGTGCCGTTGCAGATGCCGCCGTAGCTGTAGAGCCAGCCGAGAATGACCGTCATAGAAGTCTCAAGGAATCCGAGCCATGTTGCCATGGCGATTACCCAGAAATATTTATTGCGCAGCACCTCGCGCAGCGAATCCATAAATTTGATCTGGATAACGTGCGTCTTTGCCTGCACAATCTTTTCCTTGGTGTTGACGTAGACCACGATGCTCAGCAAAACGGAAAGTATGGCAAGCGGCGGGTAGATATATCTGTAAAGCCTGATGTCATACAGGTTATTGTTTGTCAAAAGCTGTGCGAATATGGGCATTGCAAGGCTTAAGATGGAGGGCGCAAGTGAGTATACAACGCCCTTGATCGTTGAAACATCCGCCCTTTCCTGGGTGTTGGGGGAGAGAACGTGGATCAGGTTGTCATACGCTTCAGAGAAGAAATAGTAAAAGAAATTCTGAATGAAGTTTAAGACAAGGATTATCGCGCAGGTAACAACATATGCTCTCGGTTTCCCGAAGAATGTGCCCTCGCCGAAGAGCGCGCCGAACTGATTGTACGGGAACCATACGAAAAGTATGGTAACGATCGCGCTGGGTATGCCCATCTTAACGATGTAGGGCCTGTATTTGCCTTCCTTGCTTCGGGTGTTGTCTATAATATTCGCCCTAATGCCTGAAAGCGGAATATTCGCAAGAACCGAAATGAAATACATGATGTACATGTCGATCGGCTCAACACCAAGGGTGTTTCCGATCAATACGTTCGTTGCGGAAAGGATCATGTTCGTTGCCATTACGGCAAGGAATTTAACGCCTATTCCTCCGCCGGCGTAGGAAACGATCTCTTTAAAAGGCATATAGCGCCCTTTGGGCGGTTCGTTCCAGTGCATTTTTACATCTTTAACAAGACCGCCGATCTTTGCTTTTAGCTCTGCCAAAATGTTTTCCCCCTAAATATCCGGGCATATGCCCTTAATCAGCTTCCTTGCCCTTTATCCAGTCAACGGAAAAAGAAGCAAATTTTATTTCCCTGCATTCCGTGTCCGGCTCAAATAAAACGCCTATTCTGCCGTTTTGCATCTGTGCCGCGGCGCTGTACACAAAGTCTCCTTCTTTAAGCTGCCTGGACCAGGCAAATGTTTCACCGTCGTCCTCTGATAAACGAACGGTGCCGTTTCTGCGTTTCTGCCTGTCGGCAGGGTTTATGAAAACCACAGAGGGCTTTTCGGTGCCTCTCAGTTTTATAACGCTCATCTGGCATATAGGCTGAGGCAGACGGTCGTCCAGCCTGTAATCATACCAGCTTTCACCGCCGTTGTCGCTGTAGGCTACCGCGGCGCAGTGTTTGCCGTCATGATTGCGCATAAAATATTTTAGTCTGCCGCCCTCCTGCTCGATAAGCTGGGATTCTGTAAGCATATCCTTTGCTTTGATCGTCATACAGTTCGCGCGTTTGCCGTCTATCGTTCTTGTGTTGTTGGGCGTTTCTCCCATCTCCCAGCTTTCGCCGCCGTCATCGCTGTAGATAACGGTGCAGGAAAGCCGAAGGGGAAATGTTCTTGTGCCGAAATAAACGGGAACCACTATACGCCCGGCATATTTGCCGTTTTTTATTTCTATCCCGCAGCCGGGTCCCGGGCCTATAAAGCTCATGTAATCCTTTTTTACCATTCTGTTTAGCGAACGGGGAGCAGACCATGTTTCGCCGTTGTCTTCACTTGATACCATCATGAGGTACGAGGTGCTTTCTTCCTTGAACCTTCCGCCGGTGTAAATATTGCCGCAGATCTTTCCGTTCTTTTTTACGCTGCCGCTTTCATCAACGGTATATGGTGTTTCGGCTCCGTTTTTCTTATATAGTTTCTTTTCCTTAAGTATGTATTTAGCAAACCGGCCGTTTATATATTTGTTGCCGTCTTCGTCTTCTCCGCGGCTCTTTTTACTGTTTCTTATGCCTATTCCGGCGGGTGTGTGCGAGTAGATCAGCAGGATCCTGCCCGCTTTTTCGCTGTATACCATAACGGGATCTATAGCGGCTGAGGATTTCATCTGTTTTGTGCCGTGTTCTTTAACGGCAACTGTCATTTCCGTCCATGTTTTACCGCAGTCAAAACTGCGGCGGATCACTTTATCTATTCTGTTCGGATTATCCATTCCGGAACAATAGCGTGCGTCAGCACAGGCGATCAGAACGCCGTCTTTTGCTGTGATAAGAGAGGGAATTCGGTAATATTTTGACGGCCCTTTTATCTCAGGCCCGAATATGGTTTGAAATTCCATTCGTTTTACCTCTCTTTCAGATAAATAAACATATTAAAACTATTATATCAAACCGGGACTTCTATATCAAGTGTAATTAAAAATTTAAATTTTAAAATAAAGATTTCATGCTTGACATTGAATTTTATATGTGTTATCTTACACAATACGGCCGTTATAACAGGCCTTTTTATTGTTTATTTGATCATATGAAAGGAGATATTTATGGAATCAAAGGCTTTGTTTTCAAAAACGCCGCCTCTTAAACTGTTTTTTATCGCTGCTTTTCCAGGCGCTGTCAGTATGCTCGCTTCTGCGCTTTATCAGATGATGGACGGTGTATTTGTGGGCAGATTTTTGGGAGAAACGCCTTTTGCCGCTCTTAATCTTACAATGCCGTTTGTCATCATCAATTTTGCTCTTGCAGATCTTGTAGGCGTCGGATCGTCGGTCCCTATCTCGGTCAGCCTGGGCAGGAAGAAGGACAAGGAAGCAAATAATATCTTCACATGCGCCTGCCTTATGATCTTTATAGCCGGCATAGTTATGGGCGTTATCCTGTTTGCTGCCGCGCCGTTTCTTATGAAAGCCATGGGCGCCGAAGGTGACTTTGCTGATTTTGCCGTTCAGTATCTGCGCGTTTATGCCATTTGCTCACCGTTTACAACGATCGTTTTCGCAATGGATAATTTCCTTAAAATATGCGGAAAGATAAACACAAGTATGTTTCTGAATATTTTTATGTCTGTATTGAGCGTGGTGCTTGAATTTTTGTTTCTTGCCGTGTTTAAATGGGGCATATGGGCAGCTGCCCTTGCAACGTGCATCGGCATGATGGTGAGCGCGGCGCTGGCCCTTATACCGTTTATAAAAGGAGGGCTTCAGCTTAGATTCTGCCGTCCTCGTTTCAGCGCGGCTATGATAAAACGCATAATTGCGTGCGGCAGTCCAAACTTTCTGAATAATATTGCAGGCAGAATAACCTCTATTCTGATGAATTATATTCTTGTCAGAGCCGGAGGAGAAACTGCTGTTTCCGTATACGGAATACTGATGTATGTGGAAGGCTTTATCCAGCCTTTGCTGTATGGTATGTGCGATTCCCTGCAGCCCGCAGTGGGTTTCAACTGGGGTGCGGGAAAATATTCCCGTGTTCGCGCAATAGAAAAATGCTGTTTTGCCGCAAGCGCGGTCGTTTCCGTGCTGTCAGTCTTTGTGATATGCTTTCTGCCCCGTCAGATCACTTCCCTGTTTATGGGAAGCGGAAGCGAGGCTGTATTTGAAATGGCTGTTGCCGCCTTGCCGATTTTTGGGCTAACGTATATTACGCGCTGGTTCTCCTTTGCAACCCAAAGTTATATGCTGGCAGTTGAAAAACCGCTTCCCGCGTCGCTTATTTCTGTAAGCACGGCGCTTGTTTTCCCGGTGATCCTGATCTTTGCGCTTCAGTCTTTCGGCCTTACCGGTATCTGGTTCAACTTTGCCGGAACGGCAATACTTGCGACAATAATGTCCGCCGTAATCCTGGTTATAATGCGCCGCTCGCTTTCAAGGCCGGATGTGCCGGATAAAAATGATGCCGCCGAAACGGCCGCTTAAAAGAGGGTGCTTTATGAGAAGAAGAGAAAGAGAAGTCGGGGATTCAGAAAGAATTTCGCTTATCCTGAACGAATGCCGCACCTGCCGCCTTGCTCTCAGCGATGAAAACGCGCCTTATATCGTGCCCCTCAGCTTCGGGTACGAGCTTAAGGGTGGCAGGCTTACGTTGTATTTTCATTGTGCCAAAGAGGGCAGAAAAACAGACCTTATCAAAAAATGCTGCCGTGCCGGATTTGAAACGGATCGTTTCCGTCGTCTCGTAGCGGCTGAAAAAGCCTGCGGATACACCGCCGAATATTCAAGCGTTATCGGTTGGGGCAATGTGGATATCGTTGATGATAACAGCGAAAAATTAAATGGCTTGCTTGCGATCATGCGCCATTATACGGGCAGATCCGATTTTGATATCCCTGATACGGCGCTCAGCGCTGTCTGCGTTTTAAAACTCACTGCAAAGGAATTCACCTGCAAGGAAAATGCATAGATCATAACATAAATAGATAAGCGCCGGAAAGTTTTTCCGGCGCTTTTGCTTTTTTATTCCGGATATTTAAGTCCTTTGGGCAGACCGAGTATATAATCTGCGGAAACTCCGTAATATTCACAAAGCGTTATCAGGTGCTCGGTCGGCAGTCCTCTTACACCGCGTTCATATTGCGAATATGTTATTTGGCTTACATTCAGCACTTTTGCGATATCAGTTTGTGTCAGATCCCTGTCTTCTCTTAACGCCCTCAGCCTGTCCGTGTATTTCAAAATTTACCACCTCAGGATTCAATATAGAATAATTCATTATGAACTATTGACTTTTAATTCAAAATGAATTAAAATATTTTAAAAAGATACTTGGTAGTGATTGAGTGAGCGAGAATATGCAAAATAACAAAAGCACAGAGGTACGGGTCATAGATAATATACCCGTTTATAATCTGCAATACGCGTTTATCAGTTTGTGGGAAAGTGTTCCGCCTGAAAAAACTTCGGAAAATTCAAAGCGCCTGTTTAAAGAACTTTGCAACAGCCTTGAGCACGATTACGGCGGAGAACCGGGTGATCAGATCCGAACGGAGACCCTGATCCGCCTGAATATCGTAGATGAGGAAACTGAAAAGAAAGCAAAGACGAGCGATAAGCGTAAATAAAAAAACGGACATAGATCATGTCCGTTTTTTGTGTTCTGCTTATTTTCAGTTCAGAATTTAAGCGTTCGGCATGCGGCCTTACCGGGCAGGGAGTGATTCGCTCTCTTCTTTTTCTGTAATCTCCAGTTTTGCTTTTGCCTTTCGGAATTGCTGCTGCAATTCGTCTTTGGAAAGCCGTTTGACCGCTTTTTCGCTGCCGGCGCTTACGGCGGCCTCGTAATACCAGCACTTGTAATTGAGCACTTCAAGCGTTTCTGCCAGTTCTTCCATTTGCTGCTTTACCGCTTTGCGGCGGTTTTCAAATAACTTTTGCCTTTCTTCAAGCGAGGAATCGCCTTCCGCCGCCATTTTTATGTTTGCCTTGATCTCCTTGATAGAAAGCCCTGACCTTTTCAGACATCCTATGAGCTTAAGGGCGGCGTAGTCCTTATCCGTAAACATTCTGATTCCGCCGTTTGAGCGCTCAACAAACGGCAAAAGGCCTTCCTTGTCGTAATACCTGAGCGTTGAGGCGTTTATGCCCAGTTCTTTTGCCATTTCTCCTATTGTGTAAAGCATGGATCCACCTCTGTTTAAATGATTTTACTTAAAGCAACTTAAAGATATATTAGGTACTTTATATTTTAAACGATGCTCAGCCGCCTGTCAATCAGGCGCCTCGGATTTACCGAAAGAATCGCTGAACATAACGCCGAAAAGGTCAGGGGTTACGAAAATATTGCCGAATATCTTGCATAATCCAAAAAAACAATATAAAATTAATGCGGCGGTATTTTCTGCCGCAATATTTTTTGAGAGGGATAACAATGGATAATAAAACAAGAATGGAAAAGGCCATGGCGTATATTGCCGATGAAACGCTTGTTGGGGAAATGAAACAAAATAAAAGGCTTAATCATCTCTTTAATACAACAGATCCCTGGGAATTTGAAAAACTGGATGAGATCGCCCATAAAATGTTCGGCTCTTTGGGAAAAAACGCATGGATCAATCCGCCGTTTTACTGCGATTACGGCAAACATATTTTCGCCGGTGACGGTTTTAACGCAAATTACGGCTGTGTGATTCTTGACGTGGGCAGAGTGGATATTGGAAACAACGTTTTCTTCGCTCCGAATGTTTCTGTTTACACGGCCGGCCATCCGGTGCATCCCGCCGCGAGGGGCACAATGTACGAATACGGCATTCCGGTTAAGATCGGAAATGATGTATGGGTGGGTGGAAACAGCGTAATCCTGCCCGGCGTGACTATAGGAGACGGCACCGTTATAGGCGCCGGAAG
Source organism: uncultured Clostridium sp. (assembly GCA_958422185.1). Classification (GTDB taxonomy): domain Bacteria; phylum Bacillota; class Clostridia; order Oscillospirales; family Acutalibacteraceae; genus Eubacterium_R. The sequence goes on from CATZNW010000008.1 coordinate 27,806, forward strand.
CGTTGTAACAAAGGATATTCCGTCCGGCGTGGTCGCCGCCGGTAATCCGTGCCGCGTTATCCGTAAGATCACAGACGATGATCTTAAATACTATTTTAAGAACAGGGAGTTTGATGACGAGGCGTTTAAAGCAGTTAAAAAGGCATATGATAAGAGAAATGAAAAATAAATCATTTTTTGCTGATTTTTTTCAGTATCGCTATTGATTTATAGAGCCCTATGCTTTATAATATGTAAGTACAGACGGTTGTACGCGCGTGCAGCCGTCTTGTTCTTTTTTAAGGCGTGTCAAAGAGGGAAAAGGATATGTATAAGATCGGTTTTGATAATGATAAGTATTTAAAAATGCAGTCTGCCCGTATCAGGGAAAGGATCTCTGAATTCGGCGGCAAGCTTTATCTTGAATTCGGCGGTAAATTGTTTGATGATTATCATGCCTCCCGCGTGCTGCCGGGCTTTTTGCCGGACAGCAAACTGCAAATGCTGCTCCAGCTGAAAGAAGAGGCTGAAATAGTTATCGTTGTAAATGCGGAGGATATAGAAAAGTGTAAGGTCAGAAGCGATCTCGGCATAACCTATGATGTGGATGCGTTGCGCCTTGTCAGGGCATTTACAGATCGTGGGCTGATGGTGGGCAGCATAGTCCTTACGAAATATGCCCCGCACCCGCGCGTGCTCGCGTTTGAAAAGAAGCTGAAAACAGAAGGCATCCCGTTTTATCACCACTATATTATAGACGGCTATCCTTCAAATATAGCAAATATAGTCAGCGATTCCGGTTTCGGGCAAAACGAATACATAAAAACAACAAGAAAGCTGGTTGTGGTAACCGCCCCCGGTCCCGGCAGCGGAAAAATGGCAACCTGCCTTTCTCAGCTGTATCATGAAAATAAGCGCGGAGTCAAGGCGGGTTATGCCAAATTTGAAACCTTCCCAATATGGAACCTTCCTCTGCGCCACCCTGTCAATATGGCATATGAAGCGGCAACTGCCGATCTGAATGATATCAATATGATAGATCCCTGGCATCTTGAAGCTTACGGCGAGACCACCGTGAATTATAACAGGGATGTTGAGATCTTTCCGGTCCTAAAGGCTATTTTTGAAAAGATCTACGGCAAGTGCCCGTATCAATCACCAACCGATATGGGCGTAAATATGGCAGGCAACTGTATTTTTGACGACGAAGCCGTATGCTATGCCGCCAGGCAGGAGATTGTCCGCCGTTATTTTGACGCCGTGCGTAACGCCGCAAAGGGCGCTGAGAACCGCGATGAGATCTATAAGCTTGAACTGCTTATGAAACAGGCGGATATATCGGAGAGCTCGCGCAGGTGTACTGCCGCGGCAAGGGAGATCTGCGAAAACACCTCCATGCCCGGCGCGGCCGCCGAACTTGCGGACGGAACGGTTATAACCGGGAAGACCTCCGATCTTTTAGGCTGTATCTCCGCCACGCTGATCAACTGCCTGAAATATCTTGCAGGGATAGATGATTCCGTGCTTCTTATAGATCCTAAGGTGATACGGCCCATTCAGGAGCTCAAAGTAAAATATCTGGGCAGTAAAAATCCGCGCCTGCATTCCGATGAGGTCCTGATCGCATTGTCTATTTCCGCCCGCAGTGATGCAAATGCCGCGGCGGCGGTGGCTCAGCTGGAAAATCTTAAAAACTGCGAGATGCATTCCACGGTGCTCCTTTCCCATGTTGATGAGAATGTGCTTAAAAAGCTTGGGATGCGGCTCACCTGTGAACCCGAAAACAAATGATCCGTTTAACTAAGGAGGAGTTTTTTTGAATAAGCCAAAGTACATATTCGTGACCGGCGGTGTGGTAAGCGGTCTTGGAAAAGGTATAACGGCGGCGTCCCTCGGCAGGCTTTTAAAGTCCCGCGGGCTTAAAGTTACCGCCCAGAAGCTGGATCCTTATCTGAATGTTGACCCGGGCACCATGAATCCCGTGCAGCACGGCGAAGTGTTTGTTACGGATGACGGCGCTGAAACAGACCTTGACCTCGGCCATTATGAAAGATTTATCGACGAATCCCTTTCCCAGAATTCAAACCTGACTTCAGGCAGGGTATACTGGAATGTTATTACGGACGAGCGAAAGGGCGTTTACGGCGGACAGACCATTCAGATCATACCTCATGTTACAAACGAGATAAAACGCTATATTTACAGAAACGCCGAAACGGGAGCGGATGTGTGCCTGGTTGAGATAGGCGGCACGATCGGCGATATTGAAAGTCAGCCGTTTCTTGAAGCGATCCGCCAGTTTTCCGTTGAATACGGCAGGGAAAACTGCCTGTTTATCCATGTAACGCTCGTGCCTTATCTTGCCGCGTCCGCGGAACTTAAATCAAAACCTACTCAGCATAGCGTAAAGGAGATGCTTGCGCTCGGCATCCATCCGGATATCATTGTTTGCCGAACGGAACATCCGATTACGGATGATATAAAAAATAAGATAGCGCTCTTCTGCAATGTTGAAAAGGACTGCGTTATTGAAAACAACAACTGCGATATTCTGTATGCCGTTCCGGTCATGCTGCATAAGGAAGGGCTTGATAATGTTGTTGTTAAAAAACTGGGCCTTGAATGCGGCGAGCCCGAACTCTCGGACTGGAAAGCGATGCTTGATGCTTTAAGAAATCCGGTGCGCACGGTTAAGATCGCAATGGTCGGAAAGTATGTTGAACTGCATGACAGCTATATCTCCGTGAACGAGGCTTTAAAACACGGAGGTATAGAAACACATTCCGCCGTTGATATACACTGGATAGATTCCGAAACGCTTGAACCGGATGATACGGATCTTGATTCCGTTCTTGGTGATATGGACGGTATCCTTGTTCCCGGCGGTTTCGGCAGCAGGGGAATAGAGGGGAAAATCAAAGCGGCGAATTATGCCAGAACCCATAATATACCTTATCTCGGAATCTGTCTCGGCATGCAGGTGGCAATAATTGAATTTGCCAGAAATGTGCTTGGTCTCGCGGACGCCAATTCGGCGGAAATCAATCCGGAAACGACCAATCCGGTCATAGATATTATGCCTGAGCAGCGAAACGTTCAGGAAATGGGCGGCACAATGCGCCTCGGTCAGTATCCGTGTGTGCTCAATCCGGAATCGAAATCATACCGGCTTTACGGCGCGTCAATGATATATGAACGCCACCGCCACCGTTATGAGGTAAATAATGATTACAGGGAAGAATTTGTAAATCACGGCGTTATCTTTGCCGGCACTTCACCGGATAATCATATTGTTGAGATGATGGAGATACCCGCTCACCCGTGGTTCGTTGCCTGCCAGTTCCACCCGGAATTCAAGAGCAGACCAAACAGACCGCATCCGCTTTTCCGCGGCTTTGTTTCCGCAGCGGCAAAACGACATGATGAAAATAGGCAGAAATAATTTTTTGAAGTCCGCAGTTTTGCAATTGCGGGCTTTTTTATATGCTTTTCTGAAAGAATTACAAAAAGTATTTTATTTTTTAATTCGTTGTAAATTTTTTCGCAAATGCTTGCCATAATTTATTGCTTTTGCAATAATGAAGTTGTAAGGATGTATTATAAATTGAATTTTTGCTTTGTTGAATATTTTGAAAGGAATCTGTTATGAAGAAAAAGTATAAAATACTGGTTGCGGTTTTTGCCGTGCTTTTCGTTATATCGCTTTCTCTTAATATAAAAACATTCGTTGAGGCAAACGGATCTACTTATCGCCTTGTAACAGATAAGAACACTCGTGTTGAGTATTTGCAAACGGAAAATTACTCTTATCCGTTAATAAGTGCGGAAAGCGTTAATGCTGGTCTGTTTTCTTATGAAACTTATGACAGAATGAATTATGTAAGCCTTTACACCGGTGATTATGTGCCGGAAGATCAAATGGATACGGTTTCATCGGGGCATTACGGCGATGATGTTTTCAGCACTTTTGATTACGGTTCAAAGCAATTGAATGATAGTGAAAAAGTGTATTTCTATATAAATTGGGAAGAACAGATAAGCAGTATTTACGCTAGACAGGGTTTCACCATGCCTGAAGTCACTGCCGAAAATGTTGAATATTTTATGTGGTATGATCCGGATAAGGACGATAACGTTGTTGTTGATGACAGAAATGAAATAGATAAATTATTCAGCGATCCGGAAAAATACTGCGCCGAAAATAATTTTGAAGACTTTGATCTGAAATATTTTAATTATGATTTTACGGAATATTTTTACGCTCCCGGCAGATTGCAACATTTTATTGAAGCTTATGCGTAAAGATCGGATACCCGCTGCGCCTTTAAGGCGCGCTTTTTTATACCTTAAATTATTGAAATGCATTTTATTTTGTGCCATAATAAAATCAAAGGGGTGATATTATGAAGAGCAAGGAGAACATATCCGCAAAACTCGGGGCAAGAGTATGGATAAGTGTCGTTTTATTCGGGCTCATAGGGCAGCTTGCGTGGGTAATTGAAAATATGTATTTCAATGTTTACCTGTTTGACGCCGTTGGCGGCACGGCAAACGATATTGCCGCAATGGTAGCCGCGTCTGCGGTCACTGCCGCGGTAACAACGCTTATTATGGGCGCTCTGTCTGATAAAATAGGCAAACGCAAGGTGTTTATCGTAACCGGTTACATAATCTGGGGAATAGTTACCGCGTCTTTCGGTTTTATAACAGTGGATAATACGCAAAAGGTCTTTCATGCCGCCAATGCCGCTGCAACAGCAGCATTACTCGTAATCGTTATGGACTGCGTTATGACTTTCTTCGGCTCAACCGCGTTTGACGCGGCATTCAACAGTTGGGTAACGGATGTTACGGATGATTCAAACCGCGGCAGGGCGGAAACGGTCCTGCAGGCGCTGCCTCTTGTTGCAATGATACTTGTTTTCGGCGTGCTGGACGGTTTTAAGCAGCGCGGAGAGTGGCAGACCTTCTTTCTTATAGTAGGCGTGGCAACAACGATATGCGGCATACTTGGTATCTTTATCCTTAAGGATAAGCCGGGAATAAAGGCAAATAGCGAAAATTATTTTAAGAATATTATTTACGGCTTTCGTCCGTCAACGGTCAAAAAGAATCCAAGGCTTTATATTGCTTTCGCGGCGTTTTGCATATTCAGCATTGCTTATCAGGTGTTTATGCCGTATATCATCATCTATCTTGAAAAAACGCTTGGCATAACGGATTACGCTATCCCGCTAGGTGTTATTCTGATCCTTTCCGCGGTTATATCCGTGCTTTTCGGGCGTGTGATAGATAAAGCTGGCAAGATCCGCTGTCTGCTGCCTGCGGCTGTGGTGCTTGTTATAGGTTTTGTGCTCATGTATTTCGCAAAGGGCGATAATCTGCCGGTTCTTATGATCTTCGGCACGGTCATGATGGGTGCTTATCTTGTTGCGTCAGCCTGCATCTGCGGCACGATCAGAGATTATACGCCGGCAGATAAAGTCGGTCTGTTTCAGGGTGTAAGGATCGTTTTTCAGGTGCTTATACCCATGGTCACGGGGCCGTATATCGGCGCCGCGGTGATCGCGAACAACAACCAGACCTATGTTGAGCTCGGAACCGTCAAAACCATTCCCACGGCAAATATCTTTCTTGCCTCGGCGGCAGTCGCGGTCTTCGCTCTGATACCTATAATCGTGCTTTTAAAAACGGAAAAAAGCAAAAAATCCATATAATAACAGCCTCTTTGCCGTGCTCTTTTGTTTAGATTCAACAAACTTTTTGAAATGGAAAAAAATGCTTGATATTCATAGGAAAACAGTATAAAATATATATCGATAAAATATTGACAATCCAATATTTTAAAATCTAATTTTACGGAGGTAAAATCCAATGGTAAAAGTTGCTATTAATGGTTTTGGCCGTATCGGTCGTCTTGCATTCCGCCAGATGTTCGGCGCGGAAGGCTATGAAGTTGTTGCTATCAACGACCTTACAAGCCCCAAGATGCTTGCTCATCTTCTTAAGTATGATTCATCTCAGGGCAAATATGCCCTTGCCGATAAGGTAGAGGCAACAGACGATTCCATCATCGTTGACGGTCAGGAGATCAAGATTTATGCTAAAGCGGACGCTTCCGAGCTTCCCTGGGGCGATCTTGGTGTAGATGTTGTTCTTGAGTGCACAGGTTTCTATACTTCCAAGGACAAGGCTTCTGCTCATATCAAAGCAGGCGCACGCAAAGTTGTTATTTCCGCTCCTGCCGGCAATGATCTTCCTACGATCGTTTACAATGTTAACCACGAAACGCTCAAGCCTGAAGACACTGTTATTTCAGCTGCTTCCTGCACAACGAACTGCCTTGCTCCTATGGCTAAGGCTCTTAATGATTATGTTGAGATCCAGAGCGGTATCATGTGCACGATCCATGCTTACACAGGCGATCAGATGACTCTTGATGGTCCTCAGAGAAAAGGCGATCTTCGCCGTTCACGCGCGGCCGCTGTAAATATCGTTCCCAATTCAACAGGCGCTGCAAAGGCTATCGGCCTTGTTATTCCGGAACTCAACGGTAAGCTTATCGGCTCTGCTCAGCGTGTTCCTACCCCAACCGGTTCAACAACGATTCTTACCGCTGTTGTTAAAGGCAAGGACGTTACTGTTGAGGGCATCAACGCTGCTATGAAGGCTGCTTCAAACGAGAGCTTCGGCTACAATACGGATGAGATCGTTTCTTCAGATATTGTTGGCATGCGCTACGGCTCACTCTTTGATGCTACCCAGACCATGGTTCTCAAGATCGCTGAAGACCTTTATGAGGTTCAGGTTGTTTCCTGGTATGATAATGAGAACAGCTATACTTCACAGATGGTTCGTACTATCAAGTACTTCTCAGAGCTTGGCTAAACCGAGACGTTAATAAACAAAATGAAGCGGAGTCAAATGACTCCGCTTTTCTTTTTACATCGGTTTCCAGTTGTTAAAACAAATATAAAAAATTGATAAATTATTAACAATTCCTATTGAAGTTTGCGCTCTCCGTTCTATACTTATATTTAGTTTAAGCGGGGAGGATCAGAAATGAAAAAGCAAAATTTTACATTCTGTCAGTATATTTGGATCTTTATTGCCGGATGCTACGGCGGTTATATAGTGGAAACGCTTTGGTGTCTTATTAAAAACGGCTATATAGAAAGCCGCAAATCGCTTGTGCTGGGACATCTCAGTATCGCATACGGAATGGGCGCTGTTCTTTTGACTCTGATTCTTGTGCGGTTTCAGAAAGCGAAGCTTTGGAAGATATTTCTGATCGCCTTTGTATCGGGTACCGTAACGGAATACATCTGCTCGTTAGGGCAGGAAATCTGCTTTGGCACCGTTGCGTGGGACTACAGCCATTTGCCTCTTAATATTAACGGCAGAGTGTGCCTTTTGTATTCGTTGTTTTGGGGCGTGCTCGGTGTTTTCTGGGTAAAGATCATGATCCCTTTCATGAAAAAATTATTTCATTCCGTTCATATACCGCACGAAAAAGCCCTTGTCTGGGTGTTTATAGCCTTCTTTATTTTTGATTGCGCCCTTTCGGCTTCCGCCGCTCTGCGCATGAATGAAAGGGCAGAAGGAATTGCCCCTTCCAATCAAATAGAGCAGTTTTTGGATACGCATTATCCGGATGAAAAAATGAATCGGATCTATGCGAATTCCAGACCTGCTAAATAAATGCGTATTGGCGTTTTATAAAGAAAAGATCCGCAAAAACCGGCGGATCTTTTCTTTGTTATATTTATTGGGCTGCTCTGAGAGCAAAATCACCGCTCACTGTTTCAACCTCGATCTGTGTGGAACTGTTGCCGTAAGTTAAAGTTCCGCGGCGAGATGAGCCGGTTGACTGTGTGTTGAAATCTGTGTTTATCTCACCGGAAACGGTTTCGTATTCCATATGAAATCCGTCTATGCTTTGCGGTATAGTCACAGCAATGCTGCCGCTTACGGTATTGGCGTCGATCTGCCTTATCAGCGCGGCGGTGTCCGTAACCTGCGCGGTTCCGGAAGTGGTCTCAATGTCAAGAGAAGCAAATTCGCCTGTTGCGTTTATCTCACCTGAAATCGTGTGCAAGTCTATTTTGTCCGCAATAATACCTTCTATTGTAATATTCGCGGATGCGCTTTCAATATCTATTTCAGGGAAAGTCATATCTTTCGGAATCTGGATCTGAAGATCCTTTGCATTGCTGTTTTGTGAATTTCTGGTATTTTTATTGAAATAGATCTTCAGTTCGGTTCCTTCCGTTCTGGTGAAAAGCGCGTTGGAATCGGCAGAGTCCAAACCATCGTCAAACAGGATATTGCTGCCGTCATAATAAGAAACGTTTACGCTGCCAGCAGCCCATTCAACGGATATTTTGCTTACGGATGCCGGGTCGACCGTGTAAGCAGTCCGAGAATCGTTGGATCCTGCGCTGCCGTTTTCCGTTGTTGTGGTCTCTGCGTTCTGCGTGACCGTTTCGCCGCGCTGCATTTCAAGGCGGTCTTCTCTGATTTCGTCATAAGCGTTTATTCCGATTGCCGCCGCTATAATGATCAGCACGGCAACTACACCGGCAATGATCGCCACTGTGGCGCCTGTGCCGAGTTTTTTCTTTTGTTTCGGCGGGTAATAGGTTGCTGCGGCGCCGTAATTGTTGCCCTGCCCTTTGGACGGGCTGTTTGTATGAGTGAAAGGATTGCCGTTTTGCGCCGGCTGCGCAGCCGCAGGTTTGGCTTCTGCCGGCGGTTCCGGATGCGCAGATGCAGGCGCTTTGCTTTCTGCTGTTTCCGGTTCCTTGCCGCTGTCCGTGCCGCTCTCACGTTCAGAGAGCGTGTCTGCTGAGCTGCCTTCCGTTATATCCGATCCTTTTTTTGGCTCTTCATCGCCCATAAGCAGTGTGTCAAGAGAAACACCGTAAAGCTGCGCCAATGCAATAAGATTATCTGTATCCGGGCTGCTCTCGCTTCTCTCCCATTTTGAGATTGCCTGTCTTGATACGCCTATCTTTGCCGCAAGTTCCTCCTGTGAAAATCCGTGCGCCTTTCTGTATTCATAGAGTCGTTTTGCTGTTTCAATATTCATATGATCACCTCGGATTAAGTAAAATAGATCCGAAACCGCTTGAAAAGGGCCTGATTTCGGTCTGTTTCCTGCTTTCGTCACCCTCATTGTATCAGATGGATTCGGTTGTACACCACCAATTCTGGTTTGAAATTTCGCAACTATCGGTTGCATTTTTTAAAACAAGATGCAGTTTTAAGGTCATTCAGTCGTAAATCTGAACTCCGTTACGGTTTTGAACTCTTTATTTGGTGTAATGTAGGAGAAAGGAAATTTATCCGGGTGATTTACGCTGTCCGGATAAAACTGGGTTTCCAGCGCCACGCCCCGCCTGTATGTTACCGCGCCGTTTGCCTTGCCGGGATTTCCTTTCTTTGCAAGCCAGCCTCCGCAGTATACCTGAATTCCGGGCATATCCGTCCATACGCTTAGTTTTCTGCCGCTTTCCTCGTCATAGAGAACGGCCGCCTCGGCAAATTCGCCGGGTCTGTTCCTCAGGCAATAATTATTATCGTAGCCTATGCCTTCAATGACCGCTCTGAACGGTTCGTCGATCTTATCTCCAATCTTGTGCAGATCCGTGAAATCCATCATTGTGCCGGCAATTTCGCCGAGCTCGCCGGTGGGCAGCTGGTCGCCGTCTGTTTCGGTGAATTGATCGGCGTTGATTTTCAGCATGTGATCTTCTATTCTTTTTCCCGGTTTCGCGCTCAGATTAAAATAAGCATGGTTTGTCGGGTTCGCAACGGTTTTTTTATCGCTCAGCACGGAATATTCAATACGCAAAGTGTTGTTCTCTGTGAGCATATATTTAACTTTCATGGTAAAATTGCCGGGGAAGCCGTCCTCCATATCCGGTGAGAATTTTGTAAGCGTTATGGAGTCCTCCGTCGTTTCTTCCGCCTCCCAAACGGAAAAACTGAATCTTCCGCCGCCGTGCAGTGTCCATGTGCCCTGATTGTTGGGGGTGTGGTATTCGGTGCCGTCCATAGTGAACTTGGCGTCTCTTATCCTGTTAGCGACTCTGCCCACAACAAGGCCCTGATAGCCAAGGTCTGGGTCTGCGTAATATTCGGGCTTGTCAAATCCAAGCACAACATCGCCAAGATCTCCGTTTCTGTTCGGCACGTTTATTGCCTGTATACCTGCGCCTAAAGTCTGTATGGAGACGTTTGCGCCGTTCTTGTTTGTGATCGTATAAAGGTCAATATTTTCATCTTTAACTTTGCCGAAAAAAGTTTTGGTTATGCTCATAAATACACCTCTTAATTTATATTTTATATTATGTATCGAGTATAACCCGAATTGTAAATAAATTCAATATAAACTTGACATTTTACTTTGTCAAATATATTCTTATACTGAGAAAGTTTTAATTTTAAGGCTTTTGCCTATATTTTAAACGAGGTGTTTTTCTATGCAGGAATTTATGGATATGCTGACTTCCGTAATGCGTTATGCATTGCCGGTTTCTGCCGTGATCGTTATACTGACCTGTGTTATATCGCTTTTCAGAAACAGGCCCAGAGTGCATAAAATGGCTCAGCTTACAGATGAGAACAATGATTCGGTTATTGAGATAGACCACTGGGAAACTTCAATAGGAAAATCAAAGGCAAACGATATTGTTTTGCCGCTGCCCAGCGTATCGAGATTTCATGCAGTGATTGCAAAGAAAAGCAGGGACTGGGTGGTGACCGATACGTTTTCAAGAAACGGCATACTTGTAAACGGTAAGAAAATAGACGGAAAGGCTGTTATTGAAGACGGCGATGTGATTTCAATTGGCACAGTGCCGCTGCGGTTTGAATGTGCGGACGCGATCTCAAGCTCAACGAAAAAACAAATCAGGCAAAACGCTGGCGGTCATACCGTTGCCTATGCCGTGCTGGTTGATGTTAAGAGCCGCAAACCCGTTTATCTTAAAAGAAACGATGTTCTTATAGGCCGCGGTGAACAATGTGATATCAGGATCCTTGCCGATACGGTGTCCTCAGAACATGCAAGGATATACAAAACCACCCGGGGCTGGGCGCTGTGTGACCTTGATTCGCATAACGGTACAAAGCTTAACGGCAGATATCTTACTCAGACTCAGTTGATTTTTGATGAAGATACCATTACTTTCGGTGACAGGGTATTTATTTTCTATGAAAAGTGAGGTGCGCCCGATGGCAAAAACAACAAAGGCTGCAAAAAAGAAAAAAATGCCTAAAATCAAACCGATCAATAATTTTGCGCTTATGGCATTTCTTACGCTTTTTGAGGTCGTAGCGGCGTTTTCCTCGGCTTATTCGGCAGAGGAGGGCATTCAGTATCAGACGCTCGCGGCAATGGGCATACTTATAGCCGTTGAATGGATCTATCTTATCGTGTTTTATACGGCAATGCACCGCAGAAATTTTGAGCTGGAAATGATCGCGTTCTTCCTGTGCGCAACGGGAATTTCCGTTATCGGTTCAGTCAGTCCTTCTGCCGCGCTCAAGCAGTGTATCATGATCGTTGCTGGCGTGATCGTTTATGTTGTTATGGTCTTTCTGCTCGGAAACGTGGATCTTTGCATGAAACTTAGACTGCCGGTTGCAATAGCGGCGCTTTTGCTGCTGGCTGTGAATCTTATTATAGCGGAAACGACTAACGGCGCAAGGAACTGGATAAGGATCGGCGGCGCGGAATCCGGCATAATGCTCCAGCCGTCAGAATTTGTGAAGGTGGCGTTTATATTTGTCGGCGCCGCCACTCTGGAGAAAATACAGACAAGTAAAAACATTTTTGCCTTTATCGGTTTTTCCGTGGCGTGCGTAGGTTCGCTGATTCTTATAAAGGATTTCGGTACGGCGCTTATTTTCTTTGTAACGTTTCTTATTATCGCCTTTATGACCTCCGGTGATATAAAAACCATCATTCTTGCAATAGCGTCCGCAGTGCTCGGCGCGGGTATCGTTCTGAAATACCGCTCGTATGTTATGGCAAGATTTTCCGTTTACCGGCATGTCTGGGAGGCTGATTATTATAATTCCAGCGGCTATCAGCAAACAAGAACGCTCGTTGGGCTGGCTTCCGGCGGACTTTTCGGCCTGGGTATAGGGAATGGCTATACGCGCACGGTCTATGCCTCAACAACGGATCTTATTTTCGGCGTGGTCTGTGAGGAATGGGGATATATCTTCGGCATAATCCTTGTGCTTGCGTTTGTGGCAATAGCTGTGTCCGCGCTGATCAATTCCATTGCCGCGCGCTCAACGTTTTATTCCATTGCTGCAGTTGCGGCCGCCGGCCTTTTGCTTTTCCAGACGGCGCTTAATATCTTCGGTATAACGGATGTGCTTCCGCTTACAGGCGTAACTCTGCCGTTCGTAAGCCAGGGCGGTTCGTCTATGATAAGCTGCTGGGCGGTGCTTGCGTATATTAAAGCGTCAGATGTGCGCACTTATAATTATCTGGGAGGCGCAAAGAAAAAATGAAAATGATTACCAAAAGAGGTATATTTCTCTGGATCTTATGTTTCCTGTTTATTGCCGGCATAGCCTTTTTAACAGTCAGCCTTGTTACAGAAGGCTCTGACTGGGTTATGAAGAACTATAACCGCCATGTTTACAGTGACGGTCAGCTTATAGCTGCCGGAGCCGTTAAGGATAAAAACGGCGTTGTGCTGTCCGAATCAAGGGACGGTAAAAGGGTCTACAGCGATGATGAGGAAACGCGCCTTTCAACTCTTCACGTTGTTGGCGATACCAGGGGATTTATTTCCACAGGTGTGCAGACTCAGTTTGAATCACAGCTTGTCGGTTATAATGTTGTAGACGGCGTGTATAATATTAAAAGGAACTCAGGCGGAAATGACCTGACCCTTACGATAGACAGCGAGATAAACAATGTGGCTCTTGACGCGCTCGGCGATTATAAGGGCACGATAGGCGTTGTGAATTATAAAACGGGCGATATTATATGTATGGTATCGACCCCTACTTATGACGTAAATGATGTTCCGGCAGATATAAACACCTCGTCAGAATACGAGGGCGTTTATATCAACAGGTTTCTGACCGGCCTTTACACTCCGGGTTCAACGTTCAAGGTGGTAACGGCAATCAGCGCTCTTCAGAATATCGGAAGCGATATTTACGACAGAACATGGCGGTGCGACCGCGTATATGATGTTGACGGCATTGAGGAGGACAACATCATATGCAACGCGCGCCACGGCACCACCGGTTTTGAAAATGCGTTTGCTAAAAGCTGCAACATCACGTTCGGCAAAATTGCAATCGAACTCGGTCCCGAAACGCTTGCCCAGACGGTCGATTCTCTGGGGCTGACCCAGGCGGTCTCCATAAGCGGATCGATCAGCTCTGCTGAAAGCAGATTTTTCCTTGAAGCAGGCGATGCGGATGCATATACGGGCTGGACCGGCATAGGTCAGGGTGATACGCTCGTTACGCCGGCGGCAATGCTGCGCCTTATGTGCGCTATTGCAAACGACGGCAAAGCCGTTTCGTTTAATATTGTGGACAGATTTGCCAATTCCGCCGGAGATATGGTGGATATAGGGTACACAAGCACGGAGACGCAGGTGCTCAGTACAGATATAGCCTCTCAAATGAAGTCGCTCATGCGAAATAATGTTAAGACCCAGTACGGCGAAAGCAGATATAAGGGGCTTAATCTCTGCGCGAAATCAGGTACGGCGCAGATCGACGATGTTGATGCACATAATACGGCATGGTTTGTAGGTTTTATGGATGATGAGGAGCACCCGTATGCTTTTGTTGTTGTTGCGGAACACGGGAATTCCGGATCGCAGACCGCGGGCCCCATGGCAAGAAAGGTGCTTAACGCAATAATGGACAGCGAAAGCTGATTATAAGGAACTGATTTTTTGGAATTTACGGAAACGCAAAAGGATACAGCGCCCGAAAGGGCAGTTCTGATATCCGTTGATACTGGCGATTTTGATGCGAATGCGTCAATAAATGAACTGGAAGAACTTGCAGTAACGGCGGGCGCTGAGGTGCTCGCCGCGATCATTCAGCGGCGTGAAGCGCCGTCACCTGCGTCCTATATCGGATCGGGCAGACTCGCAGAACTTGTAGGTTTCTGCCGAACGAACGAACCGGATATCATTATTGCGGACGGAGAGCTTTCGCCCGTTCAGGTAAGAAATATCGAAGATGCCTGCGGAGTACGCACGGTGGACAGAACTGCCCTTATACTTGATATTTTCGCCGCGCGCGCAAGAAGCGCGGAAGGCAAGATCCAGGTTGAACTGGCTCAGCTCAAATATCTGCTGCCGCGCCTTTCCGGTCAGGGAAAAAGTCTTTCAAGGCTCGGCGGCGGCATAGGCACAAGAGGTCCCGGCGAAACAAAGCTTGAAACGGATAAGCGCCATATCCGGCGCAGAATAGAACATCTTAATGCAAGCCTTGAAAAGATCAGAAAACGCCGCCTTGCCATTCACACCAGAAGGCAGAAGAATGCCGCTCTGTCAGCGGTTATAGTCGGTTATACAAACGCCGGCAAATCTACTCTGATGAACAGGCTGACGAATGCCGGCGTGCTTGCGGAGGACAAGCTTTTTGCAACGCTGGACCCTACCGCAAGAAAACTGATTCTTCCGGACGGAAGACAGATCATGCTTGTTGACACGGTAGGTCTGGTGCGCCGTTTGCCGCATCAGCTTGTAGACGCTTTCCGTTCCACGCTTGAAGAGGCGCTGTGGGCGGACGTCATTCTTAACGTGTGCGATGCTTCAAGTCCCGAATGCGCAGAGCATATCCGTGTAACGAACGATCTGCTGTCCTCCCTGGGATGCGACGGCAAGCCTGTGATCAATGTGCTCAACAAATGCGATCTGGCGCCTGAAGTGCTGGACTATCCAGTAATAGGAGCAAGCGTAAGAATAAGCGCAAAAACGGGATACGGTATCGGCGAACTGCTGAACGCAGTTTCAGCGTCCCTGCCTGCCTCAAGGCGAAGAGTGACTCTTCTGATCCCTTTTTCACGCGGGGAGATTACAGGTGAGATCAGAAAACACGGTGAAGTTATCTCAGAAACATACACTGAAGGCGGCGTGAAAATAGAGGCTTTTGCGGATGTATCTTATCTCAGCAAGATAAGTGAATATATTTTATAAAACATGATAATATTTTAGACTGCGGTTTCATAAAATCATTATGAGGTGATTTTATGAAAATGTTTACGCTGAGGCTGAAGCCGAAAACGATCTTCGGCCTGATTCTGATACTTGCGGGCATTATTGTTATATCAATAACTTTCTTTTCCAATCACGCGGCACTGAGCAGGCCAGCTGCCAATGAGGTTACGCTTGAAACGGATGCGCAAAGGGAAGAGTATCTGACCTCTCTCGGGTGGGAGTTTAAAACGCCCTGCGAGCAAAAGGAGGTTCAGATCCCGCAGGATTTTAACGATACATATACGCAGTACAATGAGATCCAGAAATCTCAGGGCTTTGACCTTGAGGATTATAAAGGGCAGACCGCAACCGTGTATACATACAACATAACAAATTATGCGGGCTATGAGAACAGAGACTGCGTTTTTGCCAATCTGCTGGTGTGCCAGGGCGTCCTCATAGGCGGAGACGTATGTTCAACTTCTCTGTCAGACGGGTTTATAGAGGGCTTGCAGAAGGAATAATAAAGTGGAAAGATTAGATAAATTTTTATCGCGCGAACTCAATATAACGCGCAGCGAGTCAAAATCGCTGATCAAAGCCGGAAATGTTTTGGTGAATTCCGCTCCTGCAAGGGCGGCGGACATGAAAATAGATCCCGGTTCAGACCGCGTTTGCGCAAACGGTGATGAAATCCGGTACAACAGATTCGTGTATATCATGATGAATAAGCCGAAGGGTGTGATCTCTTCGTCAGACGGCCGTAAAACCGGCGAAAAGACGGTGATAGATATTCTGCCCCCGGAGATGAAAAGAAAAAATCTTTTCCCTGCCGGCAGACTGGACAAGGATACCACCGGCTTCGTGCTCATCACGGATGACGGCGAGTTTGCCCATAATATATTGAGTCCGAAAAATCATATAGAAAAAACTTATCTTGCCGTGCTGGACAGGCCTTTTGATCTTTCCGTAAAATCAGATTTTGAAAAAGGCATGGAGCTGAACGACCAAAAATGCATGCCGGCCGTTCTGGAAAGTGTTAACGGTGATAACACACGCGCAAGGATCGTTCTGAAGCAGGGCATGTATCATCAGATAAAAAGGATGTTCAAAAAACATTCCATAACCGTTCTTGAACTAACGCGCGTGGCCATGGGCGGTCTCAGACTGGATGAGAATCTGGCCCCCGGCACGGCAAGATATATAGGCAAAGATGAGCTTTCACTTGTAATTTCCGCTGGCTTTATGGCTGATCACGGCTAAAAAATACTATATATTGTGGTTTTGGGCGAAACAAATCGCCTGTTTATGCAAGTTTAACAAAAAAGAATAAAAATTTTAGTAAAAAGCTTGCAAAATGTTGAACACCCTTGTATAATATGAACAAGATAAAGCAGTTGCTTTTGTGCAATTTTCAGCGGTTTTTTTCTTAAGGAGGAGTTGTTTTGCCTAACAGATTGTTCCAGGGCCTTGTTAATCAGATGAGAGATACCATGGACCGTGATTTGGGAGTAGTTGATGAAAGCGGTACCGTTATTGCCTGCTCCGAACTCGGCCAGATAGGCGAAATCAGAAAGGGCGTTGTTTCCGCCGGCGTGTTTGCAGGGCTTCAGACCTGTGTTGACGGCTGCACTTATAAAGCCTTTGGCAATTCGGTTCATCCGGAGTACGCTGTGTTTATAGATTCAACGGACGATCTGAGCAAACACTACGCCGATATAATCGCGATTGCATTTAATCAGATCAAGCAGACCAACGATGAAAAGTTTGACAGATCCAATTTTGTAAAAAATGTGATTCTTGATAATATCCTTCCCGGGGATATATATATAAAGAGCCGCGAGCTGCATTTCAATAATGACGCCACAAGGGTGGTCTTCATAATCCGTGTGCCGCAGAAAACAGATGTTTCGGTTTTTGACGTTATTCAAAACTTTTTTCCTGATAAGGCCAAGGATTTTGTAATAAACGTAAACGAAACGGATATCGCGCTTGTTAAAGAGGTGCGCCCGAACGTGGAGATGAAAGATCTGGAAAAGCTGGCACGCTCTATTTGCGATACGCTTTCAACAGAGTTTTACTGCACGGCCGTTGTGGGAATCGGCACCTGTGTTACGGGCGTTAAGGATCTTGCGCGCTCCTTCAAGGAAGCGCAGGTATCGCTTGAGGTGGGCAAAGTGTTTGATACGGAGCAGCCTATTGCAAGCTATGAAAATCTTGGCATTGCCCGCCTGATCTATCAGCTTCCCACTACGCTTTGCGAAATGTATCTGAAAGAGGTCTTTAAATCCGGCTCAATAGATTCTCTGGATCAGGAAACACTTTTTACCATTCAGAAATTTTTTGAAAACAACCTGAATGTTTCGGAGACCAGCCGCAAGCTGTTTGTCCACAGAAATACGCTGGTTTACAGACTTGAAAAGATCAAGAAAATAACCGGACTGGATCTCAGGGAATTTGATGACGCCATTGTTTTCAAGGTAGCCCTTATGGTGAATAAATATCTTGAATCAAGCCCGGTCAAGTATTAATTCAAAATTTTTTCGGCAATACTTTCGGTGTTGCCGAATTTTTATATACACTAAGGCTGAAACGGAGGCACATGCCGCTTGTTACAAATTCATTACATAATTTACAAAATAGAAACATTTTTAACTTGATTTATATTGTGAATTGCTTTATTATATATAGGTGGTATAGTTTAAAATGCAATTTTTGCTTAAAATTAAAGAGGGAAATTAAAAGTGATTGAATTTCGTGATGTTACCAAGGTGTACGGCAGCAACGGCACCAAGGCGCTCAACAATGTGAATATAAAGATCGAAGACGGAGAATTCGTCTTCGTGGTAGGCGCGTCAGGCGCAGGTAAAAGTACTTTTCTTAAACTTATTATGCATGAGGAGAAGCCTACTGACGGAGTCGTTATCGTGGGCGATTATCGCTCTGATACTTTAAAGAAAAAACAGGTTCCGTATTACAGAAGAACCATGGGCATAGTCTTTCAGGATTTCAGACTCATTCCTAAAATGAGCGTTTATGATAACGTTGCATTTGCCATGCGCGTTATAGGCGCAAAGGAAAAGGAAATCAGAAAAAGAGTGCCGTATATTCTTCAGCTTGTAGGGCTTTCGCACAAAGCGCGCTCAATGCCCAACGAGCTTTCCGGCGGCGAACAGCAAAGGGTCTCGCTTGCAAGGGCGCTTGTCAATAATCCCAAGCTGATTATTGCGGACGAGCCCACCGGTAACGTGGATCCCGAAATGAGCCATGAAATTGTTGAAATGCTTACCAAGATCAACAATAACGGCACCACCGTGATTATGGTTACGCACGAGCATACGCTGGTAAAGGCGTTTCCGCGCCGCGTTATCGTTATAAAAAACGGGGAGGTTGTTTCCGATACGCCTGATCCGACTCATGCACAGTTTGAATCAGCGCAGCCGGAAAAATCTACCGATATGTATTTCTTTAATGAAGACGTTAAACTCGGCAGCGAGATAGAAGATATTTTCGAAACGATAGACGACGGTTCCGACTCCGCCGAAAATGATGATGCGAAAGACGGAGGTGAGGACTGATGACGGGCTCAAGCTTTAGATATCTCTTTAAAGAGGGCTTCAGAAACACATGGTCAAACAGAATGATGAGTATCGCCTCGATCTGCGTGCTTATGAGTTGCCTGGTCCTTATAGGCTGCGCGTCCATGATCTTTCTTAACATTGAATCGCTTTTAGGCAGGATCGAAGAGGAAAACGTTGTAATGGTCTATCTTCAGGATGATACTGCGGACGCGGATATTACCGCTATGGAGACGCAGCTCCAAGGTATAGATAATGTTAAGGATGTGGAGTTCGTCCCGAAAGAGGACGCATGGGCTGACCAGCTTTCTACTATGGATGATGCGCAGGCACAGTTCTTTACGGAAATAAGTTCTGATATTCCTCTGCCCGACGCGTATAAGGTAACGGTAGATGATTTAACGTATTTTGACCAGACGGTTCAGCAGATAGAGACATTGGATCATATTGACACGATCAGGGAAAACAAAGACCTTGCCGAAAAGCTGGTTACGATCCGTCACGGTGTAGAGGTCATTTCCATAGTAATCGTTGCAGTCCTTCTTGCAATAAGCGTGTTTATTATTTCCAATACGATCAAGCTTACCGTTTATTCCAGAAGGCTTGAGATAAGTATCATGAAATCCGTCGGCGCTACCAACAGCTTTGTGCGTCTGCCGTTTGTGGTAGAAGGCATGATACTCGGAATAATTTCCGGCGTCGTGTCGCTCGGTCTTGTATGGGCGTTTTACGAATTCGCCATTCATCAGTTCAGCGATCTTTTGTCCTCGCTTCAGCTTGATGCGCTGAATTTTGCGGATTTCGCTCTTCCGATGCTCGGCATATTTATTGCAATAGGTATTGTGACCGGTGTCGGCGGCGCGTTGATCTCGATGGGCAGATATCTAAACAGGGAAGGCAGTGAGATAAGTGCAATCTAAAACGAAAGGTAAAGGAATTGTTAGGATCGTTTGCCTTGTATTTAGCGTTATGCTTGTATTTTCTGCGGCGTTTTCCGCACAGGCAAAATCAAGCTCTGAGCTGAACAAGGAAAAAGATAAAATAGAAGCCGAAATCGCTGATTCAAAAAAAGAGATACAGGCTCTTAAGTCCGAAAAAGCAGACAAAGAAAAATATGCTTCTGCGCTCATGCAGCAGGTAAAACTTCTTCAGGACAAGCTTGACAATCTTGAGGACAGCAGGGACGCGCTTCAGGATGAGATAGACGCCGTCCAGGCCAGGATAGACGAGACCCAGGCCGAGATAGAAAAAGCCGAGGTCCAGATCGAGGCCAAGGAAAAAGAATTTGACGGCGTTTATGAGGAATACTGCCAAAGGCTTCGCGCTATGTATATCTCCGGCAACGTTTCTATGATTGAAGTGCTGCTTGAAAGCGGTGATATCAGTTCTATCCTGACGCGCGCAGAGATGGTTAAATCCGTTTCGGAGCAGGACAGCGCCACTCTTGATGAGCTTATGACCAAAATGGAGGAGATCAATAAGGAGCGCGAGAAGCTTGCCCAGGATAAGATCCAGCTCGGTGAGGATAAGGAAAGCCTCAGTAACCGAAAACAGCAGCTTCAGGAATCTATAGATGATTACAATGCTTCCAAAAAAGAGCTTGACGCTCAGGTAGAGGAATGTAACGCCGCTATCAGAAGCATTGAAAATACACAGGCTGAAATCCAGGAAACGATTGATGATAATTCAGCGGAATTGGCGGCGATCAATGCTGCCCTGAGCGCGTCAAGCAACAGGCCCGGCAGCGATAATTACACACCCGGTACGGGTCAGCTTGCTTATCCTACCAGTTACAGGCAGATATCCGCCGGCTATCCTAATTACAGTAACGGTTCTTACCACGGCGGCGTAGACTGGCCGTGTCCAACCGGTACGGCTGTTCATGCGGCAGATTCGGGTGTAGTCGTAATTGCAAAAAGACTTACATATAGCTACGGTCAATATATACTTATTGACCATGGAAACGGTCTTTCCACTCTTTACGCGCACAACTCTTCTCTGGTTGTAAGTCAGGGACAGTCTGTATCCAAAGGCCAGATCATTGCATATTCGGGCGAGACAGGTAATGCAACGGGTCCTCATGTGCACTTTGAAGTAAGAAAGAACGGCACAAGGGTTAATCCCATGAGTTATCTATAATTTTTAATTACAAAAATTTAATACATATAAAAAGATTGTAAATAATATTTACAGCTGCTTTAATTTATTATATAATGGGAAGTGGAGTCAATGAAACGGTTAGGTTTGCTCAAAAGAAGTATAAGCGTTTTATTGGCTTCACTGTTTGTTTTTTTATCAGCACTTTATCCGGCTGAGCGCAGTGCTGTTATTTCCGCGGCAGAACTTACTCCGCAGCAGGAAAAGGCACAGCTTGAACAGCGCATAAAAGAGGCAGAGAATAAACTGCGCGATCTTGAGGCACAGTCGGCAAGCACGCAGGAATACTTTGATACGCTGACGGATAAGATCACTTATCTTGACAGGCAGTATGAGCTGGTCAGCAACGAGGTTTCACAAGATAAAAAACAGGTAGAGATCCTAAAAGATACCTATGCAAACAATGAAAAAGAGATCGCCTCTATAGGCTGCGAAATTGAGCAGCTTCAAAAAGACTGCGCCGCCGCTGAGGAAGAGTTCAGAGGAACATATCACGATTTTTCCAAGCGTATGCGCGCAATGTACATCAGCGGCGAAACAAATATGCTCGTATTCCTCTTGACGAGCAATGATATTTCTCAGCTCTTAACAAGGCTGGAAATGGTGAAGCGTATCTCCCAGATGGACGGCGAATTGCTTGAATCTATTAATACGGAAATTGATGAGATCAATACCTCGCGCGATGAGATAACCAAAAAGAGAGCAGAGCTGCAGGTTACGCAGGTAACGCTGCAAAACACAAAGACTTCGCTTGAAGCCGCTATTCCCGAGCTTGAGCAAAAACAGCTGGATCTTGAAAACAAGAAAGCGCAGCTTGACGTGGAGCGATCGGAGGCAAATTCTCTTTTAAAACAGTTAAGCGACGAAACAGGTAATTATACCGAATATCTTGAAGACAATAAAGCGGCAATGGCTGAGGTGGACGCTGCCATTGAAGCCGCCGAGGATAAATATCTGGAGCCGCCCTCCACAACGGCACCGCCGTCCGGCAGTTCCGGTAACGGTTCGTCAGGCGGGGAATCGGAAACAACGCCCGGCGGATCGTCCGGTCAGTATATCAGTCTTACCTACCCGGTTCCTTCCCAGACCACGATCACCTGCGCTTACGGCGAGTATTCGGGTCACAGCGGTGCTGATTTCAGCTGCCCGTCTGGTTCCAGGGTGGTTGCGGCAGAATCCGGCACCGTGATCATCTCTGCCGATCTGAAAAATGCGGACGGAACTTACAGAAGCTACGGCAGGTATATTGTGATCAGGCATGATAAAAAGACGCCTTCCGGAGATAATGTCTATACGCTTTATGCGCATAATTCAGAAAGGCTCGTTTCAGAAGGACAGCATGTTGAAAAAGGGCAGCAGATCGCAAGATCCGGTTCAACAGGTAATTCAACCGGTCCGCACTGCCATTTTGAAGTGCGCACTCCGAGCTCAAGCTATTCTTCTTGCAAAAATCCTGCTCTTTACCTTCCGTAAAGGCATAATCAGGGGTAAAAATTTATTTAAAGGTTGCTGAATTTAATGAAGCACAGATCAACACTGAAAATTTTATCTGCCGTTCTGGCGGCTGTTATGGCGCTGACGCCTTTTTCTGCAAGTGTTATGCCGGCGGCGGCATCCGATACCGCCGCGTCAGAGAAAGAGAGCACGACCGCCGCTCAGATGACTGAGGAGGAAAAGCGCGAAGAGGCAAGAAAAAAGCTGGAGGCGCAGAAGGCCGTTCTGGAAGCTGATTTAAAAGCCGCCGAGCAGAAAATTGCCGCGCTCGCGCAGGATTCCGAAAATACGGAAGATTATATCAATGCGCTTGATGAAAAAATAGGTATCCTGAATCAGCAGCTGACCGTTCTTGATGAACAGGTGCTGGATTATGAGGAGGATATCAAAGTTCTCCAGACAAGTATAGAGGAAAATCAAAAGCAGGTAGATACGCTTCAGGCAGAGGTGGATAAGGTTCAGTCCGAGCTTGATGCCCTTAATGAAAAATTCGAAGCAAAGTATGACGCTTATTGTCTTCGAATGCGGGCAATATACATATCAGGCAGTTATAACCTGCTTACAGCGCTGTTGACATGCAGTGATATTTCAAGCCTTCTTACCCGCTATGAAATGATAAAGGCAGTTTCAAAGAGCGACGCTCAGCTGCTTCAGGAGATTCAGGAACAAACGGAGCAGATCCTTGCGCACGAATCTGATTTAAATGATAAGAAGACCGCTTTGAATGAAATGAATATGACGCTGCTTGCGCAGCAGAACGAGCTTAAATATAAGCAGGATTCGCTTACCCAAACACAGGAGGATATAGCGGCAAAAAAGATAACGCTTGCTCAAGACAAGGCAGAAAGCGATCAGCTCTTTGCCATGCTCACTGCGCAGACGGGAATGTATACGGAATACAGGAACGAGGATAAGGCCCTCACCGAGGCGGCTGAGCAGCAGATAGAAGATCTTATGAACGGAGTTATATCGCCTGAGGAAGTTTCTGATTTCACAACCTCAAACAGAGATGAAAACCCCACAGTGGTCTATAATGATACGGATGTTTACAGCAGATCGGACGGCGTTTATAATATGACTTATCCCGTGCCGGGGCATTATACGGTCTCAGCCGGTTTCCCGAATTACAGCAACGGTTCGTACCACGGCGGCATAGATTTTCCTTGCCCAACGGGCACAAAGGTTGTTGCCGCCCAAAAGGGCGTTGTTGCCGGTGTTAAACGCCTTGATTACAGTTATGGTTATTATATTCTTATTTATCACGGCACGGATTCAAACGGAGATAAAGTGTTTACCCTTTATGCGCACAATTCGGAGATCCTGGTATCTCCGGGCGATTCGGTCTATAAAGGGCAGCAGATCGCAAAATCCGGTTCCACGGGCAATTCAACCGGCCCGCACTGTCATTTTGAGATCAGAGCCGGCGGAACAAGAATCAATCCCAAAAACTATTTAAGCAAATAAACTATGAATAAGATAAATTACAGCAAAAAAACAGAATCAATAATAGATGAATTGAAGAGAGAGCATATTATGCCCTCTCTTTTAATTCACGCGTGCTGCGCGCCGTGCTCCAGCGCATGTCTGGAGTATCTTGATCAATATTTTAATATAACGGTCTTTTATTATAACCCTAATATTTCACCAAAGTCGGAATTTGATAAAAGACTGGCAGAGGAGAAACGTTTGCTGCTCAGTATGCCTTTTGAAAAGGGTGTTGGCATTATTGAAGGGCACTATGATTACACGGAATTTCTTACAATTTCAAAAGGACTTGAGGATTGCCCGGAGGGCGGCGAAAGGTGCTTTAAATGCTATCGTCTGCGCCTTGAGGAGACCGCCCGCCTTGCAAAGGAGAAGGGGTTTGACTATTTTTGCACCACCCTTACGATAAGTCCGCTGAAAAATGCGCAGAAAATAAACCAGATAGGTTACGAGACCGCTGAAAAATACGGAGTAAAATGGCTGCCGTCGGATTTTAAGAAAAAAGAGGGCTACAAACGCTCCATAGAGCTTTCGCGGCAGTATGATCTTTACCGCCAGAATTTCTGCGGCTGCGCTTTTTCAAAAGGAGCCTCAGAAAAAAAGGAGGAAAATCATGAATGATCCCCTCGCTGCAAGAATAAGACCCTGCGAGCTGTCAGAAGTTGTGGGCCAGCGTCATCTGCTTGCCCCCGGAATGCCGCTTTATAGTCTTATTGAAAGCGGAAATATTCCGAATCTTATATTTTACGGCCCGTCGGGCACCGGAAAGACCACAGTCGCTTCCATTATTGCAAAGAAAACAAACAGGGCGCTTCGCCGTTTAAACGGCACGAACGCTTCAACAAAAGATATAAAAGAGATCGTTTCCGAGCTTGATACCTTTGAAACGGTAAACGGCGTTTTGCTTTATCTGGATGAAATCCAGTATTTCAATAAGCGCCAGCAGCAAAGTCTGCTGGAATACATAGAAAACGGAAAGATCACTCTGATCGCCTCAACAACCGAGAATCCTTATTTCTATATTTATCCTGCGGTACTCTCGCGTTCCACCGTGTTTGAGTTTAAAAGCGTTGAATGGCAGGATGTTGTTCCGGCGGTGGAACGGGGTTTTAGGATATTGGCAGAGGAAAACGGCGTAAAAGTAACGGCGGATAACGATGCGTTAGAGAAGATCGCCCGCGGCTGCGGGGGCGATGTTCGCAAAGCACTGAATTCTGCTGAAAACTGTTTTTTTGTTACGCCGTCCGTAAAAGGAGAAAAGCATATAACGCTCGATACCGCCGCCCAGCTCACGCAGTCCAGCGCCGTAAAATATGACCGGGAGGGCGACGAGCATTACGATATAATATCAGCTTATCAGAAAAGTATGCGCGGTTCCGATCCGGACGCGGCGCTTCACTATCTTGCAAGGCTGCTGGAGGCCGGAGATCTTCCTTCCGCCTGCCGCCGCCTT
Organism: uncultured Clostridium sp.; assembly: GCA_958422185.1. Classification (GTDB taxonomy): domain Bacteria; phylum Bacillota; class Clostridia; order Oscillospirales; family Acutalibacteraceae; genus Eubacterium_R. Next base: position 53,155 of record CATZNW010000008.1, read on the forward strand.
CTGGTTTGCGCATGCGAGGATGTAGGTCTTGCATATCCCCAGATCATCCCAATTGTTAAAGCGGCCGTTGACACGGCTATGGCCGTGGGACTGCCGGAGGCGCGTATTCCGCTGTCCGATGCCGTCATTCTTGTTTCTGTTGCGCCTAAAAGCAATGCGGGCGAGGAGGCGATCAATGCCGCGATGGAGGATGTTGAAAAGGGAAGATACGGTCCTGTTCCGCGTAATCTTCAGAACAAGCATTATGACGGGGAAGACGCAGAAATTAAAGGGCAGTTTTACGTTTATCCCCACAATTTTGAAAATCACTGGGTAAGGCAGCAGTATCTTCCGGATGAAATCAAAGACGCACGGTATTACAATCCGGGAAAAAACAAAAACGAGCAGGCCTTCAAGGCCTATTGGGATAAGATAAAAAACGGCGGCTGACGCCGACTTAAAGAGGAGTACTTATGACGAAAAAAGAAAGAGCGCTCAGGGCGGTCGAAATTTTAAAGGAGCTCTACCCTGACGCTATATGCTCGCTTAATTATGCAGATCCTTTTCAGCTTCTTGTTGCGGTGCGCCTTTCCGCCCAATGTACGGATGCAAGGGTAAATCTTGTAACGCCGGCACTGTTTGAACGTTATAAGACCATGCGTGATTTTGCAGAAGCGGATATTTCGGAAGTTGAAAAATATATTCATTCCTGTGGATTTTATAAAAGCAAGGCGCAGTCGATAGTAGGTATGGCGCAGAAGATCTTAAGCGATTTCGGCGGTGTCGTGCCGGATAATATCGAAGATCTGATCACGCTTCCGGGCGTTGGCAGGAAGACGGCCAACCTCATAGTGGGCGATGTTTACGGCAAGGAGGCTATTGTTGTTGATACGTATTGCATCAGGATCACAAACCGTATAGGCCTTGTTGCTGAAAAGGATCCTAAAAAGATCGAATTTGCGCTAAAAAAAATAATCCCGCCTGCCGAAGGGTCGGATTTCTGCCACAGGATCGTGCTTTTCGGCCGCGATGTATGCACCGCAAGAAAGCCCAAATGCGATGCGTGCAGACTGAAAGAAATATGTAAACAGGCAGGAGTAAAAAAATGAAAGATCCGGTAATAAACGAAGAAAACATAATCCTGATAGGCATGCCGGGCGCCGGTAAATCAACCTGCGGTGTGCTTGCGGCCAAATTTCTTTTAAAGAATTTTTTTGATACCGATCTGCTGATCCAAAGTATGGAAAACAAACGTCTCCAGCAGATCATCAACGAAAAGGGTGTTGCCGGGTTTAAAAAAGCGGAGGAGGAAGCGATCCTTTCGCTTGACATAAAAGGCACCGTTATTGCTACCGGGGGCAGCGTAGTATACAGCCCAAAAGCAATGGCTCACCTCAAAGGCATGGGAAAGATCATATATATGCATCTGAGTTATGAAGAGATGAAAAAGCGCATAAAAAATCTTTCCACCCGGGGTATCGTGCTCCAAAACGGCGAAACGCTGCTGGATATGTATAATGAACGCCGGCCGCTGTATGAGAAGTATGCGGATCGCATTATAGACTGTGACGGCAGTTCGATAGACGATACGGTTCAGCATATCGTTGCGGCATGTGAAAAATAATACTTGATTACACGGCCTGTTTTATGATATTATAGATTAAATATAATAACATTTTTGAGGAGGATGATTAAATGAGCGAATACGGCGCTAAATTTGTTAAAGAAGGGCTTACTTTTGATGATGTTCTTCTTATTCCTGCAGAAAGCGATGTGCTTCCCAATGAAGTTGATCTTTCCACGAATCTGACAAAAAAGATAAAGCTTAATATTCCTCTTATGACCTCCGCTATGGATACCGTAACGGAGTCAACCATGGCGATCGCCATTGCGCGCGAGGGCGGCATCGGCGTAATACACAAAAATATGACGATCGAGGATCAGGCTACCGAAGTGGATAAGGTAAAAAGGTCTGAAAACGGTGTTATCACGGATCCGTTTTTCCTCTATCCTCAGAATACGGCTCAGGATGCGGAAAATCTTATGCGCAAGTATAAGATAAGCGGCGTTCCTATCTGCGAGGAAGACGGCACCCTTGTGGGTATTCTTACAAACCGTGATATGCGGTTCATGACGGATTATACCGTTAAGATCGCAGATGTTATGACGCCCAAGGAAAAGCTTGTAACAGCGGTGAGCGGCACAACGCTTGATGAAGCCAAGAAGATCCTTATGGCCTCCAAGATAGAAAAGCTTCCGCTTATTGATGAGAACGGGAAACTTACCGGTCTGGTTACTATCAAAGATATTGAAAAAAGCCTTAAATATCCCAATACTGCCCGCGATTCACAGGACAGACTTCTCTGCGCGGCGGCTATCGGTATCACAAACGATATGATTACACGCGCAAAGGCGCTTGTGGACGCTCATGTTGACGCGCTCGTTCTTGATTCGGCACACGGCCATTCAAAGAATATTATGAAAGCCGTTGATAAAGTGAAAAACACATTTCCGGATGTTTCACTGATTGCCGGAAATGTTGCTACGGCAGAGGCTACCGAGGCGCTCATCAAAGCCGGAGCCGATGCAGTAAAGGTGGGTATAGGCCCCGGTTCAATCTGTACAACGCGTGTTGTTGCAGGCATAGGCGTTCCGCAGATCACGGCAATTTATGACAGCGCTGAGACCGCAGATAAATACGGCATTCCGATTATTGCAGACGGCGGTATCAAATACAGCGGTGAGATTGTTAAGGCCATTGCGGCGGGGGGCAGCGTAGTTATGGTCGGATCTCTTGTAGCCGGCTGTGATGAATCTCCCGGAGAAACAGAAATATATCAGGGCCGTCAGTTTAAGGTCTACCGCGGCATGGGCTCGCTCGGCGCAATGAACAAGGGCTCTGCGGACAGATATTTCCAGACCGGCACAAAGAAATTTGTGCCCGAGGGCGTAGAAGGCCGTGTTCCGTATAAGGGACCTGTGGGAGACACTGTTTACCAGATGATGGGCGGCTTGCGTTCCGGTATGGGCTATGTAGGTTGCCATAACATTACAGAACTGCGCACGAATGCGAAATTTATTAAGATCACAGGCGCCGGACTTATTGAAAGCCACCCGCATGATGTTTATATCACAAAAGAGGCTCCCAACTATTCGGGCAGCAGGCAGGATTGATTTTTAAGGGGCGTTAAACGGATTCGTTTAATGCCCTTTTCTGATAAGAGGTTTTTTGATGGCTGAAAAGATCACCAGATGGCAGAAGTTTAAAAAATTTCTAAAAAGGAATATGACTCCCACCTGGGCAAAGCATTTCAGTTATCAGGTGATCTCATTTTTACTGTCGGTCTGCCTTGTTGTAGGCGTTATGGCCTATGCCGTTAATAAAAGCTACGATGAAAGGACTTTGAGCTTTGTGCAGGGATTTACTGTAACCGCGCATACAGGCGCGTTTGATACGCCGGAAAATTCAATTGAATCCATAAGGGCGGCAATGGAAAACAATGTGGAGATCATTGAGATCGATATCCGTCAGCGCCCTGATAAAACGCTTGTCATCAGTCACGATATTGTTGTTATGAATAATGAAGGAACCCCGCTTGCAGATGTTTTTTCTCTGCTGCAGCAGGATGACTGCCTTATCAATCTTGATATTAAGGAAACAAGAACGCTTAACGCGCTTCACGATATGCTTGTTGAATACAATCTTCTGGGCAGGGCGTTTTTAACGGGTATTGATCAGCTGAATGTAGGCGCGGTCAGAGAATCCGCGTGCTCGGATATGGATTATTATTTAAATTGTCAGCCGTCGCGGATAAAGATCTTTACAGATGATTATAAAGTTAAGATCATAGATCTGTTAAAGGAAACGGGCGCGATAGGCATAAACTGTAATTATAAATATGCCTGCGCCACGCTTTCTAACCTGCTTCACGAAAACGGTTATAAGCTTTCGGTATGGACTGTCAATACAACATTTGAGATGAAACGTATGCTTGTTGCTCAGCCTGATAATATTACAACCAAGGAATACGGCAGGCTTATGTCCGTTATAGATAACTGGGGGAAATAGCAAATGACAAATGCGGAATACTTAAGGGCTATAGAAATGCGTTCTTCCAGACGCACTTTTAAAAACCGCCCTCTGGATAAAGATACAATAAAGGTCATAAAAGATCTTGTTGATTACGTCAATGAAAAAGCGTCGCTTAATTTTGTCTTTATCGAAGACGGACGCTTCGCATTTAACATACATTCGGGAATGACAAGTCTTATAGCGGTCTGCGGACCGGATACGATACCCGCCAGAGAAGCGTGCGGGTATTATGGTGAAACAATTGTTTTACAGTGTGCTTTTCACGGTATAGGTACTTGCTGGGTCGGCACTTATAATGAAAACAAGGTGCTTGAAAAGCTTGATCTTCCAAAAGGCGTAAGGCTTTACTGCGTTATTGCCGTCGGAAATGTTTCTCCCAACAAAAGCTTAAAAGAAAAACTGATGTATAATACTACTCATAAAAAAAGCAAGCCGTATCAAAAAATGTTTGAAGTTTGCGACGCAAAACTGCCGGAGGAAATCGTGTTTGCAATGCGCCTGGTAGAAAAGGCTCCCAGCTCCGTAAACCGGCGCCCGGTTAAATTCAGGTATGAAAACGGCAAGCTTACTGCAAGCGTCAGTGAACCGTATTCTGATAAAAGTATAGATTTCGGTATTGCCCAGCTCCACTTTCAGCTGGGAATGAGCGCAAAGGGAATCAAAGGGGAATGGATAAACGGCGCTTTTGTTGAGGATAAGCAACGAATACTGAAATTCCCAAAACGAGAAGTCCAACATGAAACGGAGGAAGATCCTGATGAGTGAAACAACAAAAAAGAAAATGAGTAAAAAGAAAAAAATACTTATAGCTGTGCTGTGCGTATTACTCGCCCTTGTGATCCTTGTTGTTTCGGCAGGGCTGATCGCGCTGGACTGGTACTGTAAAACGCCTGATTATACGGTATATCAGACATCGCAGTCGGTCGAGCTTGTTGCGCACAGGGGATTTCGCGCAGTTGCTCCGGAAAATACGGCTCCCGCGTTTGAAGAGGCAGGAAAAGCCGGTTATTACGGCGCTGAGTGCGACGTTTACCGCACGGCGGACGGTGTGTGGGTCATCCACCATGATTTCAATACTTACCGGATGACGGACGGCATGAGCACCATAGAAAATAAAACGTATGAAGAGCTGATGCGGGAAACTGTGGATAACGGCTCAAATATAGATGATTATGATGCTCTTAAAATGTGCACGCTGAAAGAATATCTTGATCTTTGCAGCGAATACGGCATGGTGCCTGTAATCGAGCTTAAAAGTGCAAATAATACGGAATATTACAGTGAGATCACAGATATGCTCGCCGGATATCCTGATCTGGAACCGGTGTTCATTTCTTTCCATTATGAAGACCTGACCGCAATGCGTGCGCTGACGGACGCGCCTTGCTGGTATCTTGTTCAGGAGATAACCGATGAGGATATCGGACTGGCGCTTGATCTTGGGGGAGACTGCGGTATTGATTTTAATTACGCAAAGGAAAAAAATACGGACGAGGTCATAAAAAAATGTATAGATTCCGGCCTAACGACCGGTGCGTGGACGGTCAATGATCCGGCGGCTGTTGAAAGGCTTGCCGCCCTCGGTGTGGAATATATCACAACGGATAATATTACATATTAAATAAATGAATGCCCGGAGTTTTGCTCCGGGCATTTTTTATGCAATAAATCTGTGATGCAAGCTTTTATATTCCGAGCAGGACAGATGCAAAAAGTATATATATAAGAAGAGATACAGCGTCCGTGATCGTCGTTATAAAGGGGTTGGCCATTACTGCAGGGTCAAAGCCGCATTTTTTTGCAATAATAGGAAGACAGCAGCCTATGACCTTTGAAAAAACTACTTCAACCACTATTGTCAGACTAACCACAAGCGCTATCATTACGGTTATTTCTTCGTTTCCAAGCACATATTTGTCAAACAGCAGCAGTTTAACGAAGCACACTGCCGCCAGTACAAGACCGCATATTATGCCGACCCGTATTTCTTTCCAGATGACTTTGAATATATCTTTAAGAGATATTTCCCCCAAAGAAAGAGCGCGCACGATCGTAACGCTTGACTGACCGCCCGAATTTCCGCCGGTGCCCATAAGCATGGGGATAAATGCTATAAGCGTGGCAACGGAGGCAAGCTTGTTTTCAAAGTTCGTCAGTATCTGGCTGGTGATTGTTGCGGAGATCATTAAAAGCAACAGCCATGGTATGCGCTTTTTAAAGGTCTCCACAACGCTTGTTTTAAGATACGGCGTATCCGTAGGCACGATAGCCGCCATCTTCTGGATATCCTCTGTGTTTTCTTCCTGAAGAACATCAATAACGTCGTCTACCGTAATGATGCCCACAAGCCTGTTTTCCATATCCACAACCGGCAGTGCAAGGAAATCATATTTTGAAAGCAGGGCGGAGGCTTTTTCCTGGTCGTCCAGCGTGTTTACGGAGATCACATTCGTTTCCATAAGCTCGTCTATCTTATTGTCCGAATCGTGCAGCAAGAGCTCCTTGACTGTTGTAACTCCAAGCAGATGGCGTGATTCGTCCGTAACGTAACAGGTATAAATGGTTTCCTTGTCAACGCCTGTGCGCCGGATGCGTTTGAATGCGTCTTCAACGGTCATATCGCGCTTGAGGTCCACAAACTCCGGCGTCATTATAGAACCGGCTGAATCCTCGGGATATTTCAGTATGGAATTTATGGCCTCGCGCATTTCATGATCTGTGTTTTTCAGAATCCTTTTTACTACGGATGCCGGCATCTCCTCAACTATGTCCGCCGCGTCATCAACGTAAAGCTCGTCAAGAACTTCTTTTAACTCGGAATCGGAAAAGGAACGAATAAGACTTTCCTGTGTGTCGCCGTCAAATTCAACAAAAGTTTCGGCGGCGTTTTCTTTTGTCAGCATTCTGAAAAGGAACATGCGCTTTTTCTCATTATTTACCTCTTCAAGAAGCTGCGCTATATCCGCGGGGTTAAGCTCGTTAAGGAATCGTTTTAATTCTCTTATGTTCTTTTCCTCGTGAAGCTTGTCAGTATATTCAAGCATTTCCTCAAGTTCCAAAAGCTCACGTCCTTTCAAGCCGGCTAACCGCGGACGGAATAGCAGCTTCTTTTATTCCGCGCCTGAATAAAAGTCCTTTTCTTCCGCGTCATAAGGGTTTGCGGCAACGCGTTTTACTATTGCCGCAATAATAACGATCATAATAAGGCCGCCCGCAACTGCTCCGGCGGTTACTGCAAATACCGGCTGCTCATAAAATCGCTCGCCCGCCACAAAGGAAATGTAACCGGGCTGCGCCATTTCCGCCTTTACTTCCTCAGTCGTTTTATTGACTCTTGTAATTTTAAAAGTGTATTTTTTCGTACTGCCGTCAGATGCGGTAACGGTAATCGGTATTTCCGTTTCCTGTCCCTCGCGCAGTGTTATGGGCATCGCGGTTGCAGTGGCGTTTATATCCTGCGTAACAGGCGTTATATTTATTTCGGTCAGATCATACGGCACATAAAGTCTGTAAGCGGTGTCCTCGCTGTTTATTTCGGGATTCACTTCAGCATATTCGCAGCTTATCCCTGCAAGGTTCGCGTTTGAGTTGACCTCATATTCAGGCGCGTTTGAATATGTAAAGGTATAGATGACGCTGCCGCTGTCAAACTCCAGTGTAACCGTCATTCCGGTCTGCCGGTTGGCTTCGTCATATTTGTAAGTGGCCAAAACGTTTGCGTTTCCGTTAACGGTATAGCCTGCAAGCGCCGCGCTTTGATTCGGATTCTGAAGGGTCAGTGTAAAATACGTTTCTCCGGTCCGGAACCCGCCGTCAATATCGGCGTTGGAAAAAGATATGCTTTCCAGATAAGGTGTGTTCTGCAGAGGCGCTTCTGCTGCATTTGAAAGCAGGCTGCCGCTTAACATAAGGATCAGGCATAATAAAGCCGGTAATATTTTTTTCATTGTCATTCGGCGTCAAGAATAAAGGATTCTATTCCGCCTTCCTCCAAAACAGTTTTTATTTCCCCGGTGTTGCCGGAGGAGCTTACCATATAGATCTTGTCATTCCCAAGTTCTTCGTCAAACAGGCTCAGAATCCTTTGGCTTGCGGGGGGATCCATGGTCTCCTGTTCGTCATTTTCCTCATCGCTGTTTTCATTGTTATCATTGTCTTCGTTCCGGCCTGCAACAGCCTGGCTCAGCGAATCGGCTATATCTATGTTTATACCCTCAAGCAGCTTTATATTTGTGCCTATATCCTCATAAAGTCTTGCGGCAAGGCTGTCAAACCCGTCTGAAAATCCGCTGCCGGCGCTTTCGGGTATATCCGTGCTGCGCAGTACGAAAACGGTAACTCCCATCTCTGCGGCTTCAGCAATAATGTCCTTAATATATTTATAGACCGTTTCTGAATTGGGATTCAGATAAGTGTTTCCGCGTGAATCTTCATACGGTATGCCGTTATCATCAAGCACCGCAACTGAGCGGTCCTGCCTTGGCACAAGATTGTCAAGATAACAGTTGACAATCCCCACCGTAAGTATATCCTGTTCTCCAAGCAGCAGGGCGGAATTGCGCAGATCGGTCGCTTCATATGCCGCAGCGCTGTAAGCGTCAACGGTTGCCAGCGCGCTGCGGTATCCTATAGTACCGTTTTCTCTTTTTATGTCTATCGCAACACTGTTGTATGCACCGCCCGTCAGCTTTGAGATAACGGAATCAAGAATCACGGATCCGTCCATTGAAATACTGTCCTCATATGCGCAGTGCAGATTTAACTTAACCTCATTTATAGCGTCGCTTGGCGCCGCGTTCGTTGCCGCATTCATTTCCGGCATGCCGTTTCGCAGCATAAAAACGTCCATTCCGGTGTATCCTGCGCCTATTATCAGCAGGCATAAAACAGCCGTTCCCAGTCTTTTAAGCAAAGTGCGCGCCTGTGCCTTATGCTTGCGTTTTTTCTTTATCTTGGGGCGCATGTAGTCAAATTTATCGGAATAAATACCTTCGTCCGAAACATATTTGTCCGCAAAATCGACCGGATATCCCTTTTCTTCTTCGGTCCATCGGGTGTTGCGCTTTACATTTTTGTAAAAGCGTTTTTTCTTCATTATTCTTTCACACTCTTTGCGTTTTCTTTTAGCATGGCAATCGTTTTTTCAGGCTCTTTGCTTTGGAATACTGCGCTGCCGGCAACAAATACATTTGCTCCCGCCTCAGACGCAGTCTTTATGGTCTCTGCATTTATTCCGCCGTCGACCTCAATATCCAAGTCCGCGGCAGCAGCCCGTATCTCTTTTATTTTCGGCATCATATCCGCCATAAAGCTCTGCCCGCCGAATCCGGGCTCCACAGTCATTACAAGAACCATGGAAAGTCTGTCTATATAAGGCAAAACTGCGCTTGCGGGCGTTTTTGGCTTGATTGCAAGCGCAGCCCTGCATCCGCATTCTGTTATTTTGCTGATCGTTTCTTCCGTGTCGCTTTCGCTTTCTATGTGAAAGCATATGATATCAGCGCCGGCGTCCGCAAAATCCTCTATATATTTCAGGGGCTCAGAGATCATAAGATGCACGTCAAAGGGCACGTCGGTCACGGATCTGATCGCTTTGATGACCGGCGCTCCTATTGAAATGTTCGGCACAAAATGGCCGTCCATCACATCCAGGTGAATATACTGCGCGCCGCTGCATTTTTTTAATTCCGTTTCCAGGTTGGCATAGTCGGCCGCCAGAACGGACGGTGCGATTTTTATTTTCATCAAAATTCCTCGCAAAATTCTTATCTTATATTATATAAACAATTATATTATACATATGTTAAAAGTTAAAATCAACCTCAAAATAGAGAGCCTTCTTTACAGTTTTATCGCTGTTTTTTAACCATAAGTTCATTCTTTAATTTCTCTCAGTGTAAAAATAACGGATCATTACATAAAAAAGACCTGAACAAAATGTTCAAGCCTTTTTTCTTTATAAATTTGATTTATTGCTTTTCTTTTTTTCTTAGGATTATGATGGCACTTCCTGCAGCCAGAACTGCCGCAAGTGCTAACACTGCGCGCGGCGCACCGGTTGACGGAGATGTTTCGGAGGCGCTATTTTGTGATGGGCTTTCCTGTTTTATATTTTCCGGATCACCGTTCGCAGCAGTATCTGTTTTCGGAGCATCTGTAGTCGGATTCCCGGTGCTTGACGTTGGTTCTTCAGGTGAATCAGTGGCAGGCTCATCGGCAACAGTGCCCCCGATAATCGTAAGTGTTGTTGATACAGTGCCGTTTGTATAGTTTAAAGCAACATTATGTTCGCCCGGTTCCAATGTATCAAGGTAATCTGAATTGAAAGTGAGAATGGTTGAGCTCTGTGCCAGAGTATAACTATCCTCATCAACAATATTTCCGTCTACAGCAACATTTATAAAATTCGCTAATTTATAGGTGCAGTGAATCGTCGCGCCGGTTCCTGAGCCTATTGTATATTCCGTGTCCGTGCCGTCTGTAATTATCGGTTCATCAATATTAATAAAACTATATCCTTTTTCTTCGGCATACATTTGTGCTGTTGAATTTTTATAGCCATAAATAGTAAAATCAGTTAAATTATAGCGTTCTTCCCCATTAGAACATACAAAACTATCATATATCTTGCAATCTTTATTTAGTATAACTGCGTATTCTAATGATGTGCAATCAATAAAAGCCTCAGATCCTAACCATTCGACACTTTATGGAATTATAATATTGGTTAAACTCTCACAGCCTTCAAATGCCCATTGAGATATCCGTGTTACACTATCGGGAATAATGATATTTTCTAAATTTACACATTCACCGAAAGCACTGTATTTTATCTGTGTTATTCCGTTCGGGAGTGTTACACTTGTTAGAGATCTGCAACCTAAAAAAGCATTATTCCCAATTTCTATTACACCTATAGGAATAGTAACGCATTTTAATTGTTCACAATTCCAAAAAGCCAAGTAACCTATCGAAACAACAGTATAGCCATCGATCTCAGATGGGATGACCAGATCTGTTGCATTGCCGGTATACCCTGTAATCTCAGCTGTCCCGTCATCCAGTACAGTGTACTCAAAATCGCCGCTTGTATCGGCAAGAACGGAGCAGCTGAATCCTGATGTTATGCTTAAAAGCATCATGATCGCAAATAATATACTTATTGGCTTTTTTATTTTTTTCATAACATTATTTCCTCCGGAAAATGGATTGAATTTATATAAAAGTTAACATATTTGGGATAAAATATCAACTATTTTAATACCTAAATTAACCGAATTTGTTCAAATTTTATGTAAACTATATTCATATCGGAGGTATCATTATGGTTGATTTTGGAAATATACTAAAATCACTCAGGCTTAACGCAGGACTGAGCCAGAAAGAACTTGCGGATCAAATGGGGGTAACAAAGAGTGTTGTTTCCTATTATGAATTGCAGGAACGCACCCCTTCACCGGAAATAATAAAAAAACTAGCCGGCATTTTTCACGTTTCTGCAGATTATCTGCTGGGAATTGAAAATCCGTCAAGAAAAACCATCGATGTTACGGGCCTTGGTGAAGAGGATATCAAACTGCTGCTGCATACAGCTGAAGTTTTAAGAAGCAAAAACAAGAAGAGCGAAACGCCCTAACGGAAGCCGTTCGGCGTGTAGAAAAAGGCATGATTCAAGAAAAGATTGCAATCCTACATGCTGGGCAGACTGCGAGAAATCGAGATGAATTTTGTTTTCTTGCGAGCGGGAGCCGTACAAAGGTACTGCCTCCGAGCAAAAAACAAAAAGCGCAAATGCCGCTCAAACCTTTGGTTTAAGCGGCATTTAATCTTTATGAAACATTTTTTGGCACAGACCCATGCGAACATCGGTCTCAACAAAAGTTTTTTGATAATCTTAAAATATATTTATGCTTTTATATCCGTTTTTATCAATGCGCGTTTTATCCGACTTTATCGACAGTCTGAAAGGCTCCCGAAAGGGAGTTTTTGTGTATATTTGCACTTGTATTTGACACATAAGTATAGTAAAATAGAGGCATATTTTTAACGGAGGAACTATTCATGATCCAAGCGAATAATGTAACAGTTCAGTTTGGGGGCCGTGCGCTTTTTGAGCGTGTAAACGTTATTTTTTCCGCCGGCAACTGCTACGGCATCATCGGCGCAAACGGCGCGGGAAAATCAACTTTTTTAAAGGTGCTCAGCGGTGAACTTGAGCCGCAGAAGGGCGAGGTCGTGATCACGCCCGGCGAACGTCTTTCCGTTCTTGAGCAGGATCATTTTAAATATGATGATTACGAGGTAGTGCGAACGGTCCTGATGGGTAATCCGCGTCTTATAGAGATCATGGAGGAAAAAGACGCGCTTTATGCAAAACCGGATTTTTCTGAGGAGGACGGTATCCGCGCAGGTGAGCTGGAGGCGGAATTTGCAGATCTTGACGGATGGAACGCCGAAAGCGATGCGGAATTCATGCTGAATAAGCTGGGCGTTACGGATGAGTACCATTATATGAAGATGAGCGAACTCTCGGCAGATCTGAAAGTGAAAGTGCTTCTTGCAAAGGCGCTTTTCGGTAATCCGGATATTCTGCTGCTTGACGAGCCTACGAACCATCTTGATCTGTCGGCTATCCGATGGCTTGAGAATTTTCTGCTTGATTTTGAAAATACGGTCATTGTTGTTTCGCATGACAGGCATTTTTTAAATAAAGTCTGCACGCATATCTGTGATGTGGATTTCGGCAAGATCCAGATGTACGCCGGCAACTATGATTTCTGGTATGAATATACACAGATGCGGCAGCGCCAGATGAGAGATCAGAATAAAAAGAACGAACAGAAGATCAAGGAGCTGCAGGAATTTATTCAGCGTTTCTCCGCAAATGCGTCCAAATCAAAGCAGGCAACCAGCCGGAAAAAACAGCTTGACGCGCTTGAGATGATAGAAATGCCGGTCTCTTCGCGCCGTTTCCCGTACGTTGATTTTAAGCCGGACAGGGAATGCGGAAACGATCTGCTTCGCGTAGACGGCCTTTCAAAAACCATTGGAGACAGAAAAGTGCTTGATGATGTTTCCTTTATCATCCATCCGCGCGAAAAAGTTGCTTTCGTAGGCTCGGATACCGTTGCCAAAACAACTCTGTTTGAGATACTTATGGGAGAAATGGAACCGGACAGCGGCGAGTTCAAGTGGGGAGTTACAACTACGCAGAGTTATTTCCCAAGCGATAATTCAAAGTATTTTGACGGCGTTGACCTGACTCTTGTGGACTGGCTCAGGCAGTATACTACCCAGACCCTTGAGGCGGACATAAGGAGCTGGCTGGGAAGAATGCTTTTCAGCGGAGACGACGCGCTTAAAAAAGCAAATGTCCTTTCCGGTGGTGAAAGGGTAAGGTGCATGCTGTGCAAAATGATGCTGAGCGGCGCAAATGTGCTTGTGCTTGACGAGCCAACCAATCATCTTGATCTGGAATCTATAACTGCACTCAATAACGGTCTTATCCGCTATCCGGAAACGGTGCTTTTCACCTCGCATGACCATCAGTTCATTCAGACCGTTGCGGACAGGATCATTGATATTTCGGACGGAAAGATCACAGATTATAAGGGCACTTATGATGAGTTCCTTGAAACCTTTGATGAAGACAAATTAAAAAAGTATTGATGTTAAAATCCCGGAAACGGCTCTGCCGCTCCGGGATTTCTGCTTTCTGCTTACCGTGTATGAAATTAGAGTGTCGTGATCACGCCGTCTTATTCCTTCTCCAGCACAAATATCTCGGCTTCAAGCGGCTTATAATATGCAACGTTAATGCCCCTGTTCATAAGGAAAGCGCCGCTTTTTTTGAATTTCCTGTGTTCGGATCTTACGTTATACACGGCGTCTTCGTCAAGCCCTTTAAATTTCAGCGTAACATATCTGCCGCCAAAAAAGGAGTTTGCGCCTGTGCATGCAAAATATGCGGACTGAGATCTGTCTTTATTCACATAGCCGGTAAAATAGATCTTGTCTTCAGCGTAATTCATGACCCTGTAAAGTTTTCCGAACTGCACAGTGTGGCGTATTTTTTTGTAAAGCTCAATGTATTTTTTGCAGTCTGCCAGTTCTGATCTGTTAAGTTTTGTAAGGTCTGCGCCCACTGAAAGCGAACCCTGCATCGATACGGCAAACCTGAACGCCATGGATACCGGGCGCTCTTTTTTATTTGTGTCTGTAACCCACGCCCGCATACACTTGATGGGGTATATAAGGCTGTAGCCCTGCTGGATATCCAGTCGGTCTACCGGGTCGGTGTTGTCGCTCGGCCATACCATGTCAAAATGGCTCAGCGCGCCAAGATCCGTTCTGCCTCCGCCGCTTGCGCATGCTTCAAACTGAACGTCCGTATGTTTTTTCTTAAGTTCGTCAACAATATTGAAAACGGCTCTTGTGTGCCTGTACCAAAGCTCTTTGCCGTTTTTCAGATTGTCCGTACCTATTTCAGAGAACGGACGGTTCATATCCCACTTAATATATTTAATGTTGTTTTCGCTCAGCAGTTTGTCAAGAAAATCAAGTATATATTTCTGCACTTCGGGTTTTGTCATATTAAGTACAAGCTGATTTCTCAGCAGATTGGATTTTCTTGTTTTGTAGTTATATGTCCAGTCCGGATGTTTGAGATACAGCTGGGAAAGAGGGTTCACCATTTCCGGTTCTACCCAGATTCCAAAATCCATTCCAAGGGAGTTTACGCCGTTGATGAGAGCTTTGAGCCCGCGCGGAAACTTAACGCGGCTCACATCCCAGTCGCCAAGGCCGGACCGGTCTGATGAACGGCTTGAAAACCAGCCGTCGTCCATAACAAAAAGCTCGCATCCAATGTCTGCCGCGATTTTGGCAAGCTTGAGCTGGCCAGCCTCGTTCACGTTGAACCCGGTTGCTTCCCAGCTGTTGTAGAGCACGGGCAAGTCCTCGTATGCAAAGCGTTTCGGCAGCACGTTTTTAACCGTGAAATCGTGCAACTTCCGGCTCATTTCGCCAAGGCCGTCAGACAGCCCGCAGTAAACGGACGGCGTTTTGAATTCCTCACCGCTTTCCAGCGTTTTGGAAAAGTCAAAATCATTCAGTCCGATCACAGCGCTTGTTCTGCCGGTAAAATCTCTTGCGGCGGAAACCTTAAAGTTGCCGTCCCATGCCAGCACGGCAAAATAGACTGTGCCGCTGTCTTCATTCGGCTTTTCGGCTGCAATAAGAGCCGGCAGATGATGATGCGCCGTAATGCCCTTTCTGCTTTCAAAGGAAAGGCTGCCGCTTTCAAGCGTTTGTTCCGTTTTTCTGAATTCGCCGCCCCATGAGCCGTTTGCGTTTATTATGGTATAAGCGCGTTCTCCGGGCAGGTTGATCTCAGCGCTTGCCGCTTTTTCAAGAATGATCTTATTATCGGATCCGTTTTTTATGACGGCGTATCTTTCAATGATATCGCTGTTGTCAAACAATCTGTAAACAAGTGAGACAGAGAGCCCGTATTTCGGATCCTTCATAATGATTTCAAGCGAATCTGTCAGGATTTTATAATCCGCATACTCAAGCACTGTGTCTCTGCAGCCGTCAGCAAATTCGCATTTAAGCGCGCATTCACGATACATTGTTCCGCCGAACGGCACATACTCCGTTTTTGTAAAATCAAGCACGGAATGGCAGGAATTCTGCTCGCCGAGCTCATTTATCTCAAAATCCTCTTTGGTACATTTTCCGCCCCAGTGCAGGTGGTAAAGACCGTTTTTTCCTGCCCCGACAACGTATTGGCAATTTTCCGTTTCAAGCACAAAAATATTTTTTGTTCTTTCTATCCTCATATTAAGCCCTCTCTTATTTTTGTTTTGGATAATGCTATCATACCAAATCTTTTTTTATTTGACAAGATTTTATTATCCTGTTATACTAAAATAGTAAAACTATCTAAATTCTAAATTACGGAAGTGTGAAACATGGCGAAAAATAAAGTTCAGATAAAAATTTGCGGCGCAACCTATTCTATAATAACTGATGACGACGCTGAATATGTTGAGGAACTCGGTGATTTTATAGACGGGGAAATGAAGAATATTTCGTCGCAGAATCCAAGCCTTTCATCTATCCAGTGCGCAGTGCTCGTGGCGCTCGATCAGGCGGATGCATGTAAAAAGGCAACTGCCTCGGCAGATAATTTAAGGGCTCAGATCAAGGATTATCTTGAGGACAGCGCCAGGGCGCGTATGGAGGTTGACGTTGCCCGCAGGGAGATCGAAAGACTCAACAGGGAAATATCAAATCTCAGAGAAAAGCTAAACGGCTGAGTCGGGTGTTCAGGTAATATATGCAATTGGAGATTTTGGCTCCTGCGGGTTCGCGGGAAGCGCTTGTTGCCGGCGTCAGATGCGGTGCAGATGCGGTTTACCTCGGCGGTAGATCGCTCAGTGCACGCAGGAATGCCGGCAATTTTAATGATGAGGAGCTTGAACGCGCCGCTGAATACTGCTCGGCAAGGGGTGTAAAGATTTATCTTGCTGTGAACACACTTTGCAAAAACAGTGAGTTTGAAGAGGCTTACAGTCTTGTTTCACATGCTCTTTCCTGCGGTATAAACGGATTCATTGTGCAGGATCCGGGTGTTGCCCATATGATAAGGCACTGTTTTCCGTCTGCCCGACTTCACGCATCTACGCAAACCAGCGTAATGACCCCGTGCGGGGTTGCCGCCCTTAAGAAAGCAGGCTTTTCCAGGGTCGTTCTTCCCCGTGAAATGAGCAGAGAGGAAATTGCCGAGATTGCCGGATCTTCAGATATTGAACTGGAGATCTTTGTTCACGGTGCGCTGTGTATGAGCGTTTCCGGCCAGTGCTATATGTCCGCAATGATAGGGCAGAGAAGCGGAAACAGAGGCCTGTGCGCGCAGACCTGCCGGCTGCCGTTTTCCGCCTGCGGAAAAGGAAACTATGTTTTAAGCCTTAAAGATCTTAGTTTGATAGACGAGCTGTCAAAAATAGAAAAGCTCGGCGTTGTAAGCCTTAAAATAGAGGGCAGAATGAAACGCCCGGAATACGTTGCCGCCGCCGTTACCGCCTTAAAGGAGGCGGCGCAGGGCCATTACTCAAATGAAATGAGGAAAAACCTGCAAAGCGTTTTCAGCCGCAGCGGATTTACCAGCGGATATTTTGACGGAAGAACCGGCCCGGATATGTTCGGCACAAGAAGTAAAGAGGATGTTGTTGCCGCATCGGGCGTTTTAAAGGAGCTTTCCCGGCTTTATGACCGGGAAAAGCCGCTTGTAAAACTGGATATGCATTTTGAGATGCGCCGGGGCAAAGAGGCGTTGCTTATGGCAAAAGCCCTCGGCAGAACGGTGAATATTACGGGCGCCGCGCCGCAAAACGCAGTAAATACCCCGCTGACAGAGGAAAGCATAAAAAACAGACTTTCAAAGCTTGGAGGCACTCAGTTCTATGCGGGAAACATAAATACGGATATTGACGGCGGCCTTGTTATGAGCGCGAGTGAGATCAATGATATGCGCCGCAGGGCGGTTGAGGAATTGTCTGCATTTAAAAAGCGATCCGTTGATTCCGAACCGCTTGAAATGCCTTCGAGAAGGGCGGGGAATGCGATCGCTCCTTATTTTACGGCGAGGTTTTCAGATGCCACCCAGATCCCTCACAGCCACCCGTTTAAAAGAATCTTTTTACCCGTGTGGGCAAAAACAGAGGATATGATAGAGCAGAATGCCGGCGCAGAACTTCCTCGCGGTTTGTTCGGCAGCGAAAAGAGGCTGAGAAAACGGCTTGAAGAATTAAAGAAAGCAGGCGTAAGATCCGCCCTGTGCGGCAATATCGGCGCTCTGAAACTCGCACAGGATATGGGCTTTGAGGTTTTCGGCGATTTCGGACTCAATATATTCAATTCGTTTTCCGCGCGTTTGGCGCCGCACCCGATCCTTTCGTTTGAACTTACGCTTGCGGAGGCAAATGCGGTGGATTCGCAGGATACGGGCGTTATCGTGTACGGAAAACTGCCGCTGATGCTTACCAGAAACTGCCCGGTCAAATGCACCGTGGGTTGCGAAACATGCGGTAAAAAAGGCACGCTGAAAGACAGAAAAGGCAAAAGCTTTCAGATAGTCTGCTCACCGTATCCGTGTGTTGAGATACTGAATTCCGTGCCTGTCTATCTTGCGGATAAGTTAAACGATGTAAAAACGGATTTTGCTCATTTTTATTTTACCGATGAATCAGAAGAGCAGATCAACAGAATCATCTCGCTTTATGAAAACGGCAGTCCCGCTCCGTTTGAATTTACGAGAGGACTTTATTACAGAGGAGTGTTTTAATGGCGGCAAAGAGGATCCTGCTTGCGTCCGCGTCACCGAGGCGGCGCGAGCTTTTGCGCCTTGTTGCGCCGGATTTTGACTGCGCTTGCGCTGATGTTGACGAAACTCTGCCGGCAGAAATCTCGCCGGATAACGCGGTGCTGTATTTATCCGGTATCAAGGCCCGCGCGTTTGTTCCCGATCACAGAATAATCGTCGGTGCGGATACGGTCGTTGCGCTGGAGAACAGGATTATAGGCAAGCCGCAAGATGAAAAAGACGCTTTTAATATTTTACATTCCCTTTCAGGCAGGGAGCACAGCGTTTTCACCGGCGTTACGCTCATAAACGGTGAAAAGGAAAGTTCGTTTTTTAAGGAGACCAAAGTTCGTTTTTATCCCCTCTCTGATGACGATATACTTTCTTATATAAAGACGGGAGAGTGCTTTGACAAAGCAGGGGCTTACGGTATCCAGGGCAGGGGTTCCCTGCTTGTTGAAAAAATAGACGGTGATTATTTCAATGTTGTGGGTCTTCCTGTTGCTGCGTTATACAGAAAGTTAAAACAAATATGTACATAACGACATGTTTTGAATCTTTCTTGTACACAATAACGAAAATTTAATAAGAATCTTGTGTATTATGCCAAATTTTGATTAATAAAGTATTGCAACACTTCATTAACAATGTTATAATAATTGTATATCGGAAATTTTAAAAATTGCGGAAAATAAATTGTAAGGAGTGAAGTTATGGCGGCTGATTTACATTGTCACACAAAGCTCAGCGACGGCTCCGTAGGTATTGAAGATCTTATTGTCATTGCCAAGAAAAGCGGTATAGATACGATTGCCATAACGGACCATGACTGCCTTGCCGGCACGGTAAGGGGGCAGGTAATCGGCAAGCGTTACGGTGTAAACGTTATACCGGGAGTTGAAATTTCGGCTTTTGATTTTGAGGCCGGTAAAAAAGTTCATATTCTTTCATATTTAGCTGATGCTCCCAACAGGCTTGAAGGAATCTGTAAGCGCACTTCCGTTGCACGCAAGCGTGCCGGGCAGATCATGATGCTTAAAACAGCGGGCAGATTCCCGATAACGTCTGATTTCATTATCAGCCACGCTTCAGGTTCAACCAATCTTTTTAAACAGCATATCATGCACGCGCTGATGGATGCAGGGTATACCGATAAGATCTTCGGCGATCTTTATTATGCGCTTTTTGATGAAAAAAGCGAAACAAATATTCTTGCCCCAACAAAGTATCCTGCTGTTGACGAAGTAATAAATGAGATCCACTCTGCGGGAGGCATTGCGGTGCTTGCGCATCCCGGTAAATTCAATAATTTTGATGAGATCGATAAGTATATAACCATGGGGCTGGACGGAATTGAAGTATGGCACCCACTTGCAAGCGACGAGGATATTGAAAGACTTTCTGAAATATGCAAAAAGAACAAACTGCTTTTAACCGGCGGCTCTGATTTTCACGGCATTTACGGTGATAAGACGGTTACTCTAGGTGCGTGTTCCACACCGCAGGAGCATCTTGATAAACTGCTTGGTTATAAGGCAAAGAAGAAGCGCGCGCAGCGCAAGGCCGAAAAGGCGGCGAAAGAAGCTGCGGAAAATAATCAGTAATTACCCGCGTGAAACGCAGATCAAAAGTTAGAAATTATGTATTATGACCGGTATGGCGCCGGTCATTTTTTGTGTGCTTTTGCGTCAGACAGGGCGGATTTCATTGATTTGAAAAAACATATTGACTTTGCTGCTTTTTTGAATATAATTATTTTTATATTATATGCATTAAGCGGGTGATCATATGTATAAAAAACCGGCAAAAACACCGCCCATGGGTTGGAACAGCTGGGATTGTTTCGGCGCGGCGGTGAATGAAAAACAGCTTAAGGAAAACGCAGATTATATGGCAAAATATCTTAAGCCGTTCGGATGGGAATATATCGTTTGTGATATCCAGTGGTATGAGCCGAACGCAAAGGATAATGATTACAATAATTTTTATCCGCTCAATATGGACGGATACGGCAGGCTTATGCCGGCTGAAAACCGCTTTCCGAGCGCTGCCGGCGGAAAAGGCTTTAAGCCCATAGCGGACTATTGCCATAGCCTTGGCCTGAAATTCGGAATACATATTATGCGCGGCGTCCCGCGGGCTGCGGCGCATGCGGGGCTGCCCGTAAAAGGCAGCAAATATAATTGCCGCGATATAGCGCATCATTTTTCTGTCTGTTCCTGGAATACGGATATGTATGGCTGTAAAAACTGCCCAGGCGCGCAGGATTATTATAATTCTGTTTTTGAATTGTATGCTTCATGGGGCGTGGACTTTGTTAAGTGCGATGATATCTGTGTTACTGAATTTAGGCAGTGGGATAATCCGTATTCCGCAAAGCATGAGGTGGAGATGATAAGGAACGCAATCAACTCCTGCGGGCGTGAGATCGTGCTTTCTCTTTCACCCGGCCCGGCACATATTGAAAACGCTGTTCACCTGCACAGAAACGCGGATATGTGGCGCCTTACTGGTGATTTTTGGGATGAATGGGAAAAACTTCATAATATGTTTGATAAATGTCTGCTCTGGCAAAATGAAGTCCGCGGCAGCTCTTGGCCGGATTGTGATATGCTGCCTCTCGGCAGGCTTGCCAAAAACGCGCCATGCCACGGAAAAGCAAACAGATACACGAATTTTACAAAGCCGGAGCAGATCACCCTTATGACTTTGTGGGGTATCTTCAGGAGCCCGCTTATGTTCGGCGGAAACCTGCCGGAAAATGATGAATGGACCCTGTCCCTGCTCACAAATAAAGAGTATATCAATATGCTCAAAACATCTTACGGAGCACATCAGCATGCAAGAAATGAGCGCACCGGAAAAGGCACGGTTATATGGGTCGCAAACGGCAAAAACTGCAAATACCTTGCCGTGTTCAACACGGCGGATAAAGAGCGTGAGGTTGCTTTTGAGCTGTCTGAGATTCTGATGCCCGGCGAGCCGTATGATCTGCTTGAGATATGGAGTGGAAAAACGCAAACAGGCGTTAGAAACAAATTACGGGCCGCAGTTG
This sequence comes from uncultured Clostridium sp., assembly GCA_958422185.1. Classification (GTDB taxonomy): domain Bacteria; phylum Bacillota; class Clostridia; order Oscillospirales; family Acutalibacteraceae; genus Eubacterium_R. The sequence goes on from CATZNW010000008.1 coordinate 74,650, forward strand.
AGACACACGGCGCTGCACTATTCAAAATAACCCAGTCAAAAGTATGACAATATGATCGAACCGCCTGAACTTATTCTAGTTCAGGCGGTTCTTATTTTTATATTGATCTAAGCAGATGAGGCAGTTTTACAAGCGCACCGCCGAGGCGCCAGAAGATCTTGTTGAATCCGGCGAAGGAAGATCTG
>CATZNW010000009.1 GCA_958422185.1 uncultured Clostridium sp.
TTAAGCGAACCTAAATTTTCCGGCAGCTCTTCTGAGGCAGAAGTTTCGCACACCACAAGTGCGTTTACGTTCAGCCTGCTTTCGATCAGCGGCAGGATCTTCTTAACAAGCCCTTTCTGATAAGGCGGATCAAGAAAGACGATATCAAACGCCGGGCATGACGCCGCATAGACTTCTGCACTGACAGGTATAACACGCGAAACCCGGCCGAACCCGCATTTGTTTATATTGCGTTCAACAACGGCTCTTGCATTTTTATCGGTCTCAACAAAAACACATTCACTTGCGCCGCGGGAAAGCGCTTCGATACCGAGCTGACCGGATCCGGCAAACAGATCCAGCACTTTTTTGCCCTCTATATCAAACTGAAGCATACTGAAAAGCGCCTCTTTAACACTTTCAGCAGTCGGCCTTGTAACATCACTGCCGGGCAGGGTCTCAAGACGTCGGCCCCTTGCGCTTCCGGTAATAACACGCATCATACTCAATCACTGCCGCAAACCGGCGGAAGATCAAATCATACCCGCCTGAATTTATACACATTACATTATACATTTCAACTTTAACATAGTCAAGTTCAGAAATATTATTTTTACAATTTATGATAAAATTCGTAAATTTTATCTGCGTCTTTTTTACTTATTGACGGACATTCCGCTAGTTCATCCGGAGTTTGCTCTTTGATCGAAGAGATGGTTTTGAAATGCTTTAATAACGCTTTCGCTTTTTTCTCTCCTATCCCCTCTATCTGCATAAGACCGGATGAAAAAGTGCTTTTCGCATGCTTTTTATGGTGATAGGAAACAGCAAAGCGATGCACTTCCTCCTGTATGCTTGATACGAGCGTAAACGCCGCGCGGTGAGAATTGATCTCAATTTCCCCGCCGCCGTACGCAATTGCGCGTGTACGGTGCTTATTATCCTTTACCATGCCGAAAACCGGAACCGAAAGCTTCATTTTCTCAATAACGGGCAGCACCGCGTTCACCTGAGGCTGACCCCCGTCAAGCAATATCAGATCCGGCAGGATCTTAAAAGTGCTGCTGTCCTCATCATGATAATAATGATTAAAACGGCGGGTAAGAACTTCGTTCATAGAACCAACGTCATTCTGACCGTCAAAACCTTTAACCGCAAATCTTTTATAAGCGGATTTCATGGGTCTGCCGTTATGGAAAACGACCATTCCCGCAACATTATCCGCGCCGAAGGTATGGGAAATATCATAACTTTCAATATATTCCGGCGGCTTTCCGAGACCGAGAAGAGCGGCAAGCTCCTCAAGCGCGGCGAACTCCCGCCCGAGTCTGCCTTCATTCTGCGCAAGATGTTCGTTTGCATTTTTTATGCACATGTTGAGTATAGACAGATGCTCTCCCTTTTGCGGGTGTATGAACTCCACTTTTCTGCCCCGCTGCTTTTCAAGAAATTCACGCAGTAAATCTTCGTCTTCGATCTCTCCGTCCACAGCAATGCGAGAGGGAATATCCGGACGCATAGAATAATAGCGTTCGATCAGTTCAAGACGGGCGTTTTTGAGATCTTCCTGGGAATCAATCAGCCAGAATTCCGTATCGCTCAGTCTGCCGTTTTTAAAACGTATCACTTCAAAGCACGCCTTTTTTTTGCCGTTCACAAGGGCAAAAACGTCCTCTTCCGGAACATTTATTGAAACTACCTTCTGCCTTTCCTCCAGGTTTTTTATGGCGCGGATCCTGTCCCTGAGTTTTGCCGCTTCCTCAAATTTCAGTTCTTCTGAAAGCGCATGCATCTTGCTGGTCATATCCCGCACGGAAGCCTTGCTTCCGCCTTTCAGAAATGCAACGGCATCCTCAACGGTTTTAGCATATTCCTGCTGTGTGATTCTGCCGGCGCACGGCGAACAGCAAAGCCCCATAAATCCGTTGAGGCACGGACGGCTCTTTCCGTAATCCTGAGGAAATTTTTTACTGCAGCGCGGCAGTTTGAAAATTTTAAGCGTTTCCTCCACCGCCTGTTTTACGGAAAATCCGGATATATACGGGCCGATATAAACCGCGCCGTCATCATCCATTCGCTTACATTCCGAAATACGCGGAAAATCCCCTTTTGTGATCTTTATATAATTATACCCTTTATCGTCCTTGAGCAGAATATTGTATTTGGGCATGTGCTGTTTGATCAGCGAGCATTCAAGCACCAGCGCCTCAAACTCGGTATCAACAAGGATATAATCAAAATCATCTACATTTTCAACCATTCTGATCACTTTTAAAGAATGGCCGGTATGTGAGCCAAAATAAGACGAGACCCTGTTTTTCAGCTTTTTCGCCTTTCCGATATATATTATTTTTTTATCTTTGTTTTTCATGATATACACTCCCGGCTGGAGCGGGAGCGCCATTGCTTTTTTACGAAGTTCCTTTTCAGTCATTCGTTTCACCCGATAATAGATTTTTCCCGATTATTTTAACATAAATCCGCGCAGGCGTAAAGATAAAAAAGGCACGGCGCCCACATGCGCCGTGCCGACTGAAGTTTTGTGCAATCTTACTCTGTAAAGCCGCTTTTCACAAGAGCAACAAGGCCCTCAACAGCCTCTTCCTCGTCTGAGCCGTCCGCGATAATACGGATATCGGTTCCGCCCATTATGCCGAGCGAAAGCACACCGAGCAGGGATTTTGCATTAACTCTTCTCTCTTCTTTTTCAACCCAGATGGAAGACTTGAATTCATTGGCTTTCTGAATAAAGAATGTTGCCGGACGGGCATGGAGCCCTACCTGATTTTCAACCGTTACATCTTTAACAAACATAATAAAACCTCTCATTTCAAGAATTAAAAAGTTATTCGCCTTTTGACTGTATTACATATTATACCACTAAAACGCTTTAGGTCAATGTGTTGGGGCAAAGTTCGTATGACTTATAGATTTAACACAAAATATTGTGCCCCGATTTGTGCAAAATTCACATAATTTTTATTTATCGTTTTAAATCGGACAGAAATTTCATATCTTTCGCCGTTAGCTGCGCTTTTTCGAGCATATCGGGTCTGCGCTGCGCGGTCCGCTTAAGCGACTGCTCCCTGCGCCAGGTTTCCACTTTTGCATGATGACCGGTCACAAGCACCTCCGGCACCTGCCTTCCATGCCATTCAAACGGCCGCGTATACTGCGGATATTCAAGCAGTGAAGAATAATGGCTTTCCTCCGTAAAGCATTCGTCGCTTGAAAGCACGCCCGGTATCATTCTGGAAACAGCGTCGGCAACGATAAGCGCCGGGAGCTCACCGCCGGTCAGCACATAATCTCCGACCGAGATCTCCTCCGGCTGAAGTTCCTCAATAACACGCTCGTCCACCCCTTCATAGTGGCCGCACAAAAGTGCAATATTGTCCAACTGTGCCAGCTCCCTTACCCTTTGCTGGGTCAAAGTTTTGCCCTGCGGGGTCAGATAGATCAGGTGGGGGCTTGTTCCCGTCTTTTCACATATGTCTTTATAGCAATCATAAATAGGCTGGGCCTGCATGATCATGCCCATTCCGCCCCCATAAGGCGAATCGTCCACACGGCGGTGTTTATCCTTGGTATAATCTCTTATATCCGCGCATTCAATCCGAACCTTTCCGGAGGAGCGCGCCCTGCCTATGATGCTTGCGTTAAGATAAGAGAGGCACATATCCGGAAAAAGCGTCATAATATCAATTCTCATCAAAAAGCCCCTTCATAGGTATGATTTCAATCAGACCGCTTTCGCAGTCGATCTTTTTAACTATCTCATCTATCAGCGGCACATAAAGCCGTTTTCCGTCATTTTCGATCTCAAGAATATCCGAGGCTCCGTAATTCATAACGTCCAAGACTTTTCCGTACACATCCCCGGTGTCAGCATTTTTGACCAAGCAGCCTATTATATCCTGGATATATTCGGAGCCTTCCTCAATTTCGGCATCACCGCGGTCACAGTATAAAACACGATTTTTATACTGTTGGGCATCGTCTATGCCGTCTATCCCGGAAAACTTCATTACGGCAACGTTTTTATGCGCTCTAACGGATAAGATCTCCAGAGAATCCCTTCCGTTTTCATCAAGATAAAGCGTTTTAAACTGCTTAAGGAAATCCACGCCGTCGCACCACGGCTGGACCCTGACTTCCCCTTTGATACCGTGAGTATTCACTATTTTTCCGACTTCCAAGAACTGTTTCATTAAATCACCGAGAATATTATATAGTTTTTGCCGGATTTTTGCAAGAACAGACCGCCTTCTTCCAAGGCGGTCTGTTCACAATACAATTACAATCAATCTATTTCAACAGAAATCTTTTGATCATTTCTTGTTGCGGCTGCTCGCATTACAACGCGTATCGCCTTTGCGATCCTGCCCTGTTTTCCGATAACGCGGCCCATATCCTCCTCCGCAACGTGAAGATGGTAAAACACCACGCCTTCCTCGTTAGGCTCATCCACCTCTACGGAAACGGCATCTGGGTTATCAACAAGGCCTTTGGTGATCGCCTTCAACAATTCCTCCAAAGAAAACACCTCCGTCTTATAATCCCTGTAAAAAGATTAAAGAATGCCTTCTTTTTTAAGGATGCTCTTTACAGTATCCGTTGGCTGAGCACCGTTTACGATCCATTTCTTTGCCTTTTCGGCATCGATCTTGATCTCTGCGGGATCAACCATGGTGTTGTAAGTTCCGATCTCCTCGATGAAACGTCCGTCCCTCGGGTATCTTGAATCAGCTACAACTACACGATAAAAAGGAGCTTTTTTAGCGCCCATTCTGCGAAGTCTGATCTTTACTGCCATTATTATTTCCTCCATAAAAAATATTATTGTTTTATTTACTAACCGAATTCAAATCGGGTTAATACAAATTAAAATCCGAAAGGATTGTTTCTTCCGTTTCCGGTCATTCCCATCATTTTCTGGGCCATATCCGGATTCTGCTGAAGCAGCCGGCGCATTTTTTTGCTGACTCTTGGTCCACCCTTGCCGCCGTACTGGCTGATCATTTTTTTCATCTGCTTAAACTGTGAAAGCAGTTTATTTACATCCTCTACCTGCATTCCGCATCCGGCAGCGATCCTACGTTTGCGGGATGGGTTGATGATTTCCGGATGAGAGCGTTCCTGCTTGGTCATGGAATAAATGATAGCTCGGAATCTGTCAAACGCACGCTCGTCAATATCCTCATCCCTGATCTTGGAACCGATACCGGGCAGCATTTTAATGGTATCCTTAAGACTGCCCATTCTGGATATCTGGTCAAACTGATCAAGCAGATCATTGAGATCAAATTTATTTTTAGCAAGCTTCTTTTCAAGCTCAGCCGCTTTTTTCTGGTCCAGGCTCTGCTCTGCCCTTTCAATAAACGAGAGCACATCTCCCATACCGAGAATACGCGAAGCCATGCGGCTTGGGTGAAACGTTTCAAGATCTCCGAGTTTTTCACCCGTTCCTACAAATTTAATCGGCTTACCGGTAACGGCCCTGACGGAAAGCGCTGCGCCGCCTCTTGTATCGCCGTCAAGCTTAGTTAAAACAACGCCGTCTATTCCAAGCGTTTCGTTAAAGCTTTTGGCAACGTTAACGGCATCCTGACCGGTCATGGCGTCGATAACAAGCAGAATCTCATGAGGATGCACGGTACTTCTGATATTCTGAAGCTCCTGCATCAGCTGCTCGTCAACATGAAGTCTACCGGCAGTATCAAGAAATATATAGTCATAGCCGTGGTCTTTTGCGTACCTAACAGCCTCCTCGGCGATTCTGACGGGGTTTTCCGTTCCCATTTCAAAAACAGGGACATCAACCTGCGCACCGACCACCTGAAGCTGTTTAATAGCCGCCGGCCGGTATATATCACAGGCAACAAGGAGCGGCCTGTGTCCCTCTTTTTTCAGTTTTAAGGCAAGCTTTGCACTGTGGGTGGTTTTACCCGAGCCCTGAAGGCCGCACATCATAACGATCGTGGGCGGGTGATTTGCCTGGGCAAGCCTGCTTTCGCTTCCGCCCATAAGATCTGTAAGCTCTTCATTTACGATCTTGATTACCATCTGACCGGGCGTAAGAGATTCCATAACGTCCTCGCCTATCGCCCTGTCCGTAACGGATTTAGTAAAATCCTTTGCAACTTTATAGTTAACGTCTGCCTCAAGGAGCGCAAGGCGCACCTCGCGCATAGCGTCCTTTACATCGGATTCGGTAAGTTTTCCCTTTGCACGAAGCTTCTTAAAGGAATTTTCAAGCCTTTCCGAAAGGCCCTCAAATGCCAAAGCAATCAACTCCTAAATCTTTAATTAAAGCTGTGACAGATAATCCGCCGTTGATTTTATTTTGGAAATATTATCGTTTATTTCTCTTGAAAGGCTGTGGTTAAGATTATACTCGTTAATGATCTCAGCGCACTGCGTGATTTCATCCAGACCTTTTTTCATTTCAGTGAAACGCTTGGCAAGCCCAAGCCTGTTTTCCATATCAAAAAGCTGATTTTCGGCACGTTTGATAGCGTCCCTTACACCCTGACGCGTTATGCCCTCATTTTCAGCTATCTCCGAAAGGGACAGATCCTCATTATAATAGTAAACAAGAAAATCATGCTGTTTCTTCGTTAACATTTCGCCGTAAAAATCAAGTAAAAAAGAAACTTCAAGATTTTTCGCCACCGTTATACCCCTTTCTGCACATTTCCTGCATTGGTGTAAAGTAATTAATCTTTACAGCAAAAGATATTATACATAAGAGGCTCCGATAAGTCAAGTAAAAAAAGCAAGATTTTTTAGATTAAATTTTTGTAATATCTCTTGACACAAAATATTGAAAAAAAGAAAGCTAAAATACACAAAATATCGTAATATACCGTTAAAAAAAAGCGGGCGAAATATACGCCCGCATAAAAATAAAATGTATTTCCTGCTAATTATTTCAAATGTGCGATAGTTACGCCGTTCTCGCCCTCTCCGTAAGCTCCGAGGCGGAAATCCGAAATATTCGGGTGGTGGCGGAGATCATCCTGCACTGCGGCGCGCAACGCACCGGTACCCTTGCCGTGGATTATGCGGATCTCATGAAGGTTCAAAAGCACGCATTTATCAATAAACAGAGAAAGCTCATGCAAAGCTTCGTCCACCGTTTTGCCCCTGAGATCGATCTCCGTACTAATATCTGAATCCGCTTTGGATGTGGTCCTGTAAAGCAGAGACGGTTTACTCTGTTTCGGCGGTTCTTTCTTTTTGATCAGCCTCAGATCAGACATTTTTACTCTTGTTTTGAGCATTCCGGATTTCACAAGAACATTGTTTTTATTGACTTCAAGCACTTCCCCCTCGCCTATTGAGCGTATAATAACCGTATCGCCCGGCACCACGGGGCGCGGAAGCTTATAATCGTCATCCCACTCATCTGCTATGCTCCTGGGATTGACGGCGTCCTCCATTTCACCCAAACGATTTTTTATCTCGCGTCTTGTTTTTCTGGCGACCTCGGACACATTTTTTGCGTCGGCCTCCTTTTTAAGCTGTTCGAGGCGCATCAGAAAATCGGCGCTCTGGCGCTTTGCGGAGGAGATGATCTTCTCCGCTTCCCGTTTTGCCTTTTCAAGTTCATGATCACGCAGCTGAGCGGCTCTGTCCTTTTCGGACTGGGCTTTTCTTCTCATTCTGTCTGCCGAATCGGCCGCACGTTGCGCTTTTTCCCTTTCGTTTTCGAGTTCGCGCCTGGTTTCTTCCAGTTTCTGAAGCACCGCTTCAAAAGACCTGCTCTCACTGTTGATAAGGTGCTTTGCCTCTTCTATAACAGACTTTTCCATGCCAAGATGCTCCGATATAGCAAAAGCGTTTGATCGTCCCGGAACACCGATAAGCAGTCTGTAGGTTGGTCTTAAAGTCTCAACGTTAAATTCACAGCTTCCGTTCGTTACTCCGGGTGTTTCAAGCGCATAGGCTTTAAGTTCCGCATAATGAGTTGTTGCCGCTATCTTTGCGCCTTTCGAACGCAGATTTTCTATTATGGCAACGGCAAGCGCAGCGCCTTCAACAGGATCGGTCCCTGCTCCGAGTTCGTCTATAAGTACGAGCGAATTGCCGCCCGCTTTTTTCATTATATCTATAATATTTACCATGTGAGCGGAAAAGGTGGAAAGATTCTGCTGAATGCTCTGCTCGTCGCCTACATCAACCAGAATATTGTCGAACACGGCGATCTTTGACTGATCCCCAGCGGGAATCAGAAGCCCGCACATTGCCATTAATGACAAAAGACCTATCGTTTTTATGGAAACGGTCTTGCCGCCGGTATTCGGGCCCGTAATAACAAGTGTATCAAACTCGCAGCCAAGCGAAATATCCACCGGCACCACATTTTTCGGATCAAGCAGCGGGTGGCGCGCTTTTTTTAAAAGAATCTCTCCTTTATCATTTAGGCTCGGCATTGAAGCCTTCATTTTATAAGCAAGGCGCGCCTTTGCAAAGATCAGATCTATTCTGACGGCGTTTTCATATGAACTGATTATGCTCTGAGCGAAATTTCCCGCCTCCATTGAGAGCGCAAACAGAATACGCTTTATTTCCTCGCGCTCACGGCTTTCAAGTATCTTGATCTCGTTATTCGCGTCCACAACGGAAACGGGTTCAATAAATACGGTTGCACCGGATGATGACATATCGTGAACAAGGCCGGGAACATCGGCACGGTGCTCCGCCTTTACAGGCACAACATACCTGCCCGAGCGCTGCGTTACGATAGGTTCCTGCAAAAATTTCTGATAATGAGAGCTGTGCAGGATAGAATCAAGCTTTTCACGAACGGAATTAGACTTAGCTCTTATTTTGCGTCTGATCTCATAAAGCTCGTCCGACGCACGGTCAGCGATCTCCTCTTCCGAAACGATAACAGAAAATATCTTTTCTTCAAGGTATTTATTCACGGTAATTGAATCAAAGAAAAAATCAAGGCTTGTTGAAACGCCGCTGCAATGGCCGTACCACTCATGAAGTGACCGCACGGCGCGGAGCGTTGCGCCGATCCTTAACAGTTCCGCAGTATTAAGTTCCCCACCTGCCGCAGCGCGGCTGACAGCGTTATTTACATTTTGCAGACCGGAAAAAGAAGGACCGCCGAATCGTGCAATAAGCGAAAAAGCGTCCTCCGTATGCGAAAGCAGCAGCTGCGCCTCGCTCAAAACATTTACAGGTTTCAGATCGGGAGCGGCGTTTTTTGCATCTTCCGACGACGCTTCGTCTTTAAGCATTTCAAGCACTGAGCCAAGCTCCAGAGCGTCATAATTTTTATTCATCTTCATTTGATAATCCTTTATAGAAATCAAGTGCGCTGAGTTTTCTCTGTATGCGCGAAAGCACATATTTTTCTGCCGTTTCGCCCAATATCTTCAAATTTTCATCACTGAGCGAGAAGCTGAAGATCTTTTCCGGCGGAGTAAGGCAGATAAAGCGTATCGCTTTAATTACATTTACCGGCACGGGTATTGCGCCTGCCTTGGGACAGTTTTCACAATATATCCTGCCTTCAAGCGTATCAAAATACATTACATCCGATTCATATGTACCGCAGTTGCCGCAGGCGAGAATATCCGGCATATAGCCTCCCAGGCATGCGCTTCGGAATTCAAAGACTGCTTTGATCTGCGTTCTTTTTTTGGAGCCTTTGCAAAGCAGATGAAAGGAATTCAGCGTAAGGCGCAGCAGCTCATCGCAGGGCTGTTCCTCCGCACCCATTTCAAAAGCGAGCTGAGCAAAATACTGCGCAAGCGACAGGCTTTCGATATCGCGCCGCAGATCGAAAAAGACTTCTATCGGTTCCACGTCATCCGCAACGTAAGCATCACGAGTCTTATACAGGGTAAATCTGCCGTAAGCAAAGAGCGAAGTGGCGCTTGAATTGCGGCTTTTAACGAGCTTTGCACGGCGTACAAAAGCACGCATGATGCCGTAATCAGCAGTAAGGAGAGTAACTAAACGGTCACTCTCCCCTGTTGTCTGTTCCTTTATAACCAAGCCATTCGTTGTTATCTTCATCTGCAAACGTCCTTAGATTCTCCTCGTGCTTTTTATATTCAAGATAATCTTCCACCCTGCCCGAGCGGGCAAAGCGTGACCAGAATTCATCGTTCATCTATACCACCGTTTTTATTTTATCCTATGGCGGCGGTATTCATTTGTGCCATTTTAAACCAGATTAAGGGAATTATTCCTCCAGTCCGAAATTGCGGATAAGACCCTCTTTATTTCTCCACCCTTCTTTTACTTTGACCCATGTGTGGAGATTTACCTTCATATCAAAAAAACGTTCCAGATCCTGCCTTGCAAAAGTTGATACTTTCTTTAGCATTGCGCCGTGCTTTCCTATGATCATGCCCTTATGCGTCTCGCGCTCGCAATAGATGACCGCGTCTATATCAAGTATCTCTTTATCCTGCCTCTCGCGCATTTTTTCAACTGCAACGGCAATTCCGTGCGGCACTTCTTTATCCATAAGGCGCAGAAGCTTTTCGCGTATTATCTCGGACGCGATAACTCTTTCCGGCTGATCTGTTAAGGTATCGTCAGGAAAATAATGCACGCTGGGCACTGCCAGCTTTTTCATCTCGTCAAGCAGTTCCCCGATCCCCTCACCCGTTTCGGCGGAAACGGGAACGGCAGCAGTAAAATCATAGTATCCGCTTAATTCCTTTAATCTTGAAAGCAACGCGGTTTTATCGCTGAGCGTATCAATTTTATTGATTACAAGTATAGTGGAAATCTTTTCCTGCCGGAATTTGTTTATAAGTTCAAGTTCTTTGGGATTAAGCTCTCCCTTGGGCTCCGTAACAAATAAAACCGCATCCGTGCCGCCCAGACTGTCCTTAACCGCACAGTTCATAATTTCCCCAAGCCTGTTGTGCGGCTTATGAAAACCGGGGGTATCGGTAAAAACAAGCTGGATATCTCCGTCTGTAAGCACACCCATGATCTTGGTTCGGGTGGTCTGAGGTTTTGAGGAAACAATGGCGATCTTAGTGCCGAGCAGCTTATTCAGGATCGAAGACTTACCCACATTGGGTTTGCCCGCTATTGTTATGAAAGCCGATCTGGTATTCATTCTTCATCTCCCATATAGTAGCTGTTGTCACGTTTCCAGCCGATCTGTGTTAAAACCGTTTCTTCTTTCTCACGCATATGGACAGCCTCCATTCCGCCGGCCTCGTGGTCATATCCCAAAAGGTGGAGCATGGAGTGAACTGTTAAAAAGCCCACCTCTCTCTGAAGCGGATGATTATACATTTTTGCTTGTTCGACCGCTTTTTCCATGGAAATAACGATATCGCCGAGTATCTTTGCGCCGGTGTCATGATTTATATCATACTTTCCGTCTTCTCCCATAGGGAAAGAAAGAACATCCGTTTCCTTATCGATATTACGGTACTGCTTATTGAGTTTTCTTATCTCTTCATTATCAACAAAACGCACGGAAACCTCAGCGGAGCCTTCAAAATTTTCAAGCTGAAGGACCGCATGACAGCAGCGGCGGATAAGCAGTCTTATCCCCGTGGGGATCTTAACCTGTTTTTGCGTATTGGAGATGATCACTTTTATTCTGTTCATATATTATTTTCTCTCCTCGCCTTCATACTTTTCATAAGCTTTTATGATTTCCTGAACAAGTCTGTGCCTTACCACGTCTTTCTGTGTAAAACGGCAGATCTCAATATCGTCTACATTCTTCAGAATGCGCATAACGCGCTTCAGCCCGGATTTTTTTCCGGACGGCAGATCGATCTGCGTAATATCGCCGGTAACGACCATTTTGGAATTGAATCCGAGTCGGGTTAAAAACATTTTCATCTGTTCCGGCGTTGTATTCTGCGCCTCGTCAAGGATGATAAAGCTGTCATCCAGCGTTCTGCCCCTCATATAGGCCAGCGGCGCAACCTCAACAGTGCCTCTTTCCTGATATTTCTGAAAATTTTCCGCCCCCAGCATTTCAAACAGTGCGTCATAGAGCGGCCTTAAATAAGGGTCAACCTTGCTTTGAAGATCACCGGGCAGGAAACCGAGTTTTTCGCCCGCCTCAACAGCCGGTCTGGTTAAAATAATCTTATTTACTTCCTTTGCCCGGAATGCCGTTACCGCCATAGCCACGGCCAGATAGGTTTTGCCGGTTCCGGCAGGGCCTACACCGAAGGTGATCGTATTGTTTTTAATTGCCTCGCAGTATTTTTTCTGACCAAGCGTTTTCGCCTTAACGGGCTTTCCCTTTGAGGTTATGCAGACGGTATCGGTTGACATGGAGGATAGCTTGTCCTCATTGCCTTCTCTGACTAGGCCGATTGCATATCTGATATTCTGGTCTGAAAGCGTTTCGCCCTTATTTATCAGCACAAGAAGGCTGTTTACAGCGCGCACGGCGAGGGAGACGTTTTCAGCCTCTCCCACCACTTTAAGACTTGAACCCCGGCTGATGATTGAAACGCCGAATTCTTTTTCAATAATTTTTATATTTTCATCAAAAGAGCCGAACAGACTGACGGCCTGCTCCATAGCGTCAAGATTAATAATCTGCTCTATCATAAATTTCCACTTTCTTCAAATTTGTATTAATTATAATCTTTTTTAAAGTATTTGTAAAGTGCCTTGATTTAGCAGGCTTTTAAGTTTATAATTTAAAAAGACAGGTGATCAAAAGCTATGGATCTTGAATTTGACGAAAAAGACGTTTGGGATATTCTTGCGGAAGATAAAAAGCCGGTGGCAGTCTACGGAATGGGCGACGCTGCCGAAAAGATCATATCCGTTCTACATGAAAAAGGAATAGAAGAAAGCGAGATCTTTGCCAGCGATGAATTTGTGCGCGGGCACTCCTTTTTAGGTCATAAAGTAATTAAATACAGAGATGTATGCGAAAAATACGATGACTTCAACGTTGTGCTTGCGTTTGCCACTCACATTGACGGCGTTATTGAAAATATTAAAAGAATAAACTGTGAACACCGCGTTCTGGCTCCGGATATACCCGTTGCGGGCAACGGGTTATTTACCGGGAAATATTTTAATGAGCACAAAGCAGAATTCAGATATGTGTATGACAGACTTGCTGACGATGAGAGCAAAAGGGTCTATGAAAATATTATCAAATTTAAGATCAGCGGAAAGATCGAATATCTATTGGAATCTTTTGAAAAGAACAAAAGCAGGATCTACGCCGATATTCTGGAACTGGGAGAACATGAGAAAATCATTGATGCAGGCGCTTACGACGGCGATACGATACGGGAATTCACCTGCTTTACCGGCGGACGGTATGACAGCATCACCGCTATTGAGCCTGATATAAAAAATTTTAAAAAGCTTGTAAAAAACACGGCGGATATGAAGAATGTAAAGCTTGTAAATGCCGCGGCATGGAACAGGCGGGAGACGCTGATCTTTTCCGCTAAAGCAGGGCGCAACTCAAAACTTTCCGCCGAGGGGAGGACGGTTGACGCAATTGATATAGACAGCATGGCAGAAAACGGCGCTACACTGATCAAGATGGACATAGAAGGTTCCGAACTGAAGGCGCTTTGCGGATGCGAAAGAACGATAAAAAGGCACGCTCCCAAACTATATATCTGCGCATATCACAGAAATGAAGATATGTTTGCCCTGCCGCTCAAAATATGGCAACTGAACAGTAACTATAAAATCTATTTCAGACACAGCATTTATATTCCCGCATGGGAAAGCAATTTTTACTGCGTTTCGGAGGAAAGATAATGCCTGAGGCGATAACTGAATTTTTTAACGAATACGGATTTTATATCCATATAGCGCTGGGTGCGCTCATCTTTGCTGCGTTTACGGCGTTTAGAAATAAGATCGCGGCGCTTTTGCTTAAGATCCTTGCCAAAATTTTATTTGCAAAAAAGCCGGAACGGCGCGAAGGATTCGTGGCCAGCCTTAAAAAACCGCTTGCCTTTTACTTCATTGTGCTGGGACTGTTTTTAGGGATTATTATAAATTATCACCATACCGCAATAGTAGATACCTTCAAGATCGTTTCCATTCTTTTCGCATGCTGGCTGATAATCAGCTTTGTTTCTGATAATCTTGAAAGTTTTCTGGGTGAAAAGAGCAAAAGCCCGGAAGTGAACAGCATAGCCGTTAAATTTATTGCAAACATTCTTAAGGTGCTTACCGTCTGCATTGCTGTCATCATGGTTATATCCGAGCTGGGCTACAACATAAACGGACTGCTTACCGGACTCGGAGTAGGCGGCCTAGCCGTATCCCTTGCTGCGCAGGACACGCTGCAAAGCATCATTTCAGGCTTTGTTATTATGTTTGACAGGCCCTTTGATGTTGGAGATTTCATTGAAACCAAGGAATTTTCCGGCACTGTTGAAGACATAACCATGCGTTCAACGAGAGTCAGAAAGCTGGATGACACCGTTATCGTTGTTCCGAACACCATTATTGCAGATGATCTTATAACCAATTACGCAAAGCTGACCAAAAGGCTTATAGATATGAAGATCGGCCTGTTATATTCCACAAGCGACGAAACGTTAAAAAAATGTATGGATGAGATACGCGTATTTCTTGAAGCTCACGAAAAGGTAGAAAACGATGCGATAAGAGTTCGTTTCACAGAATTCGACAACTCTTCGCTGAATATTCAGATAAGATGTTATGTTCTGATAACCGGACTTGAAGAATATTATGCGTTTACGGAAGAATTGAATTTTGCTGTTAAGAAGATCATTGATGAAAGCGACACCGACTTTGCATTTCCCACAAGCAGTGTTTATATTGAAAATCAAGAAAACATCAACAGTAACAAGAAAGGATAGCACATGAAAAATATTATATTTTACTTTTCCGACCAACAGAGATGGGATACCGTAAACGAAGAAGTTACGCCCAATCTTGCGGAGCTTGCAAATGAGGGCGTGCTTTTTGAAAACAGCTTTACCTGCCAGCCCGTCTGCGGTCCCGCACGATCCTGTCTGCAATCCGGAATGTATGCTACCGAAACGGGATGTTACACAAACGGCATTGCTCTGCCGAATGACATCACGCCGCTTGCAGAACATTTTAACCGCGCGGGATATCAGACAGCGTATATAGGAAAATGGCATCTGGGTTCTGACAAATATCCCGGAATAGGAATACACTGTGAAAAGACAGCCATCCCCCGCGACAGGCAGGGAAAATATCAGTACTGGCGCGCGGCAGACTGCCTTGAGTTCACCTCACACGGATATGACGGATATATCTTTGACGAAAACGGAAACCAAATTGAGTTTAAAGGATACCGGGCGGACTGCATAAATGATTTTGCTCTTGAATTCCTTGATAAGCGGGACAAAGAAAGGCCGTTTTTTCTGTTTGTGAGCCAGCTTGAGCCCCATCATCAGAATGACAGAAATTGCTTTGAGGGATATAAGGAAACGATCGGAAAATACAGAGACTATCCCCTGCCCGATGACCTGACGTTTCTTAAAGGCGACTATCAAGCAATGTATCCCGATTACATTTCGGCGATAAACAGGCTGGACTATAATGTCGGCAGGCTCATTGACAAGCTTAAAGCGCTTGGTATATATGACGACACAATCATCATTTATACAAGCGACCACGGCTGCCATTTTAAGACCAGAAATCTTGAATACAAGCGGAGCTGCCACGAAAGCAGCATACATACGCCGCTGATCATCAAAGGCGGCGGGTTTGAGGGCGGACGAAGAGACGGTCGCCTGGTAAGCCTGATCGATCTGCCCCCGACAATGCTTTCCATGGCCGGAATAAAAATTCCGCAGAATTTTAAGGGTTATGACCTTACAAAAGAGACAAACGATCCGCAGACCCGCCGAAAAAGCGTATTGATTCAGATAAGCGAAAGTCAGTGCGCAAGGGCTCTTAGAACCGACAGATTCAAATATTCCGTCAGAGACTTAAAGCCGTCAGGCTATCTGCATTCAAGCAGCAGGGCATATTTTGAAGATTATCTTTATGATCTGAAAAACGACCCGATAGAAAAACACAATCTTGTTAAGGATCCCAGATATGCGCATGTGCGCCGCGAACTCAAATACCTGCTTTTGGAGGAGATGCGCAAAGCGGGAGAAGAAGCGCCGGTCATCTTCCCGGCAATCACGGTGCGAAAAAAATAGACCGGTTCATACAAAGAAAAATCCGCCTGCAAAGCAGACGGATTTTTCTTTTACCCCTTAATTGCTGAATTGAATCAGCTAAATCATACCTCTTCGGATTCGGCAGGCACGGAATCCGCTTTCTTAGCGCGCCTTTCGATAAGCTCGTTAAGGATTCTTGCGTGCTCCTTATCCGAAAGAGCATATTTGATAGTCGGAATTACTGAAATGAGAAGTCCTATCGCAGGCGGAATAGATACAAGGAACATCATCGCCGTAGCATAAGGTTCGAAATCAGTCTTGAAATTAGCGCCGTTATTCAGAGCATCTACCATAGCGGCAACATTTGCATCGGAATAACCTACTACGGAATAAACAGCAGAACTGATGATCGAAGCGACGCCGGCGCCGAGCTTTGTGCAGAAAGACTGGCCGGAGAAGAATATACCGTCAGGTCTGATGCCCTTTGGATTTACATATTCCTCATAGTCAACACAGTCTGCGATCATAACGGACTGCATTACGTTAATGGCGCCCATCGCGCCGCCGGCAAGCAGGAAGACCACAAACGCAACAGCAAGGAATACCGGCTGGTCAAGGCCGCCTTCCGCCGGGTCTGCTATTTTATATATAACGAATATAAGAAGGAACGGAATAGCGCCGATCACGCTGCAAAGATTATAGAACTTTTTCTTTTCAACCTTTTCAGTGATCTTAGGAACAAGCGCCATGGCAAGGAACTGACCGCCGAATACAGCGCCGCCTATAACGATAAGCTGTACGATAGCCGTAAGCATATTGCCGTTTCCGAAATAATATGTAAGCAGAGTCATTGCAACGATCATAAGGAGCTGGAGCGGAGCACGGAGAATACTTGAAATAAGTATTTGGCGGTAAGGCTTACATTTCCACATGATAGTAAGATTCTCTTTTAGAGTATGGCGCTCTTCGGTCTGCGGAACTCTTTCTTTGCAGTACCCGGCACATTGATATAGAACCGTGGCTATTACGGTGCAGATAACGATAGCAAGTATCCACCCTTTTTGCCTTGCATCCTGCATAGCGATCTGATCCGCTGTATCTATACCGGACTGGAACATGCCGCCGACAGCGTCGCCGATAGTTGTAATAAGCACCATAACACCGCCGACACCGGCTGCTATACGCGCCCAGGCAAGTATTTTGGAGCGGTCTTTTTCGCTTTCCGTCATCAGGGCAGTGATACCCCAGAGAGGTACATCTCCGGCAGTGAAAGCCACATCCCACATCAGATAGCTTATGCCCATCCAAGCAACGATAAGGATCTTTCCGGTTGAATCCGCCTCAGTATAAATACCGTTGCAGAAACAAAGGATCGTGATAACGCCCACAAGAGCCGGCGTAAACATAAGATAAGGACGGCACTTGCCCCATTTGGAATGCGTTTTGTCTACGATAGTACCCATAATCGGGTCATTGATAGCGTCC
The DNA here is from genome assembly GCA_958422185.1 of uncultured Clostridium sp. Classification (GTDB taxonomy): domain Bacteria; phylum Bacillota; class Clostridia; order Oscillospirales; family Acutalibacteraceae; genus Eubacterium_R. The sequence continues at coordinate 17,583 of CATZNW010000009.1, forward strand.
CACACCTTAGCGATAGCCATAACAACGCCGATTGCCATAGCGGGAATGAAAATAACGTTTTGGAAATAGAAATAAAGACCTGTTGATACGATATTGTAGATCATATTCTGGCCGAGCATACCAAGAAGGTACATATTTCTTTCCTTAGCCGTGTATGTTTTGATTTGACTTCCCATAATTCACCTCACCGAAAAAACAAAACCCGCCAACATGAACAGGCGGCGGTTTATTTTTTCCTTTCATTATTTTTGCCATATAGTATTATAACAGTTTAAGGAAGTTAATACAATTATGAATAATCCACAAATATCCGGAACTATAAATGTATATATTGACGAAAAAAATTATACAAAAAAGGCGTGCCGTACAGCACGCCTGATTGTGAATATGTACTATGATCATGCCATAAAGCGGCGGATAACGCTTTCCATATCCTTATAATCCATAATTACAGGAACAGGATAGCCGGGATTGCCCTCTTTAAGCGCTCTTGTAATAAGAGTGGGAAGGTCCTCTTCCTTGATCATATCAAATTTATCCGGAATGTTCATATCCGAATTGAGCTTTTTGACAGCCTCGATAAACTTAACGGCCTTATCAGCCTGGGAAGAACCGCTTATCCCTACTACATCAGCAAGCTTGGCAAGCTGCGGATATATCTTGCTGCCGTACCATTCCAGTACATACGGCAGGATAACAGCGTTTGCGAGACCGTGCGGAGTTCCGTACAGACCGCCGAGATTATGGGCGATCGCATGAACATAACCCACATACGCACGGGTAAACGCGCATCCGGCAAGATAGGAGCCTTTAAGCATATTTGCCCTTGCAGTATAGTCCTTTCCGTCCTTATAAGCCTTTTCGATATTATCAAAAATAAGCTTAGTTGCCTCTTCCGCCTGAGCTCTTGTCTGCTTGGTATTGCTTCTGCCGATATAAGCCTCAACCGCGTGAGTAAGCGCGTCCATACCTGTGGTCGATGTAATGTGCGGCGGCAGACCTACGGTAAGTTCCGGGTCAAGCACCGCAAATTTCGGACGAAGGCAGATATCGTTGACTGCGTTCTTCTCATGCGTTTCAGGATCGGTCACAACAGCAGCTACCGTTGTTTCGGAGCCGGTACCCGCTGTTGTGGGCACCGCGAAAAACGGCGGCAGTTTTTTGAGTACTTTAAGGTATCCCCTCATTTTGCGCACGGTCTGATTAGGCTTAACAACCCTTGCGGCCGCAACCTTGGCGCAGTCCATTGAAGAACCGCCGCCGAAAGCAATAAAGCCTTCACAGCCGTTTTTGATATACATCTCGCGCGCCTCTTCTATCTCGGGGATGGTGGGATTGGGCTGAACTCCGTCATAAACAACGTATTCTACGCCCGCTTCCTTGAGTTTTTCAAACATGGGATCAAGCAAATGGAGCCCCATAAGGCCTTTATCCGTAACAACAAGAACTTTGTTGATACCTTTGCTCTTTATGAATTCGGGAAGTCTGAGTACAGAACCTTTGCCCTCAAGCAGATGCGGCTCTGACCAGTCCAGGAAATTCATTGCCAGTTTGAAAGCGCCCTGGTATATACGATACCAGCACTTTTTAAGTTCCCAAAGCATCAAAATTCCTCCTTTACTAAAAAATTCATTAATATTTTACTAAAAATTCTTTATTTTTGCAATAGTAAAAGCAAAGTTCCCGAAAAGACTTTTAAATATTCGCTCAATATGATATACTTAGATGGCAAATAAAAAGGCGGATTGCACATTCCGCCGGAAAGGGTCAAAAATATGAGCGAGCCACAACTTATTTTCTGCGGAAGCAGCCCGGTCTATCTGAAAGAGGAACTTACGAAAAACAGCAATAAGGCAAACGGCGGTATAGCATTCAGAATCCCGAGTCTGATCAACGCCAACGGCACTCTGATCGCAGCAATAGACAGAGCGTCCACAGGGGAAGACTGGGGATATATCGAGCTTGCAATAAGACGAAGCGAGGACGGAGGAAAGACCTGGAGCGATATTGAATCCATAGCTGCCCCGCCCGCAAGGGAAACCAGGATATCCAGCGACTGCTACGCCTCCGGATTTTACATAGATCCGTGCATGGCTGTTGCCCCGAACGGCGATATAATCATGATCGCGGATTTCTGGCCGGAATGCATGGGGCTGCACAAAAAGAAGCTGCTTGATAAAAAGAAGATACCATACGCCCTTTTAAACGGCAGGATGCGCCCGCTGATATATGACCGTGACGGCAATTTTTATTACATTGCCGAAGACGGCAGCGTTCTGGACTCAAAAAAAGAAAAAACCGAATTCAGGATCACTTCGCCTACCGGTTCGCTTTACCGAGGAGAGGAATATCTGGGAAACATATTTCTTAACGGCGCGATCGGCAAGAATGAGGCCGGGGCGAATACCACTTTCGGCGCGCCGCTTAAAGCGCCTAAGCGGTGCTATGTTTTTATGCTGAAAAGCTCTGACGGCGGAAAGACATGGAGCGAACCGAAGGATATTACAAATATGATCTTAAATGAAGAGGACGGCACATTTTTAGGCGTTGCGCCCGGAGTCGGCATCACAACGAAGGAAGGCCGCATCATCATGCCGCTTTACGCTACAAAAAAAGGCGCCGCATCGATATACAGCATAGACAACGGCGAAACATGGCACAGAATGACCCGCTGCCCTTATTCACAAAATCTGGACGAATGGCAGATGATAGAGACACCGAACGGCGAGATACTGGGTCTCGGAAGGCAGAACAGCTACGGAAAAACACCCGTTTCATTCTCTTCAGACGGCTCAAAAACATGGGAGAAATGCAAAAAGACGGCTTTATACGCTCCAAAATGCCAAAAAAGTGTTATATCTGCAAACGGATATGTATTCTGCTCCCACGCAAGCAACAAAACGAGGAGCGACGGTGTGATCTCCGTTGGAAAGCTACGCATGATAAAAGGCAGATACACACATATAGACTGGTTTAAAGATGTTGAAATAAATAAGGGCTTCTTTGCGTACTCCTGCCTGACACAGATAGATGACGACACTATCGGCGTTCTTTACGAGTCCGAGCCGAGCAGCTATATTGAGTTTCAGACATTCAAAATAAGCGAGATATGCGGATAAAGCACAAAGGACGGTAAAATAGCCCTTGCAAAAGCGGAAATTTTATATTATAATATATGCCATAAAGAAACGCGGCGACGAAGAAAAGTAACCTGATAAGACCTTTTTCAGAGAGCGGAGACAACGGCTGAAAGCTCCGCAAAGGTTTATCCGGCGAAGTTCCCTTCCGAGCGGCCGTGCCGAAAGCAGTGCAACTAAGCGCGGACGATGCGAGCCCCGTTACCGGCTCAAAGAGTGTTTGCTTGGATTTTTCTTTGCAAAAATTAGGGTGGTACCGCAGGTATTTAAGCATACTTGTCCCTTTTACGGGGACAAGTATTTTTTTGTGCCCGAATAAAAAACGAGAAAGGAAGATTTGATGAAAACCCAGCTTGAGGAAATCAGAAATGCTGCGGCGGCGGCGCTTGAAGCGGCGGAATCCCTTCAGCAGATCGAAGATGCAAGGATCAAATACCTTGGCAAGAAAGGCGAACTGACAGCTATTTTAAAACAGATGGGCAAGCTTTCGGCGGAAGAAAGGCCCATAATAGGTCAGCTTGCGAACGAGATACGCGCTGACATTGAAAACAAAATCGCTGAAAAAAGCGCAGAGATCAAGAAAAGCGAACTGGAAAAGAGGCTTCTCGGTGAAAAGATAGACGTAACCATGCCCGGCAGGACACCTGCTATCGGCCACAAGCACCCTCTTTCCATTGTGCTGGACGAGATAAAGGAGATCTTTATGGGCATGGGGTTTGATATTGCCGAAGGTCCTGAAGTTGAATACGATTACTACAATTTTGAGGCACTGAATATTCCCAAAGATCACCCTGCCCGCGACACACAGGATACCTTTTATATTGATGACAATATCGTTTTGCGCACACAGACATCTCCGATGCAGATAAGATTTATGGAAAATCACAAGCCGCCTTTCAGAATGATAGCGCCCGGACGTGTTTTCCGCTCTGACGCCGTTGACGCCACCCACTCCCCTCTTTTTAACCAGATTGAGGGACTTGTGGTTGACAAAGGCATTTCAATGGCAGACCTTAAAGGCACGCTTGAGACCTTTGCGAAAAGACTTTACGGCGAAAACACCAAGATAAGGCTGCGCCCGCACCACTTTCCGTTTACGGAGCCGAGCTGCGAAATTGACGTATCCTGCTTTAAGTGCGGCGGCAAGGGCTGCCCGATGTGCAAAGGAGAAGGCTGGATAGAGATACTCGGCGGCGGAATGGTTCACCCGAAAGTACTTAAAAACGGCGGCGTTGACCCGGACGAGTACAGCGGTTTCGCATTCGGCATAGGTCTTGAAAGGCTTGTTATGTTCCGCTTTAACATTGACGATATGCGTTTGCTTTATGAAAACGATCTCAGATTTTTAAGTCAGTTTTAAGGGAGGTGCAAAAAGATGATTTTATCAAGAAAATGGCTTGAGGATTATGTTGATACAAAAGATATTTCAAACAAGGAATTCTGCGACGCTATGACGCTTTCCGGCTCCAAAGTTGAGGAATACAATGTTGAGGGCAGCGAACTTGAAAACATTGTTGTTGGTAAAATAAACTCCCTTGAACGCCACCCTGATTCGGATCATTTATGGATATGCAGCGTGGATGTCGGAAAAGGAGAGGATTACCAGATCGTTACCGGTGCGCAGAACCTTTCCGTAGGTGATTATGTACCTGCCGCACTGCCGGGCGCAACGGTCTACAACAGGCACGAGCACTGCCTGGAAAAAATCAAGAAAGGCAAACTGCGCGGCGTTGAATCAAACGGTATGCTCTGCTCATTTGATGAACTGGGGCTGACGCAGAACGATTTTCCCTATGCCACCGCGGACGGGATTTTCGTTTTGGGCGACGACTGCGAGCACACGCCGGGCCTTGACATTCACGACGCTATAGGCTATAACGACACCTGCGTGGAATTTGAGATCACTTCAAACAGATGCGACTGCATGTCCGTAACGGGTCTTGCCCGCGAGGCCGCCGCAACTTTTGACAGGGATTTCAGGCTGCATGAGCCAGAAGTGCAGCCCGGTCACGGCGATGTAAACGAACATCTGAAAGTGCAGATCTTTGAGCCTGACAAATGTTACAGATATTCGGGCGCGGTCGTTGAAAACGTAAGAGTAAAAGAAAGCCCGCGCTGGCTTAGGGAGAGACTGCGAGCGAGCGGAGTCAGGCCGATAAGCAATATCGTTGATATTACAAACTATGTTATGCTTGAATACGGCCAGCCTATGCACGCATTTGACCTGCGGTATCTTGAAGGCAATGAAGTAAACGTCAGAAACGCGAGAAACGGTGAAAAGATCACAACGCTTGACGGCGTTGAACGTGAACTTAACGATTCCATGCTTGTGATCGCGGATAAAAATAAACCGGTTGCTGTTGCCGGCGTTATGGGCGGCGAATACAGCGGTATCATGGATGACACCACAACGATCGTATTTGAATCCGCGTGCTTTAACGGCATCTCCGTAAGGCGCACGGCAAAAGCGCTTGGAATGAGAACCGAAGCATCAAGCAGATATGAAAAGGAACTTGACCCCGGCGCTACGATGAGAGCGCTTAAGAGAGCGCTGGAGCTTGTTCAGGAGCTTGACGCCGGCGACGTAGTAAACGGCGTGGTGGACTGCTTTGTTAAACCGAAAGAACCGGTAAAAGTAAAGTTTGACTACAACTGGATAAACAGCTTTATAGGAATAGATCTCAGCGAAAAAGAACAGAAAAAAATCCTGGAAAAGCTTGAGTTCTGTTTTGACCATGACGGATATATTACTGCACCGTCTTTCAGAAACGATATAGAGCACATTGCCGATATATCGGAAGAAGTAGCCCGATTTTACGGCTATCACAATATTCCAAACAGAATGTTAAGCGGCATTGCGATCGGCAAGCTTACGGACGGCCAGAAATTTACGCGTCTTATCAACGAAACGCTTATTTCCTGCGGATGCAGCGAGATCTCAACATTCAGTTTCATCAGCCCCAAGGCTTATGATAAGATCCGGCTTGAGAAAGATTCTAAACTGAGGGATTCCGTTGTTATCATGAATCCGCTCGGCGAGGACACAAGCATTATGAGGACTACCGTTCTGCCGTCGATGCTTGAAGTACTCGCAAGAAACTACAACCATAAAAACGACAGCGCATGCCTTTACGAGATAGGCACTGTATATGAGCCGACCGAGCCCGGCAAACTGCCGGTTGAAAGGCAGAAAGCAGTCATCGGCCTTTACGGAAACAGAGCGGACTATTACACGATCAAAGGTATTACGGAGAAACTGCTTGAAGTGCTGAACACCGCGGAATATGATATTGCGCCTATTAGTGATCACCCTACTTTCCACCCCGGAAGAACGGCACAGTTTACCATAAACGGAAACGTTCTTGCCACAATCGGTGAGATCCACCCGGAGGCTGCCGAAAATTACGGCATAGGCGAAAGGGTCTATATCGCTGAGATAGATGTTGAAACGGCATATGAAAACAGAATGCCGCAGAGAACGCACAAACCATTGCCGAAATTCCCCGCTGTAACAAGGGATCTTGCCTTTGTGTGCGATAGGGATATTCCCGTACTGACGCTTGAAAAAGAGATACGCGGCGCAGTCGGCAAAACGCTTGAAAACATTAAGTTATTTGACGTTTACGAAGGCGAGCAGATAGAAAACGGAAAGAAGAGCGTTGCATTTAACATTCAGATGAGAAGCGCAGACAAGACATTGACGGATGAAGAGGCGGACGCAGCCGTAAAACGCGTTGTAAAGGCATTGTCAAAACACGGAATCAGTCTTCGCTCGTGACATTTTCCGTACCATAATATACTGTTTTTAAGATAATTTAAAATTTTTGTTGTAATTATTATAAAATTTGTATATAATGGACTTGTATATTCCGAGCAGGAGGTGGACTTTACTGTGACAGATAAAACGATGACTTTTAAGCTTGGCGACGATCATGAGGATTTTATGAGGGAGACACTGACCCAGGTATTTGACGCACTGAAGGAAAAGGGATACAACCCAATCAATCAGATAGTGGGTTATATTTTATCTGAGGATCCTACCTATATTACAACTCATAACAATGCGCGCAGCCTGATCCGCAGGATAGACAGGGATGAGCTGCTGGCGGAAATGGTAAAGTCGTACCTGAACACCTGATCTGCGGCACAAATAATTTAAAGGAGGCTTTACTTTGGCAGAAGAGAAAAACACTTCGCTCACATACAAGGGCAGGCCTTTGGTGAGGTGCGGAAAAGAGATTTACCTTGGCAGTATGGCCGATCCGTATGTTGCTTATTTTCGTATCCAGTCTGACAAAGATATAAAGGATATAACTCTTTCAGGAAAAGTGCTTATTCAGATCCTCAGAACGGATCCTGATGTGAGCCTTAAGGACAAGGTGGTTAAAAAAGCCGAAAAAGAAGGGCTTTACAATGCACTTGACCTCGGATCCATCTGGCTTGAAAGAGAACTGAAAAAGTAATTTTGCATAAGGCAAAAGCACCCCGGTACGAAACCGGGGTGCTTTTTTTCATATACTGTTTTACTTTTAAATCACCTGCTTTTCCCTATCAGCTGCTCAAATTCATCAAGAGGGATATATTCGTGCTCAAAGCCGGCGCCGTAATCCCACTGATTCTGGTTATCGCCGTGCATCACGATAACGTCATTTGACTGCGGCAGATATTTCATCGTTGCGTAATATTCATTTTTATAATTATATATTTTCTTTTCCCGCGGAAAAATAAAAAGATAAACTATAATGATCGCAACGCAGGACAATGCGCATACAATGCAGAACTTAAATACGCTGAAGCCGTACAGTTCTTTAAGATCCGCAAGAACAAACAAATAGGAAACCATAAAGAAAAACAGGAAAAGTTCGCAACAGCGGTTACCGCTCGGGAAAACAACCAAAAACGGAGCATAAGACAAAATACCAAAAAGGAAACTAAAAATCACCGGTGTTTTATGCTTTATATTTTTTATAACGATTCTGTAAAACAGCGCAAACATAATCATATAAGATACTGCGAGAAGCAGCACTGTCAAACCCACAACAAACAGAAATTTCCTTTCGGTATCCGGAAAATCAACGGGATATTCGATATTTATGTACATTCCCAAAATGCAAAGCGGTATATAAGCAATAACTGATACCATGAGTGGGATTTTTACTTTTGCACCGTATATGTTCTTCTTTTTAGCGGTATATATTACCGCGACTGCCAGCGAAATGAAGAAAAAGAAAAATACTGCTAAAATAAAAACAGGATATCTGAAATTTTTTACTATTATATTGACCGCGTCCGACAGACCGCCGGAAAAGACCGTTTTTCTGTAACCGTCATTTTCTCCGCTATAAGTAAAGGTTTTTGTAATATCTATACATTTGGTAAACATAAGAATTATGCCGAGACCTATAACGTTTGAAACAAACAGTACAGCAGGCGCCGCCGGGTTTTTACGCTTTCTGATAAAAGATAATAAAAAAGTAAACGAAACGACAACATTTACAACAGCGTTTATTTCAACAAAAAGCTGCTGCGCTATTCCGATCGCAAAAAAGGAAACACAAAGAAAAAAACGCGTCTTTACTTTATCTTTTAGAATATACATCAGCAAAAGCACGGTAACCGAAAGAAGAAACGTTGGTATATAATAATTTATAAACGAACTCATCCAGGCGAACGTGGTGTTGAAAACAGGAACGGGCTGAAGAAGAATAAAAGCAAAACAAAATTCCGTGAATATTTAAGCCCAACAATCTTTTCAATAATAACGGCAAACAATGCGGTCATAACGGTCTGCAAAGCGTAAAACCAGTTCGTATGCCTGCTGAAAAAAAGCAGGAATCCGTTTCCGAGAAGTCTGCCGTTTCCGTAATAAGCTACGCAATGAATAAATTCGTTAATATTGCTGTAATTCAGTCTGAATCTGAATATCAGATCATCAACTGTGGGAATAAAAAACGAGCTGAGTATAAAAAGCAATAGTATCTCCAGCAAGAAAAGGAAACCGGATATAATATTGTTTCGTGATATTTTCTTTAAATAACCTGCCATTATTTCATCTCTAACCGAAAAGTGCTTAACTTTTAGGAGTGCATACTAAACACGGATTCCTGCTATATACATGCCGCAAGCGACATAAGAACAGAAATAATTTTTTTCATAGAAATACCACCATGTTCAAAATATTCATTATATGAATATTATATTCAAAATATTTATGATTGTCAAGAATATTTTATGTAAAATAAGAATATGGTGAGTATATGAGAAATCTAAAAAAAATAAGAGTTTTAAACGACTATACCCAACTAAAGGTTCAGATGGAAACGGGAATCAGCCAGAGCATGCTTTCCAAGTATGAAAACGGAGAGATGCTCCCCACAACCGAAAATCTAATGATCCTGGCAAAATTTTACGGAACAAGTCTTGACTACCTTATGGATCTTACCGACGAAACAAAAAAATATCCTCCCAAGGAAAAACAGGCACAAAAAAAGCCGCCGTACAGTTTTTAAACAACTGCACGGCGGTTTTCATCATTTCTGTTAACACAAAGATCTGATTATATCTTCCATATCGCTCATATGTTTTTCCATATCGGCAACCAGTGCGAACTGATTTCTTGCCCTTACAAGATTATGCTCAGGATAAGCAATCTTAAAATATGTATCACCGTTTAAATAATCCGTTAAAAAACGCATGCCGCATTCAAAGGTCATAAGCAGCGCTGAAAAGGCAAGATTGTCCTTTTCACACTGCGTAAGGCTTTCCCCTGCCTCTGAAAGAAAACCTTCGGCATATGCCCTGAAATAATTAAGATCGATCGAGACCTTATCCAGATCAGGCTCGTCCTCCTCCGCGGTATTTGCACCGAAACGGATAGAATCGCCGAAATCATAAAGCGCAAGACCCGGCATAACCGTATCCAGATCTATAACACAGATGGCTTTTGAGCTGAAAGCGTCAAACATAACATTATTCAGCTTGGTATCATTATGCGTAACTCTGAGGGGCAGTTTTGATTCTTTGATAAGATCAACAAAGCGCGGGCAATATTCTTTTCTTGAATGAACGAATTCGATCTCTTCGGGGCATTCATTTACCCGCCCCGCGGCATCAGCATTCACTGCCTGAAGGAATTCGTTTTCATACCTGAACTGCGTATTATGAAAATTCGGGATCGTTTCATAAAGGGTATTTGCGGGAAAGTTTGCAAGAAGCCTTTGGAACCTGCCGAACGCAACGCCGCTCTGTGCAAAAAGCTCAGGGCTGTCAACGCTGTTGTAGCTGACGGAATCCGAAACATAAATATATGCCCTGTAACAATCGCCTTTTGAATCTCTGTAATACTTCTCCCCTGTTTTTGTCTTTATAAAATGAAGCGTTTCCCTGTTCTCATCTCCGCCGTTCTTTTTGATCTCTTTCCTGAGATAAGAAGTGACGCTGAAAATATTATCCATAAGGCGGTCTATGTCCTTAAACACATTCGGATTCACTTTTTGGATAACATATTTCCATTCCCTGCCCTGATCATTATACCTGGCAAGGTAAGTGGTGTTAATATGGCCTGAGCCGAATATCTCACAATCTGCAAGACTGCCTTTAAAACTGAACTGATCCAAAACTTCTTTAAGATGATCCAAGCAAACTCCTCCTCTGCCTGCAATGCGCCTGTTTCAACATTTTAACATATATATATGGTTTTGTAAACATCTTTTTATGAGCCGAATTAAGAGATCCCCGCCTTAAGGCAGGGATCTCTTAGTGAAAGGAGTATATATGATGATTATTCACGTCTTAAAGCGTCTATAGGACTTAATTTAGCGGCTTTTCTTGCAGGATAGATACCGAAGAAAAGACCGACGCCGCAAGAGAACAGAAGCGCTACTGATATGATGCCTATATTTATATTGGGTTGGATATCGATAATGGAACAGGCAAGATAAGCGCCTGAGATTCCTATTACCAGCCCGATAATTCCGCCTATAAGGCACAGAATAATTGATTCCGTCAGAAACTGCAGCGTGATCGTTTTTGTTTTTGCTCCAAGCGATTTTCGTATCCCGATCTCACGCGTTCGCTCGGTTACGGAAACCAGCATGATATTCATTACACCTATACCGCCTACAATAAGCGATATAGCGCCTACGCAGGCGATAAACGCAGTGAGCACAGATACGATGATATCTACAAGCTCAACATACGTTGCCATATCCTCCGCAGTATACAGATCATTGGAATAATTTCCGTGCGCAGCCTTAAGATAATTGACAGCCGCATTGCCTATGGCGTCATTATTGGCATTTTCCTCACCGATGACAAAAACAGAAGAAACAGTGGGATCGGCACCCGTCAACCTTGAAAGTGTTGTGCAAGGAACAAAAATGGCGATCGTAAGTCTGTCCCCGGTTTGAAACATTTCGCCGAAACTGCTGCTGCCGCCGCCCATGCTGTTTACGAGCGAATCAATATCCGCCACGCCGCAAAGGCGCATCTTCATGGTTGAACCGGTTGAAGAAACAGTCAGATACTGACCTACAACATCTTCATAGCCGAACGCCATTTCGGCGCTTGCCGTACCGATAACGGCAACCGGATTTGACGCATTATATTCCTCTTCCGTAAAGAATCTACCGTATTTTGCCCCTTCCGGAAACATGAACTGCACATCTGAGTTAACTCCGATAATCATAACGGTTGCTTCTTCCGCGGAAGCGTCCACCGTAGCATTGGCAAATCCCATCATCATGGGAGAGCAGTGGTCCGCGCCGTCCACTCTGTTTTTGATATTATCAATATCGTCAAGCGTTATATAATCGCTATCCTGCGCCTGGGTGGCGTCAACAGAAACAAGAACGGCGTTAGCGCCCATATCCTCAATAAGAGAGACGATATAATCACGCACGCCTGTACCTGCACCGATGATCATAATAACGGAACTGATACCTATGATGATACCGAGCATCGTAAGCAGGGAACGCATCCAGTTTGCGCGGATACATTTTATTGCAATTTTAAAACTTTCTGAAATATTCATAGCTGAGCCCCGATCAATCCGTTGTTACTCTGACCTCAAAAGTATCTTCCTCATAGTCCGATGAAGGAGTGGAAACGATCTGATCACCGACCTGAAGGCCGCTTGTTACCTGATATACGGAATCGGAAACAGCACCGGTTTCGATAAGAGTTTTCGTAACGGTCTCATCTTCAGCGTTATAAAGGTAAACGTAAGTGCCGGTTTTTTCCAGAACGATGGATTCAATTGGAACCGTTACGATATCCTTATAATCGCCTACCTTGATTTCAACATCGGCATCAAAACCTACAATAATATTTTCATCAGCATTATTTACAGATACCTGAACCTCTACGCCTGCACCTGTGGCCGTTAAACTTGAAAGTCCGCTGATACCGGCAACGGACGACCCAAGACTGTCCAGAATAGAGCTTGAAGCTCCGCCGGTTGCCGTTGGCGCCTTAGAAAGGACCTCTCCGGTATAGGTGCCGTAAGCCGTAGTTATGGTTGCCGGCATACCGACCTTGACCTTGTGTATATCATATTCGCCCAGAGAGAGCGTAACCACCATTGTGTCCAAATTCTCAAGGGTTATGCCCGACGAAAGCAGACTGGTCTGCTCTCCGGGATAAATATCACAGGCAGTGACAGTACCGTCAAACGCAGCGGTCCAGCCAGCCTCAAGTTCTTCACCGGCCTCCTTAACCGAATCCAGCGCGCTCTTGGCCGTATCCATAAGCTGTTTTTTTGCATATACCGTATTATCAGATGCGCTGAGCTGATAAACCTGCTGCTGTGCATACAACGCCGCAAGGCGGAGTTCCGCAGCCGTAAGCTGAATACTGGGGCTTCCGACAAAAGATTCCCCGATTGCTGACCAGTCTATACCGGCAACAGCTGCTTCTATCATATCAACGGCCACGCCGCTTTCAATAAGAAGCTTTGTTTCATCAATAATACCCTGCTGGATCGCCTCTGAAACAGCATCACCTACTGCCTGAGCAATTTTATCAGGCGAATAGTTGCCGCTTTCCAGTTCAGAAGCTATCTGCTCCATAACTACACGAACCATTTCGTTGGTCTGCTGAACATCATCAGAAAGCGACGTGATCGTTTCCACAAGATCCGTAAGAGCGTTCATAGCGCCGTCAATTGTCGGCGGGTATGTAACCGGCTCTGAAGTTGTTGGCTGCGTTGTGCTGTTTGATGAAGTTTCAGACGGCTGTTCCGGTTCCTCTGAAGGCCGGGTAGTGGTAGTAGTTGTTGTTACACTTGGGATTGTATAATCAGGCCTTACAGTCGTATAAGCGGTCTCGCCGCCAAGCTCCTCTACCTGCTTCTCAAGTTCGCTGATCTCGCTGTTAAGAGCAGAAAGATTGGATTTGGCGGTTTTCTGATCATTCACCGCCTGACGATAGGAGTCCCTTGCCTGCTGATAAGTGCTGTTGAGGCTGCTTACCTGAGAATCAAGAGAAGAAGTATCAAAAGTTGCAAGCATATCGCCTTTTTTTACCTGATCACCGGTCTGAACAAAAACTTCCTTGACCGTTGCAACAGCACCTACTTTATACTCTTTTGTTGTTCCGGCAGAAACAGCGCCTGTAGCATTAACGGTTTCATTTATTTCGCCTGTGCCGATCGTGGTTAATGTAACGGCGGTTTTACTGTTTGAACCCGCAGCAACTCCGATAACCGTTCCCAAAATCGCTACGACAAGCACTACCGAAACAGCGATAATGATTTTTTTCTTTTTACTGTTTTTCTTAACTGTAGCCATTATCAAGACCTCTGAAAACATAAAAATATATAAGGGGTGAAAGGAAAATACACACTTCCCCTTTAACACCCCTATAGTATAATTCCTATTTGTATAAAAGTCAACAACTAATTGTAAATTTTTATGTTTTTTAATCTTTCGTTCACAATTAATTATTATTTTTTTCTAATGCGGCAAGAGCACGCCTGCCTATATCCTTTCTGAAATGCTTATTTTCAAAATGTATCTGATCCACTGCAGTATAAGCCTTGTCAAGCGAAGATCTCAGATCAGTGCCCAAAGCAGTGACGCCGAGCACCCTGCCGCCGGCAGTTACGAGTTTTCCGTCTTTTACAGCGGTGCCCGCGTGATAAACCGTTACTCCGTCTAACTGACCGTTAGTAAGTCCGGTGATCTCAAGGCCTTTCGGATAGGATTTGGGATACCCGCCCGAAGCGATAACAACACAGGCGCACGCGTCATCTGACCACTCGATATCAAGATCAGAAAGCGTTTCCGTCTCGATCGCCTCAAAAATATCCATAATATCTGTTTTAAGGCGCGGAAGTACGACCTGAGTCTCCGGATCACCGAAACGGCAGTTATATTCGATCACCTTAGGTCCCTTCGGGGTGATCATAAGCCCGAAATATAAGCAGCCTTTAAAGGTTCTGCCCTCTTTATTCATTGCCTCAATGGTTGGGAGAAAAATCTTTTGCATGCACTCTTCGGCAACTTCGTCCGTGTAATACGGATTAGGAGAGACCGTGCCCATTCCGCCGGTATTAAGACCCTTGTCACCGTCCAGAGCACGCTTATGATCCATAGAAGATACCATGGGTTTAACGCACTTGCCGTCCGTAAACGCAAGCACGGAAACTTCCGGCCCTGTTAAAAATTCCTCAACAACAACTTTATTGCCGCTTTCGCCGAAAATCTTATCCTCCATGATCTCCTTTACTCCGGCTTCTGCCTCTTCAAGGTTTTCAGGGATAATAACGCCTTTTCCCAGAGCGAGTCCGTCCGCCTTGATAACGGTTGGAAATTCATTTTTCTCTTTAATATATGAAATAACATCGCCGGGATTGTCAAAAACTTTATATTCAGCGGTTGGAATATGATATTTGAGCATAAGATCTTTTGAGAAGACCTTTGAGCCTTCAATAACAGCTGCCGCGGCATTGGGCCCGAAAGTTCTGAAACCCGCTTTACTGAGCGCATCCACCATACCCATAACAAGCGGATCATCCGGCGCAACAACAACAAAATCCGCCTTGATCTTTTTTGCAAGATCCACTACGCCGTCTATGTCCGTTGCGGAGACCGGATAACACTGAGCATCATAAGAGATACCGCCGTTTCCGGGGCAGCAGGCAATTTCCGTTACCTTCGGGGATTCCTTTATCTTTCTGATAAGCGCGTGCTCACGGCCGCCGCCGCCTACTACAAGTACTTTCATATTTAAACTGCCTTTCTTATCTGTTGGATTGTGCAACGCACTCGGATATTATTTATTTTTATTTATGATCCTTGTTTCTTCGGTCTTTGTATCAAGGTCAATAAAGCGTGTAAAGAGCGAAACTTTATTATCAGCGTTAAGATTATCCCAGATCAAGGACGTAAATTCATCAATATCGTTTGTATCTACGCTTACCGGAACCGGTTCGCCTTCAAAAGACGGGATAGGATCTCCGTCGCACTTATAAGTATGGATAAAATGAGCAAGTCCTGCCTCTGCCGGATATTCAAAAAAGAATCTCAGGCACTGCGGTTTGCCCATATTGGATTTGAGGATCGAAAGCACATAATCGCCGTTTGGCTTGACAACGCCGGAAATTCTGGGTGTGTAATTCGGCGCGTCCGGCTCAAACTCGCGCGTTAAAAGCGCGTGGCGGTAACAATGACCGTCCTTCATATAATCGTAGATAGTATCTGTCTGATCTCCGTTTGTAACTATGGTCTTGCCGTCAAGTTTCAAAACGGGATTGTAAATAATAAGGCTGGGATCCGTCATTTTTGATTCGTCAAACGCCTTGGTGCGTATGCCGCCGCGGTCATTTTCCTCAAAAATACGGTTGCGGCTGTTTTCGCTTCTGCCCATGATAAAATAGGCAATGGCCGCGTATTTTCCGTTTGGGGTCTGCCCCAGAACGATGCCCCTGCCCGGATAAGAATTATCTGAAAGAAGATCTGCAATATTTTTAATTTCCATGATTTCACCTTAAACTATCTCAGTTTTATTTCCTATGATTTTTATGCGCCCCTGACAGAACAGAGATACCGACTCCGGCAGGATCTTCCATTCACATTCCTGCATGACTCTTTTTTGCAGGGCCTCAGGCGTATCGCCGTTTAGAACCGGCACGGCCTTTTGCATGATTATAGGGCCGCCGTCGCACTCCTCCGTTACAAAATGAACGGTTGCGCCGGTCAGTTTAACGCCTTTTTCAAGCGCAGCCTCGTGAACATGAAGTCCGTAATAGCCTTTTCCGCAAAAAGACGGTATAAGAGCGGGATGAACGTTCATCATTTTCCCGGGAAATGCTTCTACTATCTGAGAATCCAGAATCGTCATAAATCCTGCGTAAACCACAAGATCGGCTTTTCTGTTTTGAAGTTCCTTTGTAACAGCCGCCGTATATGAATGAACATCGGGATAATCGGCGCGCGCTATAACGACGGCCGGAATATGATTTTCCTTTGCGCGCTCAAGCGCGTACACGCCCGGCTTAGAAGAGATCACGCAGGTTATTTTGCCGTTTATTATCTCTCCCCTTTTTTGTGCGTCAATCAGCGCCTGAAGGTTGGTTCCCCCGCCGGAAACAAGAACCGCTATATTCAGCATATCTCAACACCCGTTTCACCGGCTTTGATCTCGCCGATAACCGCCGCCTGCTCGCCGCAGGTATTCAGTATCCTTACAGCCTCATCCGCCTTATCGGCATCCACTGCTATAACAAGCCCGGTGCCCATATTAAAGGTATTATACATATCTCTTTCAGGGATATTTCCGGCTTTTTGAATCAGATTAAAAATCGGCTTTTTAAAGCATTTGTCTTTCTCAATAACTGCGGTAAAACCGTCTTTCAGCATACGGGGCACATTTTCATAAAATCCGCCGCCTGTAATATGAGAAATAGCGTTGACACGCACACTTTCCATAAGTTTAAGAAGAGGTTTAACATAAATCCTTGTAGGAGTCAGGAGCTCCTCCCCTAGCGGCCTTTCAAGTTCATCATATTTTTTTGATATGGTTTTTTCACTGATTTCAAAGACTTTTCTTACAAGCGAAAATCCGTTTGAGTGAACGCCCGACGACGCAACGCCGATAAGCGCGTCGCCTGCTTTAAGATCATCGCCGGAAACGAGTTTGTCTTTTTCGCCGATACCAACGGTAAACCCGGCAAGATCGTATTCCTCATCGGGCATCAGGCCGGGATGTTCCGCTGTTTCGCCGCCTACAAGAGCGCAGCCTGCCTGAACGCAGCCGTCCGCAACCCCTTTGACAATCTGCTCTATTTTTTCGGGATAGTTTTTTCCGCAGGCGATATAATCAAGAAAGAAAAGCGGTTTTGCGCCGCTGCACGCAACATCGTTTACGCACATTGCAACGCAGTCTATTCCGATAGTATCGTGCTTATCCATAAGAAAAGCGAGTTTAAGTTTTGTGCCGACGCCGTCCGTGCCGCTGACGAGAACGGGATTCTTATAATCGGACGCACCGATCTCAAACATACCGCCGAAACCGCCGATAGAACCGATAACGCCGGGGATCTCCGTTTTTTTAACGTGTGACTTGATGAGTTCAACAGACTCATATCCCGCCGTAACGTCTACACCGGCGGCAGCATAACTATCGCTGAAACTTTTCTGCATAATCTTTAGCCTTTCTCCATTCAGATTTCTTTTAATTTTTCCTGAAGCGCCTTATCTTTCTCGATAACGGCGTCTGCCATCTCTTTGCGCATTGCCTTTAATTTTGCCGCAAGCGTTTCATCGCTTACAGCAAGTATCTCGGCAGCAAGGAGAGCGGCGTTTTTAGAGGCGTTTACACCAACCGTTGCAACGGGAATTCCGGGCGGCATCATAATTGTAGCCAGCATAGCGTCCATACCGTCCAAAACTTTTGCTGAGCACGGAATACCAATGACCGGAAGCGTGGTGCTTGCGGCAAGCACACCGCCGAGATGCGCGGCCATACCGGCAGCGGCGATAATAACACCGAAGCCGTTATCCGCGGCGTTTTCTGAAAACGCCTGCGCCTGTCGGGGGGTTCTGTGGGCGCTCATTACCCTGACTTCTGTTTCTATATCAAGTTCTTTAAGCTGTTTAATAGCGGGTGTAACAACGGGAAGATCGCTGTCCGACCCCATAATGATAGCAACCTTTTTCATAAACGTACCTCCTTTTATACTGTAATATTTTACATTATATATGCCTTTTTTTCAATAGATAAATAAAAAAAGAGATTTGACACCCTTATTAATATTGCCTATAGGGGGGATTCAGGTTGTAATATATTTGCTACACAAAACTGAATCCAGTATGTTATTTTTACCATACTCGATTTGGATGGAGAAAGTTTTGTATGGCAGCAAATGAGCCTACGTTTTTTCGGGCTCAGCTGAAACAACAGATTTGGCGGCAACAATATCTTCTTGTGGGAATATAAAGAAGATGGCACCCCGTGTTTAACGCCTTATTCTTTGCTGAAGAGGCAATGAAAAAGGAGCGTTCACCATGAACGCTCCTTTAATATTTATACAAGCTCGATGAAACACATCTCCGCAGCGTCTCCGCGGCGAGGACCTGTTTTGATTATACGGCAATAGCCGCCGTTTCTGTCCTCATACTTAGGTGCAATCTCGTCAAAAAGTTTTTTAACAACGTCTTCCTTCGTTACATAAGCAAGAACATGTCTTCTTGACGCGAGTGTGTTTTCCTTGCCGAAAGTTATCATTTTCTCGGTCATGGCACGAACTTCTTTGGCTCTGGTAACGGTAGTTTCAATTCTACCGTTTTCCAAAAGGTGAGTTACCATTCCTCTGAGCATAGCCCTTCTGTGGTCAGTAGGTCTGCCCAATTTTCTGGTACCTGGCATAGAAATTCCCTCCTTTAGTCGTCATCATGACTGAGCAAGAAGCCGAGTGAAGCAAGTTTCTGAACAACTTCATCAAGGCTCTTGCGCCCAAGGTTTCTGACTTTCATCATATCTTCTTCGGATTTTCCGATCAAATCTTCTACTGTATTGATGCCCGCTCTCTTAAGGCAGTTGAACGAACGAACAGAAAGGTCAAGTTCCTCAATAGTCATTTCAAGAACTTTTTCTTTTCCGTCCTCATCCTTTTCAACCATGATCTCCTGATTTCCTACTTCTTCAGAAAGATCTACAAAGAGCTTAAGATGGTCGTTAAGGATCTTAGCGGCGAGCGAAGCGGCTTCGTCTGCCGGGATCGTGCCGTCCGTTTCAACATCAAGAACGAGCTTATCAAGATCCGTCTGCTGGCCCACACGGGTATTTTCTACTGTGTAATTGACCTTAAGAACCGGTGTATAGATAGAATCTATCGCTATGGTGCCTATAGGCAGATCCATGATCTGCTTATTGCGGTCACACGGCACATAACCTCTGCCGCTGTTTGCAGTAAGCTCCATAACTACCTCGGCGCCTTCGTCAAGGTAAGCAATATGAAGATCCGGATTAA
This sequence comes from uncultured Clostridium sp., assembly GCA_958422185.1. GTDB lineage: Bacteria > Bacillota > Clostridia > Oscillospirales > Acutalibacteraceae > Eubacterium_R. The sequence continues at coordinate 37,191 of CATZNW010000009.1, forward strand.
GGATCTCCACATCAGAGCTATGCTCGATATCACCGGCAGTGATCTCGCCTTCGCCGCTTGCTTTGATATAAAGCGTCTTCTGATTTTCATCGTGGATCTTAAGGATCACGTTTTTAAGGTTAAGAACGATCTCCGTTACATCTTCCTTAACGTGAGGAATAGTTGAAAACTCGTGTAATACACCATCAATCTTAACGGAAGTGATTGCGTAGCCCGGAAGCGAGGAAAGAAGAACTCTTCTCATGCTGTTTCCGAGAGTTGTGCCGAAGCCTCTTTCAAGCGGCTCAACAACAAATCTGCCGACGCTTCTGCTTCCCTGAGTAGATAAATCTACTATCTCGATATTCGGCTTATCAATTTCAATCATTTAAAAGCCTCCTAAAAAATATTTCGCTCAAAACAACAGAAATGATCAACTGTTATTTAGAATAGAACTCGACAATGAGGTGTTCCTCAACAGGCGTTTCGATCTCTTCTCTTTCCGGAGCTCTGAGGATCTTGACCTGCATAGCGTCCTTATCCGCTTCCATCCACTGAGGAACCGGACGTGATCCGTTGCTTTCTACAAGATTCTTGAACTCATCGGTCGTTTTGCTTGTTTCCTTTACAGAAACGACATCACCTGCTGATACGAGATAGGAAGGAATATCTACCTTATGCCCGTTTACAGCGAAATGAGCATGATTTACAAGCTGGCGAGCCTGCGCTCTTGAGCTTGCAAAACCGCTTTCATAAACAACATTATCAAGGCGGCTTTCACAAAGCTGAAGAAGATTTGTACCGGTAACACCGTCTTTTCTTTCAGCCATAAGGAAATATTTGTGGAACTGGCTTTCGGAAAGTCCGTAGTAGCGGCGGGCGCTCTGCTTTGCGCGGAGCTGCATACCGTATTCCGATGCCTTTTTACGATTCTGACCATGCTGGCCGGGCGCATATGAGCGGCGCTCGATTGCGCATTTACCTGTATAGCATCTGTCGCCCTTAAGGAAGAGTTTTTTACCCTCACGGCGGCAAAGCTTGCAGGCAGGTCCTGTATATCTTGCCATATCAAGTAACCTCCATTAAATACTATACGCGGCGTCTCTTAGGCGGACGGCAGCCATTGTGCGGGATAGGAGTAACATCTTTAATAAGAGTAACCTGAAGTCCCACCGTTTCAAGCGCTCTGATAGCGGATTCACGGCCTGAACCAGGGCCCTTAACGTAAACTTCAACAGATTTCATACCGTGCTCCATAGCGGCTTTGGCTGCTGTTTCAGCAGCTGTCTGAGCGGCGAAAGGAGTTGATTTTCTTGAACCCCTGAATCCCATCTCACCGGCAGAAGCCCAGGAAACGGCATTTCCCTGCATATCCGCAATAGTAACGATAGTGTTGTTGAAGGTTGACTGAATATGAACTGTACCACGCTCAATATTTTTCTTTTCACGGCGTTTGCGTGTGGCAGTGGTCTTTTTGTTAGCCATACTTGCTGTTTCCTCCTACAATTATTTCTTCTTGTTTGCTATGGTCTTTTTAGGACCTTTTCTTGTGCGTGCATTATTTTTGGAGGTCTGGCCTCTTACGGGCAGACCCTTTCTGTGACGAATGCCGCGATAGCAACCGATTTCTATAAGTCTTTTTATATCGAAAGCGACGTCTCTGCGCAGATCGCCTTCTACGGTTACATTCTTTTCAATGTAATCACGGATTTTGGAAACTTCATCCTCGGACAGGTCTCTGCAGCGAGTGTCCGGATTGATTCCCGTTGCGTTGATAATCTGAGTAGCAGTAGTTCTGCCGATACCGTAGATATAGGTAAGGCCGATTTCTACTCTCTTATCGTTTGGTAAGTCAACACCTGAAATTCGTGCCATATTACTGTTTACCTCCGATTATTAATTCAGGATCAGCCCTGACGCTGTTTGTGCTTTGGATTTTCACAGATAACCATTACTTTTCCATTGCGCTTTATTACTTTGCATTTATCGCAGATTTTCTTAACAGAAGGTCTAACTTTCATTTGGGTATCCTCCTTTAATTACTTCGAGCGCCATATGATACGGCCCTTTGTAAGGTCGTACGGCGACATCTCGATTGTTACCTTATCACCGGGAAGGATTCTGATGTTGTTCATACGGAGTTTCCCGCTGATGTGGGCTAAAATGATGTGGTTATTCTGAAGCGTAACCTTAAAAGTTGTGTTAGGCAATACCTCAACCACGGTACCTTCAACTTCAATCATATCTGACTTAGACATCAATTTACCTCGCTGAATCTATACGAATATAAGATGTTTTGATTTATCTGGAATCACATCGCGGCGTAATCGCCAACAATTGATTAAACTATCAGATTCTGGTCATTATAACCGGACCGTTCGGCGTAATGGCGACCGTGTGCTCAAAATGAGCGGAAAGTTTTCCGTCCTGAGTTACGACCGTCCAGCCGTCTGAAAGTTGTTTTACCTTATAGGTTCCCTGATTGATCATCGGTTCAATTGCCAATGTCATTCCGGGTAACAGTCTGATACCACGCCCTTCGTGTCCGAAGTTGGGTACGCTTGGGTCCTCATGAAGTTTTGTTCCCACGCCGTGACCGACAAAATCGCGCACAACGCTGAAGCCGCGTTCCTCGCAATAAGTCTGCACAGCATGACCTATATCGCCGATCCTGTTGCCGGGAACCGCCTGTTCAATGCCTTTGTAAAGACTTTCACGGGTGGTATCGATCAGCCGCTTTGCCTCGGGAGAGCAAGTCCCTGCAACAAAAGTGGCAGCATTATCGCCGTTATAGCCGTTTTTCGCGGCGCCCAGATCTATACTGACTATATCCCCATCCTGAATGATACGGTCTTTCTTGGGAATGCCGTGAATAACTTCATTGTTTATGGAAATACATGCGGTGGCAGGAAAATCGTAAAGGCCAAGGAAATTGGGAACAGCGCCTCTTTTTTTTATAAGGTTATATGCTATCTTATCAATTTCCTTTGTAGAAACACCGGGCTTTACCGCCTCGCCCGCCACCATTAATGCTTCAGCCGAGATCTTACAGGCCTCTTTCATAAGCTCAAGTTCCCTGCTGCTTTTAAGCACTACCATGTTAATCCTCCAACGCTTTGAAGACAAGAGCGGTCGTGTCGGCGACCTCTTCCTGCCCTTCAACAACAACCAGCTTGCCGAGATCACGATAAAAGTCCTTTAACGGCTCAGTCATCTCATGATACTCTTTAAGCCTTGCGGCAACTGTTTCGGGAGCGTCATCCTTTCTCTGAACGAGCTCGCCGCCGCAGGCGTCGCAAACGCCCTCCTTCTTGGGCTTTTTATAAAGAAGATGATAGGAATTAGCGCATTTTGAGCATACGCGTCTTCCGGAAAGTCTTGCGGTGATCTTTTCGTCAGGCACTTCTATATCCAGCACCTTATCTATCTGCACGCCCATATCCTCAAGCGCCTGGGCCTGAGGAATGGTGCGCGGAAAACCGTCAAGAATAAATCCGTTTTCACAATCTTTTTCTTTAAGTCTGTCTTTGATTATACCGATAACAACATCATCCGGAACGAGCTGACCGGCCTCCATATAGGATTTTGCCTTTAAGCCCATTTCCGTTCCGGCCTTTAAGGCAGCGCGGATCATATTACCGGTTGAAACGGCAGGAATACCATACTTTTCAACTATTTTTTCTGCCTGAGTGCCTTTTCCGGCACCGGGAGCTCCGAGAAGTATCAGATTCATTATCCTCACCCTTTCAGTTAATCAAGAAATCCTTTATAGTGGCGCATCATCATCTGTGATTCAAGCTGACGAACCGTTTCAAGCGCAACACCGCACATAATGATGATCGACGTACCGCCGAGAGAAACGGAGAATCCGCCGTCCTGACCGCCTTCGGTAAGCGGCGGGATAGCAGCATCGCAGATGAGCGACCAGATTATAGGCAGCAAAGCAACAACGGAGAGCATCAGTACTCCTATAAGAGTAAGCCTCATAAGGACTTTAAAAATATAATCCGAAGTCGGCTTGCCGGGACGGATACCCGGTATAGAACCGTTGTTCTTGCGAAGATTGTTTGCCATTTCGATCGGGTTGTACTGAATTGTGCTGTAAAAATACCCGAAGAATATGATAAGCACGAAATACATGGCCGCATACCACCAGGAATCACTCTGGAATGCGTTGAAGAAGCTTTCCCAGAAAGTGCCCTCATACTTATCCGATGAAATGAACATCTGAACTGTAGCGGGAAGGGAAAGAATCGAAGACGCGAAGATGATCGGAAGAACGCCGCTCATATTGACCTTGATAGGCATATTCGTGGACTGACCGCCGTACATCTTTCTGCCAACAACGCGCTTTGCATATTGAATGGGAATCCTTCTTTCGGCATTGTCCATAAATACGATATAAACGATCATAAGAAGGAATACGATCAGAATAGCCGGAACAAGGAAATTGTATACCATACGGCCGGTTTCAAGGTAGCCGATATACTGCCTGATTATGGTTGGGAATCTCGAAACGATACCTGCAAAAAGGATAATGGAAATACCGTTGCCGATTCCGGAAATCGTAATCTGTTCGCCGAGCCACATGATAACTGCCGTGCCTGCTGTGAGAACGGCTATTATAACGATAGCCTGGAACACTGCTGCAAAACCGGTGAATGCCGCGCCGGAAGCATCCGTCATAAGATAATCGTTAGCACGAAGGAAGAAATAATAAGCGAGTGACTGAAGCAGACCGAGAACAACCGTTACGATACGAGTGATCGAAGCGATCTTCTTTCTGCCCTCTTCGCCTTCCCTCTGAAGCCTTTCAAGAGCGGGAATCGCTACAGCAAGCAGCTGCATAATGATGGAAGCGTTGATATACGGTGTGATCGACATAGCAAAGATCGTGCCGTAAGTGAACGCGGAACCCGTCATAAGGCTGAGATATGTGAGAATCGTATTTCCTCTGCCGATCTCGATCTCGCCGGCGATATCAAGAAACGGTACGGGTATGAACGAGCCGATTCTGAAAACAAGAATGATAAAAGCAGTAAAGAGCAGCTTTTTTCTTATTTCCGGAACTTTCCAGGCATTAACGATGGTTTTAATCATTTACAGCACCTCCACCGTGCCACCTGCAGCTTCAATTTTAGCCTTGGCAGCCTCACTGACTGCCTTTACCTTTACATTAAGAGCCTTGGTAAGATCGCCCTTTGCGAGCACCTTGATACCGTCAAGCTCTTTTTTGATAAGTCCGCACGCTTTAAGGCTTTCAGCGTCTACAGTTGCGCCCGCCTCAAATCTCTCTTCAAGGGAAGAAAGATTTACAACAGCGTATTCGGTGCGGAAAATATTATTAAAACCTCTTTTAGGAACACGTCTCTGAAGAGGCATCTGGCCGCCTTCGAAACCAGCCTGGCGGCTGTATCCCGAACGGGCCTTAGCGCCTTTATGGCCTTTACCGGCCGTTTTGCCCTGACCTGAACCGGCGCCTCTGCCGATCCTTTTAACGGCTTTCTTTGAGCCCTCAGCAGGAGAAAGTTCATGTAATTTCATTTAATGCGCACCTCCTCTTATGCTTTCTGAGCTTCTACAAGGTGAGAAATCTTTTTGATTTTTCCCTTGGTCTGTTCATTATCCGGCTGAACGGTTACATTGCCAATCTTGCGAAGACCGAGTGAGTGGGCCGTGGCAATCTGATCCTTTTTACAGCCGATAAGGCTTTTCTTTAAAGTGATTTTAATATCTGCCATTTTCCACCCTCCTTACTCAAAAATCTTCTTAACCGATTTGCCGCGAACGGCTGCAACCTGCTCTGCCGTGCGCAGCTGAGCAAGTCCGTTAAGCGTTGCTCTTACTACATTATAAGGGTTATTTGACCTTATAGCCTTTGTACGGATATCAGAAATGCCGACTGTTTCTACAACAGCACGAACGGGACCGCCCGCGATAACGCCGGTACCCTGAGGGGCAGGCATAAGGAGCACTTCGCCCGCGCCGTATTTCCCTTTAACCTCATGCGGGATCGTGGTTCCTCTCAAAGCCACTCTCATAACATTCTTTTTTGCATCCTCTATACCCTTGCGGATAGCGTCCGGAACCTCGCCGGACTTGCCAACGCCGAAGCCGACAAGACCGTTGCCGTCACCGACAACAACAAGAGCTGAAAACTTATAGATACGGCCGCCCTTTACGGTTTTAGAAACGCGGTTAATTTTTACAACTCTTTCTTCAAGTTCCATTGAAGACACATCTATCTTTGACATAAAGCATTATCCTCCTTCTTTAGAACTTAAGTCCGCCTTCACGGGCGCCGTCCGCAACAGCGGCAACACGACCGTGATAAACATAACCGCCGCGGTCAAATACGCACTTTTCAATGCCCTTTGCCTTGGCTCTTTCCGCCAGTGTTTTACCGACAGCTTTAGCTGCCTCTACATTACCGCCGTAGGCGGTGAAATCCTTTTCAACAGTTGAAGCCTGAGCGAGAGTTACGCCGGCAACATCGTCGATAAGCTGAACGTAAATATTGCTGAGGGAGCGATATACATTGAGCCTGGGACAATCAACTGTGCCGGAAATCTTTCTGCGCACTCTCTGGTGACGCCTTTTTCTTGCTTTATTTGCATCCTGTCTTGAAACCAAAGTAATTCACTCCTTCCCTTATTTCTTACCTGCTTTGCCCTCTTTGCGGCGGATATGCTCTTCGGCATATTTGATACCCTTGCCTTTATACGGCTCGGGAGGTCTCTTTTCGCGAACCTGTGCAGCGAACTGACCTACCGCCTGCTTATCTGCGCCGGATATTACGATCTGGTTTGCAGAAGGGCATTCGATCTTAACGCCCTCGGGAGCAGTCATAGTTACCTGATGTGAATAGCCGAGGTTCATAACGAGATTATTGCCCTGCATCTGAACACGGTAACCTACGCCGTTAACCTCAAGCACCTTTTTGAAGCCGTTTACAACGCCCTCTACCATATTTGCGATAAGAGCGCGAGTAAGGCCGTGAAGGGCTCTGTTTTCCTTTTCGTCGTTTGGCCTGGAGCAGCTGATAACACCGTTATCAACGCTTACGCTGATATTCGGATGCTTATCCATGGAAAGGGTTCCGTTAGGTCCTTTAACGGTGATTGCGTTTCCGTTAACAGCAACGTCAACTCCTGCCGGAATTGTGATCGGCTTTAAGCCTATTCGTGACATACCTTACTGCACCTCCTTACCATACGAACGCAAGAACTTCGCCGCCAACATTCTGTTTGCGCGCTTCCTTATCCGTCATAACGCCCTTTGATGTGGAAATGATTGCCACACCAAGGCCTTTCATAACCTTGGGCATATCCTCTACATTTGAGTAAATGCGGAGACCCGGTTTGGAAACTCTGCGAAGACCTGTGATAACCTGTGATTTTCCTTCTCCGTATTTGAGGGTTACACGGATAACACCCTGTTTGTCATCTTCAATAACCTTGAACGATTTGATATAACCTTCATCAACAAGAATCTGAGCAATTGCCTTCTTCATCTTTGACGCAGGAATATCTACTGTATCGTGTTTTGCCGAATTAGCGTTACGAATTCTTGTAAGCATATCAGCGATAGGGTCTGTAATATGCATTGATATTTCCTCCTTTATAAATTTAGCAATTTCCCATTTCTTACCATGAAGATTTTGTTACTCCGGGGATCTCGCCCTTATGAGCAAGTTCTCTGAAGCAGATACGGCATACGCCATACTTACGAAGATAAGCATGAGGTCTACCGCAGATCTTACATCTGTTGTAAGCTCTTGTTGAATATTTAGCAGGCCTTGCAGCCTTAACTTTCATAGATGTCTTTGCCACGATATTCCCTCCTTACTCTGAAAACGGAGCGCCCAGCATTCTGAGGAGCTCTCTGCCTTCTTCATCAGTATTGGCAGTTGTTACCATAATGATATCCATGCCGCGAACGGCGTCAATCTTATCATAATCGATCTCCGGGAAAATCAACTGCTCTTTGATACCCATGGCATAGTTGCCGCGGCCGTCAAACGAGTTGGGGTTGATACCTCTGAAGTCACGAACTCTGGGAAGGGCCAGATTGAAGAATCTGTCAAGAAATTCATACATCTTATCGCCTCTGAGAGTTACTTTGACACCGATCGGCATGCCTTCACGAAGCTTGAAGTTAGCAACGGATTTCTTTGCACGGCATACGATCGGTCTCTGACCGGTTATTGTGCTGAGGTCATTGATGATAGCGTCAACGACCTTAGAGTTGTCGCGCGCCTCACCGCAGCCGACATTGAGAACAATCTTGTCAAGCTTAGGGATTTGCATAACAGACTTGTACTCAAATTTTTTCATAAGAGCCGGAGCGATCTCGCTCTTATAGGCTTCTTTTAATCTTGCAGCCATCAGTTATGTTCCTCCCTTTCTTAAAATTCATTCGCGCATTGCTTGCACACGCGCTTACCGTTTTTATGACCTACACGGGTAGCTTTGCCGCATTTAGGACAAACGAGCTGAACCTTTGATGCATAAAGAGCAGATTCAACCGGAACGAGTCCGCCCTGCTCGCCCATCTTACGGGGCTTTACATGCTTGGTTACGATGTTTACCTTTTTTACGATAACCTTACCCTCTTTGGGGCTTACGGCAATTACCTCGCCTTTAACGCCTTTTGATTTACCGCTGAGCACCATAACGGTATCACCGGTTTTTACAAACATTTTACTCATATTTCAGCACCTCCATTAAAGTACTTCCGGAGCAAGAGAAAGGATCTTCATATAATCCTTATCACGCAGTTCTCTGGCTACCGGTCCGAAAATACGGGTGCCTCGAGGAGTTTTATCCTCTTTTATAATTACGGCAGCATTTTCATCAAAACGAATGTACTGACCGTCGTCACGACGTACACCTTTAGTTGTACGAACGATGACTGCTTTAACAACTTCGCCTTTTTTAACAACGCCGTTTGGGGCTGCTTTCTTGACAGAAGCAACGATAACATCACCGATGTTTGCATATCTTCTGCCGGAGCCGCCGAGCACGCGGATGCAAAGAAGCTCTTTCGCGCCGGTATTGTCTGCAACTTTAAGACGGCTTTCCTGTTGTATCACAGCATTTTCCTCCTTCGTACTGCAAAATAACACTTTGCATCTTGCAGTTATTATTTTATAAAACTAAATTATTCTTAAAAGCAATGTAATTCGTAATGATTACTTAGCCTTTTCAATAACTTCTACAACGCGCCATCTCTTATCCTTGCTGAGCGGGCGGGTCTCCATAATAAGAACCTTATCGCCTACACCGCAGGCATTTTCCTCATCATGCGCCTTGTATTTAACCGTGCGGTTGATGATCTTTCCGTAAAGCGGATGGCGTACCCTGTCCTTAATCGTAACAACAACGGTCTTATCCATCTTATCGCTTGATACTATACCAACTCTTGTTTTTCTGAGGTTTCTTTCGCTCATAATAAACTACCTCCTATCTTAAGAATTTGAGTCTGCAAGCTCGATCTCGCGCTCAACTGTTTTGATGCGTGCGATATCTTTTCTTACAGCTTTGATTCTCATGGGATTGTCGAGCTGGTTGATAGCCTGCTGGAAATGAAGATTAAAGAGCTCTTCTTTAAGCTCCGCAAGCTTAGCCGCGCGCTGTTCAGCGCTGAGCTTCTTTATTTCAGCTGCTTTCATTACTGCTCGCCTCCCTCTTCTTTAGTGATGAATCTGCATTTGATAGGAAGTTTGTTTGCCGCAAGACGCATAGCCTCGCGCGCCACAACCTCATCAACGCCGCCAAGCTCAAACATAACTCTGCCCGGCTTAACGACTGCTACCCAGTAGTCGACGTTACCTTTACCTTTACCCATACGGGTATCCGCCGGCCTTGCCGTGATCGGCTTATCGGGGAAAATCTTAATCCATACCTGACCGCCACGCTTTGTATAACGGGTCATGGCGATACGGGCTGCCTCGATCTGAGCTGCCGTTATCCATGCAGGCTCAGTAGCCTGAAGACCGTACTGGCCGTAAGTTACCTTATTGCCCCTTGTAGCCTCACCGGTCATACGACCCCTGTGCTGCTTACGGTGCTTAACACGCTTTGGTAAGAGCATTAGTGATTTCCTCCTTCCCTGCGCCTGCCGCCTCTGTAGTTATCTCTGTTATTATCTCTGCGGCGGGAGTAGTTGTTTCTTCTCTGCGGCTTGTTTCTGCTTTCACGCAGAACCTCGCCCTGATAGATCCAAGTTTTTACGCCGATGCGGCCATAGGTTGTTGCAGCCTCCGCAGTACCGTAATCGATATCCGCGCGGATTGTCTGAAGCGGGATCGTGCCTTCCTTATATGTTTCGGAACGAGCGATTTCGGCTCCGCCGATACGTCCGGACACCTGAACCTTGATACCGCGAGCTCCCCATCTCATCGTGTTTCGGATTGCCTGCTTAACCGCACGGCGGAATGAAACACGCTTTTCAAGCTGAGTAGCAATGCTCTGCGCAACAAGAGTTGCATTCAGATCCGGCTGCTTGATCTCTATGATATTGATGAAAACTTCATCATTCTTTTTGCCGAGTTTCTTGGCGCATATAGCCTTGAGTTTATCAATCTCAGCGCCCTGCTTGCCGATAACCATGCCCGGCTTGGCGCAGTGAATATTGATTCTTACGCGCTTAGCGTCACGCTCGATCTCTACTTTTGGAACACCCGCGCTTTTCAGGGTCTCAAGCAAATACTTGCGAAGGTTGTGATCCTCAACAAGGGTATTGCCGAAATCAGCCTTTTTAGCGTACCAGCGAGAGTCCCAGTTCTTGATAACGCCGATTCTTAAACCGGTTGGATTACATTTCTGTCCCATCTAACTTTTCCTCCTCGCTTAGTCTTCCATTTCCGAAACGGTAATGGTAATGTGTGATGTTCTCTTATTGATTCTGTATGCTCTGCCCTGAGCTCTGGGACGGATCCTTTTAAGAGTGGGGCCCGCGGTTACATTGCAGTAGCTTACATACAGTCTTGATACGTCCATATTATTGTTGTTCTCCGCATTTGCCATGGCAGACTTAAGAACCTTTGCAAGAGGCTCTGTTGCAGCCTTTGGTGTGTGCTTAAGGATAGCCATTGCCTTATCGCAAGGTTGATTTCTGATCAGATCAAGAACGATCTGTACCTTTCTCGGAGAAATACGAACATATGTTGCCTTAGCTGTTGCTTCCATAGTTTAATTCTCCTTTCAATTACTTCGTTGTTTTTGAGCCTGCATGGCCGCGGAACGTTCTTGTGGGAGCGAACTCGCCGAGTTTGTGACCAACCATATCCTCAGTTACATAAACAGGAACATGCTTTCTACCGTCATGAACAGCAAACGTGTGTCCTACGAACTCAGGGAAGATAGTTGAACTTCTTGACCAGGTCTTGATAACCTGCTTATCGCCCTTTTCATTGAGAGCGGCTACCTTTTTATAAAGGCTTTCTTCAACATAAGCGCCTTTTTTAGTACTTCTACTCATCTAATCTTCTCCTTTCCTCTTATTTACCGTTACGACGTCTTACGATCATCTTATTGGAAGCTTTTTTCCTGTTGCGTGTCTTATAACCAAGAGCAGGTTTGCCCCAAGGTGTAACAGGACCGGGACGGCCGATAGGTGATTTGCCTTCACCGCCGCCGTGGGGGTGATCGTTCGGGTTCATAACAGAACCGCGGACGGTTGGCCTCCAGCCCATATTGCGCTTGCGGCCGGCCTTACCGATCTTGACGTTAGCGTGATCGGTATTTCCTACAACGCCGATCGTTGCCATACAGTCAACCGGGACGTTGCGAAGCTCGCCGGACGGGAGCCTGAGCAACGCATAAGGGCCTTCGATAGCCATAAGCTGAGCGCTGTTGCCAGCTGAACGTGCAAGCTGAGCGCCTCTTCCGGGATAAAGCTCTACATTGTGGATAATTGTTCCGACAGGGATATTCTTGAGCGGAAGCGCATTGCCCGCTACGATATCAGCCTCAGGGCCTGCAACCACCGTTGCGCCTACTTTGAGGCCTTCCGGAGCAAGGATATAGCTCTTGACTCCGTCTTCATACTGAATAAGAGCGATATGAGCCGAGCGGTTCGGATCGTATTCGATCGTTTTTACCGTTGCGGGCACATCGAACTTCTGTCTCTTGAAATCGATCACGCGGTATTTTCTTCTGTTTCCGCCGCCGCGGTGACGTACGGTTATTCTTCCGTAAGAGTTACGGCCTGATTTTTTGCTGATGGGCTCAAGCAAGGACCTTTCAGGAGCAACTTTAGAGAGGGAAGAATAATCTGTTACCGACATATTCCTTCTTGAAGGAGTGGTCGGCTTGTAATTCTTTATAGCCATTATTATTTTTCCTTTCTGAATAACTTTGCGAAGAGATGGCACTCTTCATACCTCATCATTCGAAATTTCTCTAATATATAAATGTAATAGAAACCGGATTACATCATATCGTTGAAGAATTCAATTTCCTTTGAATCCTCCGCAAGTGTAACGATTGCCTTTTTCCAGGAAGGTGTGTAGCCCTTGTTCATGCCCTGACGGCGCTCATGGCCGCGTACGTTCATGGTATTTACCTTTGCCACTTTCGTTCCGGGGAAAACCTCTTCGATCGCCTTGGCTATCTGTATCTTATTGGCATCCTTCGCTACCTTGAAGGTATACTTTTTAACAACAAGCCCTGTCATAGACTCTTCTGTAATGATAGGCTTCAGGATAATGTCATGAGCTGTTTTCATTACGCATATACCTCCTCAATCTTCTTGGCCGCGTCCTTAAGAACAACAAGATTGCTGCAATTAAGGATATCGTAAACGCAAAGTGTGTTTACCGTTGTGACCTTAACACCCTTGATGTTGCGGGCGCTTTTATAAATCGTTTCGTTATTCTCCGGCAGAACGATAAGCACCTTTTTGCCGGTCTTGAGCTTGGAAAGCATTTCGGCAACTGCCTTTGTTTTGATCTCCTCAAGCTCTATCTTGTTCACTACAAGCATCTCTGACTCTGCAACTTTTGAAGAAAGCGCGGACTTCATAGCAAGTCTTCTAACCTTCTTATTTACATTTACCTTATATTTTCTTGGCTTGGGGCCGAGAGCGATACCGCCGTGCGTCCACTGAGGACTTCTGGTTGAGCCCTGACGGGCACGGCCTGTTCCCTTCTGCCTCCAAGGCTTAGCACCGCCGCCTGAAACTTCGGAACGAGTGAGAGTTGACTGAGTGCCCTGGCGCTGTGCAGCAAGATAGCTTACAACAGCAAGATGCATTGCATATTTGTTCGGCTCAATGCCGAAAACGGAATCCGCAAGATCAAGCTTTGAAGTTTTGCGGCCTTCCTGGTTATAAACCTGAACCTGTGCCATTATAATCTCTCCTTTCCTTAAGCTTTAACAGCGTCTGCAATAACAACGATTCCGCCCTTGGGTCCGGGAACGGCTCCCTTAACGGCGATAAGGTTGTTTTCGTTATCCACCTTAGCAACCTTAAGATTCTGAATGGTTACTGTTTCGTGACCGTAATGACCTGCCATCTTTCTGCCCTTGAATACTCTTGAAGGACTTGAACACGCACCGAGTGAACCCTGATGACGTGCGTTGGGGCCTGTACCGTGAGACTCACGAAGTCTGGAGAAGTTCCAGCGCTTGATCGCGCCAGCAGTTCCGTGGCCCTTTGACGTGCCCTTAACGTCCACTACTTCGCCCTCTGCAAAGGTATCTGCCTTGATAATGTCGCCCACATTCACCGCCGAACAATCCTCCAGGCGGAACTCCTTAAGAGTTTTCTTGGGAGCAACGTCGTTTTTAGCAAAATGGCCTTTAAGAGGCTTGTTAAGCTTGTTCATCTTAACGTCGCCGAAGCCGACCTGAACGGCGTCATAGCCGTCGTTTTCAACGGTCTTCTTCTGAGTTACTACGCACGGACCTGCTTCAATAACGGTAACAGGGATAACCTTGCCGTTTTCATCGAAGATCTGGGTCATGCCGATCTTTTTTCCGATAATTCCTTTTTTCATTATTTTTCCTCCTTGGTTATTGGTTGGTCTCCCAACTTGACCTCGTCAAGCGCGATCAGAGTTTGATCTCTATGTCTACGCCTGCCGGGAGCTCAAGATTCGTCAGCGCTTCAACAGTTTTATTTGAAGGTCTGAGGATATCGATGAGTCTTTTGTGTGTTCTCTGCTCAAACTGTTCACGGCTGTCCTTGTACTTGTGAACGGCTCTGAGGATCGTGATAACTTCTTTTTCCGTAGGAAGCGGAATGGGGCCGCTTACCTGCGCGCCAGTGGCTTTTGCAGTTTCTACGATTTTTTCAGCTGCCTGATCAACAAGGCTGTGGTCATAGCCTTTAAGCCTGATGCGGATCTTCACTTTGCTTGCTGCCATTTACTTTTCCTCCTGAAAAATATTGGTGCGAGACTTTACCGGATTTATCATTCCACCCACCCGCGTGTTTCAAGGCCGCTCATTTAAAAACCGAATGACGGCATATCATTCGGGCAGCCTTCGCGCAGCAGCAGACATACGCAAGCTATCTGCACAAAGGAATGAAAATCAGTATAATTTCGCCCGGTTTAAAATCGGACATACTCCGCCGAAATTCCCGCTCTGGGTAAAGCGCCACCTCCGGCATCATCGCATATCATTGCGAAAACAATATATTATATATTATAATATGAACCTTTTCGCAGACCTGTATATTATATAAAACAGCATAAGATTTGTCAATATATAACACAAAAAAAGTTTAAAAAATTTTTTCGTTATTTTTCACAAATTTTTTTAATAAAAATCGTAGGGTTGCACAACGTTTTTTTTTGTAAAAAAAAACGCACTTCCTTTCGGAAGTGCGAAAAAACAAATATAACACATGTTTTTATGAGCAAAACTGCACATTTTTAATTACTCAGATCCCGCCTATAAACAGAATATTAAGCGAGGACTCCTCCGAGTCGTAGTTATTGGAGCTTGGAACAGCATTGATCACTGTAGGAACAGAATTGATAACAACCGGTACGGAGATCACCGCAGTGATCGTCTGCTTCGGAGCCAGAAAGCTGTGGGAAAAGACCGCTCCGTCAACCGGGGAACCGTTCTGCTCGATTCTTACGGTATAAGTGTTCGGAAAATTGGTTTTGCACTTTGAAGTGATAACACTGTTGTAATTTATCTGATAAATGCCGGGTTCATTGATAAGCACATCAGCCGAACCATTAACATGAGAAAGAGCCGTGCCTGACAATGTGGGAGTTGTTGCAAATGAATAAGGAACAGTAGCATTGGAATCCTGAACGGCAAAATTATGCGCCGTTACAGCACTTGACGCAAGCGTTGCTCCTGTGGCGCCTGTTGCACCCGTTGCACCAGTAGGTCCGGTAGGACCTGTTGCACCCGTAGCACCTGTTGGTCCAGTAGGACCTGTTGCACCATCTGTTCCGGAAACACCCGTTGCGCCTGTTGCGCCTGTTGGTCCGGTAGCACCAGTAACGCCGTCTGTTCCCGCTTCGCCGGTAGCGCCAGTAGGTCCTGTTGCGCCCGTGGCTCCTGTAGGCCCGGTCGGCCCGGAAACTCCCGTTACGCCTGTGGGACCTGTTGGACCCGTGGGACCTGTTGGACCTGTGGGACCTGTTGGACCTGTTGGACCCGTGGGACCTGTTGCGCCTGTGGGACCTGTTGCGCCTGTGGGACCTGTTGCGCCTGTCACTCCGGTTACGCCAGTAGCACCGGTAGCTCCGGTCGGGCCCGTAGGACCGGTATTACCGGTAACGCCCGTGGCTCCTGTTGCTCCCGTGGCTCCTGTCTCACCGGCTAAACCAATAGGGCCCTGAGCACCCACCGGGCCCTGCGCTCCGGTAGCACCTGTTGCACCTGTGGCCCCCGTAGGTCCGGTGGGACCGCCGGCCGGCCCTGTTGGACCTGTTGGACCTGTAGCTCCGGTGTCGCCTTTACAGCAAAAGCAACAGCTGCACTCTTTGCGCTGCGAGCAGGAGGAACAAACAGAATCTCTGTCAAATCCTTTATAATGAGTCATATTATCTTAATCCACCCTGAATTTTTCAAGTTGATACAAATTAATGTATCCGTTATCATTATATTTGAAAAATTATTTTCCGTTACTTAAAACTGAGTCAAAATAGTTTTTATTATAAAGAAACTCTTTTGATTCAGGTCTGTAACTGCCGGCGATCTCATTATAATACGCGGCCTTGCGAAGATCGCCAAGGCGGTCATAGCAAACGGCAAGCTGTATTGCCGGAATAAATCCGTAAGCGGCACGGTCTATAAATGCTCCGCTCTGCTCAGGCGGCACTGAAGCAAGAGCCCGTTCGTACCAGTATGCGGCTGTACGGCTTTCGTTTAATTCCAAAAAGATCTTTCCCGCTTCACAGCAGATCTCTGCCCGCGGAGCATCATAGATGAAGGAACGGAAAAGAGCTTTGAGCGCGGCCTGAGCGCCTTTTGTTTCTTTCAGGCAGAACGAAAGGATTTTACACGCTTCAATATTGTTTTCTGCCCAGCCGCAATTTTCATCAAGAAAATCTGTAAGGACCGATGCCGCAAGGGAATAATGGCGGTGATAATAAAGTTCGCGGCCGAAATAAAACTGATCCCGCGGCGTAAAAGGTTCTCCCAGTTTCTCCTGTGTTAAATAAATATTAAGATTTCTTTCCGTATACTCCGTTTTGACACTTTTATGAGTAACGGCAGCGTCTGAATAAATAATCTTACCTGCGTATTCAACAGCCTCATGCACCCTGCCTTTCCATTTAAATCCGCAGTTTCGTTTAAATATTCTTTCGCGAAAAAATGAAAACGACGGTCTGCCGGCATCATCAAAAGCGGTATTATAGGGCATCATGATCACATCGGCACTGCCGTCAAGGCTGTTTTTCAGCAAAACAAGATCATTATAATCAGATTCAAGAATAACGTCATCAGCGTCAAGCCACATGATATAATCGCCCGTAGCTTTTGAAAACGCGTAATTGCGAGCGGCGGAAAAATCATCACACCAATCAAAATCATATACATTACCGGTATATTTTTTGGCTGTTTCTGCAGTTGCATCCGTACTTCCTGTATCTACAATTATGATCTCATCAAAAATCCCCTTCACGCTATCCAAGCAGCGCGGCAGTGTTTTTTCTTCATTCTTAACGATCATACAAAGGCTTAAAGTATGCAAAGTTATCACCCGTATCATACTATGAATGAAAGAAAAAAGCGGAATTAAAATCCCGTTCAAAAGATCTTAATTCCGCAGAATAATCAGCACTGTTAAATTTTACTCTTCACCCATAATCTGTTGCCAGTGGATCTTGCAGTACTCCTTCCCGTCTATCGGAGGATAATCTTCATCGTCCACACGGGCGGCATTATAGCAGTCATATTCTTCATTATAAGCACAGCGTACAACATCCTCCCCGCCCTCACTTAGAACCGGAATAAAGGAATAAAGGAAGATTCCGACCACGGCTGCCGCAACTACTGCGGCGCCCGCTCTGCCCGATGTCCATTTAAGGAATCCCGTCTTGGCAAGGTCAAGCTTATCAAGAGCCGTAAACGGTTTTACGTTTGCAATCAGGTACATTAAACCCTTCATAATATAATAACCGGCAATACCGGAAAGCGTGCCGATGATCATTCCGCCAATAACGTCCGTTGCATAGTGCACCATAAGATATACACGGCTTCCCATAGTGCATGCAGCAAGTACCGGGAAGACCCAGGCGATTTTTTTCTTTCCGTCAGCTCTGAAAACAAGGAACATGGAAACAGCGATTTCAAACGCGGCGGTAGTATGACCGCTCGGGAAAGAATAATCCGCCTCGCTGAGCGAGCCCGCGCCAAGATACGCCTGCCAGTAAAAATCTATGTCCTGAAGCGTATTGTAAGGCCTTATCCGGAGAACGGCAGGCTTTGCTATAACGTTTGTAACGATAGTACCCACAAGTATTGCAAAAACAAGAGCAAACCCGTATTTCCTTGTTTTTTTGAAAAACATCAGAACGATACCCAGAACGACCATGGGTATAACAAAAGCTTCATCACCGAAAGAAGTAAAAAACTTTGCAAGAAATGTAAAAAAAGAATTTTGGATACCTGCAAAGAATTCAAAAACGGCAATATCAAAGCCGTAAAAGATCTTATCGATTGAATCGCCCACAGTCAGAAGCATAAAATCCATAGCCAACCTCCGTATAACCTATTACCCTAATATTACCAAACAAAACGTCAGATTTCAAGAGCGGATTTGCGGATTTGTTACAAGTTATTAACACAAAGTCAATAATTATATGATAACTTAATGAAAACTAAAACCAAAAGGAGAAATATGATAACGAATCCATATAAGGTGTTGGGTGTGCCCGACGGCGCATCAGAAGAAGAATGCGCAAAAGCATATAAAAAGCTTGCCAAGAAATATCACCCAGACCTTAATCCGAATGACAAACATGCCGCTGAAAAGATGGCGGAAATAAATGCAGCGTTTGACCAGATCAAAAACGGCGGAGCAAATCAGAGCGGATACGGATACAGCAGCGCACAACAGAACAGAAGGGGCGCGTCATCCGCTCCGGACTATTATACCTCAATCGCGCAGTTTATCAACAACCGCCAGTTCACTCAGGCGCTGAATCTGCTTAATAATATTGAGGACCGAACCGCGCAGTGGTACTATCTTTCCGCGCTTGCCAACTTCGGTGCGGGACGGCGCGACATTTCGCTTTCTCACATACAGCAGGCCTGCGCCATGGCTCCTGAAAATTACACATACCGCGCGACTTACGACCGGATAAGAATGAGCGCACAGGGGGGGTTCGTAAATCCCTTCAGCGGATTTGCGGAATTCGATGAATCGGAAGATGAAAACAGCAACCGCACCACAAGGGTTTATTCCGTACGCAACGGCGGATGCCTTTCAAGAATATTTAAATTTATTGTATTTCTTATAGTTATACGACTTGTTTTTTATTTGATATCCGCCCTTTTCAGCGCCGGCGTGGGTTACAGAAACAACAACGGATACGATCCCGAACAGCAGCCGAATTCCGGTTACAGCGAAAGCTATGCCGAATACGGAGATTCCGGAGGCGAGGATTACGGGATATATTTCGGTGAAAGGACCGGAGATTCCCAGGTCAACTGACAGACGGCGTGTGAATACCCGTCTGTAAACAATGATTTTATTTAAACAATTATGAAAGAACGGAACCAATCATGAAAAAGTTTTTTTCAGATCTTGCAGTAAAATTCCAGAGATTTATGTATGGCAGATATGGTATAGACCGGCTTTACAGAGCTCTATTGTGGTTTTATTTTGCCGCTATCATTCTTGCGCTTATACTCGGCAGGGCTGTTGACGGCATATTCTACACGATTTTTTCAGTTATAGGCTGGGGCATTTTCATATTTGCTTTTTTAAGAGTGTTTTCTAAAAAAATTGAAAACAGACGCAGAGAGAATGAAAACTGGCTTAAATTTGAGGGGATTTTTAAAAAGCGCTTTAAACTTTTGAGCAACAGATGGAAATTCAGAAAGACGCATGTTTTCAGGACCTGCCCCGGCTGTAAAAGCGTTTTAAGAATGAAAAAAGTTAAAGGCAGACATATTGCAACATGCCCGCACTGCGGAAGAAAGTTTGAATTCAGGGTTTTGTTTTAAATAAATTGAAATCCGTTTGGATTTGTGCTAATATACTTATTTGAGGTGAGTGTATTATGCAGATAAAGGAGAGTGCTGAAAACTATCTTGAAACGATACTTGTGATCCATAGTCAGAAAGGCTATTGCCGCTGTATAGACATCAGCAACAAAATGGGATTTTCAAAGCCTTCCGTTTCGGTTTACATGAAAAACCTCAGGGAGGACGGGTACGTTTCTATAGACGACAACGGCGATATTACTTTGACGGACAAGGGACGGGAGATCGCTGAAAAGATATATGAAAGGCACAATATTATTGCCGGATTTCTTATGCAGCTCGGTACGCCTGAGGATATCGCATATCAGGATTCCTGCAAGATCGAGCACGATATAAGCGAAGAGAGTTTTCAGCTGATAAAAGCTCAGTATTATAAGAAAAAAGAAGAGCAAAACCAATAAGCGGTATAAAAAATGCTTGAACAAAATGTTCAAGCATTTTTTTATAATCAAAATTCAGTTAACCGGCCGCGTTCTCAGGAGCACAAAAGTCACCGAAGACCTGGGAACCGCTGTAATTTTTCCACGCGCGTACTCTTACATAATAATCACCGGCATCTGAAACTTTTAACGTATAATCCGTTGTGTCTGAACCGTTTATCACCGCACTGCCAGCTACCGTACTGAAGTTTTCGCTCGCGGACCACTGAATAAGATAACCGTGGCAGGTGGTGCCGCTCCAAGACGCACGGAGCGTATCTCCTTCGCTCTGAACAGAAAGGCCCTCTACAGACGAAGGAGCCGCGCATACGGTAGTTTTTGAGGATGCTGAGCCGTTCTCATTGAATGCTACAACCATCACCTTATACTCCCAGGACGGAGTAAGATCCGTGAATGTAAATCTGTTTCCGGAAGTTGTGCCTTTGAGTATCTCTTTGTCCCCGGACAGGATATATACTCTGTATCCGTCTGCATCCGTAGATCTGTTCCATTCAAGGTACAGGTCAGTACCGCCATCTCCGCGTGCATATACATTGTATCCGCCGGGAGCACCGGGTTTAACAACAGCTGCCTGTGCGCTGCTGAAATCACCGTAAACCGTTGAGCCGCTGAAGCTCTTCCACGCTCTGACTCTTACATAATATTTCTCTGGATCCGAGACATTGATTGTATAGTTCTTTGTATCTGAACCGTTTACGGTTGCACTGCCTACTACTGTGCTAAAGTTTTCACTGGTTGACCACTGGATAAGATAACCGTGACTTGTGGTACTGCTCCAGGAAGCAGTAATCTTATTGCCGACGGCATTTGCGGATACGTTTTTAACCTGAGCGGGAGCGGCACATATCCTGTAAGTTGCAGTCACTCTGCTGTCATCATTATATGCAACCACTTTTACATCATATTCCCAAGACGGAACAAGATCCGTAAATGTAAACCTGCTTGAAGTTGTGGTTCCCTTGAAAACATCTGTGTTTCCGGAAACGATATATACCCTGTATCCGTCCGCACCGGAAACATCATTCCAGTCAAGATACAGATCCGTGCCGCCGTCTCCGCGCGCATAAACATGAAAGCCGTTTGCTGCTCTCATCAGGCCTCTGAGACGAAGCGCCTCGGAATAATCACCGCCGATACGCTCGCTGTTATAATCCTTATATGCTCTTACGCGAACATAGTAATTCTGCGCATTTGAAGGAAGATCTATCGTATAGCTCGTTTTAGAACTTCCGCTTACATATACCCCATTTACATGACTTGTGAACGTGCTGTTAGCCGCCCACTGAATGTAATAGCCGTGGCAGGAGGTCTTGCTCCATGATACGGTTACCGAACCGGAATCCGTAAGCGAGGCGCTGACTTCCTGCACCTGTGCAGGGGCCGCGCACACACTGGTGGTCAGGCTTGATGATTTAGCTTTGCTGTTATACGCTTCAACTACAACATCATACACATAGGAAGCAGTCAGATCCGTGAATGTGAATCTGGTGCCGTCAGTTGTACCCTTCAAGATTCTCTTTCCGCCGGATACAATATAAATATTATACCCGTCCGCATCGCTTACTTTATTCCAGCTGAGATACAGATCGGTGCCTCCGTCTCCCCGGGCGTACACTTTCAGGTTCTCCGGCCTGAACAGACTGTTTGCCGTTGAAACAGCGCCGGAATATCCTCCGCATATCTCTTCGGAAGAATAAACGCGGCAGGAACGGATCCTTACATAATAATTTTTACTGTACTGTTTTGTGGATATTTCATAAGAACTTTTGCCTGCGGCAACGTAAAACGTCTCCACATTTTTGGTAAACGCGCTGTCCGTAGCGATCTGAATATAGCAACCCACACCTGATTTCGCGCTCCATGTAACTCGGATCTTATTTGCTGAAACGGCATTTGCCGTAAAATTATCCGGAGCCGGAGCCGAAGAATACGTTGTGTATGTTGCGCGCGCGCCGGTATTTGAAGAGCTTCCCTTGTATGCTTCTATTGCAAAGGAATACTTTGAATTCGCCGTTGTGGGAACTCTGTAATTCGCGCTCATGGAACCCTCAAGAGTAGCGATCTTTACCCAGCTGCCGTTTTTGGACTGATAGATATTATATCCGTCAGCATTGAGTTTCTGAGTCCAGTTTAGGATAATACCCGAACCGTCACTGCTTCTGCCTGAAGCTTTAAATCCGGAAACCGAATCCGGCTTTGTATTTATAGTTACCCAGGAAGAGAAGTGTGTTGAGTATGTTCTGACATTGCCGGAATAGGTAAATCCCCTGACTCTGAATTTATAAGCCACTCCGGGATCAAGGCCCTTAATTGTGATGCTCGTAGACCCGAATACTTCCGTTGAGCTCCAGTTGACCCCGTCTTTGCTGAACTGGATCTGATAACCTTTTGCGCCCGAAACGGAATCCCACTTCAAAGCAAGATTATCTGTTGAGACGGATGTAGACCTTACATTATTCACTGCCGGAATGGAACCGCTGTATTCATATACAATGGAAGAAGAGGAGGACGGATGGTAACTTCCGTCAACAGCCCGCTGAATGCCTTTGGCAACATTTAAATAATTGCAGGCCGACGGACTTTTAAATTCAACCAGGGCGGAACGCGCGCCGAGATTTGCATTTGCCCAACCGAAAATGTAGCCTGACGAAGTGCCGTATGTACCCGTCTGATCCCTTGAAATACCGTTCGTGCTTCTGAAGATATCAACCAGAGTTCCGTTGCCCAGAACGGAGTTGAGCCAACCGTGGAAATCTATAAAAGTATTCATCTTGTACTTCTTCATAAGATCGCGAAGCGCACGGCTCTCCTGCGCCCTGAACTGCCCGGAGATAAAATCGCGGTTCATATCCACATGCGCCGCCGTACATCTGCCGAAAGCAGATGAACCGGTGCGCAGATTATTGACGCCGTCAATAGTGCCGTCCGGATTGGCGCACGGAACTATAACGATCCTGTAATCCTTTAAGTAGGAAGGATTCTTTGCGAAATAGGAAATCAGATCGTTTGCGCATTCAACAAGAACTTTGCCGTCATGGGCATAATTGTCTTCAAAGCCGTGAACTGCAAAAGTACAGAAAATGGTTTTACTGTTGTTTCCGCTGCCGTTGATGATATAAGCCTCCAGATCCCTTCCACGCACACTGGTGCCGTAAATGACCTTTTCAACATTATCGTAATCCATTGCTACTTTGGCAGAGTTTTTATTAAGGGAAATGCCGCTGTTTGAATAAACGTATACCGTACACGTTGCGCGCACGCCGTTTTCGGTAATCGCAGTGATCACCGCTTTTCCCTCTCCCTTTGCAGTAACGGTTCCGGAGGAAGAAACAGAAGCAATATTGCTGTTAGAAGACGTATATCTTATTTTGCAGGGATAAGCTGAGGAATTGAGTTTGGCATTCAGATTGAAACTCTGACCCTCATTAAGCGATCTGTTGGTTGAAGCAAGCGAAATACTGCTTGGCATTGCCTTAACGTTAATACTTATGCTTTTGCTTGAATTGCCGTCCGGCGAATAGGTAATATTGACACTACCGGTACCTTTAGCCGTGACAACTCCCTTTGAAGTAACCGTAGCAACAGAATTGTTGCTTGATCTGAACGACGGATCCGGAGCGGACTGACCGGAACTGATAATAACCTGGATCTGCTGCTTTGTGCCGACCGCCATCTGGCTGTTGTAATTCATATGATACTCGTTTGCACCGATCGACGACCGAACACTCTGAGAAGCAGGCGCACTTTCAGCAGCGTAAGCCGAAAAAGCACAAAAGCCCGCCGCTGTAAAAATCAGCATGGCAGCGATCAGAGATATGAGCCTTTTTTTCATAAAACCGCGCTCCTTAAAAAATTTATATTATATTATAAATTATTTTAACATAATCTTAATTTATATTTCAACCTTTATTCACAATATTTTTTCATCAGCAAATTAATTATTATGGCAAGATTTTTTCTACTTTATGTAAATTTTTTCTGTTAAATCAGAGAAAAATGTGTTATAATAAATTTGTAGACAATATTTGGTAAAGCGTATTTTACGCTTCGTAATAAAATTGGAGGGACGCAATGTATAAAATAGGCGATGTATTCGTTTACGGCGCAAACGGCGCATGCGAGATAACGGATATTAAAGAAGAAAAGTTTTCAAGGGAAACAAGAATCTATTATATACTTTCTCCTTTTTTTGATGCAAGGGAAACGATTTTTGTGCCCGTAGATAACGAGATACTGACAGGAAAAATGAAAAAGGTACTTTCCAGAGATGAAATTATGGAAATGATCAGATCCATTCCCTACTGTGAAAACATCTGGAACGATAATGCGAATATGCGCCGGGAGGAATACAGAAAGATCATCAATACGGCTGACAGGAAAGATCTTCTTAAACTTCTGAAAACACTGCACGAGCAGAAACTAAAACTGGAAGAGACAGGTAAAAACCTTTCCGTTTCGGATGAAAAATATTACAGAAAGGCGCAGAATATCATCCACAGTGAAATCGCTATGGTGCTTGAACTGGAGATGAAAGAGGTTGAACCGTTTATAGAAAGAGTAATAAACGCGGCATAATTCATGCCGTGTTTTATTTACATACGGCGAAGCATATGATAGAATAATTGCAAACAGATTAACATACGAGGTGAAAAGATGGCTTTTTTTACTCCTGTATTGAAGCTCTTCTGGAAAGGGAATGAAAAAAACGATTACAAAAGGATCCGTCTTCAGACTCCGGCAGGCGGTGTTGTACAAAAGACCAATCTGCCATATCTTGCGGATGATTTGAAAGAACACACGCTGGATGTATACTATCCCGAAGGGGCAAAAGAAAAGCTCCCGGTTATCATCGACATTCACGGCGGAGGCTGGATGGCCGGCAGCAAGGAGATAAACAAAAACTACTGCATAAGTCTTGCTTCGCGCGGATACTGCGTGTTCAACCTCAACTACCGTCTTGCCGGCGAATACAGATTCAAAGACCAGATAGAAGATATCTTCGCTGCCTTTGAGTGGATAAGCGGCGCGGCAAAGAATTACCCTGCCGATACAGACGATTGCTTTCTTACAGGAGATTCGGCAGGCGGGCATTACGCCTTCTGTGCCGCAGCGATCTCAAGCTCCTTTATTTTAAGGCAGGATTTCTGCATAAGTGAGCCTCTTATTAGATTCAGGGCCGTAGGCGCAGTATCGCCGGCGGCAGATCTTATCAGTCCCAATCTGATAATGAATATAAATCTGCCTGAACTGCTCGGCAAAAAGTACAAAAGCAGCAAATACTACAAATATATGAATGTAGACCGGATCGGCGTCAAAAACATGCCGCCGTTTTACATAGTCACCTCTTCCGGTGATTTTCTTCACAGTCATGCATACAAAATGAAGAAAACGCTTGACAGGCTGGGAGTGGAAAACAAGCTGCATGATTTTAAAGGCAAATATTCCGGAAGGAAACTGCCTCATGTATTTTCCGTGCTTGACCCCTCTCCGTCATATGCAAGAGAATGTATAGACGAGATGCTGCAGTTCTTTGCCGCCCACTCCAAAGACGCCCAAAAATTTACGGTTGACTGATACGCTAAAGCAGATCCGTTTGATATTCTTCAGCAAAAAAGCGCTGTCTGAGCCTGTTTGGCCAGACAGCGCTTTTGTTTATATGGATCTGCGGTTTAAAGAACTTTTGAAAGGAAATCACGCAACCGGGGATTTTGAGGATTTGTAAAGAATTCCTTCGGAGTATTTTCCTCCCGGATCATTCCGTCATCCATAAAAAGGACCTTTGACGCAACTTCCCTTGCAAAGCCCATTTCGTGAGTTACCACAACCATAGTCATGCCTTCGTCCGCAAGGTCTTTCATGACCTGCAAGACCTCCCCTACCATTTCAGGATCAAGCGCGGAGGTGGGTTCGTCAAAAAGCATCACCTTGGGATTCATAGCAAGCGAACGCACAATAGCGGCTCTTTGTTTCTGGCCGCCGGAAAGGCTGGACGGATAAGCATCCGCCTTATCCTCAAGGCCTACCCGCCTCAGCAGGGAAAGCGCCTTTTCCTTTGCTTCCTCCTTGCTCATAAGCTTATGATGGACCGGAGCGAGAGTGATATTTTCAAGAATGGTTTTATTGTTAAAGAGATTGAAATGCTGAAAAACCATGCCCATATGCTTGCGCACTTCATTGATATCGGTTTTCTTATCATTGATCAGTTTGCCGTCAAACCAAACCTCGCCTTCTGTTGGGGTCTCAAGCAGATTAAGGCATCTTAAAAAAGTGCTTTTGCCTGAGCCGGAAGGACCGATAACAACGATCTTTTCATTCTGCTTTATCTCATAATCAATGCCTTTAAGCACAAGATTGTCTCCGAAGCTTTTTTTGAGATTACATACTTTTATCACTTTTACGAAGGCTCCTTTCCATTAGTTTTATAAGCATTGAGATCACAAATACGATTACGATGTAGATCACGGCCATAATAAGATACGGCACCATAAATTCATAGTTATTTGATCCCATTCTGTTGAACGCAACATAAAGATCCATAGCGCCAACGAAACTTACAACGGAAGTTTCCTTTATAAGTGAGATAAACTCATTGCCTAGGGTTGGAAGAATATTTTTTATCGCCTGAGGTATAACAATCTTCATCATGGTAGTGCTGTAACTTAAGCCTACAGAACGGCCGCCCTCCATCTGTCCGGGGTCGACGGAAAGTATGCCGGCGCGCATAATTTCAGAAACATATGCACCCGAATTCATTCCGAATACCACGGCAGAAACCGTGACCGGATTCATATGCAATCCGAATAACGGCATAAGGACATAGTAAAATACAAGAAGCTGCACAACCATAGGCGTTCCCCTGAAAAGCGAAACATAGAGGCCGCAGATCTTATCCAGCACTTTGATGAACGGATTGGTTTTCGGTACCACCCTGACAGCGCCTATAAGGGTGCCCAGGATAATGCCTATGATAAGGCCTGCAACGGCTATGATCATCGTATTTTTCAGACCGGTAATAACGTCGTTATAACCGCCCCCGTCAATAAAGCTCTGAAGAAAAACATCAAATTTTTTATCAAAATTCTGCATAACAATTCCTTTATATACTTAAAACAGCCCCGCCCCGTCTTTGCGGGGCGAGGTCGCTCAAGTTAAGATTCTTTCATGTTCGGATCAGTTTACGGCATTGATGGACGCTGTAATGGCCTCTGCCGGAGCGGCATCGATAATAACATAATCTACATTGCCGTTTATAAGATTCTGTACGGCAAGAGAACCGTTTGAATAACCTACAAATTCCGCCTGAAGCCCCGCAAAGCCGAGATCCTCGCTGCCCTGAACATAAGACTGACCGGTAGTACCGTTCTGACCGCCGATCTTTACGGATGAATCAAGGCCGTTAAGGATAGCGTCAACATCCTCTTTTGTCTGGCAGTTATCAAATGTTGTGTCATCGCCTTTTACGATAAGCTTCTGCGATGCCTCGTAATAAGACTCGGTGAAATTGACCTGCTGCGCTCTTTCCTCTGATACAGTAAGGCCTGCCATTGCGATATCGCACTTTTGCTGCTGAACAGAAAGAACAACCGCGTCAAAGTTCATATCCTGGATAACGAGCTCCTGACCAAGACGGTCTGCAAGAAGTTTGGCGATTTCCATATCAATACCATAGAAGGTATTGCCGTCCTTATACTCGAAAGGCTCAAACTCAGCATTCGTTGCAACAACGAGCTGATCCTTTGAAGTATCAAGCACTGCGGATTCCACGCCGACAGGAGTGCCGTCACCAAAATAGTGGTTGCAGATCTCATCAAGAGTTCCGTTTTCCTTGATCTCTGCAATAAGAGCATTTGCCGTTTCCAGAAGCTCCGGCTGGTTCTTATCCACGCCCAAAGCATACTCTTCATCGGAAAGGTTGATATTTATTACTTTTACTGCCTGGGTATTTCCGCCTGAGCAAGCTGCAAAAGAAGCCGCGATAACGACAACTGCAAGAAGCACAGACATGATCTTAAATACTTTTTTCATCATTTCTTCTCCTTTTATATAATGATAAATAATTTTACTACAAAAATTCCTAAAATGCAAGAAAATATTAGTATTGATTGATAACGGTATACATGTTATATTTAAGTTAAATCGAAAAGAGGTAAAAAAATGAAAGAAATCAAGCTTTATGAAAACAGTCTTCCGAACGAGGCAAAAAGGATAAGAACAGCCGTTTTTGTTAACGAACAGGGCTTTCGAGATGAATTTGACGAAACGGACCGGAACAGTCTGCACGCAGTGCTTTTTATAGACGGCAATGCAGCCGGCACGGCGCGCATGTTCACCGAGGACGGAGGAAAGAGCTATCATATAGGAAGAATGGCCGTTTTAAAAGAATACAGAAAATCCGGGCTTGGAAGCGAGATCATGCAGTTTCTCTGCCAAAAGGCCAAAGCTTTAGGCGCGAAGAAGTGCGCGCTTTCCGCCCAGTGCCGCGCTAAAGCGTTTTACAGAAAGCTCGGATTCATTGAAAGCGGAGACGTTTATCTTGACGAAAACTGCCCGCACATATATATGGAGAAGGAATTATAACTTAAAAAGCACATTTTTTAGAGGTAGAGCCATGAAGATAAGCTTAAGCGGCAAAAACGCAAGGCAGACCGTAAAAGGCTACGGAGCATCTGCCTGCTGGTGGAGCCAGAATATTTCTCAGGAGAAGACGGCGGACCAGATCAGCCGGCTGCTTTACGGAAAAGAAGGACTCGGTCTGAATATTTACAGATATAATATAGGCGCTGGGTGGGACGACGCCAACTGCCGCGTTGCAAACCCATGGCGCAGATGCGAATCCTTTTATGTGCCGAAAGACGAGGAAAAAGAAGAGGGATTCTGCGGTGAATTTGATTTCAGCAGGGATAAAAACGCATATGCTTTTTTAAAGCGCTGCCTCAGGGAAGGCACGATAGACACCGTCATTCTTTTTGCAAACTCCCCTCACTATTCGTTTACCTCCAGCGGGCAGGCAAGCGGCAGTCTTATGCACCATACATGCAACCTGCCTTTTGCGAACTACAAAAAGTACGCCGATTATTTTCTTGACATTACAGAGCATTTTATAAGAGACGGCATACCGGTTACATATATAAGCCCTGTGAACGAACCGCAATGGAAGTGGGGCGGAAAAAACGTTTGGCAGGAAGGCTGCCACTATGAGCCCGAAGAGGTTGCCAGGCTGTTTCATATCTTTTCTGAAAAACTTGAAGAGCGCAATATGGAAAACATCTATCTCTACGGCCCGGAAAGCGGAGAAATAGGCGGACTCACCCCGGAATATCTGCGCCTGTTCATGGCTGATGAACTGATCATGAAACATTTGGGCGTTTTTGCTGTTCATTCGTATCACGCAGATAACGATATAGACTTAAGACGTGAGTTTTACAACCGGACCGTGGCAAAAAACAAAAATATACGCTTTGACATGAGCGAATGGTGCGAACTGCCTTGCAGACATGACATTAACAGTATTGAAGGCGCCCTCATAACCGCCAGAATCATCGGGCGCGATCTTTGTGATCTTGGCGCGGAAAGCTGGACGGCATGGGTAGCCGCAAATCAGATCTGCGACTCAGGCAACGGGCTTGACTACTCGGACGGCCTTATAAGCGCGACAGACGGTTTTTCCCATTACAAAATATGCAAAAGATATTACGCGCTGAAGCATTTTACCGAATTTGCACCAAAGGGCTCCTGTGTGCTTGGCGAAAGTAAAAACGATAACGGCGCAAGCATATTTATTTTCAAAACACCGGACGGAAAAAAAGCTGTCATAACGGTAAACGAGGGTGAAGAAACAACGCTTGAAATAAGCGGATATAATATATGCGGGGATATTGCAGTAACGGATGGAAACAACGATTTTAAAATAAAAAAGGCCGCGGAGCTTGGCGGAAAGATCAAAATCCTTCCGAAATCCATAACAAGTATAAGGCTTTATGGGGAGTAAAATGAAAATTGAGCCTATCGGAAAAGTAAAAACAGATTTTAAGGAAAAATTCGGAATACCGCGCCAGAGCCGCAGAATTGAAGAAATACAGGGCGAGATCGAACTTTCGCCCCCCTACTGCGCCTATGATTATATAAAGGGTATTGAGCAATACTCACACCTTTGGATCATATGGGGATTTTCCGAAAACGAGCAGAAAAAAAAGCACGCCACCGTGCGCCCGCCGCGTCTTGGCGGAAACATAAGAATAGGCGTGTTTGCGAGCCGTTCTCCTTTCAGACCGAACAACCTTGCGCTTTCATGTGTGAAACTGATAGAAGTGCGCGAACAGAAAGGAAGATATTCACTTGTGATCGGCGGAGCGGATATGCTTGACTCCTCCCCCGTATATGACATAAAGCCCTATATCTCCTATACTGATTCCGTACCGGATGCAAGAAGCGGCTTTGCGCAGAGCAACAAAAACCATACACTTCAAGTGGGCGGAAATCTTAAACTGACAAACATTATGCCCGAAGGAAAGCGCAGGGCGCTGCTGAAGATACTGGCTGACGACCCGCGCCCTGCTTATCAGAATGATGAGAATCGGATCTATGGTTTTGAATATGCCGGGTATGAGATCAAATTTAAAGTGGTAGGAAAAACACTTGAGATCACAGATATAAATAAGACCTGAGCAGGTCAACTTTATCATATAGTTCCAAAAAAATAAGCTGCCGGTTGAACCGGCAGCTTTAATTTTTATTTATGTACTGTAAACTCTTACTCGTCAAGAGCCGGAGCGCCAACAGGGCAAACGCTTGCGCATGAGCCGCACTCGATGCAGGTATCCGCATCAATTTCAAACTTTCCGTCTCCCTCTGAAATTGCGTTAACAGGGCATTCAGCAGCACATGCGCCGCAAGAAATGCAATCATCTGAAATCTTATATGCCATTCCGGGTACACCTCCTATCAGTTGATCGAAAGTAAATTTATCAACTTTCATTATTAATATAACACAAAAAAACGATTTTGCAAGAGGTAATTGAGGTTAGTGAAGGCTAATTTTTTCAGTCCCCATCAGAGTCCGCGGACGCGGAGGCATACTTACCCGATCCGCCACGCCTTGAACCGGGAGCAGAGACAACGACACATTCCTCCCTGTTTACGATGATAGGCGCCGCGCCTTCAACAGAGCTGTCCAGCATCACTTTAAGCTTGCCGGTAACAAGCGAGCAGTCCACAACTGTTCCCCTGCCCTCTCTGCAATCCACAACACTGCCGCGGCGGGGAGTGATCTTTTCCAGATAATCATAAGAATTCTGCTCATACTGAAGGCAGCACATCAATCTTCCGCAGCTTCCGCTGATCTTCCCGGGAGAAAGGCTAAGCCCCTGCGACTTCGCCATTTTAATGGAAACCGAATGAAAATCCTTTAAAAACGTAGAACAGCAAAACGGTCTGCCGCATATGCCGAGACCGCCTATCATCTTGGCCTCGTCCCTGACGCCGATCTGACGAAGTTCTATACGGGTTCTGAACGTGGAAGCAAGATCTTTTACAAGCTCTCTGAAATCCACTCTGCCGTCAGCAGTAAAATAGAAAGTGATCTTTGAACCGTCAAAGGAGTATTCAACCTCCGAAAGACTCATGTCAAGGCCATGTTCTTTTATTTTACGGCTGCATATTTCATACGCTTCTTTTTCTTTTATTCTGTTTTTCTCAAGAATATCCAGATCATTTTGCGTTGCAACGCGCAAAACGGATTTCAGCGGCGAAACGATAGAATCATCCTCCACCGTTTTATTACTGCTTACCGCCTGGGCGCATTCCACGCCCCTTGCCGTTTCAACCACAACATACTGACCGGCATTTATTTTAAATTTTCCGGGTGAAAAATAATAAGTTTTTCCGGAATCCTTAAAGCGCACGGAAACAATTTCTGTCATTATATATCCTCCTATCTGCCGACGGCTTCACGAAGCGTATAGCAGATCTTAGTAATTAAAAGCTGCTGATTTGCATTTTTGAGTGCCATACCGCAAAGACATTCTGCGGCGTTATACAGATTCAGCAGTTTTTTTCTTGTAAAAGCACGCTGAAGAAGCTTTACACTTTCTTTCCTGCCGGAAAGCGGATCGCCTCCGGCAAGCGCGTCCCTGAAAACAGTTTTAAGCATATTCAAAAGCGCGGCGGTTTCCTGCCTGCCGGAAGAGAGTGCGCTTAAAGCAGTGAGCAGGTCGTATTCGTTTCCGGCAGTTAGACCGCGGCAGACGCTGTCCGCCAGAGAGAGCATTTCATCAAATCTTCCGCCCGAAAGACTTTCGATCGCCTTTCCGATATTGCCGCCGAAAGTCAAAACCGCGCTGTATGCATCGTCATAAGAGATCCCGTTGTTATGCTCAGTTATATATTCCGCGCCCTGATCAGGTGAAACGCCCTGAACGGGAACAACAGCTACCCTTGAAAGTATCGTTTCAAGCATCATAGATCTGTTCTCAGCCGTCAGAATAAACACGGCATAGGAAGGCGGCTCTTCAAGTATCTTGAGGAGCGCGTTTTGCGCAGATGCGTTCATACAGTGGGCATTTGCAAGAATATAGATCTTATAATCCGATTCGTTTGGTATAACGTAACAATCGTTTATAACGCTGCGTACGGTATCAATATGAAATGAATTTGCATTTCCGGGAGCACAGTATTCAAATATATCCGGATGCACCTTATTTAAAGCTTTTTTACACTGGCTGCAAACGCCGCAGGGTCTTTCGCCGTCAGCGCGGCAAACGAGCGCGCAGGCAATATCCCGGGCAAGTGTTTTTTTTCCCAGCCCGGACTCGCCCTCTATCAGTATAGCGTGCGGCAGCCTTGAAGACTCAACAAGCGCAGACACGCGTTTTTTTACGTTTTCATTTCCTTTAAAATATGTAAAAACCATATTTAAAATCTTTTGAATTCCTCTACATTGATAACAAACGCAATACCGCCGAATTCCTCCACGTCAACAGGCTGCTTTAAAAGCGTGCCTTTTAATGTGCTCTGAACTCCGTGCTGCTTGACGATCCGCTTTGTAACTGAGCTCTGAAGCACCTCAAAAGCCTCGTCCACCTTACTGTCCTCAACGCCGATAAAAAGGCTTGTGTGCCCGCCTTCAAGGAACTGGCCCATTGTTGAGATCTTGGTGGCACGAAAGCCGGCCTTACTCAGGTTTTCAAACACATGCTCAACATCTTTATTGGAGATGATAGATATTATTAATTTCATTTAATCATAACCTTTCCGCCCGCAAACGAAAATGCGCCGCAGCGCGGGCGTACCCGGCGCACCCGAACATATTAAATATCCGTAAAACAATTATAACTTAAAAATACCGCGATTCAAATCGATTTTGAGTAATTTAAAATAAAATTTACAAACAGGATAAAATTATTATCCAAAAAGTAATATTTTTTTACAAAACAGACGAAACGGCAACAACTACCGGCATCGTTACAACAGAAAGCACACTGGACTGTGCTGCAATTTCAGAACCCAGACCAGCATCGTTATCATACTTTGCGGCATACATCGCAGTGTTTGTAGCCGTTGGGGCTGACGCCGAGATCGCCATAGCCGTAAGGAGATCCCCCGTAACACCGCAGATGCGAAAGAACAGGGTCATGACGACAGGGATAAAAACGAGCCTCAAAAAAGAAACAAAAAAGATTTCTTTTTTTATAAAGATATTCTTGAAATTGGCGTTTGCAAGAAACGTACCGAAAATGATCATGGCAAGCGGAGAATTTATACCGCCGGCCAGTTCCATTGGATATTCGATTATATGCGGAAGTTTTACTTTTAAAAGAAACAGGGGGATCCCTATCATGACTGAAATCGAACCGGGATTCAGAAAAATCTTTTTTATATTGATTTTGGCTTTTCTGCCGCTGATTTCAAAAATGCCGTAAGTGAATGCAAAAATATTGAATACGCCTATATAGACCGAGCAGTAGAAAACGCCCTCTGCCCCTATAACGCTTTGTGCAAGCGGAAGCGCAAGAAAAGCAGCGTTTGAAAAAACAGTGCCGTAATGAAAAAGCCCTCTTTCCAGCAGACTTTTTCTTTTTCTGAAAGTAAGCGCGCTGACTGCCATACCAAACAGGTGCGTTGCAGCCGCGCACAAAAAAGCGATAAACAGTCCGCGCACATGCTCCGCCGTATACTCTATACTAATAAAACTGTGCACAACGGCGATGGGCAGAATTATATTGAAAAGAAGATTGATAACCTTTTTAGCGTCATCACGCGTAAAAACGCCCGATTTATCGGCAACGAAACCGATACCGGCAATAATATACAGCATCACAACCTGAAGGGCAATAGTTTTAAGGTTTTCAAAAAACAAAATCAAGCCTTCTTTTTAAAAGAGATTTCCAAAGCGGCGGCGAAAGCAAAAATACCTGTAAACAGAAATGTCGGCGCTGAATAATCCGCCGCGGGCAGACCCTCCCCGGCAATAAAAGCAACCATGCGCGGAAAGGAGAGCATAAAACAGAGCGCGCCGTAAGAATATCCAAAAAACACTAACGGACCAAGATGCTTCGACGCTTTT
>CATZNW010000010.1 GCA_958422185.1 uncultured Clostridium sp.
ATACGATATTGCAAAAGAGGCGCATGAAAACCAGAAACGCCGCTCCGGAGAGCCTTATATCATGCACCCCGTTGCCGTTGCGCAGATCCTTTTTAATTTCGGCATGGATAACGAGTGCATCATTTCCGCGCTGCTTCATGATGTTGTTGAAGATACAAAAGTAAGCATAGATTTTATAAAGGAGACTTTCGGCGATGAGGTGGCCCTGCTTGTTGACGGCGTTACCAAGCTCGGAAAGATCCCTCTTTCCACAAGAGAGGAAGTTCAGGCGGAAAATATCAGAAAAATGTTTATCGCCATGAATAAAGATGTGCGCGTTATCATCATAAAGCTGGCAGACAGGCTCCATAATATGCGCACTTTGCAGTATATGCCCGATTATAAGCAGCGGGAAAAAAGCCTTGAAACGCTTGAGATCTACGCCCCTATCGCTCATCGCCTCGGTATCAGAGCTATAAAGGATGAGCTTGAGGATCTTGCGGTGCGCTATCTTGATCCGATAGCGTACAAAGAAATTGAAAATAATCTTTCAATGAAAAAGGAAGAAGGCGAACGCTTTTTAAACGATATTAAAGCGCAGATCCAGGAGCGTATCACTCCGCTTATTCAGAACGCAACCATAACATCGCGTGTCAAATCCGTTCACGGTATTTTCAGAAAGGTTTATATAAAAGGCAAATCGTTTGAGGAGATTTACGATATTTATGCCGTAAGGATCATAGTGGATACGATGATAGACTGCTATAACGCGCTCGGCATAGTTCACGATATGTTTAAGCCCATCCCGGGCAGATTCAAGGATTATATCTCAACGCCCAAGCCAAATATGTATCAGTCGCTCCATACCACCGTGCTTTCAAAGGACGGGATCCCTTTTGAGATCCAGATCCGAACCTGGGAGATGCACCGCACCGCGGAATACGGTATTGCCGCTCACTGGAAATATAAGCTCGGCAAGGGCGGCAAGGACGATATGGACGAAAAGCTTTCCTGGATCCACAGAATGATCGAAACAGGCGAGTCTACGGACACCGCGGAAGATCTTGTTGCCAGTATAAAGGGCGATCTTTCGGTTGAAGAGGTCTATGTTTTCACACCGAAAGGGGATATCAAGAGTCTGCCTACGGGCTCAACCGTTATTGATTTCGCATACGCTATTCACTCGGCGGTCGGCAATAAAATGATAGGCGCAAAGGTGGACGGCCGTATCGTTCCGCTTGATTACAAAATCAAAACAGGCGAAAGAATAGAAATTTTAACAACGAATCAGCAGGGCAAAGGCCCAAGCCGCGACTGGCTCTCCATCGTTAAAACCGGCGAAGCGCGCAGCAAGATCCGCTCCTGGTTCAAAAAGGAAAGACGTGAGGAGAATATCGAGGAGGGCAAAGCTTCGGTCAAGCGCGAGCTGCGCCGCAATTTCATAGGCCTAAGCGGAACCAAGTATGATGAATTCATTAAAAGGATATCCGAAAAGCAGCATTTTGCGCAGGTAGATGAATTCTATGCTGCCGTAGGCTACGGCGGGATCCAGATAAACCGGCTGATGCCCGGTATCAAGGATGAGTATAATAAAAACTGGAAGGAAAAAGAGCCTGAAAAGCAGCACGGCTCAAATATCGTAGACCGTCCCCGCAGAAACGCCTCGTCAAACGGCGTTATAGTGGAAGGGATCGATAACTGCCTTATTAAAATGGCCCGCTGCTGCAATCCGCTTCCGGGGGAGGAGATAGTGGGCTTTATTACAAGAGGTCACGGTCTTTCGATCCACAGAAGAAACTGTGTAAACGTTCCTAATGATCTTGAACACTGCGCGGAGCCGGAAAGATGGCTCAGAGCGCACTGGGACGACAGCGTGAAGATAGAGACGCAGTCCACACTTGACGTTTACGCAATAGACAGAGACGGTATAGTGCTTGATATAACGAGTACACTTATGAACATGCATGTAAAGATCCATTCCATAAATGCCCGTCCTATAAACGACGGCAACTGCCTTACCACATTGACCGTCGCGGTAAGCAGCAAGGAGCATCTGGATAATATAGTCAGAATCATCAGAAAGATAGACGGCGTTTATCATATTGAACGAACAAACGTATAAAAGGCGGTGAATCGCTTTGAAAGAAGTAATACAGCGTGTTTCCCGCGCAAGTGTAAAAGTCGGCGGCGAAACGGTCGGCAGTTGTAAAAAAGGATTTCTTATCCTGCTGGGCGTTATGGCCGGTGACGATGAAAAAGAGGCTGATAAGCTGGTTGGCAAAACCGTAAATCTGCGCGTATTCGAGGATGAAAACGGCAAGATGAATCTTTCTTCGCTCGATACAGGCGCAGAAATGCTTGTCGTTTCACAGTTTACCCTTTGTGCGGATTGCACCCACGGCAGACGTCCGAGCTTTACTCCGTCCGCTCCTCCTGAAGAGGCAAACAGGCTGTACGAATATTTTGTTAACAGATTAACGGAATGCGGCGTATCCCGTGTTGAGACCGGTGTGTTCGGTGCCGATATGAAGGTTGAGCTTTTAAACGACGGGCCTGTTACTATAATACTTGACAGCAGCGAGCTGAAGTAGCCGGCCGTTACATAATGTGGAAAGGATTAGCAATTATGGCAGATGTAAAATCAATTTATCAGGGCGGTATGTGCAGCAACTGCTATCTTATAACGGATAGACCCAGCGGACTCAGCGCACTTGTGGACTGTGCTGAGGATTCGCCTGAAATGCGTGAGTTTATCGGCAGTGCCAAGCTTGAATATATACTGCTTACTCACGGACATTTTGATCATATAGGCGGCGTTGCCTCCATAAAGCGCAACTATGGCGCAAAAGTAGTCATAAGCCGTGAGGACGCTCCCATGCTCTCTTCCGGGAAGCTGAATCTGGGAGCGTTTATGGGCACGGTCCCGGAAAAGGCGGAGCCGGATATTTTGGTGGAAGAGGGCAGCGAGATCATGCTTGGAGAAACGAAAATCAGGGTCCTTGCAACGCCCGGGCATACGAAAGGCGGCGTATGCTACCTGCTTGATGATTGTATCTTTACCGGCGATACACTGTTTTTCTGTTCATGCGGCAGAACGGATTTCCCGGGCGGTTCTTCCAAAGAGATAATGCAGAGCTTAAAAAGGCTGTCCGCGCTCGATGATTCGCTAAGGGTGTATCCCGGACATGACCGCGCCACAAAAATTGCTTTTGAAAAAGCAAATAATCCTTATATGAGATAAAATATGATATTGGTTAACGAAAATCACGGTTTTTCATATGATACGGAGAATCTGGCGGAAATATTCTTTCCGTACGAAAAAATCAAAATGTTTGAATATATGCCGCAGAATGAAAGAGACGATATTATTGTCCGCACCTCAGTGTCGGACGATATAGTTACTGTCACTGCCGATATCCGCGGAAAAAAGTGCCGTTTATCTGAAAAGCTTTTCCCGGATGCAGACAGGAAAAACGCCTTGTCTGTTCTTTTTTACCGCGTCCTTTCAGAAGCAACGGGAGATTCTTATCCGTGGGGCATACTTTACGGAGTGCGCCCGGCAAGGTTTTATCACTCGCTTGTAAAGAAGTATTCAGAGAATCAGGCTAAAAGGATTCTCCGTGAAAAATTTCTTGTCAGCAATGATAAAATATCGCTCGTTTCAAGCGTTGCGGAAAATGAAGATAAAGTTATATCGCTTTCACGGGATAATAGCTTTTCGCTTTATGTTTCCATCCCGTTTTGCCCCACAAGATGCGCTTACTGCTCGTTTGTTTCCC
This sequence comes from uncultured Clostridium sp., assembly GCA_958422185.1. Lineage (GTDB taxonomy): Bacteria > Bacillota > Clostridia > Oscillospirales > Acutalibacteraceae > Eubacterium_R. The sequence continues at coordinate 3,759 of CATZNW010000010.1, forward strand.
ATAGTATAGAGCGTGCCGCATCCCTTCTTGACGATTATATTTGTCTGCTTGAAAAAGAGCTTGAGGAGACCGGCCGATACGCAAAAGAATTAGGCCTGCGCCTTGAAACGGTGTATTTCGGCGGAGGCACTCCCACAACACTTTCGTCAGAGCAGTTAAAGCGTGTGCTTGCCGCCGTTGAAAGTAATTTTGATCTGTCCTTCCTGCGTGAATATACTGTTGAAGCAGGCAGACCCGATACTGTAACTGCCGAAAAGCTCAACACACTCAAGTCTGCCGGAGTTGAAAGAATAAGTATAAATCCTCAGACTTTCAATGACGAGGTGCTTGAGGCAATAGGCAGGCGGCATACCTCAGCACAGACCTTGGAAGCGTATGAGACTGCCGTGAAATGCGGTTTCAGGGATATAAACATGGATTTCATCGCCGGTCTGCCTAAGGATACTTTAGATTCTTTTAAAAACAGTATTGAAACGGCCCTGTCGCTTGCTCCGTCAAATATAACGGTTCATACGCTGTGCCTGAAGACAGGTGCGTTTATGACTTCGGCAGGTATGCCGGATCAATCGGTTGCTGCAGATATGGTGGAATTCAGCCGGCGTGTGCTTTCACAGGCAGGTTATAGGCCTTATTATATGTACAGGCAGGGAAAGTCGGTAGGCAATCTTGAAAATACCGGATGGTGTCTTGACGGGCATGATGGTCTTTATAATGTTTTTATGATGGACGAAACACATACAGTGCTTGCCGCGGGAGCCGGCGCCGTTACAAGACTGAAAAATCCTAAAAACGGAAAAATTGAACGCATTTATAACTATAAATATCCATATGAATATATAGGGCATTTTGATGAAATACTGCGCAGGAAGCAAAAGATCTCAGACTTTTATATAAATATAAAAAAATAATTAACAACTCTTGAATTATTACATTTTGTATTGCATTATTATTCAAAATGTAATATAATAATATTCAACAGGGGGATGTTATTATGGCCAAAACAGAGAGCGGCGCTCAGAAATTTACCAATTTTGAAGAAATGTTTTCCAAAACAAGGACCGTTGTGGAAACACTCAATAAAAAGGGCGCAATGTATCTTGAGCTTTCAAGAAAAAAAATAGAATATATGGACGCAAAATCAAAACTCTCAAAGGCTTATGAAAAATTCGGCAGGCTACAGTATGATGCGTATATCGGCAATGAGGTCGATGAGAATGATTACGCCTGCACGGTTGCCGATATCTCAGCTCTTAAGGAAAAAACAGAAACGCTTTCCGCCGAGCTTGAAGAAGCCAAAAATAAGGATACCGAGGAGCTGAAAAAAGGCGCAGAGGAACTGAAAAACGAAGTGAAATCTGCATCCAAAGAGGCTCGCGATGTAATCGTTCAGCAGGCAAAGGACTTTTTCAGAGCGGTTCAGCTTTCAGTAAGATCAGGAGCTTCGTATGATCCCGGCAGCGAGATCACAACTGATTTTAAAGAAATAAAAGAAGAGGCTCCCGGTGAAGAACAGCCTTCGGATACGGATTCCGATAAAGGAAAGGATCATTAAAGCAGTTTGATTTTAAAGGCAGTGCAAATTCAGCGCTGCCTTTTTTTATTTGGTGATGGTCTTGAACAATATAAAGCAAAAATACATCAACTCGGCCGTTTTACTGCTTGCGGCGTCCGTTATCGTTAAAATAATAAGCGCCGTTTATAAAATACCGCTGACTTCTTTTATAGGCGCTACCGGCCGCGGATATTTCAATACGGCATATAATCTTTATATGCCTCTGCATGCTGTTATCATGGGTGCTTTTCCTGTTGCCCTTACACATTTAATCAGTAAATACCGTGAAAAAAACGATCCTGCAAAAGTTTACAGACTGAAAAAAGGCGCGGGAATTCTCTTTTTCACAGTGGGATTGCTCGGAACGGCGCTTATGTTTATTTTAGCGTCGCCTTATGCAAACGCCATATCCTCCCCGAAAAGCGTGCCTGCGATCTGCGCTATGGCGCCGGCCGTTTTCTTTTCGGCTGCCGCGGCTTTAAACAGGGCGTTTGCAGAAGGGCATATGAACATGATTCCCACTTCGGTCGGTCAGATCATTGAGGCCGCGTTTAAAATGATCTTCGGTCTGCTATTTTCAAAATATGTTATGGGCTCCCTTTATTCCGGGTATCTTGAAACCGGCAAGGTGCTCGGTACAGTATGCACTTCTCAACAGCAGGCGCTGTCCTGCATATATCCGTTTACCTCCGCTGCTGCAATAGGCGGGGCGGCGGTGGGCGCTCTGCTGTGCTGGATCTACTGTTCGGCATATGTTCGGGTCAAATATTCTCCGTCATATCCGGCTGTCAGGGGCTCTGCCGTGCCCGAAATACGCGAGATCATTTCCTTCAGCCTTCCGATCATTCTTTCAACGCTTATCCAAAGCGCTTCGGCGTTTCTTGATAATGCGTCTATCCAGTATTGTCTTTCGCTCTGCGATCAGCAGGAACTGAAAGAAGCATACGCGCAGTGCCTTGCTATCGGAAATACGGCAGAAAATGACACGGTTACATATATTTACGGGCTTTTTTCCTCCGCAAATGATCTAAAGATGCTTTTTCCGGGCTTTACTATGGCGCTCGGAGTGGCTGCCGTTCCTGCCCTTACGTCCGCCTATGAGTCCGGCCGGCACGTATATCTTTCATCGCTTGTAAACAGTATTTTTAAATACACCTCTTTAATTGCTTTTGCCGGAGGGTTTTATCTTGCGCTGCATTCCCGCAGTTTGCTGGCGGTCCTTTACGGCAGTTCAAATTATGATATTGTTATAGGCTGTGTGGATCTGGTACGGCTTTACGGTTATACGATGATCTTTTTCTGCCTGTCCGGTGCAGTCGTTTTTTCAGTTCAGGCAATAGGCTGTGCATCAAAAAGTATTCCGTCTTTTATTGCTGCTGCTGTGATACGCGTTGCTTTGAATTTTCTTCTTGTGTCGGACGCGCATTTCAATATCTACGGTGCCGCGTTTTCAGACATAATCGCGTATGCGGTTATTTTAGTATGCAATATGCGCATCATTTCTAAATACGCGGGGGTAAAATATGATCTTGTTAAAATGATCGTAAAGCCCGTTTTATGCAGCGCCGCCGCTTATATTCTTGCGTCATGCACCTATAGCGCGCTTTTTGATTTTCAAAACGATTTTGCTGTTTTAGTCGCTTCCAGTATGATTTATGCGGTAATTTTAACATTCTTGATTATAGTGTCAAAAACTGTTGAATTATCGGAATTAAAAATTTTACAACATTGTAAAAAAACGGCTTAAACACTTGCTTTTCATGGCAATTTATAGTATTATTAATTCGAACAAATTAATCAAATTAGGGGTGATACGGTGTCAGTCGATTTTGAAATGAAAGATAGCTATGATATCAAAGATTTAATTCGCCTGATCACCGTTTTGCGTTCACCCGGAGGCTGCCCATGGGATAGAAAGCAAACCCACGAGTCAATAAAAAAGAATTTTATTGAGGAGACTTACGAGGTCATTGAGGCTATCAATAAAAAGGATACTGACGGCCTTAGGGAAGAACTCGGAGACGTGTTGCTTCAGGTGATGCTCCACTGCGAGATGGAGAGAGAAAGCGGAGCTTTTGATTTCAGTGATGTTGTAAACGAGCTTTGTAAAAAACTTGTTGAAAGGCATCCCCATGTTTTCGGCGACAGATCAGCTGCTGACAGTGCTGAGGCGCTTGAGCGATGGGATGAGATCAAGCTTAAAACAAAAGGCATGAAAAAGCAGAGCGAATCCATGCTTAAAGTTCCGCGTGAGTTTCCCGCGTTAATGCGGGCTCAGAAAGTCCAGCAAAAGGCGGCCAAAGCGGGTTTTGATTGGAACGATTCAGACGGTGCCTTTCAAAAGCTGCAGGAGGAGATTAATGAGTTGAAAAATGCTTTGTCCGGCGGAGTCAAAGCTCATATTGATGAAGAGTTCGGCGATGTGCTGTTTTCCTGTGTGAATATTGCAAGGTTTATCGGCACGGACAGCGAAGAGGCGCTTACTGCCTCAACAGACAAGTTTATCAGCAGATTCCTTATTGTTGAAAAGCTTGCTGAAGAACGCGGAATAGATATGAAGTCTTCATCTGTTGACGTTTTGGATTCTTTGTGGGATGAAGCAAAGATAAAAATTGCCGAAAAGGCTAAAACGGAGGAAATGTAAATGAACAAAACAGAACTTGTTGCAGCTGTTGCTGCAAAGGCAGAACTTTCCAAAAAAGACGCGGAAGCAGCAGTTAAGGCTGTTATTGATTCCGTAACCGAAGCGCTTGCAGACGGAGATAAGGTCGCTCTCGTAGGTTTCGGTACATTTGAGGTTAAGACACGCGCGGCGCGCACAGGTAAAAATCCCCGCACAGGCGAAACAATCTCAATCCCCGCTTCAAAGGTTCCTTCCTTTAAGGCAGGCGCGGCTCTTAAGAACGCCGTAAAATAATTTGAAATTCATGCCGCCTTCGGGCGGCTGATTTTTTTGATGGTTTTTAAAGGATATTTTTTATGAGACTTGATAAGTATTTAAAGGTTTCCAGAATAATAAAACGCCGCACTGTTGCAAACGAAGCATGTGACGCGGGTAAGATCGAAGTGAACGGCAGGGTCCAGCGTGCGTCTTACGATGTAAAGGCCGGAGACAGAATAACCGTCAATATCGGTGCGGTGCCGAAAAGTTACGAAGTGCTTGAAGTGAACGAACATGCGCTTAAAGAAGACGCCGCAAAAATGTACAAACTGATATAATTGATCATTAAACCGTTTTTTCTTTCATATATTTTAACGGTGATATGTATGGAAGATAAATTCGGTAAAAAAGCGCATAGCCTTCATCTTGAAAACAGATGCGGGCTGAAGCTTACCGGTGTTACGGATATCGGTGCGTTCGACGAAGAGAGCGTTACGGCTTATACGGATTACGGCTGTCTCAGTGTCAGCGGATCCAACCTGCATGTTGAAGAACTCAACGTCGCAAACGGTATTTTAGAAATAAGCGGCGAGGTCACCGCCCTTATTTACAGCAGTAAAACTTCAAAGGAGAAAAATATTTTCAAGAGGCTTTTCGGTGCTTGATTACGCGCTTCAGTTTTTGATCTGCGGATTTATAATGGGTATCGTATACGATTTTTTTCGTTTTCTTCGCTTTGTTTTTAAAAATAAAGCGGCGGTATTTCTTCTTGATTTTCTGTTTTTTGTAATTTATGCGCTTGTGTTTTTTATTCTTTTGCTTGGATATAACAACGGATCTGTAAGGGCAATATACTTTACGGCATATTTTTTTGGACTGCTTTTATATGTATTTACGGTTTTTCGCTTAACAAGGCGTTTACAGGGTGCTGCTGCCGTTTTTATAAGAAAAATAATAAAAAAATTTGTGAATTGTATAAAAAAACTATTGCAATTGGTAAAGCGCCTGTATTATAATGTGTTTATGTTAAGCAAAAAGCCTTTACGCAAAAAACGTAAAATTAAAGATTCAAAAGCGGGTAAAAAGAATGAAAAAAATAGTTGACCTGTTAAATAAAAATAAAAAACTGCGTCTTTCCATCATTGCAGTCGTGCTTGTTATAATGTTTTTTGCCTGTTCCGGCATAATCGTTTCTCAGGCGGCGGATATAAGCAGGCTTAAGAACCAGGAAGCGGCGTATACTCAGCAGCTTAACGAGCAAAAAGAAGAAAACGCCCGTCTGGAGGAGATCCTTGATTCTGATGACCGTGATTCCTATATAGAGCAGAAAGCGCGTGAAAAAGGTTATGTAAAGTCTGATGAAATCGTGTTTTACGATATTTCGGGCTCCGGTAACTGAGTTTAAGATATCTTGAAATTTATATTTATGCATAAGCCGGGAAGTTTCTCTCGGCTTGTTTTTTAGTGGACCGTAAGGAGATCATATGAGGGAAGTTTCATCAAAAGAGATAACCAAAACCGTTAAGGAACTGGTTATAAAAGCCAATAAAATTCTGCCGCAGGATCTTGTAAACTGCATTTCATGCTGTGAGCAGACGGAGAATAACAGTACGGCAAGATCCGTGCTTTCCGATCTGCAGGCAAATATAAGCGCCGCGTCAGAACTTGATATTCCCGTGTGTCAGGATACGGGAATGGCGGTCATATTTGCCGAAGTGGGGCAGGACGTGCATATTTCCGGGGAAAATTTTGAAGACGCGGTAAACCGAGGGGTAGCAGAAGGATATACGGAAGGCCTCCTTCGCAAATCCGTTGTCCGCGATCCCTTGGCGGACCGTGTCAATACAGATGATAACACGCCCGCCGTTATCCACACCCGTATCGTGCCGGGCGATAAGATAAAGATTACTGCCGCTCCAAAGGGCTTCGGCAGTGAAAATATGAGTGCACTCAGAATGTTTACCCCAAGCGCCAATAAAGAAGACATTATAGGGTTTGTAGTGGAAACTGTTAAGAAAGCCGGTTCCAATCCGTGCCCGCCGGTAGTTGTAGGCGTAGGCATAGGCGGCGATTTTGAATACTGTGCTCTGCTTGCAAAAAAAGCGCTCTGCCGCAGTGTTTCAAAACGCAATCAGATTGCTTTTTACTCAGATATGGAAAAAGAGATCCTCCATAAGGTGAATGCACTTGATATCGGTCCTCAGGGATTCGGTGGGCGGACTACCGCCCTTGCTGTGAACATAGAAACATATCCCACCCATATTGCGGGACTTCCGGTTGCGGTAAATATAGGCTGCCATGTAACGCGGCACGCGTCTGCTGAGATCTAGAGAAAAGGAATTGTAAATGTATCTTTATATGGTTGCCCCGTGTCTTTTTGGGCTTGAGGGTCTTGTTGCTGATGAACTTAAAGTTATGGACGCCCGGAATGTGGCTGCGGAAAACGGCAGAGTGTTTTTTGAGGGCGATGATCATATCCTGGCGCGCGCTAATATCTGCAGCCGTTTCGCCGAAAGAATTTTAATCGTTATGGACAGGTTTAAAGCCACGTCTTTTACGGAACTTTTTGACGGGGTAAAGCGCATAAACTGGAGCGATTTTATAGGCAAAAATGATGCTTTCCCCGTAAAAGGGCACTGTGTTTCTTCCGCGCTCCGTTCCGTGCCCGATTGTCAGCGGATAATCAAAAAGGCGGTGGCAGACAGTTTAGCAGAGGATTATTCTGTATCATGGCTGCAGGAGAGCGGAGCCGTTCATCAGATCCAGTTTTCCGTTATCAAAGACGAGGCGCTTATAATGCTGGATACCTCGGGTACGGGCCTTCATAAGCGCGGATACCGTCCGCAGGCGAATGACGCGCCGATACGCGAAACGCTTGCCGCCGCCATGTGTTCGCTTTCAAAACTCCGCCATTATCATACTATGTATGACCCGTTTTGCGGCGGCGGAACAATCCTTGTGGAGGGAGCGATGCTTGCCAATCATATTGCGCCCGGAATAAACAGGGAGTTTTCTGCGCAGAAGTGGGGGCTTTTTGATAGCGGAATATGGAAAGACGAGCGTGAGCGCGCGGAAAGTCTTGTTAAGAAAGATACGGATTTTATTGCTTTCGGCAGCGATATTTCAGCGGAATGTATAAAGCTGACTGCCGGCAATGCAAAAAATGCAGGCGTCAGCAGTTTTCTGCGCCTTGAAACAAAAGACATAAAAGATTTTTTACCGTCTAGCGAAAAAGGCACGCTTGTGACCAATCCTCCGTACGGTGAAAGAATGCTGGATATTTCGTCTGCGGAAAAAATCTATAAAATTATGGGCCGTAAATTTGAACGCCGCAGCGGCTGGAGCTACGGTATTATTTCTCCTGATGAGGAGTTTGAGAAATGTTTCGGAAGAAAAGCGGATAAGCGCCGTAAGCTTTACAACGGTATGATAAAATGCCAGTATTATATGTATTTTAAATAATCGCCGGCAGATCGTTTTGAACCTTATAGTATAAAAACGCGCCGGAGGCGCGTTTGTTTTTTGTGTTTCGCTTGACGGATTTGCATACTATATGTAGAATATAAATAAGCCGTATTTCACGGCATTTCATCCTTTGGATGATGATATGAGGGAGGTGGGCAGCTTTATGCTGCTTAAAGACGCCGGAATCGGCGATGTCTGTATTATCGAGCAGATCCGTCTGCCGTTTCAGATGGAACGCAGGCTGGAGGCACTGGGGATGACAAAGGATACACCCGTTTCAGTTATAAACAGAAAGGGCAGGGGGATCCTTATAATCAAGCTCAGGGGTACGCGCTTTGCTCTCGGCTATAACATAACAAAAAATATAGAAGTGAGGCGGACCGTATGAGCGGAGAAATGACGATCGGCTTTATAGGCAACCCAAACTGCGGCAAAACAACGCTGTTCAATGCTTACACGGGCGCTAATTTAAAGGTCGCCAACTGGCCGGGTGTAACGGTTGAAAAGGTTGAAGGCGCTATAAAAGCGCATGATATGGATATCCGCCTTGTGGATCTTCCGGGAACTTACAGTCTTACCTCTTATACTATGGAGGAGACTGTTTCACGCAATTTTATTCTGAGCGGCGATGTGGATGTTATTATCAACGTTGCCGATGCTTCTGCGCTTGAAAGAAGTCTTTATCTTACGCTTCAGCTGCTTGAACTCGGCAAGCCTGTTGTGCTGGCGCTGAATATGATGGATATCGTTGAAAAGCGCGGTATGGAAATAGATCTGCACCGCCTGCCGGAAATGCTGGGAATACCGGTTGTGCCGGTTTCCGCAAGAAAACGCCGCGGACTGGATGTGCTGCTGCATGCCGCTGTGCATCATAAAGGTGCAACATTGCCGGACCGCCTTATACATAACCATGCTTTTGCATCTCACCACATGCATGATCACCATTCCGAATTCGCAATGGTGTATTCCGATAATATTGAGGACAAGATCGATTGGATAATCCCAGAACTTAAAAAGCGTTATCCCGATCTTACCAATTATCGCTGGCACGCTATAAAACTGCTTGAAAAGGATAAGGAGATAACGGAAAAATATCCTGTGGATATGCCGCAGGTGATAGACCGCAGCTATGAATCCGATATAATAAATCAAAAATACGATTTCATAAGCGAGATTATAGACGAAGTCCTTATTCATAAAGAACGACAGGATATTTTTACCGAGAAAGTGGATAAGGTCCTGACAAGCAGGATCTGGGGCATACCTGTTTTTCTTGGCATAATGGCTGTGATATTTTTTCTTACATTCACGGTTGGGGACTGGATCAAAGGTTATTTTGAAATCGCAATAGATCTTATCTCAAATGCCGCCACCGCCGGACTTGCCGCCATAAATGCCGGGGATATTGTAACTTCCCTTGTGGTGGACGGAATTATTGCCGGAGTGGGAACCATTATAACGTTTCTTCCGAATATCCTTATTCTGTTTTTGTGTCTTGCTCTGCTGGAGGACAGCGGGTATATGGCGCGTGTTGCCTATGTTATGGAAGGGGTTATGAGCAAGCTTGGTCTCTCAGGAAAAGCGTTCATACCCATGCTTTTGGGGTTCGGATGCACCGTGCCGGCCATAATGGCGTCCCGTGCGCTGGAAAATAAACGCGACCGCTATAAAGTAATGCTTGTCACCCCGTTTATGAGCTGTAACGCAAGGCTTACGATCTATATCCTGTTTGCGGAAATGTTTTTCGGCGATCATGCAATGATCGTCGCATATTCCATGTATCTTATAGGAATCGTTGTGGCGATCATTGTTTCAGCCGTTATTCATCTGGTGGATCGGAAAAAGAGCGAAAATTACCTTATAATAGAACTTCCAGAATATAAAATGCCGGATGCAAGAACGGTCGGTATATATGTCTGGGAAAAGATCAAGGATTATCTCGGCAAAGCAGGCTCAACGATTTTTATAGCAACTATTATCATCTGGGCGCTGCTCAATTTCGGCCCGTCCGGATTCGCGCAGAACGCTTCAGACAGCTTCGGCGCGGTAATCGGAAAGTGGCTCGTACCCGTGTTCGCGCCCATAGGCCTCGGTTTCTGGCAGATTGTCGTTGCGCTTATTGCGGGTATCTCGGCAAAAGAAGTCGTTGTTTCAAGCTGCGCCGTGCTTTTCGGCATAGTAAACGCGAGCTCGGCTGCCGGTATGGATGCGTTTTCGTCAGCGCTTTCCGGTATAGGGTTCGGTACGCTCAACGCCTTCTGTTTAATGGTGTTTTGCCTCCTTTACATTCCGTGCGCCGCAGCCCTTGCAACGATCCGCAAGGAATCAAACAGCTGGGCATGGATGGGATTTACGGCGGTGTTTCAGCTTGCTGTTGCCTGGATCGTAACTTTCATCGTTTATCGTATCGGCTTGCTCATCATATAAAAGATAAAAAATAAAAAGCGGAAGGGCATTTTGATCGCCTTTCCGCTTTTTTATGCCTTTTATTTGTTCCTGCAGTGATCTTCCACATAACGGTACAGTGTTAGGATACCCGCGATCAGCAAAACGATAAAAACCGCTGCCGGTATCAGCATGAACTTTTCCTGCACCTTTCCCGCTTCAACAAAATATCCGGCAGCGCCGAGCCCTGCCGCTAAGACGGCAACGAACAGCATCAGCACGCCTGCCGCTCTGCTCATTTTTTCGCCGTCGTATTTTTCTTTCTTCTCATCCGGGGCGGTGTTGTATCCGGCAATGAGCCACGCGCCGTGACCGCTTAAGAGAATGACGGAAAGAATCAGAAATACCACGCATAATACGCCGTCTATAATAATGCCGATCATACGAATCCCCCTTTGTGTCCTCAATATAGATCTTGTGTACTGAAAAGTCAATACTTTTTTTACATCATTTTATTGAGAAAAACGGAATTTTATATTTTCGGTTTCATAGCGTTGTAGGAAGTCAAAACAGCTTCATCACTTATATTGCAGCCAAGCTCCCACAGCGGAACAAGTTTGAAAATGTTGTCCAGAACTTCCATAAGTTTTTCCATTCTGGGGGCGCCCACCCTTCTTACAGTCTGTGCAAAAATATTGTATATCGCCTTTGCAGTATCCGCCCTTTTTATGTGGTTCTCCTCGCTTCTTTCCAGAAAGCAGATCCCGGCAAGAGGCACGAGCTCCGGCGTCGAATAATCATATTTCCCGCTCCACGGCGTACCGCAGGCGTATACTTTTCCGTCTATTATCCTTATAGCCGGCTTATCGTCGTTCACCATATGCGCGCGCGCGCCGAAATGTTTCAGCCACAGCGAGGTGTGCGTGGATTTCCCCGTGCCGCTGTCCGCCGAAAAAGCATAGGCCACTCCGTCAACGGCAATGCATGAAGAGTGGAGCAGTATCCCGTTATAGCTTATGAGAGCAGTATAAAAATCCTGACCTGTCAGCATATATTCCCAGTCGTCGCTGTTCAGTTCGGGGTGCTCTTTTTTTGCCGCCTCAACGCGCTCTGGCGAAACGTTTATAACAAAGTCAACGGTTTCTTCGTTCTGATCCTCTGAAATATACGGCTGCGCCTGTTTACCCGTTCTGCCCGTCATATTTTTAATATCCACTCTGAGTCCCGCAATATCGCATATCGCCATTTATAATACCTCGTATTTTTGAGTTAGTTTCGTGTAACTTTTTATATCAATAGTATAAAGTATTTGTCAGGCTTCGTCAAGCACCGGGCTGCGTACGGTTTTATGTTGAGCACTTCAAAGTAAAAGCGAAACGGCTTTTTGGTTTAGAAAATCTTGTTCTTGAATGATTGACAGAAGAAAAGATTTGATATATAATAAAACAAATGTTCGATAAAGAAAGAAGAGCTGACTGTGGAACGCGCAATACTTCATATAGACTGCAATAAGTTTTATGCTTCGGTCGAGTGCCTGCATCATCCGGAGATACGCGGCAAGCCGGTGGCTGTGGGCGGCAGCGAGGAGGCGAGGCACGGAATCGTGCTCACCAAAAATGAAATAGCCGCACGTTTCGGGGTCTCTACCGGTGAGCCGCTGTGGCAGGCAAGGCAGAAATGCCCAGGGCTCATTGTTATGCCGCCGAATTTTCCTCTTTATATGCGGTTTTCAAATATGGCGCGTAATATCTACAGGGATTATTCACGTCAGATAGAGCCGTTCGGCCTTGATGAAAGCTGGATCGATATTACCGGATCCGGCAAAAGCCCGGCGGCAACTGCGCAGGAGATACGCCGCCGCGTAAAATATGAACTCGGGATAACCGTTAGCATAGGCGTATCGTGGAACAAAATTTTTGCCAAATTCGGTTCCGATTACAAAAAGCCGGATGCCGTTACCGTCATAAACCGTGATAACTATAAGGATATCGTGTGGAAAAGTCCGTGTTCGGATCTACTCTTCGTTGGCCCGGCAACAACAAAAAAACTCCGTTCTTACGGGATCTATACCATCGGGGAACTTGCGGATTCCGGTCTCCCGTTTCTCAGATCCGTTTTCGGTAAAAACGGAGAGATACTTTATGCCTTTGCAAACGGGCTTGATACCACGCCTGTTTGCGATATGGATGACGAACGCGCGATCAAAAGCATAGGCAATTCCACTACCACTCCCCGCGATATGGTGAACAATAACGATGTAAAGACGGTGATGACCGTTCTTGGCGAAAGTGTTGCACGACGGCTAAGAGAACACGGGCTGAAGGGCAGGGGGATCTCCATATCAGTCAGGGACTGCGATCTGAACAGTTTTACACGCCATGCAAAACTTAAAACGTATACGGATGTCTCCTCAGAGATCATTTCTGCCGCAACGGCGCTTTTCAGGGCAAACTACAACTGGGAAAAGCCGCTTCGCAGCGTAGGCGTTACGGTTTGTGATTTCGGGCAGGAGCTTTTGCAGTTTGACCTGAACGGAACCGTGGAAAAACATGAAAAGCTTGAAAAACTGGAACGCACGGTTGATGATATACGGCGCCGCTTCGGAAATTACGCAGTGCAGCGCGCTTCAATGCTTGCGGCAAAGGATCTTAGCCGTTTTAATCCGCACGATGATCATACGATCCACCCGGAAGGATATTTTAAAGAATATAAAGAAAAAGGAGCATAAATGAATGAAACAGTATGTAGAGGTGTTTGCAAAGTTTGATATCAACGGCAGCATCATTCCGCTTGCCGTCAAAATAGAAGATGAAAAATTTGAGATAGACCGCGTCCGGGATATCCGGCCTGCTGCTTCACTCAAAAGCGGCGGTGCCGGTATAAGGTATACATGCTCGGTAGAGGGCAGACCGGCATATCTTTTTCTGGAGGAAACAAAGTGGTTTATAGAGCCGGCGTGCTGAATGTGTTGCATATTTTATAGTTTTCGCATATACCGGGCCCTCTTTTCTAATGATTTTACACATTGAAATGCGCCTTGAAAAGTGGTAAAATATCACAGTAATTCTGATTAAGGAGGGTATTCTTATGAAAAAACCTTATAAAGATATGACTGCCGCCGAGCTTCAGGCGGAAAAAGCGGCACTTGAAAAAAGATACAATGCTTTTAAGGCGAAAGATCTTAAACTGGATATGAGCAGGGGCAAGCCGGGATCAGATCAGCTTGACCTTTCAAGCGGTCTTAATGATGTTTCAGATTATACCGAAAACGGCGCTGATCTCAGAAATTACGGCATGATGGACGGTACTCCCGCCTGTAAAAAACTTTTTGCGGATCTGATGCAGGTAAATCCGGAGAACGTGATTGTGGGGCCGAACGCAAGCCTTACGCTTATGTTTGATTATATTTCACAGTGCTTTACTCACGGTGCCGGAGATACTCCGTGGTGCAGGCTCAGCAGTGTTAAATTTCTCTGCCCGGTTCCGGGTTATGACCGCCATTTTACTATTCTTGAACATTTCGGGATAGAGATGATCAATATTGCCATGAAAGCGGACGGCCCGGATATGGATGCCGTTGAAGAGGCTGTCAAAGATCCAAGTGTTAAAGGTATGTTCTGCGTGCCTAAGTATTCAAATCCCCAGGGCATCACTTACAGCGACGAAGTCGTTCGCAGGGTGGCCGCGCTCAAACCCGCTGCAAAGGATTTCAGGGTCATCTGGGATAATGCCTATATGGTCCACGATATCGTTGAAAACGGCGATAAACTTTTAAATATATTTGATGTATTGCCTGAGTACGGCAATGAGGATATGGTCATAGAGGTGTGTTCAACCTCAAAGATCACTTTCCCGGGCGCCGGCGTTTCCGCTCTGGCGGCAAGCGACAATAATATAAAAGCGATAAAAAAACGCCTTAATGCTCAGACGATCAGTTACGACAAGATGAATCAGCACCGCCATGTGGAATTTTTTAAGGATGTAAACGGTATCCTTGCCCACATGAAAAAGCATGCCGCGATCTTAAAGCCGAAATTCGATATGGTCATAAACCATCTCAATAATGAACTGTCAGACCTTGACATAGCCGAATGGACTGAACCAAAAGGCGGATATTTTATCAGTCTTGACGTTATGGACGGCTGCGCTAAAAGAGTAGGGGAGCTCTGCAAGGAAGCAGGTGTTGTCCTTACGACCGTAGGCGCAACGTTCCCGTACGGAAAAGACCCGAATAACCGCAATATCCGTATTGCTCCCACATATCCGCCAACGGAAGAACTGGATATCGCGGCGGAGCTTCTGTGCGTATGCGTGCGTCTTGCCGCAGTTGAAAAACTTCTTTCGGAATAATATGATTTTTCAGGCGGAGGATATCCTCCGCCGTTTGTTTTGAGGTATATTCATGTTTTCAGGGTTCAGCAGTTTAAGCAATAAAACAAAAGGCGTGATTTTTATTATACTGTCTGCGCTAAGCTTTACGGGTATGAATACTTTTGTGCGCCTTGCCGGTGATCTGCCAACAATGCAAAAGGTGTTTTTCAGGAATTTTGTTGCAATGATCTTTGCTTTTATCGCCATGGTAAAAGCAGGGGAGAGCTTTAAACCGAAAAAAGGCAGTGTAAAATATCTGCTCATACGTTCGGCGGCGGGACTGGCGGGCGTTTTCGGAAATTTTTATGCGCTTGATAAGATCGAACTTTCAAACGCTTCCATGCTGAATAAGATGAGTCCGTTTTTCGCTCTCGTATTCTCTGCAATATTTATCAAAGAAAAAGTAAAACCGAAACAGGCAGCAGCGATCACCGTTGCGTTCATAGGAGCGCTGTTCATAATAAAACCAACTTTCGGCAATTCCGATCTTATTGCCTCCCTCGCCGGATTTGCCGGCGGAATGGCGGCAGGCGGGGCGTATACATGTGTGCGCTGGCTTGGTTTAAAGGGCGAGAACGGGAAGCTGATCGTTCTGTTTTTCTCTGTTTTTTCCTGTGTTTTGACGGCACCGTATCTGATCTTTGATTATCATCATATGACGGCGTTTCAGTGGTTCGCCCTTCTCATGGCAGGGTTGTTTGCTGCCGGCGGCCAGTTCGCTATCACAGCCGCTTACACACATGCGCCCAGCCGCGAGATCTCGGTTTACGATTATTCTCAGATCGTTTTTTCCGCCGTTGTTGGATTTTTTGTTTTCGGCGATATTCCGGATATGTGGTCCTTTGTGGGCTATATTATCATCATCGCCATGGCTGTCTGGATGTTTTTATACAACAACAGGCAAAGTTCCATCAAAAAACGCCGTTAAAATCAATATATAGGTGTAAAGTAAAAGCACTTGCATTTATCTATATGTTGTGTTATAATGCTTTTTGTTAAATGCTTCCAGGGGGTAAAAAGCATGAGATGTCCGTTTTGCGGCTGTGAAGAAAGCAAAGTAATAGATTCAAGGCCAACAGATGAAAATGAAAGGATCCGCCGCCGCCGCGAATGCGTTCAGTGCGGCAAACGTTTCACAACTTATGAGGTTATAGAAGACGTTCCTATCATCGTAATAAAAAAAGATAAAAGCCGAGAGGTATTTGACCGTAATAAAGTTCTTAAGGGAATGCTGCGTGCATGTGAAAAAAGGCCGGTTACCTCAACTGAGCTGGAAAATGCTATTTCGGAGATAGAAGCCACTCTTCAGAGCGCTACGGACAGGGAAGTTACAAGCGTGCGCATAGGCGAACTGATTATGGAAAAACTGCGCGATATAGACGAGGTTGCATATGTCCGTTTCGCTTCCGTTTATAAGGAATTTGACTCTGCTTCTGCTTTTATAGAGGAGATATCAAAACTCTGATCTTACGGAAGATCAAATTTCAAAATAAAAAATCAACGCCGTTCCGGATCGTCCGGAGCGGCGTTTTTACATTTTTAAGTTCTAAAATTTATAAGGTTCTTTGTCTTTGCCTTTTGAATAAAAATCGTCTATCACAATCTGGTATCTTTCATAGGCGCTTTTAATGGATTCATCCCACGATATATAAATATCATCCTGCGCACTTGTACCGACCTGAACAAGTTTGGACGGATTCTTAAAGATCTTTAAAATCGTTTCTGAAACGGATTGGGCGTTCTCAGCGCATAAAAATCCCGTTTCGCCGTCCCTGATGCCCTCGGCCGCGCAGGAACCGTCAACAAGGAGTGCCGCTGTGGCGGAGGCAGCCGCTTCGCGCACAACAAGGCCGTTTGTGTCAAAAACAGATGGAAATACCAGCAGATCCGAAGCACTGTAATAAAGCTGCAGCTCGTTTCTGTCCAGTATCTGTCCCGTAAAAATGATATACGGGTCAAGGCCGGATCTTTTCACATATTTTTTTATTGCGTTTTCGTCAGGCCCCGTCCCTATCATAAGAAGCCTGAAATCAAAACCTGCGGCTTTCAGCCTCGAACATGCGTCGGCTATTATTTTTATATTTTTGTACCACATCATCCGTCCCACGAATACCAGGATCGGTACTCCGGGAGGAATGGAATGTTTGCGCCTTATTATATCTTTGTCATCGTCCGTAAAGGAGCTTATCGGAAGGTCGCATCCGTTGGGCATTATAATGTAATCGCCTTCATAACCCACTTTTCTGAGTGATTCTGCGGTTCCTTTGCTCGTGACCCAGACTTCATCAGCGCTTTTAATGTTGTTTAACAAAAATCCGTACGCCCTGTGTTTAAGCGGGTATCCGGGAATACGAGATTCAAAATCGTATTCATATTTGGTATGGTATGTAAGCACCTGCGGAATACGCTTTATTCTGTTTACGCGCCTGTAAAAATAGCTTGTTGCGATCGGGCAGTGCGAATGCAGAATATCAAAGCCCATATTTATAATATCCTCGCTGAACTGCCGCTTGAACGGCCAGCCTACGGGATAGCCCTCTCCGAAGGTAAAAAGGCTTTTGTACCTGTATATTTTGTATTTGTATTTATAGTCCTCCTGATTCGGGTTTTTAGGAGTAACGATTACAGCCTCCCCGAGTTTGTCGTTTATAATATCCGCATAGCACTTTGCAACGGTGCTGATGCCGTCTATCGTTGGCGGGAACGCTTCTGTTCCGATCGCTATTTTAAGCCTTGATTCCATCTTTTCATTCCTTGTTAAAATGAAGTTTATTGTAATATATCATAAAAACGGGCTTTTGTAAATCACAATAATAATTTTATATATTTTGTTAATAAAAGGTTGATAAAGGTTTGGCATTTATTATATAATATAATTGATATGCGGCTGCTTTTTAACAGCAGCCAAGGAAAGGATTATGTTTATATGTCCGAGCATTATACCGTGTCTCTTCAAAAGGTTATAGACGCCCACGGCCTGGAAACAGTCTATATGCCCAAGGACGCAAACGAGATTTTGATCGAAACAAACGAGGTCAACAGGCCCGGCATCGTTTTAACGGGATACCAGGATTATTTTGACCCTAAAAGGATCCAGATCCTTGGGTGGACGGAATTCGGCTTTTTGCAGAATATGAGCAAAGAAGGCCAGATCAATGCGCTGGAAAGCTGGCTGAGTCTTAAGCCTGCGGCCGCCGTTGTCACAAGAGGGCTGGAAACACCGGAGCATTTTGAAGAACAGTTTGAGAAGCACGGTGTTCCGCTTCTCCGAACGGGGGAAGAAACTTCTCCGTTTCTTGCCAATCTTATTCAGTTTCTGAATACGAGCCTGGCGCCAAGGATCACACGCCACGGCGTTTTGTGTGAGGTCTACGGCGAAGGTGTTCTGATCATAGGTGAAAGCGGCGCCGGAAAATCCGAAACTGCCGTTGAACTTATAAAAAGAGGCCACCGCCTTATTGCGGACGACGCGGTAGAGATCAGGAGAACGGATGCGCATACGCTGATAGGGTCTTCGCCGAATAACATAAAGCATTTTATAGAGCTTCGCGGAATCGGAATAATAAATGCCCGACGTCTGTTCGGTATGGGTTCGGTCAAGGATTCTGAAAAGATAAATATGGTCATATGTCTTGAACCATGGGAATCCGGCAAGGCTTATGACCGCCTCGGGATAGATAACGAATATACCAAGATACTGGATGTTAAAGTTCCGGTCATCACCGTTCCGGTCAACCCCGGCAGAAACCTTGCTGTTATCATTGAGACCGCGGCAATGAACAACCGCCAGAAAAAGATGGGATACAATGCCGCCAGGGAGCTTATGATCGGTCTCGGCATGGATGATTTTGAACCTGGTGAAAAAGAACTGGAAATCTGGAATAATTCCTGATCATGTATGAAAATTTCCTGTTTTTAGATTTAATTTTAAAGGTAATTCTATTAATATATTAGATATGGATGATCGCTGCCCGTATACCCGCCGCGGGGCAGTATGATCCAAACGCGGGTGGAAAGGTGAAAATTATGTATAATATCGGAATTGATTTGGGCGGCACAAATATCGTTGCCTCCGTAGTGGACGACAAATACAATATCATTTCAACAGGCAAAACGCCTACGGCGGTGCCGCGCTCCGCGGACGAGATCTTTGACGATATCGCCGCAGTATGCCGGGAGGCGCTTGATAAAGCCGGGCTGAGCATCAAAGACATTTCATCCGTAGGCCTTGGTTCACCCGGTACCGTTAATGAGGACGGTGTGATAGAATTTGCAAATAATCTCGGCTTCAATAATGTTCATGCCCGTGAAATGCTTGAGGAAAGGCTCGGCGATCTGCCTGTTTATGTTGAAAATGATGCCAACTGCGCGGCGCTTGGCGAGGCTTATGCGGGCTGCGGCAACGGATCAAGGAATTTTGTTGCCGTAACTCTCGGAACGGGAGTCGGTTCCGGTATTATTGTAGACGGCAAGATTGTAAACGGTGTGAACTGTGCCGGCGGCGAGTGCGGTCATATGGTCATCGTTGTGGACGGAGAACCGTGCACCTGCGGCAGAAAAGGCTGCTGGGAAGCTTATGCGTCTGCAACGGCGCTTATCCGGCAGACCAGGAAGGCGATGGAGGAAAATCCCGGTTCGGTTATGCATGAAATAGCAAAACAGGAAGGTAAGGTCAGCGGCAGAACGGCTTTTGACGCTATGCGCAAGGGCGATATAGCTGCTATCAAGGTTGTGGACAACTACATAAAATATGTAGCCTGCGGCCTTATCAATATTGTAAATGCGCTTCAGCCCGAAATCATCTGTGTGGGCGGCGGAATCTGTAACGAGGGCGAAACGCTTATGAAACCGCTCAGAAGATTTGTTCAGGCGGAGAGGTATTCCATACACAGTAAGATTCAGACTCGTATAATGAAAGCGGAACTCGGCAATGACGCGGGTATAATCGGCGCGTCGCTCCTTGCCTCTGCCAAATAGCGGTGATTTTTTGGATAAATTAATTGAATTTTTAAATAAGACCGGCGTGAAATATGCCGAAAATGAACCGATGAGCGCGCATACTACGTTTAAGATAGGCGGAAAGGCGCGGGTAATCGTATTTCCGTCTTCAGAGGATCAGGCGCAGTCCATAATACGTTTCTGCTCTGAAAACGGGCTTCGCTATCTAACGGTAGGAAACGGTTCCAATCTGCTTGTTTCCGATAACGGTATCGATGCATGCGTTATTTGCTTTTCAAACGATTTTTCACAGGTTAGGCTTGCTGATGAAAATGTTGTTTTTGCACAAAGCGGAGCGTCCCTTATGAAACTCTGCCGCTTTGCGCTGGAGCATTCACTTTCCGGCATGGAATTCGCTTACGGGATCCCCGGTTCCTGCGGAGGGGCGGCGTTTATGAATGCGGGCGCTTACGGTTCTGAGATGAAAGACGTTCTTATCAGATGCGACCATATTGATCCATACGGAAACAAGGGCTTCCTTGAGGGAGATGCACTTATGCTTTCTTACAGGCATTCGGCGTATTACAGTAACGGATGCGCAATAACAGGCGTCTATGTTAAACTCAAAAAAGGAGATCCGGAAGAGATCAGGGCAAAAATGCAGGAACTGATCTCGCGCAGGCGCGCAAAACAGCCTCTTGAGTATCCCAGCGCCGGGTCAACTTTCAAGCGGCCTCCCGGCTGCTTTGCGGGCGCTCTTATAGAAGAGTGCGGATTAAAGGGCAAAACGGTCGGCGGAGCTCAGGTAAGTGAAAAGCACGCGGGATTTGTTATCAATAAGGGCGGCGCGACCTGCAGCGACGTGCTGGAACTCTGCAGATTCTGCAGCGATACGGTTTACAGACAAAAGGGTATCAAACTTGAAATGGAGATAAGGGTAACGAAATAATGGCTAAACAGATAAAAGAACTTGTGATAATAACCGGGCTTTCCGGCGCGGGAAAATCAACTGCAATAGGATTTATGGAGGATATCGGATATTATTGTATAGATAATATGCCTCCCGAGCTTCTTTCAACCTTTCTTGAGCTTATCTCAAAGCAAAAGGAAGGTAAAGTTGCAATTGTTATGGATATACGTTCAACCCAGAATTTTAACGGCGTTCTTGATATCCTTGATCATCTTGAAAATTACGGCTACGATGTTAAGGTGGTTTATCTTGATATCAAGACCCATATTGCGCTGAAACGCTATAAGCTGACAAGACGCAAGCATCCGTATGCTGATCGCTTTAACGGCGATATCGCAAAGGCGCTGGCTTATGAGAGGGAAATCATGACGCCGCTGCGCTCAAGGGCGGATTTTGTTATTGACAGCTCAGATCTGACCGGCAATCAGCTGAGAACAAGACTCACGCAGATCCTTGTGGGCGATGATAAGGACATCATGAATATCCATGTTGAATCTTTCGGTTTCAAGCACGGTATACCCGGCGAGGCTGATTTCGTTATAGATGTGCGCTGCCTGCCGAATCCGTATTGGGTAGAAAATCTGCGCAATAAAACCGGGCTTGATAAAGAGGTGCGCGATTATGTGTTTTCTTTCAGTGAATCAACGGAACTTTTAAACAAGCTCATAGATCTTCTTGATTTCCTTAATCCGTTATATATAAAAGAGGGAAAGAGCCAGATCGTGTTCGCAATAGGCTGCACAGGCGGCAATCACCGTTCCGTAGCTATTGCGGAGGCGCTCAAAGAGCATTTTGAAAAAAAGTGGGATAACGTTTCCGTAAATCACAGGGATATTGCAAGAAGCTGATTCATTTATACATAAACGAAAGGCGGTGAAAGTGTCGTGTCCTTTTCCATGCAGGTCAAAAATGAGCTTGTAAAAACAGAATATGAGCGGCCGTGCTGCAAAAGGGCGCTGCTTTACGGCCTTTCGCTT
The DNA here is from genome assembly GCA_958422185.1 of uncultured Clostridium sp. GTDB lineage: Bacteria > Bacillota > Clostridia > Oscillospirales > Acutalibacteraceae > Eubacterium_R. The sequence continues at coordinate 25,298 of CATZNW010000010.1, forward strand.
TTCGGAAAAAGTTTTTCGGAAAACAGCGTTTCGCTTCAGACAGAAAATAAAGCTACCGCGGTGCTGTTTCAGTCGCTTTTAAAGGAGCTTTTCAATATAAACGCGCAGATAGTTGTTTCACCGCGCGGCAGAAATTTTACGGCATCTGTTTCTTCAAAAACAGATGCTCAAAAATTATTCAGAAGTTTCGGGCACAGCGGCGCAGGCAGCCTGAAGATCGATCACACCAATTTCGGCTGCGAGGATTGCAGAAAGGCTTTCCTTGCCGGCGTTTTTCTGGCATGCGGCACTTTGTCGGACCCTAAAAAGGATTATCATCTTGAATTCACCGTGCCTTATTACAACCTTTCAAAAAGCCTTTTTACGCTTCTTCAGGAAATGGAACTAAGCCCCAAGCATACGAACAGAAAAGGCTATAATGTGGTCTATTTTAAAGAGAGCGAATCTATTGAAAACTGCCTTTATTTTATGGGTGCGTCGGGTTCCATGTTTGAGATGATGAATATTAAGATCTTCAAAGATTTCAGAAATAAGGCAAACCGGCAGGCAAACTGCGAAACGGCAAATATAAATAAAATGGTAAATGCTGTTGCGGTCCAGATAACCGCAATAGAAAAGATATGGAAGTTAAAGGGCAAAAATTTTTTGAATGAAAGTTTGGAGAGCGCTGCCGAGTTAAGATATGAAAATCCGGATTCAAGCCTTGCCGAGCTTGCTCAAATGTGTGATCCGCCGATAAGCAGGAGCGGTCTGAATCACAGGCTGAAAAGAATAGTGGATATAGCAAACAGTCTTTAAATTGCTTCTTTGGAGGGACAAATATGGATTTTAAGAAAGCATTTTCATTGGATCTTCCGTCTAAAACAAAAGACAAAAACACGATCGTATGCGGCAGAGTCCGTGTCAGCGTGATCACGGAAAGACTGTACAGAGTGGAATATTCAAAAAACGGTGTTTTTACCGATTGCGCCACGCAAAAGGTATGGAACAGGAATTTTGATTCACCTGCCTTTAAAGCCAAAAAGCAGGACGGCTATTTGATCGTTGGCACCAGGCAGAACGGAATCTGCGTGGAATGCGCAAACGGAAGAGTTGCCTATGCCGTTGCCGGCGGAAAAAAGATCAGCGATCTGAATGCCGGCAATTTGAAAGGCACTTACAGAACTTTGGATTTTACAAGAGGCGCCATTCCGCTTGGGGACGGAAGCATTTCCAGATCCGGTGCTGCCGTGCTGGATGACTCCGGTTCCCTTATTCTTAATACTGACGGCACCGTTGAACAGCGCGCGGATAAAGAAAAGGATATCTATATCTTTGTTTACGGGCATGACTACCGCGCGGCGGTGCGTGATTTTCTGCGCCTTACCGGCGGTGTTCCGCTGATCCCGCGTTTCGCTTTCGGAAACTGGTGGAGCCGGTATAAGGCTTATACGCAGCAGGAATACATAGATCTGATGCAGCGCTTTGCGCAGGAACGTATACCGCTTACCGTTGCCACGATCGATATGGACTGGCACTGGGTGGATCTGAAAAAAGAGTTTTCAGGCGTTCCCGGCACGGATCCGGCAGATATAAAAAACGGTTGGACCGGATACAGCTGGAACACACACCTTTTCCCAAATTATAAAGAATTTTTACAGTGGCTCAAAGCGCAGAACCTGAAAATCACCGTAAATCTGCATCCGGCGGACGGAGTCCGTTTCTTTGAGGACATGTATGAGGAGTTCGCCCGCTATATGGGGGTTGACCCGGCAGCAAAAAAGAAGATCCCGTTTGACTGCGCCGATCCCAGATATATGGAGGCGTATTTTGAGCTCATTCACCATAAATATGAGGAAGACGGCGTTGATTTTTGGTGGATAGACTGGCAGCAGGGCAAAAAATCATCCGTAAAAGGCCTTGATCCGCTCTGGGCGCTGAACCATTATCACTATATTGATAATTGCAGGGGCGGAAAAAGGGGAATGATCCTTTCAAGGTTTGCCGAGGCCGGAAGCCAGAGGTATCCGCTCGGATTTTCAGGGGATACGTCCATCACATGGGATTGTCTTCGTTTTCAGCCGTATTCCACCGCAACGGCTTCCAATATCGGCTACACCTGGTGGAGCCATGATATCGGCGGTCATCACCACGGCAAAAAGGATGATGAGCTTTATGTCCGCTGGTTACAGTTCGGCGTTTTCAGCCCGATTAACAGACTGCATTCAACCAGCAACGAGTTTATGGGCAAAGAACCGTGGAAATACGGCTACGCCGCGTACCACATCGCCGTGGATCTGTTAAGGCTGCGCCGCAGGCTTATTCCGTATGTCTATACTATGAATTACAGAACCTATAAGTACGGCAGAGCGCTGATCGAGCCAATGTACTATGCGTATCCGGATAATGAGGATGCTTATCTATGCAAGAATCAGTATTTCTTCGGCAGCGAACTGATCTGCGCGCCCATAACCGATCCGGCGGATAAAAAAACCGGTCTTGCAGGCGTAAATGTCTGGCTGCCGGAGGGCAGATATACCGATCTGTTCACTCGCAGATCGTATACCGGCGGAAAGTTTGTAAAAATGTTCCGCGGTATTGAAAATTTTCCCGTCCTTGCAAAAGAGGGAGCCATCATTCCGCTTGACATTGATGATGTGTCAAACGGCGCGGATAATCCGGCCGGTCTGGAGATTCTTGCGCTTTCCGGAAACGGCAGTTTTGTTTTGTATGAGGACGACGGCGAAACGATGAACCTTGAAAACGGCGAGTTTGCCGAAACAAAGTTTGAGATAAAAACGAACGGCGATAACATCGTGTTTACCATATATCCCGCGTCGGGAGATCTTTCGGTCATCCCTTCAAAACGATATTTTAAGATAAATTTCTTTGATATCGTCTCGGCTGAAAAAGCCGTCGTAACCTTTGGAAATGATAAACAGGAAGCTGAGAATACTATACATTATTCAAACGGCTCATTGTGCGTAGATGTATTCTGCGATCTCTCTGCCGCAAATGTCCCGGTCAAAATAGAGGTCAGCGGCGCAAAGCGTTTCTCTCTTGATAAACGTGAAGCCTATATAGAGACCGTTTCAAAATATCAGATCTCCATCGACTATAAAAAAAGCGTGTTTACGAACGCTCTGGAGAGCGGAGTTCTGCCTAAATGCAGAAAAAATTCCAAAGAGCCTTTGGAAGAACTTAATAACTGTTTGTAATATTTAAGGAAGTATTATATATGTTTACCCATCTTCATCTGCACACGGAATATTCGCTGCTTGACGGCGCCTGCCGGATCGAGCCTCTTGTTCTGCGCGCAAAAGAACTGGGTATGACCTCTCTTGCCATCACAGACCACGGCAATATGTACGGCGCCGTTGCTTTTTATAAGGCCTGTAAAAAGCACGGAATAAAGCCCATCATAGGATGCGAGGTGTACGTTGCTCCCCGCACGAGGTTTGACAGGGAAAAGGTGCTTGACAAAGACTATAATCACCTTATTTTACTGTGCGAAAACGAAAAAGGGTATAAAAATCTTATCAAATTGGTTTCACTTTCTTATACGGAGGGTTATTATTATAAGCCGAGAGTGGATCACGATATTCTTGAAAAATATCATGAAGGTCTGATATGCCTTTCGGCCTGCCTGGCAGGCGAGATACCCCAGGCGATCCTGGAACGTGATTATGAAAAGGCAAAACATACCGCTTTGTGGTATAGAGATGTTTTCGGAGAGGATAATTATTTCCTGGAACTTCAGGATCACGGCATAAAAGAGCAGAAGATCGTTGCGGACGGAATCAAGCGTCTTAACGCCGAAACAGGAATTCCCGTTGTTGTAACGAACGATACGCACTATATCCATAAAGAGGATGCTAGGATCCAGCAGGTATTGATCTGCATAGCAACAAACCATGTGCTTGGCGAGGATACCGGGCTTGAGTTCCATTCGCAGGAATTTTATCTTAAATCCGAAGAAGAGATGAAAAGTCTTTTCCCGGAACTTCCCGAAGCGGTGGAAAATACCGCCGCGATCGCAGAGCGCTGTAATTTTGATTTTGAATTCGGCCATACCAAACTTCCTTATTTTGAAATAGACGAGGATATAAGTCATTTTGATTATTTTCGCCGCCTGTGCTATGACGGGCTGAAAAAACGATACGGCGATCCTCCTCAGGAATATAAAGAAAGGCTCGAATATGAGCTTGAAACCGTTAACAAAATGGGTTATACGGATTATTATTTAATAGTGGCTGATTTTGTTTCGTTTGCAAAAAGCAACGGTATTCCCGTAGGGCCGGGCAGGGGTTCCGGCGCCGGATCAATTGCCGCTTACTGTATGGGTATCACAGATCTTGACCCTATGAAATATAACCTTCTTTTTGAACGCTTTTTAAATCCGGAGCGTGTTTCGATGCCGGATTTTGATATTGATTTCTGCTATGAGCGCAGGCAGGAGGTCATAGATTATGTTACCCGGAAATACGGCGCCGACCATGTTGCCCAAATTGTAACCTTCGGCACTTTGCAGACAAGAGCGGCGATACGCGATGTAGGAAGGGTGATGGGTATGCCTTATTCCGCTGTTGATACCGTTGCCAAGCTTGTGCCCGGCGAGTTTAAGATAACTATTGACGACGCTGTAAGAAAATCATCAAAGCTGCGCGGGCTTATGGAACAGGACCCACGAGTCAATGAGCTTATTGAGACCGCCCGGCAGGTAGAGGGCATGCCCCGAAATGCCTCGACTCATGCTGCCGGTGTGGTTATCACACATGATCCGGTGTCCTCCTATGTTCCGCTTGCAACAAACGACGGGCTTGTGGTTACCCAGTATATTATGACGGAGCTTGAGGAGCTCGGATTGCTGAAGATGGACTTTCTTGGCCTTCGTACACTTACGGTTATTGACGATGCTTCAAAGAATGCCGGAATAGATATAAATACGATTTCGATTGATGATCCGGAAGTGTACAAAATATTCTCACGCGGGCAGACGGAAGGTATTTTTCAGTTTGAGTCCAGCGGCATGAAGCAGATGCTTATGAATTTGAGGCCGACCGGGCTGGAGCATCTGATCGCCGCGAATTCCCTGTACAGACCCGGCCCGGCCAAGCAGATAGATACGTTTGTAGAGAATTCACAGCATCCGGAAAAGATCCGCTATGCCCTTCCTCAGCTGAAACCGATCCTTGAGGATACGTTCGGCTGTATCGTTTATCAGGAGCAGGTAATGCAGATACTGCGTTCGCTTGCCGGCTACTCTTACGGAAGAGCGGATGTGGTCCGCCGTGCCATGAGCAAAAAGAAGAAAGACGTTATGGAGGCGGAACGCAAAAACTTTCTTGACGGGTGCTCGAAAAATAAGATAGATCAAAATATTGCAAATTCGATTTTTGACCAGATCTCCGAATTCGCGAAATACGCTTTCAATAAGTCGCACGCCGCATGTTATGCGCTTGTGGCATACAGAACGGCTTATCTGAAACGCTATTATCCCGCTCAGTTCATGGCGGCGCTTCTGACCTCCGTGCTGGATTCTTCAAACAAGGTCGCCCGTTATATTGCAGAGGCCAAAAGGCTCGGACTGCGCCTGGCCGTACCGGATGTCAATTCTTCGATGAAGGGCTTTTCCGCCAACGGAAACGTTATAAATTACGGCCTGCTTGGCATTAAAAATCTTGGCACTGATTTTATAGACGACATTATTCATGAGCGTAAAAACGGAAAATATAAAAACTTTTTCGATTTTTGCACACGCCTTCAGACTTCTCATTTCAACCGTCGTGCTGTGGAAAGTCTTATCCGCAGCGGCGCTCTCGATTCCCTCGGCGCAAACCGCCGCCAGATGCTTCAGGCGCTGCCTGTTGTTTCTGCCAATCTGGAAGAACAGCGGCGTAAGACGATGTACGGTCAGGTAGGATTTTTTGAGCTTGGCTCTGGCGGTGATTCTTTCGGAATAGATTTTGAACTTCCTGAAGTGGAGGAATTCCCGAAGTCTGAGCTCCTTAAAATGGAAAAAGAGATGACGGGGCTTTATCTTTCCGGTCACCCGCTTGACAGGTACGAAGATACCATCAATGCGCTCGGCTATGCCAGAACCGCAGAGATACTGGATGCGGAAAGATCCTCGTTTTCAAAATATAAGGACGGAGATAAAGTTACGCTCTGCGGTATAATAACGCATATCACGGTAAAACAGACAAGAAACGGGCAGAATATGGCGTTCGTAACAGTGGAAGATATGCTGGGTTCGGTTGAAATAATCGTTTTTCCGAAAATTCTTCAGACCGCCTCTGACCTGTTGGTGGTTTCCGGAGTGATTACTGTAAGCGGTACTTTGTCCGTAGAAGAGGAAAAAGATCCGAAACTGCTTGCAAACAGCATTTCCGGTGCGCCGGATCAGGAATCTCCTGTTTCCGTCAGTGCTGATGAAAGCGAAAAGAACAGTGTTTATCACAAAAAAGGGAAGCACAAAGGTCTCTTTCTGCGTTTTGATTCGGAAGATGACGAACGGATAAACAAGGCCAGAATCATAACTTCAATTTTTGACGGGGATTTTCCGGTCTGCTTTTATTATAAGGATAAGAGGCACTATGAACTTCAGAAACGATCTGATTTTACGGCGCCGAATAAGACCATGCTGAATGAACTCTGCAGATTATTGGGCAATGATAACGTTGTTGTTATGGACTGATTCAAATAAATACTATTGACTTTTTCCCGCTCTGCGAGTACAATATTCAAAGTTACCTTAAAAATATCTTGCTTTATAATACTAAATTCATCATTATCAGAGGAGGACTCTTTTATGAAAACAATAGCTGTTTTAACAAGCGGAGGAGACGCTCCGGGCATGAACGCGGCTGTGCGTGCCGTTGTAAGAACGGCATGTGTGAACGGTATCCGTGTACTTGGTGTTATCAGAGGATATAACGGTCTTATCAACGGCGATTTTGTTGAACTCGATCTCCGTTCTGTTTCAGATATAATCCACAGGGGCGGTACAAAGCTTTACAGCGCGCGCTCTGCCGAATTCGCAACGGAAGAGGGCATGAGAAAAGCTGTCAGGACCTGCCGAGAGAATGGTATCGAAGGCGTTGTTGTTATAGGCGGCGACGGCTCTTTCCGAGGCGCGCGCGACCTTTCTGAGCGCGGTATCCCGTGTGTGGGTATTCCCGGCACAATAGATAACGATATTGCCTGCTGTGATTATACCATCGGTTATGATACCTGCCTCAACACCATTATGGAATGTGTGGATAAAGTAAGGGATACCACAGAATCTCATGACCGCTGTACCGTTATTGAAGTTATGGGCAGACGGGCAGGCTATCTTGCGCTCAACGCCGGGATCGCCGTAGGAGCTACTTCTATCCTTATTCCGGAAATTGAATTTGATATTCAGAAAGATGTTATTGAAAGAATGAAGCGCACTCAGCGCACGGATAAAAAACATTTTCTGATCGTTGTTGCAGAGGGCGTCGGCGTTGATGTTACGGAACTTGCAAGTGAGATCCAAAAAAAGACAGGTGTCGAATCCCGCGCATGTATACTCGGACATATTCAAAGAGGCGGTTCGCCGACTGTTCAGGACCGCGTTATGGCTACCCGTATGGGTAACTATGCCGTAAAGGAACTTCTTATGAAGAATATAGGCAACAGAGTTGTTGCCTGCCAGAAAGGCGAAGTGGTTGATTATGATATATTTGAGGCGCTCAATATGAAAAAGCATATCGATACTCACCTTTATCAGATCGCAATGGAAGTTTCAATCTAAAACAAAAGATCTGTTTTATGCACCGGCTGAAAAGCGGAAAGCTTTTTAGCCGGTGCTTTTTTCATATTTTTGCTTTTTTTATAAGATCGTTATCCGGATATAATATAAAAGGTGATTGTGAAATGAGAAAATTTATAAGGATCTTAAACGGAGCGGTCGCGCTTGCCGTTGCCGTTATTTTTTCTTTTGTCATATACGGCAACGCTGCTTATCCGGATACTTTTTATGTTAAAAATTCTTCGGACAATGTTGTGGATGATATATTTTATTTAACGTATGATGATGAAAAAAGCGTTGATTACCAAAGTGCGCAGTCAGTAGGCGGAAAAAACAGTGACCTCACCCTTCTGGGAATTATACCGGTCAAAAGCGAAACGGTTCAGGTCGCGCGGGAAGATACGGTCCTTGTTTCGGGTGATTCTTTCGGAATAAAGCTGTATACTGACGGCGTAATGGTGGTTGGAACAAAAGATGTTTCGGTAAACGGCAGCACAGTCAATCCGTCTAAAGAAGCGGGAATAGCGGTCGGTGATATTATTGTATCCATAAACGGCGAAAAAGTTTATTCTTCTGACCGGGTAAGTGAAATTTTAAATGATAATAACGGCGAGGCTTTTCAGATACGGGTAAACAGAAACGGCGAATACCGCGATTTTTCACTTGTCCCCGTTTATGTTGAATCAGAAGGATGCTATAAGGCCGGAATGTGGGTCAGGGATTCAACGGCAGGAATCGGCACCGTAACGTTTTACAATCCCTCAAGCGGCAATATGGCGGCGCTCGGCCATCCCATAACTGACGTTGACACGGGTGAGATCATTCCTATTTTGGACGGTCAGGCGGTGGAGACCACGGTTTCCTCCATAACAAAATCAACTTCCAGCGAGACCGGTTCCATAAGCTGTGATTTTTCAAATAAGGAGATAGGTGTGCTCACAAAAAACACGCGCCAGGGTATTTACGGCGAATACAGCAGTAAGATAGATCTTTCACAGTTCAGCGAATATGAGGTCGCTCTGCCTCAGGAAGTTCAAAGAGGATTCTGCCAGGTAATAACCACAGTTGATGAAAGCGGTCCGCAGGTGTATTCGGCGCAGATAACCCGCATCTATCAGAATGACGATGAAAAAAATATGATAATCAAAATAACGGACGAGCGGCTAATAGAAAAAACCGGCGGTATCGTTCAGGGAATGAGCGGAACGCCGATCATTCAAAACGGAAAACTCGTAGGTGCGATAACGCATGTTATAGTAAATAACCCTCTGAAGGGTTACGGGGTCTTTGCCCAGACCATGCTGGAGCTTTCAGAGTGAATGCAGTATATTTTATTTTAATATATTAAATATAAAAGATTATTAATTTTGATTTTTTTAATTGATATCTAACCGGTATTATGATAAGATAATTATGTTTTAAAGTTTTTTTGAAAGGAAATTTTAAATGGGTCCTTTAGTATCTGTTGTAATACCGGTATATAATGCTCAGAAATTCCTGCACCAAGCGCTTAACAGCATTGTTTCACAAACATACAGGAATCTGGAAATCATCTGTGTGGACGACGGTTCTTCCGATTCCTCTCCCCAAATCCTTGAAGAATATAAAAATAACGATTCAAGGATCCGTGTTTACACAAAAGAGAACTCCGGTGGCGGTGCAGCCCGGAATTACGGGCTTGAACGCGCTACCGGCGAATATTTATATTTTTTTGATTCAGACGATATAGCGAATAATAATCTCATTGAAAAAGCGCTTGACAGAGCTTTGGAAACGAATGCTGATATTGTTGCTTTCAACGGATATACTTTTGTGGATAACGACCTTAAGAACAAGGTCCGCAAAAACGGCTATAACAGGGATATTTTAAATAACTGCAAAAAAGACGTGTTCTCTTACAAGGATTTTCCGGATATGATACTGAGCCTTATCAATATCGTTCCGTGGAATAAACTGATCCGCCGCAGGATCGTTATGGATAATCATGTCCGCTTTGATGAGATCTCGTCAAGTGATGACCTTACTTTTTCAGTAATGTGCGCCGCAGTTGCCGAACGCATCTCCGTTATCGATGACGCCCTCATCAATTACCGCCTCGGCCATTCCGGCACGATCACTTCAACCATGCGTTATAAGCTCTTTAATGTCAGATACGCGCTGGAAAGCGTGGAAAGGCAGATAAAAGCGCTGCCTTATGCGGAAGAGATAAAGCTTTCGCTGTGCAATCTCATTCTGAATAACTACTGTTTTATTTTTTCAAATTATACTTATGATTTTGATACACAGCAGTCCAAGGATTTTTATAATTTTATACACGAAAGGTTTTCAGCCCCGGACCTTTGCTCTCTTACGCGTGAAGACGTTTCAAATCTTCACACATACGCAACTTATGAGTCTGTAAAAAAGCATACTTATGAGGAGATGCTGAATTTCCGCTCGCATGATATTACTGTCTCTCTTACAAGCCATCCCGGCAGGATTGAATATGTGTATAACGTTATAGAAAATATCGCGCAGCAGACCCTAAAGCCTAAACGCGTTTTGCTTTGGCTTTCAAAGCAGCAGTTCCCAAACGGAGAGGCGGATCTGCCGCAAAGCCTGCTTGAATGTGAAAAAAGAGAAGAAGTGCAGATAAAATGGTGCAACGATGATCTGCGGTCACATAAAAAATATTATTACACCATGCTTGAATATCCGGATGATCTTATAATCACTGTTGACGATGATCTGGTCTATCCCAAAGATATGATCTTTTCGCTTTACCAGTCCTATCTTTCTTTTCCCCACTGCATAAGCGGTATGCGGGTTCATGTGATCGGTGCGGATAAGAAAAATAAAAAGATCCTGGAGTATTCAAAATGGATTAAACAGTTTGACAGGGATATCCTGATGCCGTCAAAACAGTTTTTTGCAACGACCGGTGCCGGATGCCTGTTTCCGCCCGGGAGTCTTGACGAACGGGTTTTCAACAAAGATAAAATTAAAGAATTATGTCCTCTTGCAGACGATATCTGGATTAATTTCATGGCGCTTGCAAAAGGTGTGGAGACCGTTTGCGCCGTTAACAATTTTTCACTCAATTACTGCGCCCCGCAGGATGATTCGCTGTTTTGGATAAATGTTAATCAGAATAAAAACGAGGAACAGTATGAGGCGGTCAGGAATTGGCTTGAAAGCGAACTGGGTGAAAATTATTTTTATAACGCCGTCTGCGATCCTTCCGCTTCGTTTGATCTGAGCGAACCGCTTGCTCTTATTGACTACGCCGAATATCTGCGCCTTGAAAAAATGAAATCCGATAAAAAGCTTTATAAAACTTACGCCGAAAAATCGGAGATAAACGCTAAACTGCAGAAAACTTACGGAGAAAAGGCACAGCGCGGTGTTGAAATCAGAAATCTAAGATCTGAAAATAAGAGACTCAGAAGAAAGCTGGAACGTGTAGACCGTATCCTCAGAGTAATCAAAAAGACTCCGCTCTACGGGCTGTATAAGCTTGCCAGGAAAATAAAAAACCGCAAATAACCGTTTGGAGAATATTATGGTTTCATCGTTAAAAGTAAAGGATAAAAAACTGCCGTTTATATTGATCTTGTCTTTTCTGATACCCGCGGCCGTTATGTGCGCCGTTTATATGATTAACGGTACTGACCCGTTTGGCAATATTTCCATATTGACCGCGGACGCCAAGATACAGTATAAAGATTATTACGGATATCTTTGGGAAGTGCTGCACGGCAGCGCAAGCCTTGATTATTCTGCGTCAAAATCACTCGGCGGGCAGATGGTGGGGCTTGTTGTGTATTATCTGACCTGCCCTTTGAATCTGCTACTTTATTTCATAGAAAAAACGCAGATACCGCTGTTTTTAAGCATAATGACCGCAGTTAAGATCGCGTTTTCAGGGCTTACCGCTTCTTATTTCATAAGGAAAAGATTCAGCCTTACTGCGCTTTGGTCCGTGCTTATAGCATGCTGTTACGCACTCAGCGAATACAGCTTTGTCTACTGCCACAATATTATGTGGCTTGACGGAGTTGTCATGCTTCCGCTTGCATGCCTGGGCATTCATGAATTTCTTTACAACAGGAAAAAAGGTCTGCTTTTCTTTTCCGTTTTTATGGCAATTTTCTCAAACTGGTATTCGGGATATATGGTCTGCCTCATGGCGGGCTTCTGTTTCCTGTTTGAACTTTTCCTGAAATATGATTTTAAAGATTTCAAAAATGTGATAAGACCGGCTTTTACAGACGCTGTTCGTACCGCTGCTGTCATGATTCTGGGTGTACTGGCAAGCGGAGCGCTGCTTATTCCGGGCCTTCTTTCGCTCGTGGGCGGCAAAGCCGGCGGCAGCCCGATTTCAACTTCCGTTATCATGGGCCCGTTGGAGAGCCTTAAGGGCTTTATGATAAATGTTCCCAGCAATAAGGTTGACGCGCCTATCATGTACTGCGGCGCCTTGATACTCGTGCTTGCGGTATATATGCTTATAGATAAAAAGATAGAGATCAAAAAAAGAATCCTGTCACTTTTGTTTTTCATATTTTTGATCTGCAGTTTCTGCTTTGAACAGCTCAATATCATGTGGACAGGCTTTGTTAAAAGCTATTCCTATCAGTTCAGGTGGGCGTTTGTTTTTATATTCCTTATGATCTGTTTCGCATGCGTTTGTGTGCGTGAGGTGAAAAGGCACGGCTTTGATAAAATAACTATGCTGAAAGCGCTTGGCATAATTACCGCAGTATTTCTGCTGCTGGATCTTGCAGGCGCAACACAGCAGGTTCTGGTAACTTATTTCTACCTTGCGCTTATAATGATCTACGGCATAGCGATTGCAGTGATATGCGCGGCAAAAAACAAAAAAGTTTTAAAAAATATTCTGATTGCTGCGGTATGTATCGCAACGGTTGCGGAGCTCACTTATAACGGTACAAAAGTCTTTGAAAAAAACTATGTAGACAAAACCGAAAATTATATTAATTATACAAATGAGATGTCCTCCGTAATAGAAGATATAAAAGCAAATGACGCTTCGTTTTACAGGCTTGAGAAGACCGTCAGCTATCTCACGCAGGTCGGCAGGGAAAATGCCAGCAGTGAAAGCCTTATGTATAACTATAACGGTATTGCAGGCTATACTTCCACTTATGACCCGAATGTGGATATTTTTCTTGCAAAAATGGGCTATTCGGATTCAACAAGCGTAACTCCGGAAAATCAAACGGTTAAAAAATTCAACGCAACCGAAACTTACTATAATTCACCTCAGTTCGTTATGGACAGTTTTCTCGGTATTAAATACCTGGTCCTTTCAGAGCAGGCGCCGGGTCTTGAAGCCTATGATTCAGAAACTGTACTGGACGGAAATTATAAGGTCTTCGAAAATCCTTATGCGCTGCCGCTTGCTTTCAATGTTTCTTCGGATCTGTATGAAAGTGTTGATTACGGGCAGAATCCGTTTGAAAACCAGGAAAGATTTATTTCTAAAGCCCTGGGACGTAATACTTCGTTCTTCTTTAAGCCGGATTACAAAAATTCAAGCATGAAGAATAATGAACAGAAGATCACTGTGAATATACGCCGGGACGGGCCTTTGTATTTCTACACGGATCCCGTTGACTGCCATGACAGCTCAAACGGCAAAAAGTGCGAGCTTTATCTTAACGGAGAGAAAGTGCAGCGTATTTGCAGCCGATTTTATACCAATGTTGTTTATCTTGGCGACTATCAGGCCGGCGATACGGTTGATTTGACCGTTAAATTATATGATGATTCGGGTAATAAGAGCAAAACGCATAAGATATATCTTGCACAGCTCGATACAGACTCTGCCATGGCCGCACTGGAAGAACTCGCCCGCGGAAGCAGTACCGATCTGAATATAAACGGCAACACAGTCTCCGGCGAGTATGCAACCGATTCGGATACTACCGTTCTTATGACACTGCCTTATGCGCAGGGATGGACTCTTTATATTGACGGAGAGCAACAGGATTTCAAAGAAATCGGCGATACCTTTATCGGTTTTGATCTTACTGCCGGCACGCATCAGATCGAAATGAAGTATACCACCCTGCACCGGAATGCTGGAATTGCAGCCAGCGTGATAGGATTCGGCGGGTTCGCCGCGTGGTGCGTGTATGATACGCTCAGAAAAAGAAAAACGGCGCAGGAATAATGCCGTTTCATACGTGTGCTTTAATGTGTCGTGCCGCATCGTGCGGATAAGTAATGTAAACAGAGTCGCTGAAAGAGTGTGATAACTATTACAGAAAAATGATCTTTGCGAATGATTCATTCTGCCAACTACTTGCACCTTTTGGAATATTGATGTAAAATATTATCAGAGAGGAAATTTATATTTTTGATTTGAAGGTGTAATGATGGCTGGCAAAAGCACTCTTACAAAGAGGAAAAAAACCGGATATGCGTTTGGTATTTTTACCGAATCGCTTATCTACAATATGTTCTATACATATTATCTGACTTTTCTTATTGAGATCGTCGGTATAAAACCGGCGTTCAGTTCAATTATTATTTTTATTTCCATTGCCTGGGACGCTGTTACCGATCCTATGATCGGAAATTATACGGACCGCCCGGGTGTGGATAAGCGGAAAGTTATGAAAATGGCGCTCGTTCCGCTCGGCCTTGTTTTTATAATCGCGTGGACGAGTATCGGCGCGGGCCTTTCCTCGCAGCTTGCAAAGATCCTGCTTTACACATTTATAACCATGTGTCTGTGGGTATTCTATACGATGTATACTATCCCGTATTACGCCGTTGTTGCCGAGATAACAGAGGATTATGACGAGCGCACGGAGATCCGTTCGTTCTCATCACTTCTTAACGCTGTTGCTGTGGGGCTTGGCAATATTCTGCCGGCTCTCGTTCCGACCGTCGCTATTATACTTACCCCGCGGTTTGAAAGCAACGCGTATGCTGTTGTTGCCGCACTGATAAGCATTATGGCTGTTGCGCTCGGATTTGTCTGCTGCAATTCGTTAAAGGGCGTTTATGAACCTAAAAAGGCTGTTGCCGGCGAATCTGTCGGCTCTATTAAGGATACTTTCAAATCCTTCGGCAGTATCCTGCGTATGAAACCCGCAAAGTATTTTCTTGTTTTCGTATTCTTTTTCCTCGCAACTTCATCTATGATCCAGTCAAACCTCAGTTATATGGTTATAGACTGCATCGGCATGGATTATGATACCGGCATTGTAGCCGTTATTATTTCGCTCGTTATTTCAATGGCTATCGTTGTTCCGCTCGTTGAAAAGGTGGCGCATAAAAAGGACAGACGCTTTGCCGCCATTGTCTTTCTGTCAATCGCCTGTGTCGGCGAGGTGCTTATCAAGCTCATAGGGCTTGACGCCGAGATCGGCGGCTTCAGGATTATGTGCGTAGTTGCACCCGCCGTTCTCGGTATCGGCACGGGCACTTTCTGGACTTTGTTTTATTCCATGGGCTATGATCTTGTTGAACTTGACGAGTTCAAAACAGGCACAAGGAAGGAATCTACGATCACCGCACTGCCGCAGCTCGTTCAGAAATTTGGTTCCGCATTCGGAATACTTATGGCGGGCGTTTTGCTCGGCGCTTACGGCTACGATTCCTCGGGCGATATAGCGGGTTCGGAATCGCTTATTCAGCGTGTTACGGATCCCAAGATCGTAAACGGTATGGAAAATATTTCAACGATCATTCCTGCCGCAATGCTGCTTGTTTCTATTATTTTTGTTATTCTTTATCCCGTGACAAGAGAACGCTTTGAGGCGCTTATGGTTCAGCTTAAGAAAAAGAGAAACGGCGAGGAATACACAACAGAGGGATTTGAAAAACTGCTGTGATAAAATAAATCATTAAATTTTTAAGGGTCGATTTACTATCGGCCTTTTTTTGCTACACTCGTATTATATTAAAAATTTTGCAATAACTTTTCATATATTTTTGTATTTTGCCGACTGCACAAGTCTTACTGCCGCTCTTATCGCGGATTCCGTAACGGATATCTCAGACACTGCTTTTGCAAACTGCGATACCTTGAATATCGTGTGCGAAGAAGGCTCTTACGCCGTGAATTACGCAAGGCGCAATTCCATTTCTTACACAACATTTTTTGCTGTGCCTATCCCGGACCAGAAGTACATAGGCCAAGAAATCACCCCGGATCTTGACGTTACTGCGCAAAGCAGAAAACTGAGCGCGGTCAGCAAGATCCCATCAGCCGAATTCAGACGGAAGCGAGGAAAACAATTTAAAGTGGTATGAGGTCATATTTTCCGCAGTAATATCTTTCTTCAAAAAAGTGATCGGATTTTTCAGATCGCTTTTCAGCTGATTATATGACTTGACCCCGTCCGAACCGGACGGGGTCTTGCTTTGCGTATAATCCATTTTTTAGGCAAACGGCGGCTTAACACCGTCCGACGGTCAGCGAGTGTTTTGTCTGTCCGCAGTTTTGCTGTCAATATCTTACATAAACGGCCATTTCATTTTCGCCGCGGTTCGCCCATTTATAATACGGTATGAATTTCAGCCTTACAAGCCTTTCGTTCGGCGGGCGGTATTCACTGTATAAGGCTCTGCTTTCAAAATATTCCCTGTATCCGTCAGCAAAAATATTTTCTCCGTCAAAGGAAAATTTCGCGTGCTTGGAAAGCCGCAGCATTTGCAGATCGGCGCCGTTGTCTTTTTCCTCAAGGCAGTAAATGAACGGTCCGCGCGTGACCGCAACTTTTCCCATGTTCTCACGCACATTCGGATTACACCGAATTATCTTTATTCCCGTGTTAAAATCAGCCGTTATCGTTTGCTCTTTATTTGTCTCAAAATAAGCGTAGCCTTTTTTTATAAACGGATCTTTGCGGCTGAAAGTGAAATGATCGCACCATTCCGGAATTCTCAACGCTATTTTGATTGCTTTGCGCGGCTTTATTTTAACTTCAATTTTCCCACTGCCTGTATAATCGCCTGTGATCTCTATCTCGGCGTCTTTGCATTGCGCTTTACAGTTTTTGTAAAGATTAATAAAAACGGTGTCTTCGCTTTGGGTAAAACAGTATTCGCCAAGGCCGGAAATGAGGCGCGCAATATTCGGCGGGCAGCAGGCGCAGCCAAACCATTTTTGCCTTGTTGCTTTTATGTGGCTTTTTCTTTCGTCGGCCGCAAGCGTTTTCGGGTCAACGTCAAGCGGATTTGTGTAGAAGAATGATTTCCCGTCCTCCGCCATACCGGAAAGCACACAGTTATACAGGCATTTTTCGGCGGTATTGAAATACTTGGAGTCAAAATCCGCCTGCATCATCCGCCTGGCAAAAAATATCAGTCCGACAGCGGCGCAGGTTTCCGCATATGCCGTGCCGTTCGGGAGGTCATAGGCGTATGTAAACGCTTCTCCCTCTTTTGTTGAACCGATTCCGCCTGTTATATACATTTTAGTATTTACTATATCATCAAACAGTGTTTTGCATGCGGTTAAAAGTTCTTCGTCATCATCAAGCCTTGCAAGATGCGCCATAGCCGTGTAAAGATAAACGGCGCGCACCGCGTGCCCGGCCGCCTCTTTCTGTGCCCGTACAGGCAGATGCGCTTGATTATATATGTATTTGATTTTGTTTTCAGGAGTGCTTTCGCCGCGCTCAACGTCAAAATAGTACGGTCTTGTGCCACGCCTGTTTATAAAAAGTCGCGCTGTGTCAAGGTAATCCTGTTTCCCGGTCAAGCCGTAAAGTTTTAGCATACCTTCCTCCGCTATGGGGTGACCGCCGTATCCCTGCCTTCCGTTTTCACCGAATTCTTTGCATATCAGATCGGCAAAACGCTCGGCGGCATTCAGCAGCGCTTTCTTCCCGGTAACGGAATAATGGGCGCACGCCGCTTCAGCAAGGTGACCGAAACAGTACAGTTCGTGAAAATCACGCAGGTTTTCAAACCTCGCCGCGGGATTGTTTATAGTGTAAAGAGTGTCGATATATCCATCGTCCTCAGCGGCGGAGCATATCAGTTCTGTCACGTCATCAACCGCGGTTTCAAGTTCGGCGTCCGGGTGATTTTGCAGGGAATATGATGCCGCTTCTATCCATTTATAAAGATCCGAATCCTGAAATACCCAGCCTTTAAAAGCCGACGGCTCTGAATTTTCATTAGTGTAATGCCATTTATCCGTAGGATAAACGGGAGTTTTTGCTCCGCTTTTTCTGAGCTTTATCAACTTTGCCGCTTTCCTGAAATTTTCCATGCACTGGCTCGGCTCGGCGCCGTCAATGCCGTCTTCAAGTGCCTTTAACTGATAGGGGATAACTTCTCTGCGAACAAGTTCCTGCTCATTTTTCCAAAAGGAATTTTTAAATTCAACGTTTTTTTGATTTATAACCTTTGCGTTTTCCATATTTTCTCCGGGCATACAGACAATAATTATAATGATTTAAAATTTATCTAAAGCAAAAAGCCGCCGCTTGATCTCGCGGCAGCGTTGCTTATTTTTTGTATTTGCTGTTTTGCACAAGTTCGCAAAATGCCTCAAACCCGTCGGAAGTGCGTTTGTCGGCATCCTCAAACAGGTTGAAATAGCAACTCGGCATTTCCCGTGTTTTAAGATTTTTTTCAATACAGGGCGCGCAGCCCTTGTTGTGGTTTCTCGGGTGCAGTTTGCACTTGAAATTTGTGCAGGTGCAGAATTCACTTAAATTACCCATTGTTTTTTCTTCCTTTCCTGTGCATCATGCGGCAAAATCAAATCCTGTATCCTGATATGTGCCGCTGTTATCTTTCTTTTGCTGCCATACCCGCTCCGTGTGGCGCTCCGTTGCTCTGGCGTTCCTGCGTTTTTTCTGTTCACGGGCTTCTTTTGTTAAAAATACTGCGCTGAAAATGATTGCAAGCGCCGCGACCTCCGCTGCCAGCACAAGGCGCATCTCGATCTGACTCAGCTCATCAAAAAGCCTGAACGGAAGGGACATTGCCGCAAAACCGGCAGCGGCAGTTACAACAAAAAGTAAAGTGTTTTGGATGAAATTTTTCATATTGCAATTCTCCTTTTTTCGTGTTTTTTCTTACATCTCTCATTTTACACAAACGGAATGCAATTGCAATACGCAAAACATTAACAGTCCTTAAATAAGGACTGTTAGAACAAAAATTCTAACGGATTATTGACTTTTTTAAAGCATTTGCCGCGTTCTCTAGCTCACTTTGCTCTATACTTCCGGGGCTCAGTACAAGTGATATCATGCCGTCTTCATATTTTTCAACATACAGTCTGATACCGCTTCTTTCAAAGTCTGAAGCATTTCCGTGAAACGGGACCTGCAAAATGACCTGAAGCAGATTTTCACTGATCTCTATCTTACATCCTGGAAACGTTTTTTGCAATATGTTATAGAATAATTTTGTTTTTGCAGTGTAAAATCTTCGGGTCTTTCTTATCTGTGCCATGAGGCGCCCGTCGCGTATAAAACTGCACAGAGCGATCTGTTCCGTCTTGCTTGCCGTCTGGCTGAATTTATAGATGTTCTGCCTGTATTTTTCGGCAAGCGGGCCCGTAAGCACCATAAAGCTTATTCTGATGGACGGAAGCAGAAGTCTTGAAAAAGAACCTATATAAACAACGTTGCTGCCTCCTGAAAGCGCGTAAAGCGACGGCGTCGGCATACTGTTATACTGAAAATCGCTTTCGTAATCGTCTTCTATCACAAGGCTGCCGTGCTGCGCGGAATACCTTGTCAGTTCAATTCTGCGCCTGTTGGGCATAACGTCGCCCCAGCGCGTCATATGAGAAGGGGAAACATAGATTATATCAGCGTCTTTGTATCTGTAACGCACTTCAAAGCCGTAATCCTCAAAAAGCGCAGCGCCCTGAACGAAGCTTTTATCCGGAAAGGATACGGTTTTACCTTTGTCCGTCAGTGCGCAGAGCACATGGAGGAGGCTCTGTACTCCAGCCCCGATCACGATCCTGTCCGCCGACGCGGCAACATTGCGCTTTTCAAGTATGTATTCGGAAATTGCCTGCCGCAGTTCCTCCTCTCCCTGAGGTTCGCTGTATGACAACAGCCGTTCATTTTGCCTGAGCGCCGCTTTCATGTGTCTGCGCCATATGTCAAAGTCAAAGCTCTCTCTGTCCGCGGCGGTTCCGCAGAAATTATATAGTATTTTCTCTTCCCGCGCGGATTCGGTTGTTTTCTGCTTCTGCGGACATTTATAGGATACATAGTATCCGCTTTGCGGTTCACTTATTATGTATCCGTCCTCCGAGAGTGCGAAATATGCGTTTTGTATCGTTGTTCTGCTCACGGAAAACAGTTCGCTTGCCTTGCGCACTGACGGAAGCTTGGCCCCGTACAGGACCTGGCCCGATATAATTTCATTTCTTATATAATCATAGATCTCTGAATATTTGCTCATAACTGTACTCTAAAAAAACATCAAAATTGCGTATATAAATAATGCCGATATCATTATATAATATACTCAAGCTAAAATCAATACGCAAGGATCCGAAGGATACGTGATTTTATGAAAAAATGTGCAGTGATAAACGATATTTCAGGCTTCGGCAAGTGCTCGCTGGTTGTTCAGCTGCCGATACTCAGTGTTCTCGGGATCGAGGCGCATCCCGCTACCACCGCAGTACTTTCCAATCAAACCGCGTACGGAAGCTATTACAGCCGTGATATGACCGATTTTTTGGGCCCGTGCTTTGAGCAGTGGAATAAACTCGGCGCGGAGTTTGACGGAGTTTTAACAGGTTATTTTGCTTCTGCAAATGAGGTCAGGACGGTTCTTGATCATTTCGGTAATACAAAAGCGCTTTTTGTAGTTGATCCGGTAATGGGCGATAACGGCGAGCTTTACAGCGGATTTACCGGCAGCCTGTGTGATGAAATAAAAGAGCTTGCCTGCCGCGCTGATATAATAACCCCTAATATTACTGAACTGTTGCAGATTACCGGTGAAAATAACATAAAAAACGCTGCGGATGCCATGCTTAGAAACGGTAACAAAGCGGTGGTTTTAACCGGCGTTGAGGAAAACAGTATGATAGGCAGCACCGTTTTTACGCCGAGCGGCAGCAGAACATTTCTTTCACCGAAACGAGGAGGGTATTTTTCCGGCACGGGCGATATTTTTTCGGCGGTTCTGACGGGAATGATGCTGAAAGGAGCGTCTGTGTTTGACGCGGCACGCTTTGCGGGTGATTTTATTTCAAAAGTAATTTCGGAAACAGATGTAAAAAACGCGCAGGACGGCGTTGATTTTGAAAAAAGGATTGGTGATCTGATATGAACAAAACTATGAGTGTAAATAAAACAACAAAAAATATCTGCTTTTCAGCCATGTTTGCTGCCATGGTCTTCGGCCTAACGATGCTTCATGTGCCGATAGGTGCAGGGGGATACATACATGTGGGCGATGCTGTGATTTATGTAACTGCGCTTTTAATGGGCGGCCCGTGGGCTTTCATTTCCGCTGCCATCGGAGCGGCGTGTGCCGATCTGGTTTCCGGCTTTGCCGTTTATGTGATCCCGTCCGCTATAATCAAAATGATGATCGCGCTGCCGTTTGTTCTTGTTTCAAAAAAAGAAACAAAATTGCTGAGTCTGCGCACCGCTCTTTTTACGGTCGTTTCCGGAATCATAACAATTCTGGGATATTTCATTACGGATCTTATCGTGTACAGGGAGGGCGCAATTGCGGATCTTCCGGCAAATGTGATACAGGCAGTTGGCAGTGCAGTCGTATTTATTGTTCTTGCATTTGCGCTTGACCGCGCCGGAATAAAATTACGTTTTAAAAAGGAGATGGAAAAATAATGGCTGATATCATTTATACCTGGGACGGCAATACTTACTTCAACATTACAAATAAATGCCCTTGTAACTGCGCTTTTTGTATTCGCAGAAAAGCGGATGCCGTCGGAGATGCAAAACGCCTGTGGCATGATACAGAGCCGGCTTTTGAAGATATTAAGGCCGCTGTTGACGCCTATGATTTTACCGGCGTGACGGAAGCTGTTTTTTGCGGCTACGGTGAGCCTAGCAACGCTTATGATAATCTGATCAAAACGGCAAAATATATGAAAAAGCTTTATCCGGATATAAAGCTGCGTATAAATACAAACGGGCTTTCGGATCTGATCAACGGCAGATCCACAGCTGAGGAGATTTGCTCCGTCATAGATATCGTTTCTGTGTCACTGAATGATCCGACTTCTGAAAAATACGATAAGATAACAAAGAATATTTATCCCGGCAAAGCGTTTCCGGCAATGCTTGAGTTTACAAAAGAGTGCGTTGCTTTCGGCGCGGAGGTCTGGATGACAGTCGTTGATGTTATCCCGCCGGAAGATATTGAAAAATCCCGTAAGATCTGTAAAGAATGCGGAGCGCACTTCCGCCTTCGTTCTTATGATCGGGGTAGATGAGCAGAATATAGAAAAAACCGCTTTGCTTTTTATGCAAAGCGGTTTTTTCTCTGTCATTATTTATGTTGCAGCCCCTGCAAGTTCGCGCTCGTTTTCCGTTTCGCGGACGGGTAGCCTGCCCGGCTCGTTTTCCTCATAGCATCTGCTGATCGCCTGAGTCACCCCCACAAGCATCATAAGCAGTATAATCTGTTTTGGCGAATTGAAAATGTAATCCGTCAGTCCGAACCCGAGGAACATAATAAGGCTTGTAAATATATAGAAGATAAGACTGTATCTTTTTCCGCTCGGAGCCTTGGTTTTGAAAAGCGTAACCGCAGTCATGATGATGACCGCGAATATAACGGCAATGCCGATGATTCCGAGCTCAGCCCAGATCTCCAGCACAAAATTGTGGGCATGCGGTTTGTCAAGTCCGTAGTTTTCCAGCAGAAATTTGCCGGTGCTTTCACATCCGAACCCCAATCCTATAAGAAAAACGCGTATGTTTTCCGTTATGTAATCTATTGCGCTCTCCCATATTACAAAATGATTGGCAGAGGATTGCTTTGCAGCCTGAGCCGCTGCGGCTGCAACCTCGTGCGCAGGGGCCGGGGGAACGTCTCCGGCAGGCGTGGTGTGCACCGGAATGGCAATAAGTCCGTATCTCGCCAAAAGGGAAGGCACTATTATAAGCAGAGTTGGTATCAGTATGTTAAACAGTGCTTTGCCATGGCGCTTGATAAGGACGATAAACATAAATACCCAGCCGGCAAGCGCAATCACGCATCCTGCTCTGGTCATCGTTGAACTTAATCCGGCGCTTATAAATATATTTATAAAGAAGTACAGTGCTTTCTGCTTTTTGGTCTTGGCGTTTAAAAATAAATAAACCGAAAGGGGATAAACGAATATAAGATATGTTGCAAGCAGGTTCGGGTTTGAAAAGAAGCCGCTGGCCCTGTCTTCAAAAGTATTCGTTCTGATTTCAAACGGCAGCCATGTGTAAACGATTTTGTCAAGCCCTTTATATATCGGGGTGGGCAGCACAAAATCGGAACTGATATAGCCGGTACTGTAAAGCGTGTAGGTGCAGATCTGAACTGCGCCTACTACTCCGTTTACTGCTCCGCTGAAAACAGCGGTCTTAAGTACTTCGTCGATCTTCCATCTTGTATCGGCAAGATTGTAGATCATAACAAGTATCAGAAATACGGCCCACCAAAGCCCCGCCGTTCCCAGCGTATCAAGTTTTGTATCGCTCCAAAGCACGCTTATAAGCGCCAGGCTCATAAATGCCATCAGAACTTTTCCTATTGTGCCGACTTTGGCTTTGCGTCCCTCGCGCGACCACTGCAGCTTAAATATAATAAACGCCGCAAACAGTAAAAACGGGCTGACGTATTCCGGCAGTATGGGGAAAAGGAATACCGTGGCAAGCAGCCAACGCCATGCGGGGCTTTCCTGCCGATGGTTCATCTCTTGCATATAAAGCATCATTCTCCGATAATATTCACGGCGCAAATAGACCGTGTTATTGTATAAAGAATTAGAACAATAAAGCACTGACCTGCTGTGAGCAAGTCAGGCCCTTATCACATAATACTACATTTTATCTATGTTTTCAACAAAAATATTTTCCTGTTAAAAATATTAATATTTAGGCAACGTATTTAATATTGAAATAAAGCACGGCTTAGTGTATAATGAATTGTATTGAATTTTGTAGGGAGAGTCCTTATGAGCGAAAAAGATTTAGATAAAATTGAAAAAAACGGTATTGATAATACGGAACCGGAGGATCAGCAGCCGGAAAACTCCGGCATGCAGGCGGAGAACGAAGCTGCCGCAGATGAACACCCCGGAAATCAGACGGAAGAAGATCCTAAAAGCGGTCGCGTTTCATATGAGGAAAACGATAACTGGCAGTTTGACGCAAGCGCACCTGCTGCCGAAAACAGCGTGCTTGACGGCGTTGACGGAGTGGAGTTTGAATTTGAAAAGCCCGCTCAAAATGCTGAACAGCTTCCCGAAAAGGAAGTGGTAACCGAGGTAGGATCACAGAATATCGTTATAAAAAAAGAACGTATTTCAGTGATCCTCTCATCGCTTCTTGCCTTGGTAATCGTTACTATACTTGTTATATTGGGAATACGTTATTACACGCAGCCAAACAGCAATGAAAAAATGAATCCCGGAAACATTGCCATGACGGTGGGGGACATAGATGTTTCTGTCGGCTTGTATAATTATTACTATGACAGTGTTGTATATGAATATACTTCTTATGCAAATTACGGCTATTATGACCTCGATTCTTCGGCGGATTTTTCCAATCAGTACACCACAGATGAGGACGGAAATGAGATATCCTGGCTCGATATGTTCGAGAAGACCACTACCGAGCGTATCAAAACGAACGTGATGTATTATGAAAAGGGTCTTGATGCGGGAATTACGCTCACAGACGCTCAGAAAGAGGAGATCGAATCACAGCTTGATATGATCCGGGAGAGCGCTTCGGATTCGGGTATGGGCGTAAACGAATATTCGGCGGAGACGTTCGGCGCGCACTGCGGGCTTGAAACGCTGCGAAAGTATATGGAGCAGTATTATATTGCCGGTACTTACTATAATCAGTACTGTATTACGGACAGACCGTCTGAAGAGGAGACCGATGCCTATTTTGAAGAGCATCAGAACGATTATAAATCCTGTTCATATGCTTTGCTGGAAATGGAATATGATACAACAGATGATTCAACAAAGCAGCAGAGCATTGACACCGCAGAGCAGTATATGGCGCAGATAACCGATACGGATTCCATGCGCGCTCTTATTCCTACGGCATGTGCAGATCTTATTGACCGCTTTATTTCCGCCGGATATTTTGAAACGGAGGAAGAGGCGATAACCGCTCTCGGAGAATCCATTGAATCCACTCAGGCACGGGTGGATATTGAAAATTCATTCGGCGAGGAGATTTCGGACTGGCTTTTTGATGAATCCACTGCGGTGGGAAGCACGAATTATTATGCAAATGAAAACGTTGGCGTGATCTATGTCCTGCTTAAAACCGGTCAGCCGTTCCTTGAGGAGGATAACGAGGTCTATTCCGTCCGCCATATTCTGGTGATGCCCGGATCCAATGATGAATCTGAAACAGACAGCTCGGCTCAGCAGGATTACACGCAAGAGGAATGGAATGCGGCTTATGCTGAAGCGGAGGAGATCGTTGCAGAGTATAATTCCGGCGATAAGAGCGAACTGTCTTTTGCGCTGCTTGCAGAGGAGTACAGCGATGACACAGCTACCACTTCATCCGGACAGGGCGGCCTTTACGGCGGTGCTTATGAAGGTATCACACCCGGCAGCTCGGCCGAAAATTTTGAAAACTGGGCGCTTGATGCATCTCGCCAATACGGTGATGTGGATATTGTGCAGACGGAATTCGGCTATCACATTATGTTTTTCATATCCAAAGGTCCGGAATATATGTATGACGCCCAAAAAGATTGCTTTAATGAAAGAGCGCTTGCACAGATCGATTCAACGCAGCTCAAAAAGGGTCTGGGAATGAAAAATGTTAACTATGCTGATCCCGGCAGCGATTATGTTGCTAAGCAGGATACGCAGCAGTGATAAAATTTTTCTTGTAATATTAAGTAATTTAGTGTAAAATGATATATAAATAAATTCGTTTTTAGGTAAGGATGAAGAAAATGGCTAAAAAAGATTTGAATGAGGATATTCTGAGCGGAGGTTCAATATCCGATTCGGAAAAAAAGGATAAAAGCGAAAAAAAAGCGTCCCGTCTTGAAAAAAAGGCAAAAAAGGCCGCAGAAAAAAGAGCTTCCCTTGAAAAAGATATAAAGGATCTCAGGGAAAAGCGCGATTCCGAAACGGATGAAAAAGCAAAGGCAGCGCTCAACAAAAAAATAGATGCCGCTAAAGATAAACTTGACTCCCTAAACGGCAAAAAAAGCGGCATAGCTTCCAATAAACTAAGGGTCATCAAAAGTGTTGTAGCGGCAGTCGTTGTAATCGCATTGCTTGTCGCGTACGTTGCAACAGGTACGGTGCGCAAGGGCTTCATACATTCCACCCTGCAGTGGACTACGGGCATTACCGCAGCCACCATAGAAGATGAAAACGGAGATAAGATCAAAATTCCCGTTTCAACTTTCAATTATTATTTTGCAAATACTTATAACAGCCTTATGTCAACGCAGGATACTTATGAGCAATACGGTCTCAGCCTTGAGGACAATAATCTGGACGTTGATTTTGAAATCCCGCTTTCAAAGCAGACCACCACAAATGAAGACGGTGAGGTAGTAACTTGGCTTGAATATCTTTATGAGCAGGTACTTTCTAGCATAAAGACTACTTATATGTATTATAACGAGGCTGTTAAGGCCAACGGCGGAGAGGAGCCGGAGATCACAGAGGATCAGCAGACCGAGCTCAACGACACGCTCAGTCAATATAAGGATACGGCTGAAAGTTACGGATATACGCTTTCGGCATATCTTGTTCAGGCAATGGGTAAAGGTGTAACGGAAAGTGTTTTCCGCCGTGAATCAACCATTTCCTACATTGCCCAGAATTATCAGTCTGAAATGACGGATACTGCAACCGAAGAAGAATATACAGATGCGGATCTTGAAGCATACCGTGATTCTCACATAGATGATTTTGAAGCTGTAAGCATCCGGATCTTTGAGGCCGGAAGCGAAGACGACGCTATTGCATTCAGAGACGCGCTCAGCAGCGACGGCTCCAATTTTGCCGATCTTTGCGTGCAGTACAGTGACGATTCCGTTTATAACAATTCATATTATGCTCAGAATGAGTCTTCCACCAAGCTTTACGCTACAAGATCCATTCTTCAGAACGCCGGTTATGCTATCGCAACTGCGGATCACAGCCATGAGGACGGCGAGGAGCACAGCGATGATGAGGTGCTGGAATATCCCGGACTTGACTGGCTCTTCAGCGAGGATCGTCAGGCAGGCGATATTTACCAGTATTCAACAACAGTCGTTTATGTTCTTGAGCCTGCTCAGATCCCTGAGGCTTCAAGCGTAAACGTTCGCCATATTTTGATTGCGCCCGAAACGGATGATGATTCAACGGATATGACGTCTGCTACCCAGGAGCAGTGGGCAGCGGCACTTGAAACGGCTGAAGGCATCGTTGACGAGTTCAACGCAGGTGACAGAAGTGAGGACAGCTTTGCTTCCCTTGCAACCGAAAACACTACAGATACCGCATCCGCTTCAAGCGGCGGGCTTTATGAAAACGTTGTTCCCGGTCAGATGGTAGACGCATTTGAATCCTGGGCGCTTGATCCTGCCCGCCGTACGGGAGACGTGGGTATCGTTCAGACTCAGTACGGCTATCATATCATGTATTTTTCAGGCAATACAGATACTCCGATTTGGAAAGTAAACGCGCAGTCCGCGGTCACAACGGAGGATGCGAATACTGCGGCAGAGGAACTTGATAATGCTTATACTGCCAAAATGAACTGGTTCGGAAAATTCTATATTGAAAAAGATACGGATATAGATATGTAATCATGAAATAAGGGGACTGCTTTGCGGTCCCCTTTACCGGTTGATGCTGTTATATGTTTGAAAAGGAGGGAGCCGTATGGGCGAAAAGGATATAGAAGTCTTGAAGGAGCAGATATCGCGTCTTATGGCGGCTCTTGAAGACGTTAATTTTGAATGCCAGCGTCTTGAAATCATCAATTCAAACCTTGATTTTCAGCTTAAAGAGGCAAACAGGGAACTGAACCAGAATATTGCTGTATTGCAGGCTCTGGAGGAGGAAAACGAAACTCTGAAACGCCGCCTTAAAGAAAAAGGGGAATAAACCGCTATGGAATATACATTGAACGCATCACAGCTGCGCGAATACGCGCCTGTATTAAAAGCAGGGGACCGGGTCGTTCTTTCCGGCACGGTTTATACTGCAAGGGATGCCGCCCATAAAAGGATCGCTGCAGCACTGAAAGCAGGAGAGAAACTTCCTTTTGATCTCAAAGACGCGGTTATCTATTATGCCGGACCTACCCCCGCGCCGCAGGGACTTGCCGTCGGTGCGTGCGGGCCAACCACTTCCGGAAGAATGGACGTTTTTGCTCCTCTATTGCTGGATAACGGTCTTGCCGCCATGATAGGCAAGGGCGAGCGACACGCAGAAGTCTGTGATTCGATCATAAAGAATAAAGCGGTTTACCTGTGTGCTATAGGCGGTGCGGGCGCTCTTGCTTCAAAGTGTATAAAAGAGTGTGAAGTCATAGCTTACGATGATCTCGGCTGTGAATCCGTTAAAAAGATGAGGTTTGAAGATTTTCCGCTTACCGTTGCTGTTGACTGCAGCGGTGGAAATGTTTTTTCACGCTGATTAATACCGCTATTTTAAGCTTTTATATATTTTCAATAAAAAGCATCTTTTAAACGTTTTAATGTTATAGAAAATAACTATTGCATTTTAGTTTGAAAGATGCTATTATAATAATCCAAGTTAGCAGATTCTAACCATATATTGTTTAGCTGTTAGCTCCCAACCACTAAATATTCGGCTTAGTGCCGTAATTTGGAATGATATCAGGAGGATTGTTATGACTGATTTTAAGCAGTGGAACGGTTTTGAAGGCCGCATCTGGAAGGAAGAAGTCAATGTCCGTGACTTTATCCAGAAAAACTATGAGCCCTATGACGGCGACGAATCGTTTTTGGCAGGACCTACCGAGGCTACAGACAAGCTCTGGGGGATCCTTCAGAAACTTCAGAAAGAAGAGCGCGCCAAGAATGGTGTTCTTGATATGGAAACAGAAGTTGTTTCTACGCTCACTTCCTACGGTCCCGGCTATATAAGTGATGAGACTAAAGATCTGGAGCAGATTGTTGGTCTTCAGACGGATAAGCCGCTCAAAAGAGCGTTTATGCCTTTCGGCGGTATAAAAATGGCTGAGGAGGCATGCGAAACATACGGTTATAAGCCTGATCCCGAACTTCATAAGATCTTTACGGAATACAGCAGAACTCATAACCAGGCTGTTTTTGACGCTTATACTCCGGAAATGAAAAAAGCGCGCCATAATAAGATCATAACCGGCCTTCCGGATACATACGGCCGCGGCAGGATTGTCGGCGATTACCGCCGTGTAGCGCTTTACGGCGTTGATTTCCTTATTGAAGAAAAGCAAAAGGATTTTGACAACTGCGGAGACGGTACGATGACGGATGACGTTATCCGTCTGCGCGAAGAGATCAAAATGCAGATAGATGCGCTTAAAGGCATGAAGAAAATGGCTGAGATTTACGGTTTTGATATCTCACAGCCGGCAGCAAACGCAAAAGAGGCGGCCCAGTGGCTCTATTTCGGTTACCTTGCCGCAATCAAAACGCAGAACGGCGCTGCCATGAGCGTTGGCAGGATCTCAACGTTTCTGGATATTTATTTTCAGCGTGATCTGAAAAACGGCGTTCTTACGGAAAGCGAGGCACAGGAGATCATTGACCATATGACAATGAAATTCCGTATGGTTAAATTTGCCCGCATTCCTTCATATAATCAGCTTTTCAGCGGCGATCCCGTATGGGCTACGCTTGAAGTTGCCGGTATCGGTATGGACGGAAGATCCATGGTTACTAAGACCGATTATCGTTTTCTTCATACCCTTGAGAACATGGGTCCGTCTCCCGAGCCCAATCTCACGGTCCTTTATTCAAGCGCACTGCCGGAGGCGTTCAAAAAATATGCCGCAGCTATTTCTATCAGAACAAGCTCAATCCAGTATGAGAACGATGACGTCATGAAACCCGTATGGGGAGACGATTATTCTATTTGCTGCTGCGTGTCGGCAACGCAGACCGGTAAGGAAATGCAGTTCTTCGGCGCTCGTGCCAATCTTGCCAAATGCCTGCTTTATGCTGTAAACGGCGGCGTAGATACCAAAACACACGATCAGGTCGCTCCCCCATATGCACCTATCACAAGCGAGTATCTTGATTATGACGAAGTCATGAAAAAATACGTTGTTATGATGGACTGGCTTGCAGGTCTTTATGTGAATACGCTCAATCTTATCCAGTATATGCATGATAAGTATTATTATGAGGCCGCCGAAATGGCGCTTATTGATACCGATGTGCGCCGCACGTTCGCAACCGGTATCGCCGGATTTTCACATGTTGTGGATTCATTAAGCGCTATCAAGTATGCAAAGGTTAAAACGATCAGAGATGAAAACGGCCTTGTTGTAGATTATGAAACAGAGGGTGATTTCCCGAAATACGGTAATGATGATGACCGTGCCGATGATATTGCGGTATGGCTCCTGAAAACTTTCCTTGAAATGATCAAACGCCATCATACCTACCGTGATTCAGAGCCTACCACTTCAATTCTTACGATCACGTCAAATGTTGTATACGGTAAAGCTACCGGCAGCATGCCTGACGGAAGACCTGCCGGCGCTCCGCTTTCACCGGGAGCAAATCCAAGTTACGGTGCAGAGCAAAACGGTCTTCTTGCATCTCTGAACTCTGTTGCTAAGCTGCCTTATCATTGGGCGCTTGACGGTATCTCAAATACGCAGACGATCAATCCGGATGCGCTTGGCCACAATGAAGACGAGCAGTCAAACAATCTTGTTCAGGTTATGGACGGATATTTTGATCAGGGCGCTCACCACCTTAATGTAAATGTTTTCGGCAAAGAAAAACTTGTAGATGCAATGGAACATCCTGAAAAAGAGGAATACGCAAACTTTACTATCCGCGTTTCAGGTTATGCGGTTAAGTTCATAGACCTTACCCGTGAGCAGCAGCTTGACGTTATCGCACGCACCTGCCATGACAGAATGTAATAAAGATATAACCGGCAGAGTTCATTCGCTCGAAACGTTCGGATCGGTGGACGGCCCGGGAGTGCGTTTTGTGGCGTTCCTCCAGGGCTGCGCCATGCGTTGCCGTTACTGCCATAACCCGGAAACCTGGGCTTTGGGCGGCGAGGAATGGACTGCCTCTCGGCTTTTTGAACGAGCGTGGAAATACCATAATTACTGGGGAAAAAATCTTCAGTCCGGCGGTATTACGATCAGCGGCGGCGAACCGCTTTTGCAGATGAAATTTGTAACAGAAGTCTTTCGTCTTGCAAAGGAAAAGGGAGTCCACACTGCTGTTGATACGGCAGGTCAGCCGTTTTCTTTCAGCGAACCGTTTGTTTCAGAATTTAATGAGCTCCTTGAAGTGACCGATTTGTTTTTGCTTGATCTAAAGGAGATGAACGAGCAAAAGCATATCGCTTTAACAGGGCATACCAATAAAAATATCCTTGAAATGGCTAAATATCTTTCGGATAACGGCAAGGATATGTGGATACGCCATGTACTGGTGCCGGACCTGACAGATGATGAGAGCGGGTTAAAGGAAATGTCCTCCTTTATCGGCTCCCTTAAAACCGTTAAAAGGGTAGAAGTGCTGCCTTATCATACGCTCGGCCTCTTCAAGTGGGAAAAACTCGGCATAGAGTATTCGCTTAAGGACGCGCGAATCCCAACCGATGAAGAGGTTAAAAAAGCACAGAACCTGCTTCGTGTTGCAGAGTATTCTGATTACTGATTCCCGGTTGACAGATCTGTGGTTCTATGGTATTAGCAAATCAGTTAGCAATAACTAACTGATTTGCTTTTTTACAGAACTGATCAGCAAAGGCTCGGTTTAGATCGGGCCTTTTAATTAAGTTTTTGGTGATTTATATGAAACTTCATGCCTCCGGCGAGGATTATTTAGAGGCTATCCTCATAATAAAAAATAAAAAAGGATATGTGCGGTCCATTGATGTCGCCGGCTTTATGAATTATTCCAAGCCCAGCGTGAGCCATGCGGTTTCGATCTTGCGGGACGGCGGCTTCATAGACGTTGACGATAACGGCTATCTTAATCTGACCGATTCGGGCAGGGCGATTGCCGAAAAAATTTATGAACGCCATGTTTTCTTCAAGGAAAAGCTTATGAAAGCGGGCGTGGATGAAAAAACGGCGGAAGAAGAGGCCTGCAGGATAGAGCACGATATCAGCGATGATACTTTCAGAAAATTAAAGCTCTCCTCGGGCGAGTAAGTTCATAATGTACCGTGCCTGCACTTTTGTGCAGGCGTTTCTTTACTTTAGACGTACAATGCGGTATAATGATTTTCCGGAGATGATAAAATGAAAATCAGAAGAGCTGAACATAAAGATATCCCGCAGCTTGATAAACTGCTCTTTCAGGTAAATAAAGTCCATTCGGACGGCCGCCCGGATCTTTTTATAGCCGGCGCAAAAAAATACAGTGATGAGGAATTAAAAAGTATCATATCTGATGATTCCACCCCTGTATTTGCTGCGGTTGGCGATGAAGAAAACGTTCTCGGCTATGCTTTTTGTGTTTTTGAATCCGCTCGTTCCGGCGCAATGTGTAATGTTAAAACGCTTTATATAGATGATCTTTGCGTGGATGAAAACTGCCGCGGGCAGCATATAGGCACAAAATTATATGAGCATGTTCTGGATTTCGCCAAAACATCAGGCTGCTATAATGTAACCCTGAATGTTTGGGCACTTAATGAAAACGCAAGAAAGTTTTATGAAAAATGCGGCCTCTCCGTCCTTAAGATAGGTATGGAAAAAATCCTTTGATTGAAAAAGGCACAGTGTAAAGATTAATGCCTTTACACTGTGCCTTTCATATTCTTTTTATTAAGATATCCTTATTCGGCGTGCCTTTTTATGTCATTAAGCACCTTTTTTTCTATTCGTGAAACATAACTTCTGCTTATGTTTAGTCTTGCTGCAACTTCCCTCTGAGCAAGAGGTTTTTTGTTGTCCAGTCCGTAGCGCAGAATTAGGATCTCCTTTTCGCGTTCATCGTCCATATTCTTTATATATTCTGCAACTTTCTCCCACTGCATTTTCTTTTCAAGATCTTCTGCCAGATCACGGCTGTCGCTTATCGTGTCCTGTAAAGTCAGCGGATTTCCATCCTTGTCGCTTTCCAGCGAATCGTCAAGATGCACATCCCCCGCCGATTTTTTCATATTCCTGAAATGCATCAGTATCTCATTTGCTATGATCACCTAAGAGATACAATTCATCATCTGCAAGCATTTCATCTTTCTTGAAAGGATATTCATAATCAGAACCGAAAAATATAATGTGGGCGTTTTCTCCGTCCCATATCACTTCTTTTACGAACGCGCGTATGGTCTGCCTCTTCTGTTCCACCGTCATATTGTCCACCGCTGCGGAAAAACTTTTCAGCATATCGCGCATCAGGTCAACGCTCTCATTCAGGTTCAGTTCGTTTTCACATTCCTTAGTAAGGATATTCTGCTGCGCTTTTATTTTTTCAACCGCATTACTCAATGTGTTTATCTTATCAAGTATGTATTTTTCGGCGCCGGTTCCACTTGATGCGGCAAGGTTATTTACAAGCGTCTCAATTTCCTTTTCTTTTTTCTCTATCTCTTCTTCAAGTCTGGTCTGCTCATTGTTTATGTTTTCAGCCTTGATCTTATTTTCCGATAATGCAGATTTGAGTGATTCAAAATAATCGTCTCCGTTTTCCGCAAGCGCCTTGACTGTGGATATCACTTCTCTGTCCAATTCGTTGCCGTTTACATTTTTATTGCTGCAACGTTTGCCTTTGCTCCTCAGTTTCATCGTGCAGGAATAGTAGTAGGTATATTCGCCGTCTTTGTTCATTCGTGTCGTCATATGCGGGCGCATATATTCTCCGCAGAGGCATTTCAGCAGCCCTGAGAGCAGCGCAGTGTGGCTCTTCGGTTTACGGTAAGATTTTGATCTGTTGCTCTCAAGCATCGTCTGCACTTTTGTCCATTCCCTGCCGCTGATAAAGCCCTCGTGTTTTCCGACTGATACGATCCATTCGTCAATAGGTTTGATTTTCGTCGCCTTGCCCTGTTCCTGCAAAGTGCGGTTGTAGACCATCATTCCGTGTCTGCCGTCAAATTCTTCTTTATCGGAATACAGATCGGCGTTTGTGTTTTTGAAGTATTCGTATGCGTCCTTGTCGGCAATCATATAAACGGGGTTTGTCAGAATACCGCGAATCGAAAAGCGAGTGAAATCCTTGCCGTTTTTCGTCTTGCAATGGTGGGCGAGCAGATCGCTTTCACAGGCAGTCAGCGAATTGTGTTCAAGAAACAGGCTGAAAATCCGTTTCACAAGTTCTGCCTCATCTTCTTTCACCGCCAGGTGAAAGGCTTTTTTTGTTTTGCCGTTTATGTTCATCGTGGTCTCACCAACGGATGTATAGCCCGTGGGCGTAACGCCGCCGAGCCATCTGCCGGTCTTGGCAAGTTCGTGCAGATTGTCACGGATACGCTCGGCGATCGTCTCACGCTCCAGCTGAGAAAAAACAGACGCGATATACATCATTGCTCTGCCCATAGGGGAGTTCGTGTCAAACTGCTCTTTGATGGAAATGAACGAAACACCGAGAGAGGTGAGTTCGGTGATCAGATTTGCGAAGTCGCCGATGTTGCGGCTGATGCGGTCAAGGCGATAGCATACAACAGCGGAGATTTTGCCGCTTTTAATATCGTCCAGCATCGCCTTGAACTGCGGTCTGTCAAGGTTCTTTCCGCTGAATCCCTCGTCCTCGTATACAACAGCCTTTTCCGCCTCTTCCTCACCAAAATGTATCCTTAAATATTCACGGCACATCTCGATCTGGTTTTCAACAGATTCACCCTTGCCCGTAAATCTCGACTTCCTTGAATATATCGCAAATACCTTTTCCATATCCTCGCCTCATCATGTTACTATTCTTGCTTTAATATAACATAAAAGAAAATATCATTCAAGTTGATTTGTCGCTTATATTTACTTTCATTTCAAAACTTTTCGGAACGCAAAATCATAACAAATACACTATAATTAAATCATTTGCTCTTCTTAGCCTTAGCCCTTGATTTGTAAACATTAAATTGGTTACGGCAGCGCTCAGAGCAGAATTCCGATCGTTTGTTTTGTGAGATAAATGTCTTTTGGCAGTGCTTGCAGATTTTCAGCGGCGCCCCATCTGCCGACAATAAATTCGCCATTGTATAATTCAAAACGCCCATCAGAGAATGAAATTCATACTGCATTTGTATTCTGTCCGTTACAGTTAGTCTGTAGCGGATATTTGTTTTTAATCTGTCATTAAGCAAAAAGGAAACTGCATTAGGCTCTGTCCTGTATTTTACCGAAAGCAACAAA
Organism: uncultured Clostridium sp.; assembly: GCA_958422185.1. Classification (GTDB taxonomy): domain Bacteria; phylum Bacillota; class Clostridia; order Oscillospirales; family Acutalibacteraceae; genus Eubacterium_R. The sequence continues at coordinate 60,743 of CATZNW010000010.1, forward strand.
ATTTCGTACAGTTCATGAATATACTCTGCTATCCAAGTAATTGGTTCGCTGTAATTCTTTGACTTTATATAATCAGTCAGTTTAAAAGATTTCGTGATCTTTGGTTTCCCTGTTGAGAAAAACAGTTCTTCAAAATCTTCCGTTGTCATTATTCCGTTTGCCGTAAACAGATTGTCATCTAAAAAAACTAATTCGTGGTTATAGAAATCTTTATTCAGCGGCAATTCCGCTATCGCTCCGAGAAGTCCGTATCGATTTACAAAAGCCAAGATCAGTTCTTCCGCTTTTTTAGGGGTAGCCTCTTTCATTGACCGTCCTGTATTCAGCAGGGCGGTTAAAATTTGTTCCGCGTTTTCTATCGGATCATAGGTTTCAAGTTGCGCATTCCGAGCCGGAACCGCAACTCTTTCTCCCTTCTTGTTTTCTTTAATCTCATATTCTGAATAGCGCACATATTTCATTTAAGTTCCCTCCTAAGCAGCATTGGATTGATCGATCCCAAGCGTCTTCATAATACTTCTTTTTGCCGATTCCAGATGATTTCTCACACCTCTTGATGATATATTCATGATCTTTGCGATCTCACTTGTCTTGTACCATTCTACTCCATACATATACAAAACGAATTTCTGCTTTTCTGTTAATTTACTTAAAGCTACTGAAAGTTTGGAATCGCTTACGATCTCCTGAATATGCATATAGTCAAAGTCCAGACTGTCTGTATCACAAAGATTATCTTTGCATAGTTCATTTACCTTTTCCAGGTCAAGCAGTTCCGCCTCATCCAGAAATACCTTGTCCATTACCGTAATATCTATGGAATCCTTGTGTCGATAATATGCCCTATCCCTTTCACGGTCTCTTGCATCCCAGTAGGCGATCAGTTCTTCCCATTGTCCGTTCTTCGCGAATATTTCTTCTTTTGCAGCAATTCTGTCTATCAGCAGTATTTTTTACCCCCTAAAAAATTTTTTGTTTCGGTACTACCGATTTTCTATTTCAACTCACCTATAATATGTAATAGCAATAGTATTACTACATATTACAATTACAGAATATCACAAAAGGTATTCTGTGTCAACAGTAAAAAGAAAGGAGGTTAAAAAATGTACGGTAATTATTTTATTCTGCAGAATCAAATCTTTGACGAAGGCTTAACAGCAAGTGAATTTGTTGTCTACAGTTACCTTGTGAAATGCTCGGATAAAAGCCACAGATGTTTTCCAAGCAGACGAACGATAGCAAAACAATGCAACATTTCCGTCAGTACCGTAGATAAGGCTTTAAATGGTTTGATCGATAAAGGCTTGATTGACAAGACAAGCCGGTTTGACTTTGCCAAAGAACAGCAACAGTTATCCAACATCTACACGCTGAACAGAATTCAGACCGGAGCCGGCAACAGATTAAGACGCTAACAACTGAAATGCTATTTTCAGTAAGTGACGGCAGTGACGCCTTAAGCACGGCGGTGTGAACAAGGTGTTCCTGCCGTTCCTGGCGGCACTGTCCGCCCTGTTTGGCGGAGTTAAGGAAAAGGCGGGGAAGTTACCCGAAAGCAATAAAACGAACCGAATTTCGGGGCAGAAAAAGGAGGCAAAAACAGGTGGAAAACGGCGGTCGATGGACAAGCAGGATAAAGGCTTGGCGTCAAATCTCATTCGCCAAGCCGCAAACATCGCACGGCAACGCCGTTCGTTAGGGTTTTGAGTTTGGCATCAAAAGGCAGTTTCGGGGCTCATTTTTGAGCACAAAGAAACAAGCATTTTGATGCCAACGAATCAAAAAACTGCACAACCATGCGGTTTTAAACAAACAAATGTTACATCAAAAATTATGTCATAATAAAGGAGATGGTAAGTTACGAAAAAAGATGAAATGAAAAGGGTATCTTTTTATCTTCCTCAGGAAATCATCGATCTTTGCGACAGTGATATGAATCTTGCGGACGCAAGAAGCAGAAATCAATTCGTGATACAGGCGATAAAACTTTACGACTGTTACCTGCACAAACAGGTCAACACAGATCTGCTGACACCTGCTTTTGAATCCGTTGTAGGTGCAAAGATCGACCTGAGCGAGTACAGATTATCACGAATTATCTTCAAATTAGCCGTTGAGATGGCGGCAACAATGAATGTTCTTGCCGGAGCGTTTGAACTGGACGATGAAAAAGTGCAGAGAATGAAACACAGAGTTATCAGAGAAGTGAAAGAACTCAACGGCTGGATCAACCTTGAAGACATTATCCGTTACCAGAACGGTGAAGAATGATTACAGCAAAAAAAACAAATGCCCTGCCGTTATCCGGCGGGGCGGAAAGGATGATTATATGATGACAAAAAAATACAATAAAATAGCAGTCCTTGTTGTAGAAGCGGACTAAAAGAGAGGGGTGATATAGAAATAATTTAAAAGCCGTGTTGCCTTATGGCGGCAGGAAAAATAATCAAAAAGAGGTTCTATGACAAGCAGTTCTTTCCGTATATTTTCTTGATAGGGGAGAATATGTTTTGAATGTGATCGTACATCTGCCAAGCGCCGAAAAGCAAAAAGAATTTCAGAAGGAACTCGCTGAGTTCCATTCCGTCGCAGTCCTTTCAAAACTCAATGCTCTCCATATCTCACAAAATGAAAAGAAAAAAATATTAAAAGAACTGAAAGATTTTATCTAATTAAATTATATTGATAATCCCACGAAAAGTTTTGATTTTCGTGGGATTTTTTTGTCCCTTTAGCAAAGAATAAACCCCCGGTTCAACCGGGGGAAATAAAAAGCTTTAGTAAAAATAAAACCGGCGAGCTTAATGCAAGCCGGGCGTGTTGGCGAAAAGGAAACCTCCAAGTATAATAGAAACGGTTTGGCAGCCGTGTTACTAAAATACAGGAGGTTTAAAACATGATAAAAAAGAACGGAAACAATGAAATAAAAACATTATCGCACTCAACATACAGATGTCAGTACCATATAGTTTTTGCACCAAAATATCGCAGAAAAGCAATCTACGGAAAGATCAAAAAAGATATTGGGGAGATAATCCGAAAATTGTGTGAACAAAAAGGTGTGGAGATCATAGAGGCAGAAGCGTGTAAGGATCACATACACCTTTTGGTAAGTATCCCGCCGTACATAAGTGTAGCACAATTCATGGGATATCTCAAGGGAAAAAGCACACTGATGATTTTCGACCGACACGCGAATTTAAAGTATAAGTACGGCAACCGGCATTTTTGGTGCAGAGGATACTATGCAGATACAGTCGGTCGAAATAAGAAAGTGATAGAGAAGTACATACAAAATCAGCTTGAGGAAGATTTCGCAAATGACCAAATTTCACTCAGGGAGTATGTAGACCCGTTCACGGGTAACAAGAATAAGTAAGCAAAAGGAAAACAGCCGCACGAGAGCGGCTGCTTGAGATAGTAATGCGCTGTCAAACTTCAGTGCCGACTTTCAGTCGGCGAGCCAGTAGGCGGCCCTTTTAGGGCCTGTGCAAACCACCAGTTCAACTGGTGGTTATGATTGTTATAAAAATTTTTCAACAGCTTTTATAGCTTTTTTATCTGCCCTGCCCACAAACATATGGGTTCCCTTTTCAATAATAACAAGCTTACTGTTTTCATAAAGCTTTTGAGCTTTTACTGCATAGTCTAAATTAACAATGGCGTCACTTGTGCCGTGAACTATCAAAACAAGTCCTTTGTATCTGGTTATTATTTGATAGGGGTCTAAATCAACAACGTCCTGAACATATCTCTTTCCCAAAGTCATCGGTCCGCAGGGTATACGCTGCGGTATATTATTAGGGTCAAACTTTGCAAACATCATTTTACCGCTTCTTGCGTCATCGGGAATACACAGTGCAGGATAGAAAAGTATCAGCTTTTCTATTTTATCCTGAAGCTGTGCCGCTGTAATTGCGCTGACAAATCCGCCCTGTGAACATCCCATAAGAGTAACGCTGTTTTCATCGGTATAAGGCAGTGACTTTGCATAATTTATTACCGCTTTTAAATCCTCAACCTCTGTAAAAACAGACATATCGGTAGTCTTGCCGCTGCTTTTACTGCCGATACCGCCGCCGTTAAAATCAAAAGCCAATGCACAGTATCCCATTCTTGCCCAATGACGTGCATAATATTTTGTGGTCATCATGTTTGCCATAAAACCGTGGGATACAATAATTATTTTTAAGTTGTTGCCGCAAGGCTTATAAATAACTCCTCTGATTTTCAAGTTATCTCTAAAACATTCAAAATTTACTTTTTCAATTTTCATATTACTTAAACTCCGGAAGATAGTCGCCGTGAGCCTCAATAAGCTCATCAACCATTTTTACTATTGTGTCTATATCAAGTTCTCCTGCTGTGTGAGGGTCAAGCATAGCCGCAAGATAAACGTCGTCACGTTTTCTGCTTCTTGCCGCCTCAACAGTCATAAGCTGAGTGTTAATATTTGTCATATTAAGAGCGGCACAGGCTGTAGGAAGCTGACCGACTCTTGTGGGGTGGATACCCAGCCCGTCTACAAGACAGGGAACCTCCACGCAGGCTTCTTCAGGGAAATTACTGATAAGATGATTAGTGTTAAGAACATTGCCGCCGATTTTATATGGATTTCCTGTAACAACAGCTTCCATAATTCTTGAGCCGTACTCCTTTGAACGAGTATGTTCCTTGGCGGCTCCGTTTTTAATTTCCTCAAGCTCTTTTGCCCATTTTTCAATTTGATTTACACATCTTCTGGGGTATTCGTCAAGAGGAATGTTGCGCCTATCTATCAGTTGTGGATAATTTTTTTTGATAAACCAAGGGTTATACTCTGCATTATGTTCGCTTGATTCGGTGCAGTAATAACCTAAACGCTCAATATAAGTAAACCTTACTTGGTCATCAAAATCTTTATCATTAATAAGCTTACTGTGAGCCCTCTTTCTGATTTCGGGATAAAGGTCGTTGCCGTTTTTATCTTTAATTTCAAGAAGCCACGCCATATGATTAATACCTGCTATAAGCTCCTTATGCCCCTCAACATACTCACTCATATCAAGACTGTTAAGTATAGTTTCTGCACAAACCTGAACAGAGTGACAAAGACCCACTGTATTTGGAAAAGCATATCTTTGAATATATCCCGTAAGCATAGCCATAGGATTGGTATAGTTAAGGAACAGAGCGTTGGGACAAACCTCTTGCATATCCCTGGCAAAATCCTCCATAACCGGAATTGTCCTTAATGCGCGCATAATGCCGCCTATGCCCAAAGTATCGCCGATAGTTTGACGCAGGCCGTATTTTTTAGGCACTTCAAAATCTATAACCGTACAAGGCTCATATCCGCCAACCTGAATAGCATTTACAACAAAGTCTGCGCCCTTTAAAGCAGACTTCCTGTTTTCCACACCCAAATGCTTTGAAATTCTGGCATATCCGCCCATTGTTTTATTCATTTGAGTAAGTATTTGATAACTTTCATCAAGTCTTTTGGCGTCAATGTCATAAAGTGCAAATTCCGACTGACGCAAAACTTCGCTGCAAAGGCAGTCGCCTATAATATTTCTGGCAAATACGGTGCTTCCTGCACCCATAAACGTAATCTTCATAGAATACCCCGCTGTCAGCAAAAATACTACAAGTTCAATTTATCATATTGATAATGTTTTTGCAAGATTTTAAGTTGAAAACGTGATATTTGAAAACAAAAAAGGCACTTCGTATGAGGTGTCTTTACTGTTTATTAGCTTTCTTCAATTTGTTAAGCCTGTCTGTTATCAGCTTTGCCACAATGCCTAAAAGCAAACCTGTTATAAGCCCAGCAACAAGTAGGACAGGGAGATAATAGGCTATTCTTATAGTTTCCATAACTATTGCCGCAACGATTATCTGCCCTATGTTGTGAGATATTCCTCCCAGCATACTTACGCCTATCATAGACAGCTTTGTTTTTTTCATAAAAAACATCACGGCAAAACTCAATAAACCGCCGCAAAGGCTGTATGCAACGCTGAAAAAATTACCGAATGTCAGCGCCGCCAAAAATATTCTTATAACTGAAATGGCAAGAGCCTCTTTTGCCGACATTGTATAAAGTGCAATAATTACCACAAGATTGGCAATGCCGAGCTTTACACCGGGTATTCCGAAATTAAAAGGAATAAGGCTCTCCAAATAACTGAAAGTAAAGGCAAGCGCCACCATCATACCGAAAAGAGCCGTTTTCCTTGCTGTATCACGCTTCATATATCAATCTACTTTACTATGCAACGGCGTCCACATCGTCCCCGCCGCTGTTTTCGTTGACAACGGTAACTACAAGCTTGTGGGGAAGGCAAATAATAGACTCTCCGTTTTTATTTATTTCCTTGTGATTTGCACAAATTCCGTCAGGACAGTTAGCCTCTGTCACTTTTGCTTTACCGTCCTTAATCACAAGAGTATTTGTGCCGCCGTTTTCGGTTTCAATATCAAGGGTTGCATCTTTATTTAGGTCAAGGGTGTCAACAACCTTGCCGTCAACCTCTACTCTGACATAAGCGCCTGAATCACTGTTAATCCCGTAAAGAAAGAATACCAAAACACCGGCGATTACAAGCACAACTGCTATAACGATAAAATCCGCTTTCTTCATTATTCAGCGCTGTCCTGTGCAGGAGCATAATTGTCTACAACGAAGCCCTGTGCATTGTTTACTGCGTCGATGACAGCCTGTGAGGAAATTGTTGATTTTGCGATAACGTCAATCTTTGAACCCTTGTCAGAGCTTGTGCTTGCCACAACAGGCAAATATCTGCCATCAAACTGATTTTTGAATGGGTCTGCCGCTATTCTTACACCAAGATATTCTGTTTCTTCCTGCTTGATAATATCAATACCGCAAACGAGAGTACCGTCGGCAGAAATGATAGTAGACATTTCAATAGGGCTTTCCTGATTATATCCCACAGTTGTTCCCTCGACTACATAAGCTACAAGCTTTCCGCTTGCATCGTAAGCCTCTTTTGCGGCTGTTACGCTGTAATTTGAAGCGTTGGTGCCGCTGATATCAAGGTCTTTTGTGCTGTCAATAGTGAAACTGATTTCAACAGGCTCAAGATATTTTTTATTGGCAAAATCATAAAGAGCCTTTGACCCAAAAATAACGCCTGCGCAAAGCACAATCATAACTGCAAGTGAAATCAGCCAAGTTAATGATTTAGGATTAAAATGAGCTTTTTTATTCATATGAATTACTCCTTAATATATTTCTCAAAGCCCGAGCTGAAGGTTTTGTTATACTCCTTGTCCCACCCAGACTGCCTCAACATTTTCAAGTCCCTCAACAAGCTTTAAACCATCGTTAATAGACATATTAAACAGGGTTGTTGAAAGAACATCTCCCAACGCCGAATCGTTACAAATAACGCTTACACTTGCCACATATTCGGCAGGCATCAGAGTATCGGGGTCAATAATGTGGCAGTACTTTTTGCCGTCCACCGTATAATATCTCTGATAATCGCCGCTTGTTACAATGGAAACATCAGTTACCGCCACGTTAAAAAGATAATCGTTAGCAGTAGTATCGGGATTTTCTATGCCGATATTCCACAATGTTTTTCCGTCGTCGTTTTTATTGCCGAAAGTATACACGCTTCCGCCTATACTTATCGCTCCTGACGTCCACAAATTCTCCTGCGCCCAAGTACACACCTGCTGCACAGCATATCCTTTTGCCACAGCGCCTACGTCAAGCTTGAGTTTCGGGTCTGAAAAATAGACTGTACTGTTTTCCTTGTCGATAACAAGACTGTCAATATCTGTATGCTTGCTTGCCTCTTTCAATTCTTTCATATCGGGAATATAAGCGTCTTCGGGATTGTTAACAGCGTGGGTTCTGCTGTCGTGCCAAAGCTCAAGGACTGCACCGAAACAGATATTTGTTTTTCCGCCGCTTAATTCATAGGCGTACTTGCCGTATTCCAGCAAATCAATAATTCTGCTGTCAACTTTAACGGGGCCGTCTTTAGCCGTGTCGTTTACGGTTTTGAGATTTATTATACCATCATATTCGGTATACCATAGTTTTATAATAAAAATGTGGGTGAAAAAGGAGGCGAGATTGTGAACCTAAATCAGTTTCTCTTTGAACGGCTTACTGAAATTTCCCAAGAAAACAACACCAAAATGAGAGAATTGAAACGGCTTTTGCATGGAAGAGAGCCGATGCTAAAATTTACTTGTGAATGCGATAAAGTTACCGTATTTGTTGGCGCGAGCAACTCAGCGGTTCGCTATATGATATTAGGGCAGCTTGATATTTTTCGTATATTAAACCAGAAGGCATTCAGTAGTTTTGAAACTGTAGAACTTTGGTTACTTACAGTTTACACATTTGACAAAATAACAGGCATGGACAATAATCCTCTTAGAAAAGGATATTATCAAGAACCCGACGGCGGCTTGAATACGCTTATCAAAAAGCATATTCTTTCCGATGAAACGCTGTGCCGGCAAATTAAGACAGCGATATTTTCTAAGCATTGCGTGGCAATAAACTTTGATTATAATGATGCTGAGATGGTAACAGCGCTGAATACCGTTGCCCCTTGGATTAACGATGATTGTATTATAATTAAGGAAAAGGAATATGTAGTGCTTATTCAGAGACATACATTTATTAAGTACTTTATTGATAAAAGAAAAGGAATGTATTCTGGCTTATTGGAAACCCTTGATGTCCACACGGGGAGTTTATCCGACTTAGAAAAATATGTTGGTACACTATATATATATGGTAAGGGGAAAAGATAAAAATGCGTTTTCGTGTTGTTAACAAGTGCTCTGTTGAAAAAACAGCTAAAGAAATTGACTTTTCTGCTTTTTTTGAAGAGTACAGTGAATCGGATAAAATGTTTAATGACATATGTAGTGCGGTATTAAAAACTAACAGTATTATCTTAAAAACGGCATATTGGACTTGCCCTTGTTGCCAGGCGAAGGTTAAGCTCTCGTCTTAAAACAATTTTTATACAGAGAACTTATTGACGAAGTATTTAACAAGCAGATCAGTTTGATACAGGACTGTACCCAAAAAAACTTTTTTACACAAAAAGACTACCAAAAAATAAAGTGCTGCCCTTATTGCGGTACTATGTGCTCGGAAAACCAAGAGGAAACGTTTGTTATAATAAGGGTCTAAGTCCGTAGCCGCAATAGAGGTGAAAGGTTCCCAGGTTGTTCAGGCACTTGCTTTTGAAAACGAACCTATAAAAATGCATTCGCAACTAAGTGATGCGATTCATAAATATTTTGTGACTATGGGATTAAAATATTTGGCATATAATTGAGTTGCATATCATTGTTGATTTAGCAGAACGCTAAATTTTGTCCACGTCTCATATGGCATACGGTTTTTGTTTTTCTCCCAAGCGCTTATGCGCTGGCGTGATGTGTTAAGCATATCGGCAAGTGCGCTTTGCGATAAATGATTTTCTTTCCTAAATTTTAAAATCTGCTCGCCTTGATTGTTCAGCAGGAACAACTGATAGGGTGAGCAGATTTTTTCTGGTTGTATATCTAAGATTTCGCATAGTTTATTCAACTTGTCCGGTTTATGCAGAGTGTATTTATTCTTTTCAATACGCATAAGTGTATCAGCACTGATACCGATTTCGCCGGCTACTTGTATGATCGTCAGGTGCTTTTCTATCCTTCTCTTTTTTACTGAGCCGCCGAAGGTGAAATCATCAATTCCATTAAAAGCATTGAACGAATAATGCTTGTAATTATTCACTTTGAGTTTAATGCAAAACAGGGGAGCGTATTCGAGTGCGCCATTTTTTATTCTGTGCAGCACATACGCGTTAGGCAATGAACTGCACACAGTCCATTTGTCAATTTCCGGAATAATGCATGCGTTTTGCGGCTTTAAGGCACAAATTGTTGCT
>CATZNW010000011.1 GCA_958422185.1 uncultured Clostridium sp.
GACACTTAATCAACTCTTTTCATTGAAATAATAGCACTTAATAAGCAAAAATTCAACTTTTGCAGATTATTTGCTTCTGTTCACCAAATAACGCGCAAGCATTTCAAGAAATTCAGTGTTTTGAAATTCGCCGAGTTTTGCGATAGCAGCAGACGTTAATTTTTCCACATCCTCCTGTGCGTTATCAGTACCGCGCAGTGTTACATAGGTTGTCTTATTATTTTCAGCGTCTGAACCTACCGGCTTGCCCAGTTCTTCGCTGCTGCCGGTAACGTCAAGGATATCATCTTTGATCTGGAATGCAACACCAAGATCATATGCAAACGCTGACGCAGCGGCGATCTTTTTTTCGTCCGCCCCTGCAGCAATACATCCCAGCAGACAAGCCGCTGATATAAGAGCGCCGGTTTTGAGCCTGTGAACGGATAAGATCTGATTTATATCCGGAGTTTCGCTCTCGTATTTCAGGTCGATCACCTGACCGCCTACCATACCCAGCACGCCGGCATTCTGCGCAAGCAGTCCGCATGCCATTGCTATCCTGGAATCGTCGAGATTCGTGCCGGCAATGATCTGAAAGGCGTGGGTCAGAAGCGCGTCACCAGCAAGAAGAGCGATTGCCTCGCCGAATTCTTTATGACAGCTTGGTTTTCCGCGGCGCATATCATCATTATCCATACACGGCAGATCGTCATGAATCAGGCTGTATGTGTGGATATATTCAACAGCGCAGGCAAAATCAAGAGCGTCAAACCGATCCGCGCCGCATGCCTTGGCAAATTCAAGGCACAATACCGGCCGAATTCTTTTACCGCCGTTTGAAAGACTGTATTTCATAGCTCTGACGACCTCATCCTGCCCGTTTGCACACTGCGGAAGAAGATCTATCAGTCTTGTTTCGGTGATAGAAATATCGTTGTTCAGTATATTTTCAAATTCAAGCTGAGTCATAATACCATTAGCCTTTCTGCCGCCCTTAAAACACACCGGGCAGGCTTTTACTCATTATCCTTGGTTAATTCCGTAATCTTCTGCTTTGCAGAAGAAAGCTTCTCACCGCAAAATGCGGCAAGATCTGTGCCCTCTTCAAAAAGCTTTATACTCTCCTCAAGCGGTGTATCCTTTTTCTCAAGGAGATCAACAATTTCCTCCAACCGCCTGATTGCCTGTTCATATGTCATTTTTTCATCATTATGTTTCATTGATATTGACCTCACATATTCTGCAATTAAGTTTACCGTCTGCAAAAATAACGGTCAGTTCCTTATCCCGGTCCGCATCCGCGGCTCTTTTTATCACATCGCCGTCCTGCTTTGCAACTGCGAATCCCCTCTCCATAACGGCAAGCGGACTCAAAGCGTTTAACCTGCCGAGCAGTGCGGAAAACGTATGAAATTCCTTTTCAGACTTTTGTATGAAGTTACTTTCAAGTCTGTTTTTTACTGCGGTCAGCCTGTCCGCATACAGAAGCAACAGGGCATCGCCGTTCGCAAGCGAAGAATGATCTGCCAATTCACCGAGACGCTGCGCACATTCTTCCAGATAAGCTTTGATATATAATTCAGCCGTATACCGCAGCGATCTCACATGATTGAAAAGCGCATTGATATCCGGGCAGACCAGCTCGGCAGCAGCGCTCGGAGTCGGAGCACGAAGATCAGCAACAAAATCACATATTGTAAAATCGCTCTCATGACCGACCGCAGATACGACCGGTGTCTTGCAGGCTATGACGGCGCGGGCGACCTCTTCTGTATTAAATGCCCACAGATCCTCGATCGACCCTCCGCCGCGGCCGATGATCATCACATCTATATCCCCCCTGCTGTCAAGCATTCGAATAGATCTGACTATATCCGGTGCCGCCTGCTCGCCCTGAACAACCGTTGGAGCAATGACGAGCTCGGCAAGCGGATAGCGGCGAGCCGTGATGTTTTTAATATCCTGAACAGCAGCGCCTATACCTGAAGTTACGACACCGATTTTCTGCGGATATTCCGGCAGCGGCTTTTTTAGACTGCTGTCACACACGCCTTCTTTAAAGAGTTTTTCTTTCAGCTGTTCAAAGGCAAGATTTAATGCGCCTGTTCCGACCGGCTGCATATCCTCGGCGTAGAGCTGATATTCTCCGTTCTTTTCATATACTGATATTCTGCCGCGGCAGATAACACTCATGCCGTTTTCGGGTCTGAAACGAAGTTTATAAGCGCTTGAGGAAAACATGACGGCCTTAAGCTGAGATTTCTCGTCCTTAAGGGTAAAATACATATGCCCGGAACGCTGATAATGCGTGAAATTTGAGATCTCGCCCTCGATATAAATATTGCGCAAGGGCTCGTCTCCGTCCAGCAAAGCCTTTATATATGTATTCACTTGTGATACTTTCAATGTATTCATAATGATCTTAAAGCGGCGAATATCGCCGTGCCGGCAGCGTTATCGGAGCTGAATGCGGGTTCGGCAAAAAACGCGCCGTATTTTGAAGTTAAAGTTTCATTTATTTTTCTGTTTGAGGACACTCCGCCGGCAAAAACGATCGGCAGATCACCGTATTCCTTTATGATCGCCTCCGCCATAGAATCCAGCGAAACACATACGCTGTCAAGCGCAAACTTCGCGATATCACATTTATTTTCACCGGCAGCGATCATATTCTTAACTTTGTTCTCTATGCCAGAAAACGAACAGCAGCAGCCCTTCATGGAAGCTCTGATTCTGAATTCACGATGGCTCTTTTCAGCTTCTTTTTCCAGCTCTGCTCCGCATGGGAAATGAAGACCAAGCAGAACGCCCGTTCTGTCTATCGCCTGACCGGCCTTAAGATCCGTACTTTCTGCAATGATCTGAGCCTGGATTATATTCTCCTTATCGGGAGCCACCAATACTGCCTCCGTAGTTCCGCCGGATACATGAAAAGCGATAAATTTATCCTTTATGAGATCAAGCTTACCGGCTGAGTACAGTGCGGCCAGTATGTGTCCGACCTGATGCGAAGTTTCATAATAACTGCATCCGCAGAATGCCGCGGCAGATTTTGCCGCGCTGACACCAACAAGAAAGCATGGCATATAGCTGTCTTTAATATTCCGCGGCCTTGAGCTTACGCCGACTGCCTTTACATTTTTCAGATCAAACTGCGCCTTCATTTCCGAAACAAGAGCGGGCATATTGACAGTATGCTGAAAAACAGCAGTGCTCTGCCTTAGCCCTCTTTCATTCTCGGCAACAGTCAGCATTTTTTTATAATTCACAGCATTCCCACCAGTAAACAGAGCCGCGGATGTTGTGTAATTACTTGTATCAAAACCCGCAAACATCAGCCGCGATCCCTAAGATAGCCGCGCAAAACGCCGTTGACAAATGAATGGTCCCCGTCTCCGGAAAACTTTTTGGCCAGATTAACAGCCTCGTTTACCGCCGCGGCAGACGGCACGGTATCCTCATATATAATTTCATAAAAAGCAAGCCTCAGTATAGCAAGATTGACTTTCGGCAGTCTTGATATCTTCCATCCCTTTAAATATTTGGAGATAAGGCTGTCTATCTCCCCGGTATGTAAAACAGTCTTCTCAAAAGCGTTTTTTGCATAATCGCAAAGCGATTCCACATTTTCGTCAAAGATCTCCTCGATTTCTGCACAGGGAAGATCTTTGAAAAATTCTTTTTCAAAGAGCAGCATAAACGCCTGCTCTCTCATCTGACTTCTGTTCATACGTTAGGCCTTTCCACAGAAACGTTTAAAATTCTTAAGCAAAAATTAGGCTTACAAAAAAAACGGCTGAAAATAAATTTACTTTCAGCCGAATTTTAACTACTCTTCAGTTTCACAAGGTTCACTGTTTTTATCAGGCTGCTGCAATTCAACGGAAGCGATTATGACGTTAACTTTTGAAACGAGCTTACCCGTCATGTTCTGAACGGCTTCCTTTACAACTTTCTGAACTTCTTCGGCAACCGGCTGAATTTTCTTACCGCTTGCAATACTAATATAAATACTGATATCAAGGTCGTCTCCGTCCTGAAAGACCCTGACCGGGCTCATAACCTTCAGGCTTCCCTTTTTTATAGTGGAAACAACATCGTCCGGCTTATTTGAAAAACCCACAACACCGTTCACATCTTTCGCGGCATTTGTAGCAATAGCGGATATTGCCTCCTCAGATATGATAACGCCGCCATCAGACGAATAATTTGATATTTCCATAATTTGACGCCTCCTTGCTTTTAGTATTTTAACACAACTTGCTGATTTATACAAGTATTATTTAAATTGTTAAAATATTATGATACAGTTTATGAGGCGGACTGTATTATGGTCACATTTTCAAATCCGCACTTAAGCTGGGTTGTTGCTATTTCTTTGATCTGAAGGGCAAGCTCGTCGCTCAGCTCCTCGCTGTCTATGATCACGTCCACTCTGGTTCCGTCCTCGCTTACCACCGCAAGGCAATTTGCGACGCCTTTTGCCTGAACAAGGGTTTCGATCTTATTCTCTATTTCAATATACGACGATATAGCCGCTATCTGCTCCGCGGCCAGCTTATGAGCGTCTTCGCTCTCCTCCGGCGCGTCAATTACAGCCTGTAGTTTTTCAAGAGACTCGTCTCTGGCAGTCTGCCTTTCGACCCGTGCGGATGAAAAATATTCGCTTTCGGACGTTGTTGTAACTTCTGTTGTCGCGTCAACGAACGTAGCCTCTCCCAAAGTTTTTGCAGAAGTTGCTATTGAACTAATTTTGGCAGAAATATCGCTGTTTTCCCAATACCAGTTGCCGCCTATACCGACCGCGAGCAAAAGCACAAAAACAGAAACAAGGATCTTCCTTTTTCTTGACTTTCTTTTTTTTACCTGCTCGTCGCTTGTCAGGCCTTTGATCTCTAAACCGTTATTTTTTTCATTGAGTTCTTCCATCAGTTACCACCCTTTGTGTTAAGTTTTGCAACGGAAACCCTGCTTGAGGAAATGTTAAAAAGGGCACAGACGCAGTCTATTATTTTCTCGCGGACCGCTTCGCTGTCCCCGCCTGTGCAGACCACAGCAACACCCGCAACCTGAGGCATTTCCTCTTTTAGCAAAAGCGGTGAATCCCCGTTTTCACTGTTATAAATAACATATTCATTATTTTGAGAATTAGAACTTTCCGAGTTTGAAGAATCACTGTTTTCCGCGTAAACGCTTTCCTTGGTGTTTTTCAGCGTTATCATGACCCTGCATTCACCGACTCCGTCGATAGAAGATATTACGCCGGTAAGTTCGTCGTTCAGCGTACTGACATATTCGGCGTAATCACCGGATTCAATGCTTTTCTCCGCTTTGGGAGAAGAAAAATTAAGTTCTGACAGTAATATGAGTATAACACCCAAAGCTGCGGCGGCAATCAGTATTTTGTTCCTTAAGTCCTTTTTTTTAAATATTTCAATAAATTTTTCTTTAAATCTCATAAGTTTTCTGCCTTCCGTACGATCAGCAAATGATTTGCCGAACAATGATTTTAGCACTCAAACACAGCTATTTTCGAATCACCTCGGCAGCCACACCGGTCTGCTCAAGAATGATCTTCCTGACATCGTCAGCCGAGTAGCTTTCCGGCACAAAGACCGTTACGCTCTCCACACTGATCTCCTCTTGACTCTGAACCGCAGTACATTCAACTTCAGCGTTTTCTATGCCGTTTTCCGTCAGAACATTTTTAATGATATTTTCCACCTGCATTTCCGCCAGATTTTCCTGTGTTGTTTCAAATTCGCTTTCAAGACTGAAATCGGATTTAAACTCATCAAAATCAAAATCCGCAAACGGATAAAGCAAAGATACAAAAACGAAAACGGAAATGATCACTTTGTAAAATCGGCCCATCGTTCCTTTTGGAGAAATAACGGAGAACACGGCCGAAATAATCAGCGTAAGACAAACACTTACCGTCCAGCTCTTTATAAAATCCATTACGCACTTCCTTTGGCGGCAATTAGAATTCCTATTGAGATGATCGTTGTAACCATCGATAATATCAGAATAACGTTCATGATCAGAAGCGCATCCGTAAACGCCTTAAGTACACTTGAAACGGACGAATCTGAAAACATCTGTGAAACGGTTGAACAAAGGCTGAGAAAAAGCCTCCAGAACGCCACTTCAAGGATGGACGGGAGAAAAACGAGCGCTACCGCAACAATGCCGACCACGCCAACACTGCTTCGTATGAGAGAAGAGTATGCCTGGATAGACAAAAGTCCTTCGCTTATCGCACCGCCGATCACGGGTACAACGGAATTTATTGCGAATCGTACGGAGCGCAGCCCTATAGCGTCGGCCCGCGCCGCAACGGCAGTTTTCAGAGACAGAACCGAAACAAACGCCGTTGTACAAACAGAAATTGCCGTGATCAGATACTTTTTGCAGTTATTTATGAAAGCACCCAGATTCAGTTCGTTTCTGATTCCGGAGCAAATACCAAGCGCCAGAAAACAGTTTGAGAGAGGTATAAATATATTTTTAGATATAAAATTCAGAACCTGTGCCAAAGATAATAAAAGCGTATTCGTTGAAAATGCCGCCACTGTATTACCCGACGCAGCAACGATAATGCAAAAGGCGGGTATGAATGCATATACAAAATCCGCGGAAACAGAAATGGCAGCGCAGGCTGAAGACAAAGTAATCTTTATTTTAGAGATCAGTATCAACGCGATCATAACGGCGCTTACCGTGGAAAGAGCTGACGCCATGCCCGAATCGTTGACCGTTTCCTTAAAACTCTGAAAAAGCGACGACAGCAAGATAATAACAAGTATCAGTGCGGTCGCCTCAAGAGGTGTCTGTGCGCTTCCAAGCAGCGTATCTTTTACCGCGCTTAAAAAATCCGTTACCGAAAAATCCACGATCGTGTTGTAGTCAAAGTCAGTTAAACCAAGTTCATCAAGGAGTTCCCTGCTGCTGTTGTCCAACTCATCAAAAGCGGACAGATCATACTGCTCCAAAACCTTTGAATATTCTTCCTGGTTCAGCTCGTCCTGACCGGATGCATAAACCGGAAAGGAAACGCTTATAGCAATCAGAGACACCAAAAATACAAAAAAATGAAGCTTTAAATTTCTTTTCATGATGCAAGTCCCGTAATAACTTTAATAACAGCCTGTAGCAGCGGCAGAATAAGCGAAACGATTATAATTTTTGCAGCCACTTCCGTCTGACCCGCAAGCGCGCTTTCACCACAGTCTCTGCACAGATCGGAAATGATCTGCGTAATAAGAGCAATACCCAGCACCTTAAACATGATCTTCAGATAGGCTGAAGTCTCACCCAGTCCGCCGGCCATCTCGGTCAGCGTATTTATAATTTCCGTTAAAGATGTTGCGCTTTCAAAGAAAACGGCTACGCAGGCAAAAATGATCAGTATAAGCGAAACCGTTTTATTATGCTGGCGGAGAAAAAGCCCGAAGATAAGGGCTACAACAGAGATCCCGATAATATGTATCATAGGTCAAACAATGTTCTCACAGTTGAAAACAGTTCGCTGATCTGCGGAATGAGCATCATCAGCACAACAACTATTCCTGCAAGGGTTGTCAGCATTGCCTGATCTTCCCTGCCGCTTCTTACCAATACGGTATTGAGAACGGAAATGATGATTCCTATTGCCGCGATCTTAAAAATAAAATTAACATCCATTGAAAAGCTCCTAAATCAGCACTATGGAAACGGCAAGACCGCCCAGAATACCAAATGCCGCAAAAAGGCGGCTGTGGCTGCGGCTGTAATCGGTATAGCCGCTCAGACTTGCCGAAATGCTTTCTTTAAACGAATTGATTATTTTAAGCATCGACCGAACGTCAGTGCTTCCCAAACTTTTGAAAAGCATATTGACCTTTTCATCATCAGCGGGATTCAATCCCGTTTTTATATCAATATTCTCCATATTTATATCATTTAGAAAAGTCAGTCTTGAAAGTGATTTTTCTTTTTTCAGCCTGTTAATGATCTTGCGCGAATTATCAGCAGAAAAAGACAGTTCCACAGCCATCATATCTGCCATTTGGAGCAGCTGACGCGCCGTTTCACACCTTTCTTTTGTTTTTAATGCATAGTAAAGACCGGTTGACGCGCAGACTATATTTATAAGTATAATTCCTAAAATCCTCAACATTTTCAGCTTACTTCCATAATTTCAAATTCATTTGTATAATCCTTAAGCAATACTACATAGCTGAATTCGCGCGTTGCGATAAGATTTCTGACTATGTGTTTGTTCATAAGCTGCTCTTTGGATTTTGCATGAACAGAAACGGCAAATGATGAACCGGACAGGAACCCGTTTTTCATGGCTTCAATTTCTTTTAAAGAGGAGATCTCATCACATATTATCATCTGGGGGGCTAAAGTCCTTACGGCTATCTCTATACCGTCCGCCTTTGAAAAACCGGTTATAACATCCGTGTTCACCCCAAGGTCAGCCGTAACGCAGCCGTCGTCTTTGCAGGCTATCTCATTTCTCTCGTCAATGATCGCTGTTTTAACATAGCGGTTGTTGAATCCGCCCGAGAGCAGGCGTGCAAAATCTCTTAAAAAGGTTGTTTTGCCTCCGGAAGGAGGAGACGCAACAATGATGCTTGGGAAATCATTCACATACAGCAGATTTAGAATCGGCTTAGCGCAATCTTTCACTTCTTTTGCGATGCGTATATTTAATGACGTAATTTCCTTAACTGCCGTAACAACACCGTTTGTTTTTACAGCTGTTGAACATACACCGACTCTGTTGCCGCCTTTGACCGTTATATAACCGTTTATAAGATTATCTATTTCACAGTGGACGGAATAATTACAGAGCCGTCTGAAAACAACATCAAATTCTTCCTCATCAACTTTATATGCATATTCGCTGCAGTGATTGAGAAGTTTTCCTTTTGATGTTATAAAATAAACATTTTTGCCAGCGCAGAGCACAAGCGGAAGATTTTTTCTTAACCTGATCTCCGTAAGCGCATTCAGAGCCGGTCCGCCGAGCTGCGAAAGCGCTGCATTTATACCGTCGGACAGGCATGGTATAAGAGTATTGAGCGACATCATCTCACCTCAATTAAGATATATGACATGCTGTTTTCAAATATTACGATTTCTTTTATTGAACAATCCCAAAGTATATGATATATTATAAATATAAGCGGGAGGAAACTTATGGATATAACAGTGAGCAGTAAAAAACGCTATACAAATGCGTTTATGAACGGCGAGACCGTAAATTATGTATTGTCATTTTCATTTTCTTTTTTCATCCTTATAGCTGTAAAACAGCTTTTGAAAACCTTTTTAGGGCTCGATACTGCCGTTTCATGCGCAGTCGGATTCGCAGCGGCGGAAATCATCCTGTTTATTTTGCAGAAATTCTTTGTTTACAGGAACAACGCATTAAACACCACCGTAAAACAGGTGCTATATTCTGTTATCAATGCGGGCTTGCATCTGGGTATATATGCCGCAATATCCCCTCTTGTCAAAAGGATCGGCCTTTATGATCACACCGCTTGGCTTGCGGTATTTCTATTTATACTGATACTGGATTATCCCGTTTCAAGAATACTGATCTTTGACTGCGCCGAACCGGCGAACAGATTTAAAAACGGCCGGATCTACAAACGCTTTTTTGCTAACAGATTTGTTATACTGTCCATGGCGGTCGCCCTCGTTTTAATGCTTTTTATACTGCTTATATTCCATTGCTTTCCTTTCGGCGATGTAACGGTTTTAAGAATGGATCTGTATCATCAGTACGGACCTCTTTTTGTTGAGCTGTTCGACAGGGTGACCGGAGGAGAAAGTTTTATTTACAGTTGGACCTCAGGCGGAGGCTCAAGTTTTCTGGGCAATTATTTCAACTATCTTTCCAGCCCGTTTTCAGCTATCATATTTCTATTTGACAGAAACGAGATGCCGTTCGCGATCACAACGATCGTTACCGTGAAATGCGTTCTGAGCGCCGGAACCTTTACCTATTATTTAAAAAGAAGTCTTAACAGACACTCCCCGGCAACAGCCGTTTTCGGCGTGTTTTATGCTTTTTCCGCCTATTTTCTCGCTTATTTCTGGAACGTTATGTGGCTGGACGGAATGCTGGCCCTGCCTATACTTGCCCTTGGTATTGAAACACTCGTTGACCGAGGAAAAGGGTCACTGTATCTTTGTACTCTAATATACATTTTTTATACGTCATATTATATCGGGTACATGTGCTGTATCTTTTCAGTTATTTATTTTATAGCATATTTTTTCATAACCAAAGATCAGTCAAAATTTGCGGACGGATATATGCCTGCTGAAACACAGAGCAGAATCAAAGATTTCCTGCATTTGAGATTCATAAACAGAGGCCTGAAATTCGCTTTAAACTCTTTACTTGCCGGGCTTCTCTGTGCGTTCTTTCTGCTCCCTGTTTATGTTATCCTTACCGGGAGCAGCGCCACATCAGACAGCTCTCCGGAGGCTGTTGAATCATATTTTACTCTTTTTGATTTTATAGAATCTCATTTCGCGGCGCTTGAAACGACCGTCCGTTCAAGCGGCAGCGATGTTTTGCCGAATGTTTATACGTCTGTGCTAACGATTATTCTTGTGCCGCTGTATATGATAAATCCGAAAATCCGATTCAGGGAAAAATGCGTTTATGTTGTTCTGATAGCGTTATTTCTGCTTTCATTCAACAATAATTACGTCAATTTCTTCTGGCACGCTTTTCATTTCCCGAACGATCTGCCATACCGGTTTTCATTTATGTATTCCTTTATACTGCTGACCGTTGCCTTTAAAGGGCTTATGCATATCAATGGTATAAAGACGAAGGAAATTTTCATCACCGGCCTGATCTGGCTTGCATTCATTGCGGCAACAAGTGAAATGCAGACTGAAAAGATGAGTGATGCAACAATATATATAACGCTTGCTTTTGTTCTTATCTATTCAGGAATGCTTGTTATCGTCAGAAAGAAAAGCCTTTCAAAACTTATTGCCGGCATTTTAATAACGGCACTTGCGTTCTGTGAAGTTGTAATATCCGATCCAAAAGCATTTTCGTTCAATCAATCACAAAGCGCCTATACAGGCAATTATGCAACTTATACGGAAGCCGTAGAATATATAGAAAAAAACGACGATTCCGATTTCAGGACGGAACTTTGCTCTCTTAACACAAGGATGGATTCCTGCCTTTACGGCTATAACGGAATGAGCATATTCTCCTCAATGGCGTATGAAGATTACTCGGGTCTGCAATACAGTCTGGGTATGTTCGGAAACAGGATCAACAGCTACACATATAACACGCAGACGCCTGTATACAACATGATGTACAATATCAAGTACCTTATTTACAGGGCTGAGGAGACAAGACCGTCGACCGAGCTGTACACAAAGTATTATGAGACGAGTAACGGTGAAGCAACAGTTTATCAGAACGATTATTTTCTTCCCAAAGCCTTTTGCGTCAGTGAACAACTGAATGCCTGGAACACTGCCGAGGGCAGTCCTTTTGAAGTTCAGGAAAACTTCTTTTCACTTGCAACCGGATACTCCGGAGTATTTACACCGGTCAATTATGAAGAAACAAATTATACGGGCATGAGCGGAGAAACCTTTGATGAAGAAGGTCTGCACTGGATAGAGAAAACAGAAAACACATCCTACTCTGAAACGGCAGTGACCATTTCTACACAGACAAACGGCAATCTCTATCTTTATGTCAGTGCAGGAGATCTGACTGATATAAGCGTTCTTCATAATGAGGATTCGCACGCATATAATATTGAAACTCCTTATATAATCGATCTTGGGTATTTTGATGCCGGCGAGGCTTTAACTGTTTCTCTTGACTGCGCGCCGCTTGAGATCGGAGACGAAAACGTTGCGTTCTACGCATACAGCATCAATAAAGATATTCTTGATTTAGGATACGCTGAGCTCGGAAAGGGGGCAATGCAGGTCACGGAGCATACGGATACCAGGCTTGCGGGAACAGTAAATGCCGAAGAAAACTGCATCTTATATTCCTCAATTCCGTACGATGAGAGCTGGAGCGTATATATTGACGGACAAAAAGCTCAAACATTTAAGATCGGCGATTGCCAGCTGGGAGTTATGATAAAGCCCGGCGAGCACACCGTTGAATATGTTTACAGACCGAAAATGCTGGTTGCCGGCACCGCGATCAGTGCTGCAGCGCTGCTTGTTACGGCGGCGGTCTCGGTTGCAAAATTGACAAAATCAAAAAAGAAAAAGCAATTCATGACAAATTTGTAAAAAGTTAAAAATCTGTGTTTACAACAAATTAATTATGTTGTAAAATACCACCGTGAAAGCAAACCGGGCAGATTTTTAGCGCTCTGTCCCGATGCTTCAAACGGAAAAGAAGGAGAAGCAAAATGGCAAGATTAACAGCTCAGAATGTAGAAACTATACCCTACGGACCGCTTGGAATCATAGCGATGCCCGGATGCGAGGCATTTGCCGCAAAGGTTGACAAATACCTTGTAGAATGGCGCAAAACACAGGCGCTTGAGCATCAGGGATCGATCGCGTTTTACGGTTATCAAAGGGAAACATACAAGATAGATATTTCCAACCCCCGTTTCGGGAGCGGTGAGGGAAAGGCTGTAATTAACGAGACCGTGCGCGGATACGACCTTTATATCGTTACGGACTGCTTTAATTACAGTGTTACATACAAGATGTACGGAATGACCGTACCGAAATCTCCGGACGACCATTATGCGGATCTTAAAAGAGTAATATCAGCAGCATCATCCAAAGCCAAAAGAATTTCTGTTATCATGCCAATGTTATATGAGGGCCGCCAGCATAAGCGTTCCAGCAGAGAATCGCTTGACTGCGCAATGGCGCTCCAGGAGCTTGTAAACCTGGGTGTTGAAAACATAATCACCTTTGACGCCCATGATCAAAGAGTTCAAAACGCAATACCGCATAAATCATTTGAAAACGTTATGCCCACCTATCAGATGATCAAGGCGATCGTGAACACCGTAGATGATCTGAATGTTGACAAAGATCATCTTATGATCATCTCTCCGGATGAAGGCGCTATGAACAGGTGCATTTACTTTGCGACTCAGCTTGGTGTAAATCTGGGCATGTTTTACAAAAGAAGGGATTACACCAAAGTTGTTAACGGAAGGAATCCCATCGTAGAACATCAGTATCTCGGCGATTCTGTAAAGGGTAAAGATATAATCATAGTAGACGACATGATCTCTTCCGGCGAATCCATGCTTGAAGTTGCAAGCAAGCTTAAAGATCTTGGAGCTGCAAGAATCTTTGTATGCACTACATTCGGTCTGTTTGCAAACGGTCTTGACGTATTTGACGAAGCTTACAAAAACGGAGTATTTGAAAAGGTATTTACAACAAACGGCGTTTATCAGACTCCGCAGCTTTTGGAAAGAGAATGGTATCAGTCTGTTGAGCTTTCAAAGTACGTTGCTTACTTTTTAGACACGCTCAACCACGATCTTTCCGTTTCCACCCTGCTTGACTCCTCCGGAAAGATAGATGCCCTTTTAAGAAGAAAAGGCCTAAAGTAATTACCGGAAAGCAGTTCAGTTGATTTATTTGATCACATAAATCAACACATTGTTTTCATATAAATTATAAAACAGGCAAATATTTATAAAGGAATGAGCAGTATGAGCAAAAATGATTTTGATGAAAAAGACCTTATGAAGGATATTGACGAATTAGGTACAGATAACAGCAGCAATGTCTCTGAGCTGCCTGCTGAAGATACAGCTGAAAGTGATGTCCAGCCGGCGCAGCCCGATGCTAAAGCAAAAAAAAGCAGAAAAGTATTCACAACCAAACAAGTTGTTCTTATGGTGGTCATTGCCGTTTTGGCTGTGCTTGCAGTAGGTACGGTGGTTATATGTGCCGTTGCGAACATAAATCCTGTTTCTTATATTGCAGGAGAAGTCAACAAAGATAATCTTGTCAATAAATGGCAAAGTCAAAGCGCGCCCGGTCTTTCTGCTTACGAATTTTTTGAAGACGGCACTTATACCTCTTATTTATCGACCTATTCCTTCGACGGTGAATATGAGGTTGAAGGTGATAAACTGATCCTGAAGAATCCGAATTCAAATCAGAATGTTATTTATAAATATTCAATCGTAGGGAACACCCTGACTCTGACGCTTACGGATTCCAACGGAACAGAAATGGAAGACCGAGAACCAAATAAATTTGACCGCGTTGATTCGCTGAACCAGAAGTCGATTCAGGACATGATCGATGAATACCGTGCTTCCGTTTCAGAGGAAAACACGCAGGAAACAGAAAGCAGTACGGCAGACACAACAGCTGCGGCCCAATAATATTTAATGCTCCGCACGGAAAGAACGCGCGGAGCATTTTTATATTTACTTATTTATATATAAAATACTTGACATTCATACTCTCCTGTGATATTATAATCCAGTCAATAGGGAGAGGTATCGAAGCGGTCATAACGAGGCGGTCTTGAAAACCGTTTGGCCAAAAGCCACATGGGTTCGAATCCCATCCTCTCCGCCACAAAAGCAGCAGACTTGATCTGCTGCTTTTTTATATCCAATCATACATAAAAAGAAAAGGGCGGTATACCGCCCTTTTGATAATTACGTATGATCATTTTTCTTTGCAAACGGTTACCGAATTCTGCCCTCTGTGGCGAATGACTGACTGTGTTGTGAAGGAACCGTCCTCTTTTACGTTTATAAGCTTACCGCCCCTAAAAGGTACAACATATATGTTATGATCACATGAAAGGCCGTATGTAAGACGTATACCCTTATATTCAACGGAATAATTATTCATATGATCATGACCGACAAACACGCCTTTTGTGGAGCCGAGCTCAAGCATCGTTTCAAACATCCGGTCATCGACCGCCGGAGAGCCTTCTTTTTCAAAGCGATACCCCCATAAGCGGTTTGGCGTACCTTTCGCCTCATCATATGCGGTTGTAAATTCCTGCATGGGAACATGGAAAAAAGCAAGAGAAGGAACGACCTTGGATTCATCTCCGTTTACTTCTTTGGCTATTGTTTTAACTGTGTTTTTATACCACTCTATCTGATTTTCATGAAAATGGTCATAGCCGCCGTTTTTCTCATCATAACTGTGTGAATCCATAAATATTAGTGAAGTCAGCACATTGCCGTCTTTATCCTGAATATTGTAGTAATAATTGCCCGTGCCGTCCACATTTTCATCGCCTGCTTCGTAGATGCAGTATTCAAGCGACTCAAGATAATCGCTCAAAGTCTGCCTGTCAGCGATCTTTTCCGGATCCAGCGTTTCACCGGGTTCATATGCTATATCAAGCCCCTCGTGGTTTCCGAAGGTGAAAGCCCACGGGATCCTAAAACCTTCCATAAATGTGCAAAAACTTTTAAAAGCCGTAAAGTTTTCTTTCTCACTGGTTATATCGCCTGTTACTGCTATCATATCCGGCTTTGTTGTTTCGATCATTTCAGTGATCGTTTTATATGCCTTGGCGTCTTTTTTTTCGTCATTCAGAATATGTGTGTCCGTAACCTGCAGAATAGTGAACGCCGTATCCTCCGCACGCGTATAATCCTTACCGTAAAATGTTACTGCCAATGTAGCCGCACCCCCGATAACAGCAAGACAAGCCAAGATGCCTACAAAAATTTTCAAACTTTTTTTCAAAAGAAATACCCCCTCCCGATTTAATGCTTTTTATCCGCAGAAAAATCCGCAACGATAAAATCAAATTTTTCCGGCACAATAATCTCATTATAGCTTTCATTGTATAGCTTTACTCTTATTGAGCGGTAAAGATCATCAAGAAAACGGTCACCTTCTCTGGCATCCAGCAGAACAAGTCCGTTTTTTTCATTAAGTATCTCCTCAGCGTGCCCGGCATTCCCACTTTTTAAATAGGCGGCTGAAAGATACATCTGAATTCTTGGGATCTCCTTTATTGAATCATCCAGTAAAGCATATTCACCGATCAGTTCATCATAGGCATTTGCCCTTAGAAGCAGCGAAAAAATGCTTTCAGCAAGACAATAACTGCTTTTATTTAAACGCAAACATCTTTTTGCAAAATAAACACATTCCGGATAACTGAGCTGATAAAGAATATGTGCATGCAGATGACTGTTGAACTCATTATTCTCAAGTATTAAACTGCGTTCGCAGTATCGTTTCGAAAGTTCAAATTCTCTTTTATCATACGCTAGCAGTGCAAGCTGATATGAAACGTTCCAGTTAACGGAATCTTTATGATTCAGAAGAAACCGTTCCATTCTTTTACCGTAAGCAAATGTCTGCGGATTTGCCGTTTTATTGCCGTTAAGCATGGATATCCAATCACTTACGTCACGACTTTCAAAAAATTCAAGCTGGGCCGGGATCCTGCCGCCGAGCAAGGCGTTTAAATAACCGAATCCGCTGCCTTTTAATATAACCTTACCTTTCTGAAGACTTATGTCTTTTATAAATCCGGACAAACGTCTGTCGAGTTCTTTGCTGCCGCCGAATGAACCGATCTGTGCTTTAACTGCGTTTACAAGCTCATCATAACTTCCCTCTACCTTTGCGGCCGGAATATCCGCCAGAGTATAGCATTCGGAGAATTCCCAGGTGCACTTAGGCGGCATAGGTATACACTCGTATTGCGTTTTACCCAGTCCTGCCTGTATCTCAACATAATCTCCGGCATGATCGGTAAGCATTCTCTGCCAGTGGAAAGAACCTTTTCTGTGGCCCCACGAAAAGAGTTTTCTGCCCTTCAAGTTGGAAGTGGAGAACTGAAGGAGGCCGAAACCGTCACGGTCTACATTGGCAATAAATTTTTCCTCTTCCTGAGGAATATCATAAAAATAATCAATAGTATTGGGAATATTTTCCGGGTAAGAAACATCGATCCCGTTATCAAACGGAATCGAAGATTTTTTTATACCCATTCCGTCCGAATTGTTATAGGCACTATCGGCGCAAACCACGACCCTGCCGCCGCTGTATTCCGGTGTTGCCATGTTGCTCCACCAATACATGGGCACAACTTCATCATTTGGATTGTCGACCCTGACAGCAGTCAACAAACTATTATTTTCAAGCCAGAAATCGATCTGATAGTAAATGCAGCGTACTCTTTCAAATTCATAAAAACGCAGCACATCCTCACCGTTTCTGCCCTTTACAAACGCGCAATACATCTGTGAACATGTGAAAGGCGAATGCCCGATAACACCGCAGTTCCACTCAACGCCGCCGGAAAACCATGCATTCCTAATGCTGAGATTTCTGAACCGGATCACATCATTTGTATAGAGAACATCCTTTTGTTTGGTTTTATCATAAAGTTTCCAGAGCCTTCCGCCGTATTCGGGCAGAAATTCTGCATATAAAAAGTCATTTTCCAAAACGGCAACAGTAATCTCCTGCTCCGTTTCATCCGCGTAAGCATTCTGCTGAGTATACGGATAAGAGGTTTCACGCCATCCGTAATCAATAAAAAGTCCCTCATAGCTATCAATATCCGATTTTGCTCTATGAGGCTCTTTTTCAAGTGAAAGATGCGGCAAATTGCAGTTTTGCGTTAAAGATGATATGCGATATTTCCTTTTTTCAAGCCTTGGCATTTATATTCTCCTTAACCTCATACATATTTTTATCAAGATCAATCGTGATTACAGTTCCGTCTGAATAAGTAGCTTTTTGGCATCTTAGAGAACCGAAAAATTCATGCCTGACCATCTCTTTATTATATAGCTTTGCCTGAAGCTCCATAAGAGGTCTGACACGGGAGATCTCCTTTTTCAAGTCCTTCTCTCCAAGCAATTCAAGTTCCGCTCCTCTGCTGTCATTACCGATCTTACGGATACCGGTCCCGAACGGATTAATATAAGGCATGCCGGCATTCAGCGCGCAATACAGATCGCCGTTATCGCCTTTTGGTATGCCCCAGTTATTAAACCAGTTCCAGGGAATAAAAATACAATCGTGATAAACAAGATTTGCAAGCGGAACCGGAATGCCCACTGCTTTTCCGTTTTCCTGAGGTCTAAGGGTGAAAGGGCCGTGATGGACGAGGGCAATATGATTCAGAAGCTGCATTGCCGGCTCTTCCGAAGACATAATCATGCCCTTACCGTTGAGGTAATCAAAACATTCCGCACGGTATCTTATACTCTGCTCCCTTGAG
The DNA here is from genome assembly GCA_958422185.1 of uncultured Clostridium sp. Classification (GTDB taxonomy): domain Bacteria; phylum Bacillota; class Clostridia; order Oscillospirales; family Acutalibacteraceae; genus Eubacterium_R. The sequence continues at coordinate 18,212 of CATZNW010000011.1, forward strand.
ATCCTATGATCAGGATGGAAACACTCATCGCCGTTCATAACGGAAAACACGTCAAGATAAGCTCCCTGTACATCCACACCGTGCTTTTCAAGCTCGCCGTAAGTGTTTCTGACAAAGTCAGGCGCCTGTGAGGCGCAGAGAAATGTGTGTTCCCCGCCGTCCCATACGGAACAGTACGGATGGCTGCCGTCAATCTTTGTAACGGCCTTTTCAATGTCAAAAACCGGTGACGAATAATAAAAATCGCGGTATTGATCATGAAGCGCAAAAACGTAGCCGAGGTCCCTCGCAGTTTCAGAAAATTCCTTAAGACCTTCCCAGCCGCCTGCTGCCTCGCATGGGGGAAGTATGTACGGATGGTCATTGTCGTATCCGTTTTTTCCCCAGCCGTCGGTGTGAATATATAATTTATCAAGTCCGGCAGCCCGGATCTTTTTCAGCTGATCTGCACGCTCATAAAAAGTGGCATATAAAAATTCATTTACGCCTTTTTTACTGTAGAACTTGGATTTTTCATTGATCTTTGCAAAGATTTTATGATGAAGCACCGGACATCCTATGAGGTTTTTTATATTTTTGTTCTTTTTGATCTTATCGTCAATGGAAACAAACTGCCCGGTCTCAATAAGATATCTTCTGTAATCTTTGGCGGCTGTATTATAATCGCCGTTTTCATGGAAAATGAATCTGATCTTTCGTTCATATGAAAGTTTCCCCAATGACGACATCCAGTGTACCGAATTTACAAATGCCCTGTGCTTTCCGAAAGAAGAAAACATACAGGCATCGTACGGGGTCTCAATGATCGCAGTAAAGGAATGGGTATCACAAACCCTGCCCCATATAGGCATATAGCAATCACCGGTGTTTATTTTTCTGAGATAATGTGCAAACCCGAATGTGGACAGAAAGTTCTCCGAATAGCCGTCAGGAAGCAGAAAGCCCTGCCGCATCGCGTCTATATGATATGATTTTTGTCCTTTGCTTTTTGAATTAAACGGCGCAGGAAAATAAACGGCCTGAATATCGTACCCGGTTTCGTTTTCCGCTCTCAAAGAGAACTCCACCGTGTCGGCGCCGGTGATCTTCGCCGTTAATATCAGCTCAAAGTCAAGTTTTCTTCCGAATGCAACAAAACCGGAAAGGCGTGTCATTATAGAATTTTTTTTATATTCCGTTTTCTTTTTAAGGGCTGAACACAGAGGTCTGTAAGCACTTACATATTTATCGCCGACTTTTTTTCTGACGATGATATACGGGCGTCTGCCGTCACTCACCCATGAAAAGCCATTATGAACGATCTCATAATCACCTGTGAATTCACAGTATTTCATTCTTAAACCGCTATTCAACATATCTATCACCTGCGACTATTCAGTCTTCCAGCATATTTTTGATTCTGACAGGTTCCCGCAGATCCGAAAAAGCATAGAATTCCTTAGCATTTTCAAACAGAAACGCTTTTTTCTGATCACGCGTCAGCATGCCGGATTTTAAAATAAAATCAAAACTCATCTTATATGTTATCTCAACCATGGTTCGCGGATAATCGCTGCCCCACATCAGCTTTTCAAACCCGCACAGATCAGCTGCCTCAAGCACGGCTTTAACCGCGCTGCTGAAGGGATAAAACTCGCTGTTAAACAGCCATGTTATGCCTCCGCTCTCGATCATAACATTTTTATTTCGCGCAAGTTTGATCTGCTCTTTCCATTCCGGTCTGGTTACCATACCAAAGTGGCCAATCGCAATTCTCAGACCGGGATACTGTCTGATCATTTCGTACAGAGAGCCGGTCTGAATATCTCCGTCAGCCAGGTCTATGGATACGAATTTATTTTCATTATCTGCATATTCAAAAACTTTATAATGCTTTGTCAGGTCCTGCTCTTTAAGCCGTCCGGCGCAGATTTTGATGCCGTCGAAACCGTCAAGCGTATACGGTCTGTTCTCCTCATACAGGGAGCAGATTTTCAGCCTGCTGCCGTACATTTTTTTTACAGAGAGCAAATATTCGTCCTGATTGCCGTCTATTTCCTCCTGAGTAATAACCGCGCCGCTTACTCCAGCATAATCCATATTTGCAATAAATCTTTCAGCTGTGTTTGCGCCGTCGGCCATAAAGGGAGGCATCATTTGCCTGATCTCGCCGCCGAAGTCACTTTTTCCGCCGCCGACAGAAAACACGGGTTTCCCGTCAACTTTGCCCTTTTGCGGATTCCACAAATGAGCATGAGCGTCAATTAACAAAATAAACCACCTGCCGGATCCAGTTTTTATCGTTCATTATAAGCTTGGATCAAATTTTATAAGGAGCTTTGTAAGCGAACCGTCATTATTGGCCAGAGCGCTGAAAGCTTGTGCTGAGTCATTCGCATCATAAACACCGCTTATCATTTTAATTAAATCTGCTTTTTTGCTGCGAACGAGCTCGATGAGTTCTTCAAAATCCCGTGTATAAGCATTTCTGCTGCCGAAAATATTGAGTTCTTTTTTGAGAATGACGGAATGCACAAAAGTTGTTTCACGCTTTCCGTTTCCTATAAGGATTATATCCGCTCCCTGTGCTGCCTCGTCAATACAGGAAAGGAAAGTCTCGGGCGCTCCGCAGGCCTCCACACATACGTCAAACCCATTCCCCAAGGTAAAATCTGAAGCAGCAGAATGAAGCTCTGTTTCGTCAACATTTACCACACAATCCGCACCGTATTCCTGGGCTGCATCAAGGCGGCTCTGCAGTTTATCAGAGACCATAACGCGTGCCCCGAGAGCCTTTGCCTTCAGGAGTGCAAAAAGCCCTATCGGCCCGGCGCCGACAATCAGAAGGTTAGCGCCAGCATGGATCTTAGTTCTTGAAAGCGCGTGACAGCTTATGGAAAAAGGCTCTATCAGTGCCAGCTCTTTCGGATCCAGCCCCTTTCCGTCTATAATCCTTTCAACGGGCATAGTTATATATTCCTGAAAACTTCCGTCACGCTGCACGCCCATAGTCCGGTTGTCAACGCAGGCGTTAACCAGCCCTTTTTGGCAGGCATAGCATTTGCCGCAGTTAAAATAAGGATTGCAGGTTACAATATCACCTGCTTTAAACCCCTTGCTGTTTTCAGGAATTTCAACTATCCTGGCCGAAAATTCATGACCGGGTATCCTTGGATACGTTGTAAACGGCTGATTTCCGGTAAAAGATGCAACATCTGCTCCGCATATACCACAGTAAAGCACCTTTAAAAGCGCCTCACCCTCCTTAGGGACCGGCATTTCCTTTTCAATGATCTTCACTTTACCCGGTTTAGTGATTTCAACAGCTTTCATTTACATTCCCCCGTCAATATATTCTTTGTTCCAGATAACGGCAGTTTTTAACGGCGCACCTTTGCAGTATATCCTGTTTTCATAGGCGTCTGCCGGATCGGAAATAAATTCTTCCTTGTCTATAAGCTGCACAAGTTCATCAAATCTGCTTTCGCTGAGAATAGAGATCGCTTCTTCCATATGCTTTTGTGTAAAATTGATAGAAGACAAAATTACCTGATTTTTGAAACCGAACGGCATAGTATCAAATTCAATTTTCGGCCCGAGAGAAAAGCTGTTATAAATTCCGTTACATCCAAGAACGCCGTATGAAAACGCTATACGATGCTCGACCGCATTTCCGCTCGTTCCTATAAACACAGTAGCAGCGCTTCCCAAGCGATCTTTAATTGCCTTTGCTATTTCCTCTTCGCTCATATTATTCACGCAAAGATAGTCCGCGTGTACCGTTTCCTGCGCGAATTTTGCCTTTTTTGAATTCTCCCCGCTTCTTGCCACAAAGAGGATCCCGGCATTTTTATGGCAGCGCCTTATCTGATCCCCTATAAACAGGCCGGTAGTGCCGAGACCGTATATAACCGTTCGCTCAAAGGTCGATTCCACGGCAACGGCTCTTGCCTGAGCTTCACTGCAATTTCTGTGCGCCATTACAACTCTGAAATTCTGGGCAGAGCCTATATCGCACATTCTTTCATGCTGGAATATTGCACAGGCATAAGGATCCGAAAAAACAAGCTTTTCAGCAAGAGAGAGCGGCAATTTATCAATTCCGTCGTACTCAGCCGGCAAATGCAGAAGCATATCCGGATTAAAATACCCTTCGTCACAAAAGATTCCGTCCGCGCCGTCGCAGCCGTATTCAAAATAGGATTCTGCCTCAGTAAAACGGGTAGGGTCATAACTGTCACCGCCTCGGATAAGAACTATGGCGAATCTTTTTTCGTCAGGGACCCAAACAACACCTTCGTGCCCGTTTATAAGCCTTTTTTCACCTTTAGGGAACTTGCAGTCAAGCGCAAGCTTCCGCCCCATTTTCATCAGTTCAAGATCCGTGCCGCAAAATCCGCAGAAAACAGGCAATACTTTAATGCCTGTTTTGTCCGGCTCTCCCTTTCGGCGTTTTCTTGCCGGATTAATAAGATTGACCTCTCCGTATCTTAAAGGTTTGTGTACATCATTTACAAAATAAGTTGCGTGTGTATTCAAATTAAATCAGCCCTTAAAATTCCTTAATTTCAAGATTTACATTGTTGTCTTTATCTAAAGTAAGCACAAGACCGCCGAGTTCTTTGAATGTAAAATTACAGTTATAAGAACTTTTAGTAAAATAGCAGAGCTTAACGCCCTCATAATCGGCAATAAAATTGTTCAGATGATCATGTCCGGCAAACATATGTGTGCCTCCGTTTTCCCTGAACGCGTCAAAGAATCCGTCGTTGACAACGGCCGTACAGGTATCTTCCATGCGCAGTCCCATTTCAAAATCATCCGTAAGTTCGCTGTATTCGGGAACAGGGACATGCATAAATGCCATATTGGGTACTGCCCTGCCGCTTGTTTCATTTATGCCTTCAACCGCCCACCGGTACCATTCGATCTGATTCTGTCCTATGCCACCGTCAGTGATCTGCCCGTCAGCAACACGAAATTGTCCGTCGTCAAACAGGAACAGTGAATAAACCACCTGTGAATCTCTTGTGAGATTGATGATATAGTTTCCCATACCGTTCATGCCATCCGGACCGCTTTTAAACAGACAGTTTTCGCTTGCCTCATAAATTTCCGCAAGTTTAGCCTTATCTGCCCGACCCTCATAATCGTGATTGCCGAAAACGGGCGCCCACGGTATTTCAAACTGCTCCATAAAATCACAAAACTGCTGCGTGCAGATATCGTTCCACGCGGTAAGCACAGTATCTCCGCCTACAATAATAAGTCCCGGATCCACTTCATTTATCAGCTGTTTCAGTTGAATTTCACTCATTCCGTCAAGTATGAAATTGACACCGAACTCAGCGGCAAACGTGGCATGGTTGCGGATATGAACGTCAGTAATGCAGAGGATCTTAAAATCACCGGAACCTGCGTCTATCTCCTGAGCATAATCAGGGGTATATGTATCCTCCGGAGACCAAACATCACAGACCGCGACACCTTTCTGCTCTTTTAGAGCAACAGATGCAAATACGGCGTTGCAAACAGCAACGATCACAAGAATAACGGCAACAATTGATATTATTATTTTAACAGCCTTATACCCGAAAAACTTTTTTAGAGCATTCATATCTATTCTCCTCACCTCATAAACAGCGCTTTATAGCTGTTCATTCCGAAATGATATCTTTCATTTGCGTACGCGTCGTCAAATACTTGACGTGATTTTTCTTTTTCACCCTTGCCCAGCAGGCCAAGCGCTTTCATAAACATGCAGTGTATCTTATTTTGCTTGTTCAGATCCTCGTCAAAAACAAGGAAATCCGGCAGTGACACGGCAAAATAATCGATTCTGACTTCATCATTCATGTGCTTTTCCGCATGTTCGATCAATCTGTTATAACGCCAAAACGCTTCTTCTTTTCTGCCGAGCTTCATAAGGGCAAGTCCCTGGCAGAAAATCGTTTCGGGCGGCTGATCATAATAAAACACGGCGCTTTGCGGCTCCGACAGACCGGTTGACGCTTTTTCAAAGAATTCATTTGCTTTCTTGGCATCATTCATTTTTTCATACGCCGTTCCCAAAAGATAATTCTGAAGATTTTCCTGGGCGCCGAATAATTTTCCTTCGCCCAAATTTTCAGGATATGTGAATGCTTTATTTAAAAGAGCAACGGCTTTTTCATATTTGCCTTCATCGATTTTTGACTTAGCTGACGCGCACAAAGCGAACACATACTGTGCAGGAGCTTTGCCTTCACCGCCCTCCCACGGGTGAAATCTGTGGGAGGACAGCGCGTCGAGCGCCTCAGAATACGCGCCGGTTGTGTTCAGAAGAATCACATATTCCGTATAGAGATCATCTCTGTCACAGACAAGGTTCATGTATTTTTTCAGAAATGAAAGTCTTTCCTGCGCCGGCATCTGCGTTTTTTTATGAAGCTGATCAAGCTCCATAAGAACTCTGCCATCCGTTTTATCAAGATCAAAAGCTGTTTCCAGCTCTTTCAGCGCTTTCGCCGCATTGTTGAATTTATTATAATAAGCAAGGCCGAGATTTCTGTGAGCAGTTGGAAATTCCGGCTTTTCCGATACTGTTTTCACCCAGCACTGCACCGCGTCATCATAGCGTTTCTTATCATAATACAGACAGCCAAGATAATAATTTGCCATTGCGTTTTTTCCGCCTGCGGCAACGGCATTTTCAAGAACTTGCATGTCAGGCAGTCTGTGGGGAAAACAGAGATAGCTGTCCGCAGTTTCAGCCTTTGCAAGATGAAGTTCCGCTTTATCAGAATCACCTGTTAATCTGTACAGGTCCGCAAGGTGATAGTGCACCAAAGGATAATCGGAATTCGTTTCATTAAGGATCTGAACCGCATCCGCATAAAAGCCCCCTGCCTTATATTCAAGAGCGATCTCGATTGCCGTATCCGTGCGTAACTGAGGCTTTTTGCCGCAAATGCGAAGGCTGATCACATCCACAGGATCCCGCAACAGCGTTTCCTTGGCGCGTTTTAACGCCTCGTCCTCTTTTCCGATTTTTCGAAGAATAAGCGCTTTCAGATCCATAGACCTGTAATTTCTGGCATTTTTGATCAGCGAATTTTCTATATGCTCGAGAGCTTTGCTGAAATCACCGTTTTTTGCGCAGATACAGGCCAAATGATAAAAGGCTGATTCGGCGCATGCGCTGCTCCAGGCTGATTTATAGAGAGCGTCATAACTTTCACTGAGCTTATTCTGATAAAGCAACGCTATACCTAAGTTGAGGTAAGGTTCACTGTCATATGGATTTGGATTCGATCGGATGGACTTTTCAACAGCTTTTCTGAAATATGTTTCGCTCTGCGCGAACTGGCCTCTGTTAAGCAGCAGTTTTCCGTAAGCGTTATTCAGCCGGATATCCGTATCGTCTCTTCTCAGTCCCTCAAGATAATAATCCTCCGCATTATATGTTGCGTGGCGATATTGCTCGATATGGAGGCCGTACAGATACAGATCTTCACATGACTTGCAGTTCTCCGGCATCGGTGGGCACACTGCAGGAGGAGTAGGCTCCTGCTTTTTTCCGTTCACTATATAATTTAATATCGTTCGGGCGTCTTTTAAAATTCTGATCTCTTTTGCCGAGTCACTGTTATCAGCTTTGATCTCAGCAACAGAACAAGGCGCCATGCAAATATCCTTACTCTGCGTTTTACCTGACTCATAAACAATTTCCACTGTAATACTGCCGAGGCCGCCGGCTGCACAAAGATGAACCGCGCCGTTTTCATAGTTCATGGCAATATCTTTGTTAGCATTATGAACGGTTCCGATAGATCTGTATGGCATAAAATACTGCGTAAAAGTTTTTTCTTCCATGGGACTTAAAAAAGTAAAATCCGGCTGATTATCCGTAAAGCATCCCGTCATAAGCTCAACATATGGGCCGTCTGCGTCTGTAAGATTCCGGTCCCATGCTTTGCCGAAGTCACCGCAGCCCCAGGTCCACTGCTTCTTGCCGGGTGAAATATGATGGTCTGCAACATGCAGAATACCGGCTTCTATGCCATCGTCATAGCCGCCTACAAAATCGTAATCTGATTTTGCGGCCATATAGGAGGTCGGGACGGGAATATTCTTATATCGCGAAATATCAACGCCTTTACTGTAATCCACTTTATAATAAGTGCCGGTCGCAATCGGAAACGTTGATGAAGCGCGTTTGCCGTGATCCATAACGGTAGTAACATCAGGCGGAAAAACGGTGCGCGTATTATCATTTGCCGCAACAGCCGGATTAGCCCACCACAAAAACGTTTGCGGCACGAAAGTCCGGTTATAAATCTGAGCTTTGATCTCTATATAGGCACTGTTAGGATACAGCGTAAAACGAACCGTCCCTTTCGTGCGGAACATATTTTCAATCTCGCTCATAACAACAGTAGCCGATCCGTCTTCATTGGTAAAATATGTATAATCAACAGGATCAAAGGTGCTTGGCCTGTGATGCTGCGGCCAGTTAAATTCTATTCCGCCGGATATCCACGGACCGGCAAGGCCGACGAGAGCGGGCTTGATAACATGATTATAATAAACAAAATCATAACCGTTTGTTTTATCTGTAGCTCTCTGAATCCTGCCGCCGATCTCAGGCATCAACATAACCTTTATAAATTCGTTTTCAATAAAAACGCATTTATACTTCTTGTCTTTTTTTGAGTCATATATTTTATCGATCACAGGGTGAGGGTACACCTTTCCGGATGAGCCCTGATAGACTCTTTTCTCAAGAAACATGGGATTTTTATCCGGTTTTCCTATCTCATAAGTAGGGATTGATACTTCCTCTTCCCATACTTTGACAGCTGAATACTTATGCATAAGACACCTCTAAGAAAATATTCATTCATAATTTGATTATATAATAAATCTTTTTCTAATAATTGCGAAAACGCGCTTAATAATTTAGATATCCTATCACAAAAGAAAATTACATATCAATTAGTGGTTATTTATGTTAATATGATTATATAATTGCTGATCAAAGCAGCATTTCTAAATCACAACACAGCGCAACGGAGAATGAAATGAATACAAGATCTCTTCACTTTGACAAGACCATTAAAAACTGGGACGAAGCTGTTCCGCTCGGCAACGGCGATCTGGGCTGCCTCATCTGGAACAGTTCGGATAAGCTGAGATTCAGCCTTGACAAAGGCGGTATATGGGACTGTTCAGATCCACCGGAAAACCAAAAAGATTTTACATATGCAGATATCCTTGACGCCGTCAGAAAGGGCAGGCAAAAATATTTACAGAAAAAGTATGACGACTGCTATCACAAGCCCACTCCCACAAAGCTTCCGGCCGGAAAAATCATTCTTGACCTGGGAGTTGAGCATAACGTCGTGTCCGATCTGAACCTTATGACTGCGCAGGCACACATTCAGGCCGGAAACGTATCGCTCAGAACATTTATACATGCAAATTCTTGCTGCGGCTTGATAGAAATAAACAAGGCCGGAGTCGAACTGACTGTTGAAAACCCGAAATACGGAAAAAAACGCAGGCCTCATTTCAGCTTCATATCCTGCTCAACCGTTCAGTCGCTTAAAAATCTGCACTATCCCCCGGCGGAGTTTTTCTGCGAAAGACAAGATAATACGGATTATAAATATTTCATCCAGCCGACGAACGATATTTTTTACGGGATCATGACTGCAAAAACGGAAGTGAATGGGAAAACACTTATCGCTTACACTGTTGGCTTCGGAAAAGATAAGAGCTTTATAAAGGAAAGCAAAGCAATCGTAAAAGGCGCGCTTACGGCAGGCTATGACAACTCCTTAAGAGCACACTGCAAATGGTGGGAAGAATATTGGAAGAAGAGTTCTATATCCTTACCGGACAAGCTGTTGGAAAAGCAGTGGTATCTGACTAATTACCTGCTTGGCTCATGCAGCAGAAAAGGATTTTTTCCCATGCCGCTTCAGGGAGTATGGACGGCAGACAACGGATCTCTTCCTCCATGGAAAGGCGATTATCACCACGATTTGAATACACAGATGTGTTACACAAGCTATTTAAAGGCAAACAGGACGGAACAGGGCGAGTGTTTTATAGATTATCTGCTGGATACCTCGGATGCCGCAAGACGTTTTGCCAGATCTTTTTATAACGCACAGGGGCTTTGTCTTCCTTCAGTTATGGATATTGAAGGTCACGCGCTGGGTGGCTGGTGTCAATACGCTTTATCGCCGGTAAACCAGCTCTGGCTCTGCAATATTATGGCAAGACATTATTACTATACCAGAGACAGACGCTATCTTCAAAAGATATACGCTTATATGAAAGAGACCGGCGAATTTTTGCTTAGCGTCCTCACGGAACAGAACGGAAAATACAAGCTTGCGCTCTCCTCCTCTCCCGAAATCCACGACAACAGCAAAAAAGCATGGTTAACTCCCAATTCAAACTATGATCAGGCACTGATGCGCAGCTTTTCAGAAAACCTAATTAAGATCAGCAGCGAAGCAGGAGACACGGAAACCGCCGAACAGTGGACGAAACAGATCGATAAATTTGAACCTCTGTCAATCAGCGAAGACGGGGTTTTGATGCTGAGCCCTGATGAAAGCCCGTTTTGCTCGCACAGGCATCACTCGCACTGTATGTCAGTGTATCCGCTGAGAACATTGGAATACACAACAGAGGGGAATCGCCGAATCATAGATAACACCGTCAGTGACCTTGAAAAGCACGGAATAAGCGAATGGGTTGGATATTCCGTAGGATGGATGGCCCAGTTTTATATAATTCAGCACAGAGGAAAAGACGCCTGCCGCCTGCTGCATGATTTTTTCAATTATAACTGCACTGAAAACGGGTTCCACATCAACGGCGACTATTTAAATAAAACCGATTTCAAAATGAAATACAGACTGTTTACACTGGAAGGCAATTTTCTGGCTTGCGACGCCATTCAGGAAATGCTGCTTTACAGTGAATGGGGAAAAATACGTCTATTCCCTGCCGTACCTGAGGAATGGAAAGAAGCTGAATTCCGTGATTTCCTGGCATTCGGCGGACTGCTTATCAGCGCAAAAATGCACAACGGAAGGATCTCTTATTTTAAGGCGCTCGCTACAGATGACACAGAATTCGTTTTAGAAAACGATTTATCCTATCTTACACCGAACAGGATCATAAAGAGCAGTAATATCCGCCTTAGAAAAGGAGAAACAATTATATATGAATAAATCTGCCGCTTAACGGCTCCCATAAAAAAATCCACGGTGGAACCGTGGATTTTTTTATCTTAAAATTATTTACCGCCGACGTTAAATCCGTCATACCCCTTGGAATAATATTTTTCATCAAAAGGCTTATTTGTTGCGATCCAGGTAGTTCTTTCTTCAAGAGACTGCTCACCGTGGCCGGTTCCCAAACCGCCGTGGTCGTTTGCAAACACAACGAGCCATTCCTCGTTATTATTTTGCTCTCTGTCTGCGATCTCCTGCAGAACCGAATAGGCATACAGATCGCAGTTGATAACGGCACCAGTATATTCAGTGCTTTCACCAAAGCCGTAAGAATGGCCCGCTGAATCAATATTGTGAAAGATTCCGCATATCACGTCATCGCCTGCATCTATTCTTTGCAGGATATAATCCCTCATACCGGTATCATACGGAGAAGATGAGGAAGGAGATTCGGCAGCAACACAGTTATACAGCTCCAGTGTTTCGGCATTCGTTTGCTTCAACTCATCTGCCTTTGCGCGGTCAATGTCACAAAACTGCATAGGAAGATCGTTTTGCATTACATATTTGATCTCTTCTTTAAAATTCACATCAAAAAGCTGATCCCAATCAAAGGCCAGGGCAGTGTTAAGTCCTTTCTCTGCGTATTCAAGCATAAAGGATTTATAATCCAGATTTTTGCTGTCATCATTTGTCTTGATTCCGTGACCCGTTCCCCACACTCCTGTAAAATGAGAGGTCCAGCTGGCGGAGGTAGAGGTGGTCTGCTGTGTATCGGTGCCGGTTTCGCCGCCGCAGTACGCAAGATAAATACCGCCCGTCTCCATTAGCTCCCCTATTCCGCTTACTCCGGTTTTGTAATTACCCGAATCGCCCAATACATAGGGAAGAGCGTCGGCACGCATACCGTCAAAGCCTATAAAGAGCACTTTTCTGATCCTGCCGTCCGGCGCAACAGCATTGCCGCCCTCGAAATTACATTCATCAAGGAAATCGTGAACGTGATTATATGTATTATATTCAGCTATTGACGTATCTGCTGTATTTTTAAAATAAGGAAATTCAGATACTTTTTGAAGATACTGAGCGTCACTTACCGGAGCACTGTCCTTTTTACAGGCGGTCAGTGACGCGGCAAGAATAACGCCGGAAACCAAAACCGCCAAAACAGAAAACAGTTTTTTAGAAATCTTCATTCAAAAACCCCCTAACTCGTGTCACCCTAATTGTACTATCTTAGGCAGCGAAAAGAATTAAGAAAAATAACTATGTTATTTAGAAATTCAGCCATTTCGCATTTATTAAGCAAGAAATGTAAATCCTTAGAGGGTCACACTGCATCAAAATCAATAATTATTTATTAATCAGTGTAACTTTTTCTCCGATAACGGCATTCCTGCCAATATTCAGGTGATTAACCGTTACCGGCAGATCGCTGAACAACTCACAAACAGCACCGTTCTCCCATTTGAAGCTGATCCTGGCGCCGCCGATAACCATATTTTCAACTTCACCTTTTTCCGCAAAAGCATCGGGAAGAGCGGGAATAAGATCGATCACTCCGTTTTCCTCAGTGATCAGCATCTCGTTGATCCCGGCAGCAAAGCCAAGATTTCCGTCTATCTGAAAATAATCCGGTGGATGAACGCAGAAAAGATTATCAAAGACACAGTTTCCGAGCATATTTTTCAGAACGTTAAGAAAAGTTTCCTTATCCCTGAGACGAGCCGCTAAGCATAAAGCCCATGCGGCGGACCACCCTATATGACTTCCGGAATGTTGCAGTCTGTAATGAAAAAGTTTTCTTACGGCAGCGGTATTTGCCTCATCACTGTAATAACCGATCATATTTCCCGGGTAAAACGCATATAACGGTGAAAAATGCCTATGCCCTTTTTCCGGATATTCATAATCAGTATGCCACTCGCAGATACCGTATTCGCCGTTTTTAAAAGGATATAGATACGGCTCCTTTTCATTAATCTGCTGCAGCAGTTCTTTATCTTCGGATATCTCCAAAGCGTTTTTGAAAATCTGCCTGACAATACCCATATCAAATGCCGAGGCGTAATCCAGCTTACACTTGCAGCCGTTTTTAAAAAAACTGTTTTCCGGCGAAACGGACGGACACACCACATAAAAACCATTGTGCAGTACAAGAAAATCATTAGCGAATCTTGCAGCCTCAGTAACTATGATTTCTATTTCGTCTTTATATCCGTCCAGCCCGCCGTTTTTATAGTGCGCATAAATCTCATTTGCAAGCCAAACGCCGCAAAATGGTGCAAACATATAACTTGCAGAGCCTTTTACCGGAGGGGTCTTTCGCCAAAGATCAACATTGTGATTGCATGCGAAACCACCGCACCCGTAATTTATCTTTGCTGTTTTTCTTCCGTTTTGAACCGTTTCGTATACCATACGGATCAACGGCTCTATGCAGGCAGACAGACCGGAACGTGAGGCACACCAATAATTCATCTGCGTATTTATATTTACAGTATAATTACTGCTCCACGGCGGGCGCATGGAACTGTTCCATATCCCCTGAAGGTTAAGCGGCTGACCTCCGGCACGGCTGCCGGAGATCACCATGTATTTGGCATAATTATAAAGCAATTCGCTAAGCGGTCTGATGTTATTACCCGCACTGACATTTTTAATAAGGCTATCTGCCGTTCCGTTATATGCTGAGCCGAATAAAACACGCTGAGCACCGAACAGTGAACTGAAATCAGAAACATGACGTTTTAAAAGATAATCATAATCCTTATTTAAATTCTGCATTGCGTAAATACACTTCTGCATCACCTTATCCGGATCCGTACACGGCATTTTGTCAAAGCCTTCAAACCCAGTTGCGGTACAAAAATACAAAGTAAGTGTTCCTGCATTACTGACGATAATGCTTTTTCCCGCTCTGCTGACAGCGCCGTCTGTGTCCACATAAGCCTGCAGACAGAAAGCCATGCCTTTCTTTTTATTATACCTGATAGGATATATTTCCCTGAAAAGATAATTCGGGGCAGCATAATCAGGAGCTTTGCCGGTTAAAAACAGTGAATTTTCGCTTGTTTTCACTCTGGATTTAAGCTTGCTTTTTGCAGTGATCTTTACTGAAAAGGGATGATTGGACCGGATTCTGTATACACTGATCCTATCCGGATTTGATGAAAATGCGCATGCTTTGCAGGTGGCTGACTCTGTGCAGTGTATTCCTTTAGAAATATCAAGATATCTTGAATAACCGTCTGTATTGATATTTTTAAACATGAGATCAATTTCTCCGAGCGGCATAAACGCCTCACTGTAAAACCCGGTCAGTCTGCGTTCACAAAGCGCATCAGCCTCATTATTTTTGCCGCCAAAGATCAGCTGCCTGACGTCTTCCAGATATTTCAGGCTTTCTTGCGAATCATAATCTTTCGGATAACCTGACCATAGAGTACCGTCATTAAAACAGATCCTTTCCTTTTTCAGTGAGCCGTAGATCATCATTCCTGTGAAACCGTTTCCAAGCGGAAGCGCCTCTTTCCAGCGCTTTGCAGGCTTATCATAGCGTAAGATATTCATGAGAATCCCCTATTGCAAAAATTAATATTATCTGTTATCTTCAACAGTTACGTTGCTGCAGTGATCCGTTTTGATTATATTTTTATCTGCGAAGATATTTTGCTTTACTGTGACGGAATCGGCAGCCTTGGCGGAAATGCAGTGCCCTTTGTACTTCTTAAATCTGTTGTTAGAAATACTTATATTTTTATGTACTGCTCCGGCGTATTTTTTATTTTCAGGCTTTATAAGGACGGCATTTGAACCGCAGTAGTCAAAATCATTGTTACTTATGCATACATTGCGGCAGGGACCGCTTTCATACCAGCTGAAAGCATCGTCAGACAAAAGTATACCGCTCATGGTCGTGCTTATAAAATGATTATTACTGATATTGACCCTGCCTCTTGTTGTAACCAAAATTCCTCTGGTAATAATTCTGTTCACTGTGTTATTCAGAAAATCGAAATCAGGACAGGCGTCTAGGTCTTCTACGGCCATCCCCGTTTCCGCAAGTGCTGCGCTGTTTAAAGTCAGGCAGATATCATAGTCGCTGATCATTTCTGATTTTTCAATTGCGGCGCAACCCTTTTCAAGCAGAGTCTCCGGGTCAACAAACGCGATCCTGTCCCCCGCCTTGATAGGATTGAATCCGTATGACTGCGGGTGCATAAAGCGCACAGTTATTTTATTCTCTTTAACTTCAACAATTTTGAAATGGATCCCGTGTACATTTACGCAGTCATCGCCCGCGCCTTCAAAATAATTTTTTTCAACAGCAACACGCCCTCTGCACATGCACACCTGCATAAAATCGGCAGCGGAAGCAAGTTTGAGCGGACCGTTTCCCGGCGAAAATTCGCATTGTTTTACAGAGATATCCTCGCTGCACTGCAAAACAACCGCAAGCGAATAATTAAATCTTTGTCTTACGTTTTCCAAGGAAACACCCGAACACTCGTTGATAAATATTCCGGCATAATTTCGCCGGGCGTCATAAATGTAATATCTGTCCCCTGTTTTAAATCTCAGCGCAGACGGAAAATAGGCCCTGAATCTGTCTTTTCCCAGTTTTTTATATCCCATAGCGGCAAACAAAGGATGATTTGTTCTTTTGACCTTATTTGGCCAGTCTGCCCTTATAAGTCCCGTCCAAAACGCATTGGACGCATATTCATCCGCCCTGACGCAATAATCGCTCCCGTAAAAACAGGGCTTACCGTCATTAAAGGAAAGATTGGAATCCGAATCCGTCTGAAAATCCGCACTGAAAGGGCTTTTCTTTATTACTTTGATCTCATGAAAATCGGGATTTTTATGACGTACCTCTAAATTTTTAACCGTAAGATCATGACAGTTTTCAGCGGCGAGATTGGTTGCTTTTCCGTCAATTATAAAAACTGAATCCGGCCCGTCAAAAACCAGATCATGAACTTCTTTGAAATAAAAAGCGACCGGCTGAACGTGGTGCGGTTCATTTTCTTTATATTCGGAATTGCTGATCGTATTGGTTATATAGAGCTTTTGCTTTACACATTTTTCTGCGCTGATATAATAAACGCCTTTGGTAAAAACAACGGTTTTTTTACCGTTCATATCTTTTACGCTTTCAATCAAAGAGCTCAGCTGCTCGGTAATATCTGTATCAGGTTTGATATTATAATCCAAAGTATGAATGATCTGCATGATTTTCTCCTTAAATTTGACATTATTTGAAATTGATTATAAAATTAAAGCCAGGTGAATAATTTCGATATTCGACCGAAATATTTAGAAATCCTACCACAGGGAGCGGATTCAAATGAAATCTAATGAACAGGGCGTTTTAAAGAGATCGGAAGTGTATTTCTCATCTCCTTCACAAACAGCCAAGAAGCTATATTATTACCCGATAAGCGCAGGGCATTTTTACTGTGTTAAAGGATATCATCTTAAGCGCAACAATTATAACAGTCTTTTGGTGTCTCATATTCTAGAAGGAAATTTCACTTATCTTAAGAACGGGAAACACATAACGGCACATAAAGGCGACACTGTTATTCTTGACTGCTACAGACCCCATGAGTACTACACGGACGACAGCTTTGAATCCATTTGGATCCATATCAGCGGCAGCAACTCCTTTGAACTGTTTGAAGAGATTGAAAAAAGCAACGGAAATCTGATAAAATGCAAAGACATACACTATGTTCAAAAGCTTTTATTCCGCATTTATGACAGTATTAAAAGCGATGACCCGCCCAGTGAACTCAGCATTTCAGTTGACATTTATAAACTGTTTGCCGAACTCATGAATTACCAAACTACAAAGAGCCTTGGCGAAAACAATTATGAAGACACGGTTCAGCAGGTAAAAGAATATATAGCCGAACATCTGAGCGATAACCTGACCGTAACAAAGCTTGCACAGGCAGCGCACATGAGCCCCTCTCACTTTTCAAGAGTTTTTAAACAGCAAACCGGATTTTCGCCATATGACTATGTATTGACATTCCGGCTTAACCGGGCAAAATTTTTGCTCAGCAACACCGATATGACAGTTTCTTCGATCGCATTTAAAACAGGTTTCAACAGTGAATCGAATTTTATTTATTTTTTTACTGAAAACGAAGGCATATCGCCCGGAAAATTCCGAAAACTTAAATTCTAATATCACATTTATTTATAATAAAAATTTAGTTATCGGTTAAACCCTTATATGAATCATTTTATCATACAAGGGTTATTTTTTCTATATAAATTCTCACACAGAATATATGGAAAAACGCTGCCTAAAGAAAGGCAGCGTTTCCCAAATGGAGTTATTTTGATGGGTTACTGATTATTCAGTAGCCTTTTTCTTTGAAGAAAGAACAACATAAACGAGCGCTATGAATGCACAAGCTGCAACAGCGGCGCTTACTGCTGTGATATAATCCGCAGTTCTGCCTGTATTGGGAAGATCGGGATTACTTGTGTTTGCAGCAGGGGTTTTTCCCTTATTTGTTGTTGGCTCGCTGCCGGTTGTAGGCTCCCCGCTGCCGGTCGTGGGTTCATCACCGGTTGTGGGCTCTTCATTGCCAGTTGTGGGTTCGTCACCGGTTGTAGGCTCATCGCCTGTAGTTGGTTCTTCAGGGATCTCTCTTCCTGCAAAATCTGCTACCAGCTTTACAAGCTCGTTTGCTGCCTGATCATTGGTCATGCTGAATACAGCAAGAATCTGTGTTTTAGTATCTTCAGGTATTTCAGTCTTTATAAGATTTTCAATAATACCGCTGCTGATCGCAAAGGTCATAAGATTGTTGTTGTCTTCATCACCAACAAGAGTATTATAAAGATAATCAAAAACTACTTTCACAAGGTCTGTGTTGCTCTCGGAACCTGTAACTCGGTCGAGCTGCATGGGCTCCATATTGATATCAATTACGCCGCCGGCATATGTATCAAGGAGCCACGGAACAAGAGCATCAAGATCAAGCATCTTGGCATCGCCTTCACCTTTTGTAGGAAGTGACGTCCATGTTGCAAGAATGCTGTTTACCTGTGCGTTTACAGCCGCAATATCCTCTTCGCTTACACCAACTGCCGAAAGGGTGCTTGCAATCGAGTCAAGCACAGCGGGAATGTTAGTGAGAACAGCAGTTACGCCGCTGTAAAGCTTTGCAAAATTCTCGTCAGCAAGAACTGTGCGGATCATATCAATAACATTGTTGGCAGCATCAGGCAGAAGCGCATTAGTAATGTTTTTGATATAATTACCCAGATCTGCTGCGTTGCCATCCAGATCATCTACGCCAAGAGCGGCGGCAGCATTCATTTCCTGCTCAATGCCAAGAGCGGCGCATATCTGATCCAGTCCGTTGCAAAGTGCAATTGCAGCCTCCTGGTCACCGCCTCCCATACCAGGGAAAATTGGCGGTGCAAATAAAATCGTGATCGTAGAAATCAGATTCTGATCCATCACTACATCCACAAAATAGTTGAGCTCGGAAAGGAAATCGTCCTGGGTGTCGCACACAATCGGATTATCGTTAAAATACTTTGTAAAAGTGCCGGGAACGGTCGTACCGTCCTCATTCTCCGAATCGTCAACAATCGCGTTTGTACCCTCATCCACATAGTCAGCAAGGCCTGACCAGCGTTCCGCATCGTAATTGATGTAAAAATCAACGGTATCCGAACCTTTGCCCGAAACACCGCGGTTTAAAATCGCACCGATAGCGGGAAGGAATTTATACATCGATTCGATTGTGCCGCCTGTAAGCACAGTGTCATCAAGGATCGTATTGACATCCTCGATCATAAGAGCGAAATCCTCTTCAGTTGCCAGATTGCCGTACGACGGCTTGTATGCAGCAGAAGCTGTAATCGTTGCCGTTACTGCAGAAAAAGCCATAACAACTGCAAGAAGCAAACTGATGATTCGCGTTCTTTTCTTCGTTTTCATATTATTACTCCTTTCATTTCTATTTTAATAAGAAAACAAAAGACGAACCGGGATAAAAACAAACGTCAGAACAACAAATGTTTATTACGTTTATCTTTATCACAACTTTGTTATATCACAGTAAAATTCATAATACTTTCGAAATTATGTCCCGATATTTAGAAATCCTATCATCTTTGTTAATATTATAACATTTTATGACAATACGATATAAATGTAATTATAATTCCGGGGAGGAATATAAGCAAAAAGAAGACCTTATCAAAAGGTCTTCTTTTTTTAGTCTATTTGCTCTTTCTCTATTACCATAGCTTTTTTCAGTTCAAGCTTATCGGAATATAGCGGAATCGTTATCTCATTATAAACGTTTGAAACTCCGTGTCTGGTTTTTGGAGCCGTCCTGATAATAAAATCACTTCCGCGCTCAATATATTTTTTGTAATCTCTGAAACACATTACAAATTTGCGGTCTATATTAAAATAGTCATTTATAAGAGCTTTGCCGCAGAACACCTGCAGATTCAGTCCGGTAAAATAAAACTCAAGCATTATGTCAAAGTTATCTTTCAGTATATCTTTGGGTATCTTCAGTCTGTAATAACTGCGTTTGCCTGTTGAAAGCAGATAAAAATTATAAGGCAGACTGACTTTTTCGCACTTTGTCAGACTCAGCTCATTCTTGATATTCCGATCCGTGATCTTCTCGCGGTATACTTTGCCGTTATCTGAATACAATGTGCCGCTGAAAAAATAAGGCTTATTATTTATGAACCAAAAATCCAGCGCTTTTTCGTACGGAACAACAATGATCCTGACATGATCAAAGCATGTGCCGTTTTTCGAATAATCAAGAGGGTACTTTTGGCCGTTTATGCAGCATTCCGGTTCAATGCCCTCACACTGCGCAAAATAGCAGATGATCTCCCCTTCTTCAGAATATCTAACGATCGGCTGGGCAAGAATATAGTCAAAAACCATTCCGCCAATATTGATATTAAACGGATAAAAAAACATTGCGCCAGATCTTACGTTGACTGCCGGCAGATCTATTTTTTTGGCTCCGATCTCAAAAGACACATTTACATCCGTAAAATCCTTGTAACCGAGGCCTTTTTCATATGCACTTGCAAAGAAATATCCGCTTGCGTTATCATCCGCACGCACGGAACACTTTAAAAACGAAATATCATACGGATCCTTACTTTTCCACTTCGGAAAATAAGCCTGTTTTGTACAGATCTCTCTGTCAAAATCAGTGATAAACAAATGCAGAAGCCTAAGTCTGTCGCCGTGATCCCGGCAGATCCCATACCTGCTAATAGGAGCCTGAAAATCATAGTCGATCACAGGCAGATTATTCGGAGAACCAGTGAGGCGCGTTTCCTGCAAAAGCCGGTCATTCGGATTTCTGCCGCCGCAGAACATATAATAACCAAGCCAGTTTACACCTGACGCGAACTTCGCAAAACCAACGCCGTAGCCGTCTTTTTCAGAAATAAGCGGCCTTCTGTGCTGGTCCACCTGCACGCCCGGACCCGTTTCGCAGGTTGCATAAGGTACATAATCGTAAACTCCCTGTTCAGATGTATTGTTTTTATGAAGATCAGCGCCTATTTCGTCTTCTGTTTTACATGGCGTGATCGCAAAACGGTTATTCGGCTTTAGTGCCTTTTTTTCTCTAGCCCACGGTGCGTCCGGATATCCGCCCATCATGGGCAGAAAATCATTATCCGGCTTGCCGGACGGCCAAGCAGTCATAGTGAAAAATGGCGTTTTATAGCCTATCTCCTCAGCAATTTTTCTTAATGTTCGGATATGTTTTGTAGGCCCGGTATATTCGTTTTCAAGCTGGATACCGATTATGGTTTCTCCGTCCAAAAAATCCTTAACCTCAGTATAGAGCCTTTCCCAATATTTTTTCACCTGATTTAAATATGATTTCGAATCCGTGCGTTTACCAGGCATCAGATCAATAAACAAAGGAAAACCGCCCCGGATAACCTCGCCGTGGCACCATGGGCCTATACGCAGAATGCATGGCATTCTGATATCCCTGCATACTGAAAGAAATGCATGAACGTCTCTGTTGCCGGAAAAATCATAAACATTTTTTTCCGGATTATGATGATTCCAAAAAACATATGTTGACACGGTGTTAAGCCCGCAGGCGCGCATTTTGAGCAGCGTTTCACGCCAGCGCTCCCTTGGAAGCCGCGAAAAATGCAATTCACCTGCCGTTACGGTATAAGGCCTGCCGTCCTTTGTAAAATAGAGTGTATTGACTCCGTAACGGCTTTTTATATTCGAATAATCAAAATCTCCGGAAAGGACCGGCCTTGGCTCCGCTTTAATAAAAATATCCATAACATCTCCGTCAGTTCATAACTATATGCTCAATATTCACAGATTGATCATCACCGTTTCCGGTAATTGTTACAAGCGTGCCGCCTGTTTCTTCCGCAAAATTCCACGGCACAGGCGACGGGCCGGTTTTGAGACCGTAGGTCATAGTGATCCCGTCATATGTAATACTTGCATTATTTTCATGGTCATGCCCGCAGAACAGATATTTTGTTGAACCAAGTTCCTTACACTTATCAACAAAGCCGGACCGAACAGGAGCAGCACCCGGCAAATAATCGCAGTATCCAAAACCGTACCCCTCCGGCACCGTGTAGCAACCGTTGTCATTTTGAACACAAAGCTTTTCAACTGCCTCGCGAAATTCCGGCTGGGCAAAATGAGAAAACACCATGGAGGGCACAGTTCTTCCAGCTGCCTGCGCAATACCCGTTACATTCCATTCATACCACGCTATCTGCTCATATCCCATATAAATTTCACCCGTGCTGCCATCGTCATACTCAGTGTATCTGCCGTTATCAAGCATAAAAACAGTGTAGACGGGGCTGCCGTTCTCAGTAATGTTGACAACATAGTTCCCGCAGCCGTACAGATTTGACGGGCCTTTCTCCAACAGGCAATAATCCGATTTCATATATTTATCCGCCTGCCAGTTGAGACTGTTTGAGGGGATCTCGTTATCGTGATTACCAAACGCCGGCGCCCACGGAATCTCATATTTATCCATGTGAGATATAAAATTATTTATAGAAAAGCGGCTGGCCATGGCGGACAGATTATCACCCGGGAGTACGATCATATCCGGATTGGTCTTTTCAACCAGCGCATCCATCTGCTCATAGCACTCTTTATTTTTTCCAAGGTCAGCCCAAAGCTGGGTATCCGTAAACATGAGGATCTTGAAATCTTCACGCTTCTTTTCAACTGTTTGGATTTCGGACAGATCGAATACATCGCCTGCGCTCCAGATCTCAACATGTTTTTCACCCGTCAGCGGAAAGAACAGCACTCCAACAATAATCACAGCCAGAGCTGCAAATACGCAAACTGCGACCTTCAAGCGTTTTGCAACGACCGCTTTCTTCATAATACGGACTCCCTTCTGCACATAACAAACCGTGTACTACCTTAATTTTACTATAACACAAATCAGAAAAAATTACGAAATAATGCCGTATTATTTAGATAAACTGCTTTTATTCAGCGCTGCGCTCAAAAAGTTATTTTCCGTCAACAGTATATTTATCCGCAGGTATATGTTCTGCCCATTTGGGAAAACGGCAGCTGTTTAAATCCGTCGGGAGTTTGCGTGAGCGTATAGTCGCCGTCGGCGGCAAACGGAGCATCTTTCAGTTTATAAAGTGTGTTTTCAGAAATATCACTGTATTTCTCAGCAGACGCAGAAATATCCCCCAGACTTTTTTCTTCATTCGCTACCAGATTATATTTTACCGAACTGTTTGCAGGGTTGGCGGCAAAAAGAGGATCATCGGGGTTTTGAAAATCATCCGACAGTTCAGACAGTTGCGGGAAAGCAGATCTCCATGCCTCTGAATCGATATCCACCTCTTCAAGCGTTGCCCAGAGCCCCTGCCCCGGTGTTTTGCTGTGCAGAAACCAGCTTCCCGCAGAGCTGTCAATAACCGCACGGTCATCATAAGAAAACGGGATAGCCGCGTTGATGATCAGATTATTTTCGATCATTAAATCACGGCCGCCGCCAAGCAGAAAGGCACAGCCCGGGATATTAACCAGCAGATTTCCATAAGCTTTCTGCCCTGAAAGCGCATCGTCAAAATAGATGCCGCTTGGCGTAAATTGATCTGAGCCGATATTGTAAATACAGTTATACCGTATCACGTTGCCGTAATAGCTCCAGCTGCGGCCGGAATAGATTGCCCCCGCATCTGAGGATTCCAAAACAACATCATGGATAACATTATATTCAATAACATGGTTGTTACCGGTATAAGTTACCGCCTCATGCGGCGAATTATAGATCTCATTATGGCTGCACACAGCGCCGACACCGTTAAGGTTTACAGCAGCCTGATAAGTTCTGTAAACCTGTGACCAGTCGTGAATCAGATTATTTGAAACAATATTTTCACTTGATGTAAGAGTCTGGCGGTCACCGCCTGTAAGGATCACGCCTGCCTTGCCGGTGGCGGTTATCTCATTATTTTCAACAAGAATATGCTCGCCTGTCAATTCCACAGCATTTTCACCGACATTTTTCATTACGCAGTTTTGTATCGTTATATTACTGCCTGTACCGCGGATCGCACTTGCCCTGGTACCGGTAAAGGTAATACCGTCAAACGTAATGTTTTGAACATTTTGCAGAGTTATAAGATCGCTGACGGAAAGGGAAAGCTCCAAAGACTTGTTTTGAAAATCAGCGGGTGGAATAAAATACAGTTTTAGGTTGTTTCTGTCAACAAACCATTCGTTTTCAGCATCAAGCTCCTCAAACACATTGAAAAAATAATAAGGCATTCCCTCCTTAAATCCGTAGACACTGGCGTATTCGGTTGTTATCGTGCCGTCGCCGGCTTCTTTTAAAGGCGTTGTGGAATCCGCCCAGTCATACTGAAAATAGCCGAACATCCAAATATCATCACTGTTCGTCCAGCTTTTAACGCGATCCGTGACCGCTGTATCCGCCTTAAAAGTGCCTCCCCGCGGATCTTTCAGTGTTTCCCATTCCGGATTGATTTGAGTGCCATGATCAGTATAGATCTCTTTTGAATCGCCGTTGTCCATGATTTTTCCGGTATACAGATATTCGCCGGAATTGGGATAGCGCGCAAGGGTCATACGCTCATTATCACAAAACAATTCACAATAAAGACTGCCTTGCTCGTCATATTTTGCTGCCTGATTATACTGGCCGAACGCATGCACCTGCCCGATACTTTCGGCAGTTACACCGTATTCAGACAGGTCGAGCACCTGGATATCGTCCCTGTAGCTCTCAAAATCCCCAGCATCAAGCATGAGTCCACCGCTGAATACTGCGCTGTTTTCCGCAAAGAAAGTTATACCGCTGTCTTCAGCTGTGAGCGTCATAGATGAAAGCGGATACTCACCGTCCTCCAGGCAGATAATCTTTTCTTCCTTATCCATGTTACGTGCTAATTCAACAGCGCGAAGGGGAGTTTGCACCGGCAGTTCTCTTGTCCCAGGATTTTGATCGCTGCCGGAAGGAGACACATAAATATCCCCTTCTCTCTGCGTTCTTTGTCGTTGTTCCGGAACAGCAAGATTGGCTGGCGCTGTCAGCCGGTCAGCCATAGTTTTTTGCGCCGAACATGACGCAAGGGTTACTATCATCAGTGCAGACAGAAACAAGCACAGTAATTTTTTTGCTACATACATGACATATGACCTCTCATCTGAATGTTGAAATGCGGCGATTTCATGATCAGGCGTATTTTAAAAATTCATGATCAAATATCCAAAGCATATTTCCCGGTGGATTTTTCAGTCCTGTTTTTATATTTGCCGTTGGTGAAGTCCGGAATCTCAACTGGTATATTGCCGTTTGCAATGGAACGCTCGGACAAAGCAGTTATGCACATCCAGGAAGCGGCATCATAAACATCGATTGCAGGATAGCTTTCACCTCTTGCCGCACTGAGCATGGAGCGCAAGACCAGATAATCCATACCTCCGTGACCGCTGGCTATCATACCTTCTGACTTATGTTTCCACAGATCGCTGTCGTAGATCTCCGCGTACTTATCAGCGTTTTTCCAGATCTTCTGCGGGTCCGTATCGATTTCTGCAATATCAACTTTCAGATCCTTTTCAAGAAAAACGAAATCGCCGTCCTCCTGGTACATTCCTTTCGTGCCATGCACTGTAAAGTTGCGGCTGTAGATACGCGGCAGCGTAGTATCCAGAGTCAGGGTGATCGTTTCTCCGTTTTCACAGGTAATAACAGTTGTAACGATATCGCCCTGCTGGAAATCCGTATTTAAAAGCCCGTTATCGCCCGGCTTATGCTCCTTTATATATTGAGCGAGGCCGCGGGCTTTGCTGGCAACGCTTACAAGATGCAGCATACGGTTGCCGCGGTTGATTCCAAGTATTTTAGCAACAGGCCCAAGTTCATGCGTAGGGTAATTTTCGCAGTTATGTTCAATATAGTGGGACAGGCGGTAATGCCGGTTCTCCTTACCGTAAGAGATCTCTTTGCGCAGATCGTGTTTATAAGCGCCGTCACAGTGCACGATCTCACCGAACGCGCCGGAACGCGCCATATTGAGACACATAAGTTCACGCCGGCCATAGCAACAGTTCTCCAGAAAGAAGAAAGGCGTTTTGGTTTCTTCATAGGCTTTTACAAGATCATAGCATTCCTGCAGATCATAAGTTCCGCCGACCTCCATGGCGGCGAAAACACCGCGGCGCATGGCTTCAACTGCAATGGAAATATGAAACTGCCACGAGGTGGAAATCACAGCAGCGTCCACATTGTCGCGCGAAAGTATTTCTTTATAATCCTGAGATACAAACGGCGTATTTCCGTATTCCTTTTTTACCGCTTCCGCAGCCGCTCTGGCGCGGTCTTCATAAACATCACAGACAGCTACAATCCTTACGTCCTTCATCTTCAGCAAGGGTTCCATAAGCTGTTTTCCGCGTTCTCCCATGCCGATCATTGCAATTCTGATTGTTTTATGCATGATTATCATTCTCCTCTTTCGGGGCACGCAGAACGTACCATTTGTATGACATTGCCGGAAGTGTCAGTTTCATACGGACATTTGCATTTGAGTCGATAGCATAAGATATAGGCTCCCTGTCATTTTCAGAAATTATAACAGACCTGTCTGTAAGTAACCCGTTCATCAGCGGCGGTATCTTTTTATCCGTCACTTTTTCATCCGTGATATAAGTACGCTCTGAACCGTCCCTGGCGCGAATGACAAGCGGCGCAATCTCTTCACCATACAACGGATACAGCACATCACAGTTTTTGGTATTCTTCAGCGGCGCAGGCGGCATTTTCAGATCGGAAAGCCCGGTATAATAGACCGGAAGTAGGATTTCTTCGGTAAGTTCATTATCCGTCTGGTTAAAGAACATCACAAAACCGCGGATATCCCCTGTTGGGATCTGATTCATTATCGCATCCATACAGGTGGTTCTGGACGGGTCAGAGGTATCAATACGCGGCGGCATAAAATGAACTGTAATTCCGTTTAATACCCTGCGGTATTTTTTGTACAGCGCAGTCCATTTTGCAAATATTTTTTTCCCTTTTTCCGAATCATAGACTTTTCTGCCGCGAATGGTTGGCCAAACACCGCTTGCAACGATCTGGGCCAGCGCCCAGTCAAATTCAAATGCATTTTTTTCTGTAGGAAAGAACTGCGCATTTTTGCCTCCCCCATGATAAACATTTAGCGGCAAAAAGCCCCAGCCCTGTGAGGGATTTTTTGAAAAAGTACCTTTATAGTAATAAATGCGCGAAGTTGCAAGCTGTTCGCACCGATGTTCGGAAAAAGCGATTTCCTCATATCCGACTCCGCTGCGGTTGGAACCGTTTAAGAAATGCCAGTCAGGAGCATTAATATATACGCCTCTATTTTTGATCTCACGGTACCAATCAGAAACAGAGGCTTTCCACTGCTTATATTGTGAATCAGTGAAATCATCATGGTTATGGGTTTTGCCGCCTGAGCACATGAGCATACCATAAGGTCCGTCGATCTCCACCGCGTCTGCCCCGGTTTGGTCGATGAACCGCAGAATATTTTTCATATATTGCTTTGCCCAGTCTGTTGCAAGGCAGCGGCAGATATGACCGGGGTCATGGTTCAGTGCCTCGTCTCCTTTGACCGGGCGGTAATTTTTAACATACGCCAGTGTATATGCGCCCATGCGAATGCCCTTACTGTGACCGTAATCATAAGCACTTTTGATGCGTTTCAGATAGCGCTTGTTTCCGCTTTCCATATTCACGCCCGAACCGAATGACTGAATGATCATCTCTATTCCAAGCTCACGGCACTGATCGACCGCTTTGCGGATCGTTCTGGGGGAATTGGAGATCAAATGAAAAAACGAAACGTTATCCGTGCACCAAGGCGCTATACGGCGGTACATCTCTTTGACTTCTATCAGTCTTTGCTCATAGTATTCGGCGCCGAACAAAAGCTCAAAAGAGGCAATCGAATCCACGGCTTCTCCCGGCACAAGCGTTACGTTCATGCGCTGAAGAGGCATGACCTCCAGCATATCATACCGGTAACGCGCATAATGCTTAGCATATTTCTGAAAATCAAGACCGATGAAATCGGTAGTTGAATCATAATCACTGTCAACAAACAAAGTATCACGGTTTTGCGTGATCCGCATAACATCAACGGCAATATTGTCAATAACAACTGTTTGCGTGCCGTTATTTTGCACAGTCAGGGACTTCATTATAACAGGCATGCCGTCATATATCTCATAGCGGACTAAGACATCGGGCAGATCATCCGCCGCATAATGCAAAAGCAGGGCTTTGCCCGGCGGCGGATATACACCGTCCGCAGTCATTGTTTCGGTTTTATGAAAAGCAACGCGCTCAGCGCAGGGCACCTCTTGTGCACTGCTCAGTTTGTAAACGGATGAACTGTGCTTGTGACCGTTCACAGAGATCTCAAAATCCTCATAAGGCGCGTCAACAAGCTGCAGACCGTTTTGCAGATTCTCAAATGATAAGGTTTTACTTACCGAACTATCAATTATACGGCGAATGAGCCCGTTCGAAAAAACAAAGCTGTTTTCATTTTTTTCAATCACTGACGGAAAAGTACTGCCGTCCAATACCCAATACTTCATGGCTTCACCTATAAAAAAATTTTTAAATCAAAACGCGTTTATATATTTACTTAAAATTCAGACGCTTTTGCAGCATCGGTTTTTCAGTGCCGGCGCAAACGCTTCTCATTTACAGAAGGGTCTAACGCATCGGCAAAATGCTGATCTTGATTGCTTAAAATATCCGTCACACTGAGCAGGCGCCGCCCGACAGTTGCAGATACAGAACTGCCAGTGTTTCTTTACACACGGTTCTGCCACTGAATCAAGAACATAAGGGAAACGGCTTCATGTAACTCCTGCCCTTCCGGTTAAGTTTATCTCAGCCCATACCAACATACTCAACCGGGACCTCCTGGTTTATTGCATTTATCTGATTAGGCAGCCAGTCGGTGCCCAGATTCAAGTCTTCCTCACTGTTTTTATGAACGATAACTTTCTGAACAGAGGAGGAAGTTGAGAAGAACGCATAGTTTCCGATCGTTTCAACGGACGCCGGGATCTCTAGAACCTTGAGTTTTGTATTGTCCAGATAAGAAAATGAATCATCACCGATCTCTTTCAGCGTAGAAGGAAGATCAAGAGACTCAAGTCCCGTACATTTCAAAAACGCCTTGTCACCCACTTTTTCAAGCCCATCGTTAAAGTCGATCAAACGCAGATCTGTACAAAGATAAAAAGCATTGGCACGAATGGTTCTGACTGTGTCCGGAACCACAAATTCGCCGCCTGATATGTTGCCAAGATCATCTGTAATGATCGGAGATCTGGCGTTCGGATAAAAAAGCAGTTCCGTCATATCTTTGCTGTATAAAACACCGTCTACAGACTTAAAATAAGGATTCTCCTCGCTTACATAGATTGCCTCCAGCTTCTGACAGTTGGTCATTGCCCAGATGCCGATCGTTCTAACATTTTTTCCTATATAGATTTCCGTCAGATATTCGGCGTTTGCAAAAGAGAAATCCATTAACTCTGTAACATTATTTTCACCATATGTACCTGGAACGGTAAAAGATGTTTCCGTAGATTTACCGGAATAGCGGTATAATCCGCAGCCGTCTTCATTCTCTTTGTATTCCACAGCATTATTCCCTGTTATGGAACATGAAGAAAGAAGACAGATCAGAAACGCGATCATAAGTATACATGCAAATACTGACTTTAGCCTGTTGCTCATACTGCTTCCCCCTTTAAACATATTCCGCGTTGTTTTCCAGCAACTCCGTCTCTGTGCGCATATTTTCTAAATTTTTTGATTGTGCGCGCGCCCGAAGTTCATCCATCATTTCCTCATGGCGTTTCTCGGTAAGATCATAAAAATGGTAGGGTATGGCTGAGAGCAGTCCCGTAGCTGCAGTCAGAACGATAGTGACAATGAAAATACGGTTACGAATATCACCGTCAAACAGAATATTCCAGTCGGAAGTAAAACCGAACATAGCGTAAATCGCCGGTACGACCATGGCAGCCAGCGTAGTGACCGGTGATGCAAGATAACTGAAAATACCCATACAGCCATCTAAACGTTCACCGGAAATATACTGCTGATAATCCCATATATCAGCATTCATGGAAGTGGTAATGATTGTCATAACAGAACCCAGCATAGTTGCAAGATACTGTGATATTACGATAATCACAAGACTGTTCAGATACACACCTGCAACGGATAACAGCGAGCAGACAACATTCATATACTTGCAGAACAGCATCAGTCGCTTTTTGCCGAATTTTTTGATCAGCCACGGAGATAACAGCATGCCCGGCGTATATGCCGTGCCGAGAATGGACGACATGATTCCCATAAACCAGTCCTGACGCATGGCATAAATTATCAACATATTTACGATGTTGATTGCACCGGAAGAAAATGTGGTGATCCAGGTAGACGTATTGGTGATCCATAGATATTTGTTGCGAAGGACCTCTTTGAAGCCTTTTTTCATATTGATCTCAGGCTTATGATCCTCCTCTTGAATCACGCGGTCCTTACAGCCAAACGCCAGAAACAGCGTAAAGGGAACCATTGCAAGAACCATGATCGGCAAAATGATACGGTAGGTACGGATATTGGTAAGTCCCCCGACAGCCGCTGCTGCAACCGGCCAGATAATATTGTAAAGAGACGGAAACAGACCGCTGATAAAAGAACCAATAGAGATGATACGGGTTCTTTCATTTGTATTTGGTGTAATAACGTTCTGAACACTTGGCGCCTGTGCGAAACAAGTACTGAATGCAGTCCATACGGCAAACATCAGATTCATTACCCAGAACTTGTCATTATAGGACAGCTGGTTATACGGGAACATAACGAGAAGCAGCAATACTGCCATGTACGGCAAGATGCCGGCAACAATCCAACAGCGGTATTTCCCGAACTTTGGGGACAATTTTCGATATACTAAAATATTATAATAGGTAGTGATCACCTGTACCAGGAACTTTGTGCCAAGCACCTGCGGCAACGCGGGCATAAAGCCCTCAAAAAGAGCCTGCGGAATAAAAAAGCATATAATACCTACAGCTGCAAAAACAAAAGTGGCAAAGTTGATCAGCCGCATAGTCTTTTTTGGCGGACGCCCGAGATTATCCGTTATGATCATTGTGATTGGCTGGAACAGATAGTTCAGTATCATGTTAACGATACCCAACATTGCAAAATCCATCATCTTCAGGCCGTAGATCGCGCCGACAAACAGGCAGCCTGCGGTAAAAGACAGATTGCCGCCGGTATACTGGGCATTGTTTGACCCACCGGATCCCAGAACAAAATATAAAAATTCCTTGTTTGAAACATATTCACCTGGTCTTGGCTTATTCCAATAGGTTTTCAGGTCAGTAAAAAAAGTTTTTACACCGGCAGTTATCTCTGCTCTTGTTTTCATAAATTTCATCCCCTGCAAACAACGGAATCTTATTATCTGAATATCGGTTTATCCGTAATTTCCACTTCAGGCTTCATGCAGCCTTCCTGCTCAAATATAACGATCTCATTTACATCTTTCAGCCAAACGCCGGGCAGATACAGCGTGCGCTGTGGACCGACTTCCCAGAAACGTCCCAGATTTTTATCGTTAACGAACACATAGCCTTTTTTAAAATTGCGGATATCAACAAAGCAGTCGGCTCTGCTTTTTGTACGGAACGTTCCTTTAAAATAATTAGGAAACATGCCGCCTTGACGTTCGGAAAACAACAGGTCTTTATATTTATCGATCGGGATCGTATAAATATCAAATCCGAACGTATACTGCTCGCCGATCCTTACATGTGAGAGACCTTTTCGGTCATGAATGCGCTTTGCGAAGTTTATGCGCCCCATAGCTTCAACCAAAATATCTACCGTAATTTTGCCTTTAAACGCAGGAATTGGAAACGAGAAACTTTCTGTCGCTTCCACACCTGCTTTTAACTGCTTTTTAGTAAGCGGCTTGGAGCGGTCATACCGGCCAATCAGCTTTCCGTTAACATAAACATATGCAATATCATGGACGCCGTCTGCAGCGATTTGCGTTTCAGGATAGTCGCCTTCAATTTCCGTGTGATACAAAATCATGCCATAATCCTGACCGTAATATTCCATATAGTGTGGGATATGATCATGATATCTCTGCGCATTTTTTCTGATATTCTCAATAAACGATGCAGATTCCGTTAAACAGACCCTGCCTATTCGCTGCGTCTGAGGACGCGGCGGAAGCTCGGGCGGTGCGATTCCCCTGTTAGAGCAAACCGCATTTCTGATAACAAAATATTTCTTGGTATAATCACCGTATTCATTCAGCGGCGCGTCATAATCATAACTTGTGGTCGTAGGCTGATAGACTCCGGCATGATTAGCTCCTGCCATAAAGCCAAAATTGGTGCCTCCATGAAACATGTAGAAATTAAAACTGGCGTTTTCCTCAAAAAACTCGTTGACTATCCTTCGATTTACTTTTTTTACATATACATTGCCGGAATGATGGTGCTTATCGCGAAAATGGTCAAACCATCCGCACCACATTTCGCCGCACATCAAGGGCTTATCAGGCTGATACACTTTTAATTCCCTGAATCCGATTTTCGGATAGCTTCCGAAGTTGACAACTTTAAATTCATCATCCAAGCTGCCCCCGGAAAGGCAATACCTGTTTTCCCCGTCGGAGGTGAACAACAATACGTCTATACCGTTCTGCCGCATTAAATCCCGCAAATACTGAAGGTATTTTTTATCTCTTCCGTAGCTGCCGTATTCGTTTTCGATCTGCATTGCGATAATAGGACCGCCGTTTGTGATCTGCTCTTGAGCGAGCATAGGCAGCAACACATCAAAGTACTGCCTGACAAAGCCGAGGTACAGTTCATTAAAGCACCGAAGCTTTATATCTTCATATTTTAACAGCCAAGAAGGAAGGCCGCCGAATTCCCATTCCGCGCAGATATAAGGCCCCGGACGCACGATAACATAAAGCCCTGTTTCCCGCGCAGTTTTTATATATCTTATCAGATCATTCTGCCCTGTAAAGTCAAACTTTGCCTCTTCTTTGGGCTGATGAATATTCCATGCCACATAAGTCTCCACCGTATTGAAACCTGCGGCCTTCAGTTTTTTTAAACGATCCGCCCAGTATTCACAGGGAATGCGAAAGTAATGCATAGCTCCAGAATAAATATGAAAAGGTTCACCATCCAGAACAAACGCGCCGTCTTTGATTTCAAGCATATTTGCACCTTTCTTTCCGTATTCATTCAAATGATAACTCGAAACGCCCGTGCGCGCACACGCGCACAGTTTTGAAATCAAACATATACGTTTCTGAGAGCGGAACCGATCTTTGGTCATGATCTTCCTTAAACACTCTGTATACCGCGTCATGATCCGTTGGGTTTTCCAGTGTAAGGACACCATTCTC
The DNA here is from genome assembly GCA_958422185.1 of uncultured Clostridium sp. Lineage (GTDB taxonomy): Bacteria > Bacillota > Clostridia > Oscillospirales > Acutalibacteraceae > Eubacterium_R. The sequence goes on from CATZNW010000011.1 coordinate 51,493, forward strand.
AAAAGTTGCGCGTACATGATCCATTTCAAATACAAAGCCCGTATCGGGATTCAGATATACTGCGGGCAGTTCAAAATAAGTAAGCATGGCCGAAACCTCGCACCAGCATGAACCGCCCGGAAACTCGCCCACGTTTGCCTTACCCTCCCAGTCGGACAGGTTGCACCGTTCACCCATGCGCCCGGGCAGATTGCAGATCACATTATACGGCTTCTCCACAAGTTTTGAAATGATCTTGCCCGAGCGATGAAGTCTGATCAAAAATCTTGCGTAAGCCGCATTAAGAGCTTTTTTTAAATGCGCGTTGTTTTCGTTCCATATGTAACTGCAATACATTGGTTTTTCAGGCGTGCTTATAAACTGCGTGATATTGTGGCCGATGTCACGGCAAAGTTCAAGATAGCGGATATCCCCAGTAGCGCGAAACAAACGGAACAATGACGCGCCGGAAAGAGTGCAGATACCCGGTGCCGCATGTTTGTTTTGAACGCTTGCCCAAACAGCGCCGGTCGTAGCAATGCCACGCTGATACCACTGTGTGTCCTTTTTATATGCATAGTCATAAGAAACGCACCAGCTGGCGCAAAGTGAAGCCGTATCCACAGCATATCGGATCCACTGCATATCATTTGTGCAGGAATAAACGGCAACAAAGCTTTCAAGCATGCCAAAGGCGGATTCGCTGTCCGGACAGCCCAATATTTCACCGGGACCGCCGTTTGTAAATCCAGAGCTGATATATTCGCTATAGTACTTCTGCGCGATTTCGCAAGCGTAATCCAGATACCTATTTTCATGGAAATACATGCTGCAAAGCACAAGGCCGGCAGGCGCGATCGCGGCAGAAGCAGTACCAGGCGCGAACGGCGCCATTTTCTCCATATCGATAAACTGAGCAAGATCATGATTTATATCGTAAAATTTTACAAACGCGTCGGCAAGTTTTCTTAGTCCGCTGCTCCATTTTTGGGGCACACTTTCCCCTTTTTCACGAAAACACAAAAGCTGTTTTGCAATATAATACATAGCGTCCGCATTTTTCCGGCTCATCGAAATATTAATATTCCGCCCGTCACCGAAGCAATCGCCGTACGCCCTGCCGCCGCAATACACACCATATAGAAAGCCTGACGCGTGCTGGATCTTATCAAACACAAAATCCAGAGTACTTCGGCTTTTCTCAACGCTTTGTGCATTTCCGATAAAAAGTCCAGGCAGAGTGTTCATAGCGCCTCCTACCCATCCCGTCTGCCACTGGCGGAATATAGAATCGCCTGTCGCTTCGGAGGATTTATAGAATCCGCCTTCAGCACACCAGTTTTGAGTGTTATATTTGGATTCCAGCAAATCGAAAGCATAGGACCACGGAATACCGTTTGGCAGCGTACGCGGAAGATACGTGCGGATACGATATTTGAAAAAGGTATTTAAAAACTCCGTTGTGCTTTTGCACGGAAAATGATATTCTTCAATATCAAAAGTAAGCGTATCGCCTTTTCGCAAATCAATGCCACGGTCATCCGATGGCAAATTTGTTGTGCACATACCGTATTTTGTTTTCTCCCGCACGCAGGGTGAGGAAATATAGAAACGAAGAATGCCGTTTTGAAGATCTTCCGTAACTGTCAGTCCGAAATTGCCGGCTTCGTTATGCTGCTTCCAAAAAAACAGAGTCCCCTGCCTGCGGCGTTCAGAAAAACAGCCGATACACGGTGTTGCGAGATCACCGGTATTGAACTGCGCTTTTCCGCTGCCATCCGGATATAACCTTGGAACATCAGTGATTACAGGGCCTTTTCTGCACATCTCAAGATCTTCTTTTGTATACATGGGCGCATATTCGCGGCGGACACTGTAAAAACGGTTGCCGTTATAAAGTGCTGCCGGCGCAAAAATATAATCTGAAAGTTCGTGACCGTCTGATTCCAGAATCACACTGATGCCGGCCTGCCTGCATACGTGCTTGGCGGAAAAAACAATGTGCATAGAAACGCAACCGTCTTTTTCAGCTTGTGACAGATGTTTGATCTCAATATCCTCTGAATCTATATTCTTTTCCAGCGGATATTCCCTGCGAAGGAGCAGTTCCGACGCTTTATATCGATTAAAAGAAAAAGATTTTTTCATGTCATTCTCTCTGTTACTTTTTGTCACACGGTCAATACATACGGTCGCGCAATGCAGACTCAACCGCCTCATACAGACTGAGCCCGGTTTCACGGGGCACATCATCACAGCCTGCAAACAGCATAACGCCTCCAAAACCCATATCCAGATTATAAGCGGCTTTGCTGTAGACCATGTTGTAACCGTTAAAATAGTATTCTCTGTTTTCATATGCGGCCGTATTCTGTGCACGGCCCTCAACATTCAAAAGATTGTAGCTTCGAAAAGCGAAATCATGATTGTCAAAAGTTTTGCCGTAGAAAGGAATACCTACAAAAATTTGTTTATCGGTGAAATTGAGTTTCTTAAAATATTCCGCACAATAAATATGGCAGGAGTAAAATTCAGAATGATGGCGGCGTTTATTCTTTCTGTGCCAGTCATATGCCATAACATTTACAAAATCAAGGCAGTTTTTTGCGTTTCTGCTAAGCCGTACGCCCCATGGGGATAAAGCGGCAGCCAGATGAATATCCCTCCCCTGCAACGCATTTTTTAGCATTTCCAAGAGGCGGCCGAAAGAGCGCCAAGCATGCGGAAAGATGGGATACTCCCAGTCAAAATCCACACCCTTAAATCCATATGTACGGCAATAAGTCAGAATCGTATTGAGCAGTTTTTTCGGTTTCTTGCAGATCATACGCACCATGCTTTTACGATCCGGAGGAAATATGCAGCACCAAATCCGCACACACCGGTTTCCAATAATACGGCGCATGGCGGCAAGTTCGCGCTCCAGCGTTTCAGGGTCATATTCAAGGGTAGCGTCGGGTCTGAGCCTTGCATTGCCGATGACGATTGCATCCGTAATAAGATCAAAAGCAGTTTCAAGATCCTTATTCTTAATATGATCAGAAAAATAGGTGCTGCCGGCGCTCAGCGGAAAATATACGCTGACACGAAAATTTTTCTGTTCTTGCATATGCAGCACGGCATCTATACAGTTTATTTTTACCGGTTTGCCGTTGTCGCTGCCGTTGATCCGTAAGATCACGGCCTTAAGCTCTATTTTGGGAAACGCACAATATAAAAATTTATCTATGACATCGTTTTCATATAGCAGGACCCGTTTACCGTCAGGCTTTTCGCCGAAAACAGAAAACGAGATACAATGTGAACCGCCCTCGCTGAGTATTACTGTATTGATGTACTTTTCATTATCAAAAGCTAAACGGAATTCTTCTCCGACTCCGATTTTGATTTTATGTTTGTAGGGTGATAACGAAAACAGGGCATGAGAAAACGAAGAACCGGATCTCATCACCAAGCGCTCCTTTCCGATGAATGGATTACATTATACTGTTGAAATCCGCATCACGGCATGATTTGATCGGCCAGTTTGCAAAAGTTAAAGTATTTCAACAATTCCTGATTTACTGATTAAAGGGACTGGTCCACCTTGATAGACAGATCCGTAAATATATCATTCTTAAACGGCCGATGATAAATTACTGTTTCAAAGACGGATTTAACCGCCTGATAGCCCTGTTCATAGGGCTGCTGACAAATTGTTGCCAGTATCCGACCGGAAAGCAGCGCTTTTCGCGCCATAGGCGTATCATCGAAGGTACAGACGCGGATATACCGTTTCTGCTCGCCGAGCGCACGCAAAGTGCCGTTGACGCCTCCGGCTGTTATGTATACGAAATCGATTTCCGGATACCGCCTGATCGCTTCGCGCATTGCACTGTACGCAACATCGTCATCATCAAGATTTTCAGCAATTCCCAAAAGACGCACACCGGGATAATCATCAGAAAGAATATTTCTGATACCGTCCACACGCTGCGCGTGCCCTTTATGATGGGTACTGCCTGTAACAACAAACAGGTTTGCTTCACCGCCGGAAAGCAGGCCGATCAAGCGGCCCGCGACCCTGCCGCTTTTCAAATAGTCACATCCAATATACATGGCGTTATCCGCCAACTCCAGTCTGCTTGTCAGCATAACGATACTGACGCCCCTTTGCGCAAGCTGCTGAAGTTTTTTTTCGACCCTTTCGTCACAGATCGGTACAACGATCAGCTGCCTGGTATCTGCCGGAAGTTCATTCAGAAGATTTAAAAGCCTATCAGGATCATAGCCTTTAAACTCCGTTAAAGCCAGCCGGATACCGTACTGTGCCAGCTCTGACTCCGCGGCGAAAAGACCGTCCTTAACTGCTGAAAAGAAAGGATTTCCTATACTGTTTAAGATCACCGGCACCAAGATCGTTTTGCCTGAACGCACAAGCGCTGTACCCAGAAGATTCGGACGATAATCATATTTTTCCGCTATAGCCAAAATTCGGGCTTTTGTTTCAGGAGCCACGCCCGGCCGGTCTTTAAGCGCACGGTCAACCGTCCCCCGGCTGACGCCGGCAAGTGCAGCTATTTCTTTTTCAGTAATCGGCATTTCACAACTCCCTTGTTTTACGTTTCATAATATGATACAATTTTATTGTAAAACGCACCGTGCACGAGCACGGCATGTACATATTATATAAATTTTTTCAACTTCTGTCAATAGGAGTGTGCAGTTTGATGAATAAGGACGCGTGGAGATCACACATAAAAAAAGGACAGCAACTCGCAAAAAAAATGTCTGTCAGAGAATTGATATCACAACTTAGAAACGCTTCACGCGGTATAAAGAGGCTATCGATTCATCCATATAACTGGTGGAACGAGTGTCTGCACGGAGTAGCGCGCGCGGGAACAGCAACTGTATTCCCTCAGGCCATTTGCATGGCGTCTACATTCTGCGATGAATTACTGTATAAAACCGCAAAAATAATATCGGCTGAGGCTCGTGCCAAATACAATGACTGCCAGAAAAAAGGCGATTGCGGTATATATAAAGGTCTTACCATGTGGTCTCCGAACGTCAATATCTTCAGAGACCCGCGCTGGGGACGCGGCCAGGAAACCTACGGAGAGGATCCTTATTTAACCTCGATTCTGGGTGTTGCGTTTATCAAAGGGCTTCAGGGAGAGGATCCTAATTATATACAAACTGCAGCATGTGCCAAACATTTTGCTGTGCACAGCGGTCCGGAGGCTGACCGTCATTCCTTTAACGCAAAAGTTACCAAAAAGGATTTATTTGAAACTTATCTTCCGGCATTCAAAAAGGCCGTCACGGACGGCAAGGTAAGCGGAATAATGGGTGCATATAACCGTGTAAACGGCGAGGGCTGCTGCACTTCGGAGCGCCTTATTAAAAAGCTGCTGCGCAGTGCCTGGGGATTTGAAGGATATTTTGTATCGGACTGCGGCGCGCTCTGCGATATCGTAAGACATCACCGTCTGGCTGCCAATCCGATAAAAGGCGCTGCACTTGCTTTAAATGCCGGATGTGAACTGGAATGCGGAAAAATGTTTAAATTCCTGCCGCTTTCCTATGCATTTAACCTGGTGGACCGGGAAACGCTGCAGTCTTCCGCCGCAAGGCTGCTCGCAGTAAGAAGCAGCCTTGGTATGTTTGCAAATGACTGCCCGTATGATGCTGTGTCGCCTGAAGACAATGCAACGCCGGAGCATGAGGCTTTCGCTGTTACCATGGCCGAAAAAGGCATTGTTCTTCTGGAAAACAACGGGATACTGCCGATTAGAAATGGCCATCAGAAATTCTTGATAATCGGTTATAACGCAGAAAACGAACTGGCCTATCTGGGCAACTATTTCGGCAGCCCTACAAGTTTTGTTAAGCTCAAACAGGCAATGCTGGATTTGCATGCGGATGCGGAATATGCGCAGGGATATTCATACAACACGGATGAAAACATGCGTCTTCAGGCACAAGCTTTGGAGAAAGCGCGCCATGCTGATATTCTGCTTGTCTGCACAGGGTTTGACTGCTCGCTTGAGGGAGAGGAAGCCGGTGAACTTTTGCAGGGCGGCGGAGGCATGCTCGGCAAACAGGGCGACCGCCGCACGTTGGAACTGCCGCAAGTGCAGAGAGATTTACTTGATAAGCTGATGTCCGTCAACAAAAAAATCATCCTTTTAAATTTTTCCGGAGGCGCTACTGACCTTCGCCCGTATAAAAACCATGCAGATGCCATACTTCAATGCTGGTATCCCGGTGCAAAGGCGGGTAAAGCCATCGTAAACCTGTTGTTCGGTGCCGTCTCTCCAAGCGGCAAACTTCCCGTAACTTTTTATAACAGCACAGACGATCTTCCCTCATTTGGAGATTATGCTATGAAGGGACGCACTTACCGGTACTTTGACGGTAAAGTGCAGTATCCCTTCGGATACGGTCTGACTTACACAACATTCTGCCTGACCGCATGCTCGATGGAGGATCTGACGATCCGCTGTATGATCAAAAACACAGGCGAATATCTTTGCGATGAAGTACTGCAAGTATATGTTAGACAGCCGGAAACCGCTTATCCGAATCCGATCCGATCGCTTATCGCAGTCAGACGTTTTACTTTGAGTCCCGGGGAGGAAAAAGAAATTGCTTTTTTACTGTCAGACGAGGATCTATATTCGGTAAATGAACAAGGCGATACTGTATATTTAAACGGACTCTACACGTTGACTGTTTCAGACGGACAAAGCATTATATCTGAACCGATTTATTTTGAAAACAGAAATGAAACGGTAATTGTGGAAAAATGCCCGCTATAATAAAAAAACGGTTTTCTAAATATTCTGATCTTTTCAAGCAGAACCGATCCGGCTCTGCTTGTTTTTTTCACACGAATAAAGCGGAAGCATAAAATAGGATGAAACAAATTTTCTGGAGGATAATCATGGCAGACCGCATGGACTGCGAAGGCACATTAAAAGTTACGCTTGCACTGGCGGCTGCGCCAGATATTTCATCAAATCCAACGGATATCGTTTTGATTTTAGACCGTTCGGGAAGCATGTCGGGAACGCCGCTCGAAAATCTGAAAACGGGCGCGAAAACATTTATCGGAATTATTGACGAGTCTACAGACGGAATTAAGGACGGTCAGATCGGAGGCGGTAGTCATATAGGTATCGTAAGCTTTGCTTCCACTGCTGCGGCAAACACACAGCTCATAACCTCTGTTGCCGATCTGGACGCTGCTGTTGACTCGCTTACCGCCGGCGGCACAACCAATCATGCCGATGCATTTGCAAAAGCAACGGAGTTGTTTGAACCCATGTCGCCAAATGCAAAAGTCATGGTTATGTTCACAGACGGCAGGACCACTGCCGGAATTCCGCCTGCACCGGTTGCCGAAGCCGCAAAAGCCGCTGGGATCACGATCTACTGTATCGGTCTTATAGGATCGGACGGCATAGACGTGCAGACTCTGAATGACTGGGCAAGCGAGCCGGACACCTCGCATGTTGCAATTACGCCGAATGACGATGAGCTGGAACAGATATTTGCAGATCTTGCAGCAAATATTTCAAAGCCCGGTGCTACAAACATTATTATTGACGAAAAGATTAGTCCGGATTTTGCAATAACGAATGTCATTCCGCCGGATACGGGTACAGCTATGACATTAAGCAGCAACGAACTGCAGTGGAAGATTCCTCAACTCGGCGTAACTGGTAATGAAGGCGCGTCACTGGAATTCTATATTAAGCATATTGCACAGACCGGCGGCACGAAGCCGGTAAACGAAAGCATCACCTATTCAGATGATGAAAATAACTCTGTCTCGTTCCCGGACCCTACAGTAATCGTTAGCTGCGGCACAGTGATTACACCGGAACCTTGCCCGGATCCAGTTGAGCTGAGCGTTGACGGATGCCACGATACGATTTCTGTTAATCTTGGGGATGTTACACTGGAATCACTCGGCCGTATCGTCGAACTGAATGTTACGCTGAAAAGCATCTGTCCTGAAAAGCGCGTAGCGTTAGGCGTGATTCTTACGGAAACGGATAATAACGGCAAAGAGTATCCGCGTGGCATGAAAGCGATCACCGTACCCGCTCATTACGCGCCTGCCTGCCGTGACATTCTGGTGAAATGCATTAAATTTGTTCTGCCCGAGGATCTGAACCCTGAAACAGGCAGTCCGCGTTCCATGTGCACGCCCCGCAAATTAAAAGCTCGTTTCATCGCACATTATGTTGACACGGACTTTTGTTGCTGCGAAACGATTTGCTCTGTTCAGTAATCCAAACACTGAAGAACTGCAAAATCGTATCCCTGTTTAGTATCCGATAAGACGGCACGATTCCGCATCCGAAAAGCAGGAGGGAAACAGCTCTTATCATATAATAAAAGCCTTGAGATACCGCTCGGCCGGGCGGTTACCTCAGGGCTTTTGCCTTGCTTCACAATCTAAAACAATCTTCCGATTGCCTTAACTTGATAAAGCCTGCTGTATGGTCATCTTGAGCAATGAAAGATGAATTAAATCAAATGGGATCATGTCATTCGTTTGCGTTGATTATTCACAGATACTCATTCAGCGTATAAAAGAAGTGCAGATCTGTGTAATAATTAAGAATAAATTTTTCGCTGACGTTCTTATACTTATTGAAGTAATTATCCTTATTACAGAATGCTGCTACACTGCTGTAAAGCAGATCCTCCTTATTCGCATCCGGCATATACTGAGTTAAGTATTGTTTTCGCCATTGATCGTTTTCCGTTGAAAACAAGTTATAAATTTGATTATCTTCCAATTCCTTTTCATATTGAGATATGCAGTCTTCAATAAGAACATTGACTACTTTTTGATAAAAGTTGTCTTTTTTTTGAATATCAATATACTTTGGATTATTTTTTGTTCTGCGCAAACCGTTTTTAAATTTTCTCTTAGGCCACTTCCGTGCCAGGCAATCAAGCAACAGATCTTTATAGAATTCAAATAGACCGCTGCCCAAATATTCATAAAGTTTAATTTCAGAATTTTGTATCTCTGATTCTATTTGTTTGCTCTTGTTTCTGAACAACTTATTAAACACTTTATCTAAATTCAAATTTTTAATTACTCTTTTATAATTATCTTTATCCAAATTTTTTATTTTCGCCAAATAGTTTTCAAGAATTTTAATTTTTATCAGAATCGGATTTGCCGAAATGAAATATTTAATATAAATATAGTCAAACTTCAAAACATCATCACTTTGATTTTTGAAATTTTGTTTGCCGATAATGATCTTTAGATCTTTCAGCTCATTCAGCCGGTATTTTGCATAAGTATTATTGATCCGCGCCATTTTAAGCAGTTTATACAAATCATATTTTATGGAAATTTCAAGGAGGTTCCCTTTTTCCCGCAATATGTTTGCAGTAACGGAATCCGCTACACGGACAACATATAATTTTCGTTTCAAAAACGAATCATACCTTAACAGTTCGCTTCCAGCGCACAAACAGTTATATCCGCGTTTCTTTTGTTCCTTGGGTTTGATTTCACTTTCGATTTCATTTTCATTCTCATGTTCCTTTTCACACCCGGGTTCCTTTTCACACCCGGGTTCCTTTTCACACCCGGGTTCCTTTTCTATATTAAATGGCAGCATGGGAGTCAGGCATTTTTTGCAAATCGACAGATCACTGTCTTTTGAAAATTCAAAATATCTTCTGTCCCATTCCTGAAGGTCATCGCAAAATCTAAGCAAGAATGAAATCGGATTCTGGCGAAAAACAGGCTGGTAATAATTACTTTTCGCGTTGTTGCTGACGATTGCGAAATTCGCAGTATGATTGTAAATCGCTACAGCCGCAAGCTCGATCGCGCATTGCTTTTCTTCAGACAAAGTATAAATTACGCCGTTGCTGTAGAATTGCATTAAAAACGCAATTGCGGAATATGAACCGTGATTATATCTGCCGTTACCCGCCAATTCCAAACTGTGTTTGATCTCATGCGAGGAAACAATGGTAAACAATAAGGAATCGTTTAAAACAGAAGCGATCTTATCAAAAGTATCTGCTGAATTATGGGTAAACATATACATTGTAGGATTGTATTCAGAAACTCTGTGCCTGATTTCCAGAAAATGACAGATTGGATATCCCATATCATGAAAAAGCGCAGATAAAATAGCAGAAGCATAAATCACATACTTTAAAAAGTAGATTTTTTTATATTCGTTTTCATCTTTAAATACACTCTGTATTTCTTCAGGAATATGGTATATGGTTCTTTTTTCTTTTTTTATTTCTACTTTGATATTATTCAGCAGATCGATTTGCGGCGAATGTTTATTCGCCATAAACTGCTTTAATTTTTTTGAAGTATATTCAGAAATCTTTGCCTTATTGCCGCTTTCTAAGATTTTATAAGCTGCTTCGTAGAAACCGAATTCTCCGAGCAACACAAGCATCATATAAAGATTTCTTATCTGATGAATAAAGTGGTCCCTGTTATAATCATTCCTGTGTTCCTTGAAATTTTGGCCAACAAACATGTCCCATTCAAAATTAAAATAATCCTCATTAAACATCATCTCAAGCTGAGGAATGGCAAGATAATTCTGAATGAATTTCTTTTCAATATGATGATAATTTTTTATATCGCTCAATACAAGATCGGAATCTCCGTAAATCAGTTGAAGATTCTCATCAATGTAACTGTATTTTTTCTTGTTTAAAGACGCATATTTATAATTGTTTTCAAATTCGCAAATCATGGAGCGAATATTTAAAGGAAGACGAAACGATTGAGTTGACCTTCCTGCCGCGCCCGGTTGTTGTGTGCAATAAGAACTATGATAGGAAGGCGAATATTTTAATTCTATAGGATCAAATACTTCCCAAAATTTCTCCATATCCATATCATTTTTAGCTTTGCTGTTTGCAATAAATCTACTCAATTCTTTTCATCCTCTATTTTAATGTTTTTATAAAAACTTCAAACTCTTTTCTTGCACCTGGATCGATATTAATAAATTTCGAACCACCTGAACCTTCTAATGATATATTATTTAAAATTTGCTCATTCATGTTGTGGAAATCAAGATGATTCAAATAAGCATATTGAAAAGATTTATAATCATCAAATATCTTTTCGTTTTTATTTTCCACGTCTAAAGCTGTTTTCACACTATCAAAAGGATCAGATCTTGCAACATCTTTTAGAAGATTGTATAAATCGTTTACTATAAAATATACTTTAAGATCGCCTTTATTGTTGAGCATTTCAATCAAAGAAGAATAGGTTCTGTCATTAATAAAATTAATTAAAAAATTTTTATTTAATTTTATATGAGACGGCGACAAAGCTGAAATCATATGAAGCCGGACTTCAAACTTAAGTTTCTTTTTTGTTAACAATAGGTACAGATCCGAGATCTGATCCATAAGCAAATGATTTAGGATCCTGTTTGAACATGCCTCATAGCTGGGGGGCATGTCCAGAATGATATGTAAATCCTTAGTCTTATTTCTTTTCCTTATATTGTTCTTTTTATTCTTTGATTGTTTTTCATCATCTTTTTTACTGCAAATAATATCTAAATTCTGTTCGATGATATTTTTAATAATTAAATAAATAGTATTTTCAAATAAATCCACCTCCACATCGCCAATATCAACCTTATCCGGATCGACCATACAAACATTTATTTTATCATAAGTTGTTTTATGCTGAGAATATGGGGCAACGTTCAAAATACCAACATATTCTTTACTTATAAACTTCTTAGAATCAAGTAAAGCTTCATTCAAAAAACGTACATTATCCTTATTTTCATAATAAATCTTATAGTTTGAATACCACGAAGATCCGTACCAATCCAAATCAATAATATAAGACAGTTGATTTTCTTTATTTTGATAATAATCAGCGGTCATTAAAGCATAAGTGCTTTTACCGCATCCTCCTTTAATTGAATTTATAACATCAAAAATGACTTTACCCAAAATTATTCTCCTCCATAATGCAACTGATATTTTGATACAATGTAGTATCCATCATATCAGATTCTTCCAGCACCTTCTTAATAGATGTAAAAAAATTATGAACGTAGCCGGTCTCACAAGCAAATACATCCGACGCCGCATAAAGCATAGCTTTTATACCCAAGCTGATACTGCTGTTATATTCAAAGAATAAAAGAGTGAGATCGTAAACTCTTTTATCCATAAAGAAATCTTTGTCAAACTCACTATCGCAGACGGTAACATCTTGCGTTTCTTCCAGCGATATTTCAAATTCTCTATAATCGTTGTTATTGTATGCCATTCTGTACTTATGCCAAAACAACATTTGATGCACATTGGAAACAGCGCTATAAATATTCATCATAAATGAATTTCTGATCGACTGATCTCCGAAACCATCGCTTGAACGGAATATCACGTTGAAATAAAGAGCTTTAGCAAAATCTTTAACTTCGTAAAACAGCTTATTCTTGATCCGGCGGCATTTTTCATCGTTTAATTCATCATTAAGCGCGAGTATCGTATTATTCAGGCGATCAGAAAAAGAAACTCCAACATGAATCTTTTTTAAATCACTGCTCACTTTTAATACAATAAAAATATCTCTGTAAATCTCAAAAAAGCTATACGGAGGTATTTTAATATTACCAAAACACTTGATAATAATATTTTTAAACTCGTTATATGCAAACGAAACCGACACGTATTTCAGAACAGACCATAACCGTATTTTGAAAATCAGATTTTCTGAGTCATTATAAGGCAAGCAGTCATTTTTATAATTGTCGAATTTAAGAATAGACATGACTTTGCCTTCATAGCTTTCCGTTCGGGTCAAAGGATATGACGCAGCAGAAGAATAGTTAATACTCTCAGATTCGGAGCAAAAAATATACAGTTCTTTATTATTTGCCTTTTTATTATTTGTCGTCAAATGATCTTTTGATGAAGTATTTATCTGGCGTTCAACGATTTTTTGTATTTTTTTAATCAAATCATTTCTGAAAACACGTATAATATTCCCTGCATTCGTAGTATTTGTGGCCATAATCCGATTCAACTGTGAATTTATATTTTTCATAACAGTAGGAATTGATGAATCAAGCCAATCAGGTTTAGTAATGAAATACTTATCATTATTTCCAAAAGTTCGTCTGCTTTGATCTTTCAAATGCTCACAAAAATAATTTAATGAACCTGTATTTTTTATTTCGAAGTTTTCTGTTATGAGCCAAGGACAATCAAGCAAAAATACAATATCGTTTTGTTTTATCTTTTCACTAAGGATTTTTGTGTGATAACTGAATGTTTCAGTATAATCAACTTTTGTAATTATGCAAGCTGCCATATTGTCATTTATTTTTTCTTCTATTTTATCTCTTTTATATTTATAATTTTGTTCAGGCCAATCGTTTTGACTTACAATATTCTCTATTTTTAAATTAAGTTTATGCTCATTATCTTTGAATTTGCTTTTGTCATACCAATCCAATAATGCTGTTAAAAGATCGCTTATTTCACTTTCCTTTCCGTTATGATCCGGCTCAGTATGACCGATTATACAAATTTGTATTGTTAGTATCTTATCCTTTTTGCTTGCATAATTCTTTCTTATATAAGCAGCTATTTTTTCAAATAGTCTGATTGGCTTAATTTCTTCAATGCTTGACAAGTTATTGTATTCACAAGCAAGAAGCTTAGAATCGTGCCGGTTCAAACTGATACGAAATGTTTTATTATTATGATAAATAAAACGATTAAACAACCTTTCGGCTTTGCGCAAAAAAATTTCTTCTTTCAGATCGAATAAAATACTGCTTTGGTTTTGTACATGAAAGTAATTTATATTTTGTACAATTCTTTGAATACTATCATAGACAAACGGGTCAAAAAGGTAGTATTCGCCATATTCACTACTACTTTTATTACATATAGAATATTTTGCACATGAGGTAATCAGATCATTTAAAAAAGAAGATTTTCTAAAGGAAACGTTATAAAGATTGCTGTTATCGGGATTGAAAACAACATTTACAAATATGTATAAAAATGAATCAAGATATTCATCTGTAAAATCATTTATTAAATAACCTTTATTTAACTCGGCAATGAATTTCTTTTGAATTTCAATATATTTTTGTATATATTTAGAAACTTCAATATATGCTTCTACATCATTTTTAGCATCATTTTTACAGCAGTCAAGGGTGGGCATATAATGTATCTCTTGATCAGAAGCTGAATACTTCTTAGGTAAGATAGTAATATTTGAATTACTGAAAACAGAATTAATTATGCTTTCTGTTTTTTCTTTCGAATTACGATACTTTTTTTCCAACGTTGTTTTAAACAAAACAATTAAGTCTGAGCGATCATAGGAATTCTCACAAAACTCAGAGCAATCGCAATTGAAAAACACATTTTTATTCAAGTATGACATTGTATATACACCCACTATAATTAGTATAATTTAATTAAATTATACTAATCTGTATTTCAAATAGCAACAGTAAATTTTTTAAACTAATGATACAGCTTTAAATATCACTTGCTCTATACTGCTAACTCCATTTCCAATATTGAATAAAAAGTATTGATCCATACTATTTTTTGCATCAAGGTTATACTGTGTATAAATATCGGACTTATGAATTTTCATAATTTTAATATACTCCTCAATGGGCATCATATCGTCCACATCCTTATCTAAAAAAAATCTGTAATCCGCTGTCCTTATTTTATTTAATTTTTCATCGAGAACATCATCTTTTATACCGAATAAATTTGCCATTGATCTAATATAAAATTCATATTGGCAGGCTATGGTCAGCACATTGTTATTATTAACAGAGTCCGTAATAGTACGAATATATTGGTCTAATTCGCTACAGAATAAATGCGGATCCCTATGGTTCTCGTTAAAGGTTATATTGATTAATTTCGCAAATGGGCTTTTTAACTTAATTTGCTCAGCAACGGCTAAATTGATTTTGGGGTCAACCCCTTCTATTGCAATTATCATAATATGTTCTCTTTCGCCTATATATAACTGGTAGTCAGTTAATATATACAATATGTAAATTTACTTTATTTCAAATAGACTGATATATTGACAATATTTTACAAATTTTTAAAATGATTTTAAATACTTTTTGCAAAATCATTCATTTCATTTACAAAACAGCATATTTTTATGTGCAAATTAGCATTAAAAGGATCACCAGTATAAATACAATACCTGCGATCAGTATGCCGAGCAAAACTGTCTGAAAAGCGAAATTTTTTACTGTATCAGATTCAGTTCATTTTTCCGGCAAAAAAAGCATCAATCCAGCGAATCGATGCTTTTTTGATACTATAAAAATTTTGGTTCTATAATAAATGTTGGGGTGAAGACCTCAACATTTATTTTTTAGCAAAAAA
>CATZNW010000012.1 GCA_958422185.1 uncultured Clostridium sp.
TATATTTAGTTTTAAGGGAGAAAATCATGAAAAACAGCAGCCTTTCACTGTATTTTAAATATGTTTCGCTTAATGTGCTTGGCATGGTGGCGCTTTCCTGCTATATTCTGGCAGATACTTTTTTTGTTTCCCGCGGACTTGGGGCAAACGGACTGACGGCTCTGAATCTTGCCATACCCGTATATAATCTTGTGAACGGAACCGGACTTATGCTGGGAGTCGGCGGCGGTGCCAAATACGCCGTCGTTAAGAGCAGAGGCGATTCGAAGTCACAAAACCGGGTCTTTACCAATACGCTTTACTGCGCTGCGGTATTCAGCGTTATATTTCTTATATCGGGAATATTCTTTTCCGAAAATATAACCGCCGCCCTCGGCGCGGACAGCGCGGTTTTTGAGATGACGGATACATATCTTAAAGTTATCCTGCTCTTTTCGCCGGCATTCCTATTAAACAATATTTTTGTTGCGTTTATAAGAAACGACGGTGACCCGAAACTTTCCATGGCCGGAATGATAACGGGCAGCCTTTCAAACGTTTTGCTTGATTACATCTTTATTTTTCCGCTTGATATGGGCATTTTCGGCGCCGTTTTTGCAACAGGCCTTTCTCCGGTCATAAGCATGTGCGTACTGAGTATCCATAAGATACGGCGCAAAAATGGTTTCCATACAGTAAAATCGGCTCCGTCGCCGAAACTTGGCGGAAAGATCTGTGCGCTTGGAATCCCTTCGCTTGTGTCGGAACTTTCAAGCGGCATAGTTATTATCGTTTTCAATTCCATAATCCTGAAGATAGCCGGCAACACGGGCGTTGCCGCGTACGGCGTTGTAACAAATATATCTCTTGTAGTCATAGCCGTTTATACCGGTGTCGCTCAGGGGATGCAGCCTCTTGTAAGCGAAGCGCACGGCAGGGGAGATACAAAATCCGCCCTGAAATTTTTCAAATACTCCGTTGTAACCGTTTTTGGAATGTGCGCTGTGATCTATCCGCTTATATTTTTCTTTTCGGATCAGATCGCTTCGGTCTTTAACAGTGAAAACAACACGGCGCTTCAGCAGATAGCGGTACAAGGGCTTAAATTATATTTTACCGGCGCGCTTTTCGCGGGGTTCAATATTATTGCGGCGATGTTTTTTACCGCGCGCGAAAAGCCCTTGCCGGCGCATGCCATATCTGTATTGCGCGGCCTTGTGCTTATAGTTCCTGCCGCATTTATAATGTCGCGGCTGTTTGGGCTTTACGGCGTATGGCTGTCCTTCACGGCAAGCGAATTCTTATGCGCCGTCTGCGCCTGCGTCATTCTTGCAGCTTTCATGCGGAACGAGGGAGAGCATATAGAAAGCAAAACTTAATAACTTCTTTATTTTTCTATTACCCGCGGTTTATTATACTTTGGTTTAATAAAGACAGCGGGTTTTTAATTTATTCGGCTTGCTTATGTTTTAAAGTATGGTATACTGTTTTGTGAGGTGATGATTATGCAGACCGTTCTTGTTTGTGATGACGATCAGGCGATCCTTGATTCCATTGAGATATATCTTAAGGCAGAGGGCTATAATGTGCTTAAAGCTGAAAACGGAAACGAGGCTCTTGAGATCATTGCGGATCATGATATCCATTGCATGGTTCTGGATATTATGATGCCCGGGCTGGACGGACTTCAGACAACGCTTAAGATACGGGAGCAGCACAGAAGCTTTCCGATCATAATGCTTTCCGCCAAATCAGAGGATACGGATAAGATCGCCGGTCTCGGATTCGGCGCGGACGACTATGTTACAAAGCCTTTTAATCCGCTTGAACTCGTTGCCCGTGTAAAATCCCAGATCCGGCGTTACATTTCTTTTGCGGGATTCGTGCAGAAAAGTTCACAGCTCGTTACCGGCGGCCTCATTGTTGATACGGACGCCAAAACCGTAAGCGTGGACGGCGAACAGGTAAAACTTACCGCGCGCGAATATATGATACTTGAATATCTGTGTAAGAATATGGGGCGCGTTCTTTCTTCGGCGCAGATTTATGAGGCGGTGTGGAACGAGCCCGCATTCAAATCTGAAAAAACAGTTACCGTACATATCAAAAACATAAGGGACAAGATAGAGATTAATCCGAAAGACCCGAAATATATTAAGGTGGTGTACGGACTTGGATACAAAGTGGATAAAATTTAAGTACAGCAGTTTCAACAAATTCCTGTGCGCTTTGATTGCGGCCGTGCTGGCGGGAATATGTTTTGTGAATCTGGAGATCGCTGCCGCGCAGATCGAAGTGTTTACAGTGAACGGAAACGGCGATCTTCTGAGCGATGATTTGAATTATATTGATTCCTGGGATTTTTCCTCTAACTTTTACGATGACCTGCAAACGATCATAGATGATGTAAGTCATAATACAAATCAGGCGGCATATGATTCAGCAAAGGCGGCAACGGTAACGCGGGCCGTTGAATTTTTTGATGAGGCGCTGCCGTATATTCAGGATTATGAGGATCAGCTTTCTGAATACAGGTTGTGGGAAAACGGATATACGAATTACGAGTATCTGGAATATCCGAGTTTTGATCTTCCCATTCAGGAGCAATACGCCGCTTCAACGGTCGATTACGATGATTACAGCCGTACGCTTAGTTTTGATATGCCCGTGCAGGACGATGTGCTGAGTGACACGCTTCTCATACATTTTACGGTAGATAATGTTTTAGACCTGCCGGAAGACGGAGTTGAGGATACCTTTAATACTCAGTTTGGTAATCAGGCGTATTACAGCTATTGCCATGATACTGCCGAGGCAGGAGAATCGGCGCAGCTTGGGCTTCAAAATATAAAGTATTATGCCGAGTTTTCGGATGGCTCTGTTGCCACTAACGTGCAGGATCCGGAACATTTTGCAGCCGGCATTCCAAACAGCGAATATGAGTATCTGCGTTTTGAAAACGGTGAAAAAAGCGCAAGCGAAAAACTCAGCCGCATAGAGATCAGCCCGGAATCTTATTACGGCAATACTACGGATAATCTGCGGCTTTATGTTACGGTTGACCCTACGTTCGCGGCGGCTGACCGTTACGGAACGATCAACGACAATCTGTCGTCGATTTTAAATGCAAACGCAACTGCGTCCCTCTATATAGCTGTAATCGCGCTTGCAGGATGCATCCTTTTTGCCGTTGTTTCCGTGCGCCTTGCAGGGAATAAAAGCAACGCAACGGTTTCCGCTGCCGCTGTGGATAAAATACCGCTTGATATCAGCTTCATTCTTGTGGCAGCGGCGGTTGCCTGCCTTGCGATGTGTGTTATCATGTTGTTTTACGGTCAGCTTTACGCTGTGCTCGGATGGGAGACCAATTCCTATTTCAATTTAGGACTGGATTATTTTGAGTCACAGTGGTATAAAAATACGCTGTTTGCCATTGGTGTACTTGTGTATCTGCTGATACTCGGCTTTTCCGTTTCGCTTGCAAGAAATGCAAAAACGGGTGTAAATATCTTCAAGCATACTTTACTCTACAGGATTCTAACGCTGATCGGAAGATTCTTCAGGCGGGTGCTCAGAGGCTTTAAAAAGATAAAAGATTTCTTTATGACCCTTGCCTTTATGCCGAAAAGACTGGATAAAA
The DNA here is from genome assembly GCA_958422185.1 of uncultured Clostridium sp. GTDB lineage: Bacteria > Bacillota > Clostridia > Oscillospirales > Acutalibacteraceae > Eubacterium_R. Next base: position 3,620 of record CATZNW010000012.1, read on the forward strand.
AAGCGGTTTGGGCAGTTGTGCTGTTCTCCCTTTTCAACATTCTGGGCATGAGTTTCGCTGCGCTGTTCTTTGCCACATTCGGTCCGGATTTTACGGCATTTATGAGCGGATTCATCTGCTTTGTGATTGTGGTTGCCGTGGATGCGGTCTGCGTATACAAGGCGTTTAAGTTTATGCGTGCGCTGGACAGACTGATCGATTGCAGCGCGAGAAACGAGCCCGTGGATATAGATACTTCAAAACTGCCGCAGTGCCTGAAAACGCTTGCCGATTCCCTTGATGAAAAAAATGCCGCGCTTCAGGAGGCGGTCATAAAAGCCGTAAAAGACGAGCGCACAAAAACGGAACTGATTACAAATGTTTCACACGATCTTAAAACGCCGCTCACTTCCGTTATCAACTATATAGATCTGCTTAAAAAATGCGATATCAGCGATGAGACCGCCGTTAAATATATGAGCGTTATAGACGAAAAGGCGAATCGCTTAAAACGCCTTATTGAGGATCTGATAGAGGCGTCAAAAGTTTCAACGGGCAATGTTGTGCTCAATAAAACCAAGATAAATCTGAATGAGCTTGCCACGCAGGCGATCGTTGAATATGCCGATGATTTCGAAAAGAACAGTCTGGATCTTATTTTTGACGAATCCGCGGTAAAACATATCGTGTTTGCAGATGGCACCAAAATCTTCCGCGTGCTGGAAAATCTGCTCTCCAATGCCAAAAAGTATTCGGCGCCGGGGTCCAGAGTTTATGCCCGCCTGTATTCGGATAATGAGAACGGGTATTTTGAAATTAAGAATATATCCAGGGATCCGCTCAATATAACGGCGGAGGAACTGATGGAACGGTTTGTCCGCGGTGATCAGTCCAGAAGCGAAGAAGGAAACGGCCTTGGGCTTTCTATTGCAAAGGAGCTGTGCAGGCTGAACGGCGGCAGGCTTATGATTTCAATAGACGGCGATCTGTTTAAGGCAACCGTTATGCTGCCGAAGAGCGGTGCGGAGGATATAAATGAAAAGCAGGTTTAAAGTTCTGATTATTGCGCTGTGCGTATGTATAGTTGCTTTTGCAGGGGTCTGGGTGTTTGCTGCCGGCGGATTAAAGCTTGACGGCGCCGGCAGGATCGTTTTTACCGAAAATGCGAACAGCCCGGAATTAACGCTTGTCAACGCCGATCATTCCGTTCCCCGCGGCTGGAGCGTTGAGCTCACAACGCTTTCAAACGGAGAGCAGGTGGCAAGCATGATATACCCGGATCTTCAGGCCATGTTTGACGATATGCGCCAAAACGGGATTTATCCGTTGGTCCGTGCCGGCTACCGTTCAACAGAGGAACAGGAAAGAGTGCTCAGCGAAAGGATCGCTGCCTATCAAAGCGAAGGCTATTCCGGATCGCGCGCACGCGAGCTTGCGCTTGATACGGTTGCCGAACCGGGAACCAGCGAACATGAACTTGGCCTTGCTGTTGATATAAATGCGGACGATGATCTGAGCACGGGCGAAGAAGTGTATTCATGGCTTGCCGAGAATGCATACAAATACGGCTTTATTCAGCGTTATCCGGAGGATAAAACGGATATAACCGGTATAGATTATGAGCCGTGGCATTACAGATATGTCGGCAGGCAGGCCGCAAAAGAGATCCATGACAGCGGTGAGTGTCTGGAAGAATATCTTGGCCAAAACTGAATACAGCAGAACGCCGCTTAAATCTGCTCGTTTTATATTGCCCGTTTCTGTTGACAATCCTATCGTTCGTATGATACTATAAAATTAAAGTAAACGATTATGAGACCAGCGAATAAAATGATTTATGACCGGAAGCGCCAAATGCGCGCAAGGCGGAATGTTCTGCTGAAATACCTTTTTTGGTTCTTGCTGATTTCCGCGCTTGTGCTTCTGTTCTACAAATGCCCGTTTAAGATGATAACGGGAACTGACTGCCCCGGATGCGGACTGACCCGGGCGTTTGCATGCATATTGCTCTGCGATATTCCCGCGGCGGTCAAATACCATCCGCTTTCGCCCCTTATTTTTACGGAGCTGTTTTATCTTGTTTATTCCCAGTTCATATTGGGCGTAAAAATAAGCCGAAAGGGCGTTCTTGCGGGCGTTTTCATTACCGCTTTGCTCATGCTTGTTTTTTGGGTATTTAAAATCATTTGAATTTTGATCAGGAGGAGAATCTATGGCGGACACCGTATATTTCAATGTTGCACCGGATTTTGACCTGCAGATGTTTGCCGGTCAGCTTGCGGAAAAATACAGAATGGAGGGCTTTACCGTTACCGTTGCAAATTTTAACACTGCGGAGGTAATAACCTTTGATAAGGAAACGGGCGGGATCAATATGCTGTTTGGTCTTGGTCAGGGCATAAAGGCCACCTGTATGGTTACGGACGGAGTCCTTACTGTCAACTTTTCGGACGGAGACTGGACCGGTAAAATCATAGGCCTGCTCGTGGGCTGGTTTATATGTCTTATTCCGTTCATTACAGCTATTGTAGGCTGCGTAAGGCAGTCACAGCTGCCGAAGAAAATAGGGGCAGACGCGGTGATGATCGCGTCTCAGATGAACCAGCAGTTCGGCGGACCCGGTCCACAGGGGCCCTATAACGGCGGCCAGCCGTATGGCGATCCGAATCAGCAGTATAACGGACCGCAGGGCCCGAATAACGGCGGCACATATTAACAGCCATAAAAATATGCTGAAAGGCGCTCGTAAAGAGCGCCTTTTTTCATTCCGGTCATTCAGCCCGGATCAGATCATTCCACTGTAACGGATTTGGCAAGATTGCGCGGTTTGTCTATGGGCAGTCCTTTTTCCTTTGCCGTGTAATATGCAAGCAGCTGCAGCGGCACGATCTCAAGGGACGGCGTTAAGAACGGGATCGAATCCGGGTAGGTGATAACCGTACTGAATCTGCTCAGGTTTTTTTCAAGCCCTTCCGGAGCGAAAATGATCACGTTTGCACCGCGCGATATTACTTCCTGCAGATTTGAAACCGTTTTGGGCAGCAGACGGTTCGTACTGATGATTCCAAAGCATACCGTGCCCTCTTCGATCAGGCTTATCGTGCCGTGTTTCAGTTCGCTTGCCGGGCAGCCCACGCAGTCTATATAACTGATCTCTTTTAGTTTCAGTGCGCCCTCAAGCGCTGCCGCGTAATCTGCTGTTCTGCCAAGGAAAAAGCATTTGTCGGTATTCTTTATCTGTTTTGCAACGGCTTTGATTTTATCTGTGTTGCTTAAGATCCGCTCTATCTTTTTAGGAACCAGCAGGCTCATGTTCAGCACGATCTCGCCGAAAACGGACGAGCATGCGCCGCGGCGCAGGGCGATATAAATGCAAAGCATGTTCAGCATCGCTGCCTGGCAGGAGAACGCTTTGGTTGTTGCCACGGCGATCTCCGGCCCTGCTTTTGTAAGCAGGCTGTAATCGCTCATTTTGGCTATGGAGCTTTCGGCAACGTTCACTATGCTTATTGTTTTGGCGCCTTCTTCACGTGCCTGTTTAAGCGCCGCGAGGCTGTCTGCCGTTTCGCCGCTCTGACTTATTATTACAACAAGGCAGTCGCTTCCGAGCACGGGATTTTCATATCTGAATTCGCCTGCGTATTCAGCAAAACAGGGGATCGCGGCGATCTTTTCAAATGCATATTTAGCCATGAGACCAACATGATAAGCAGATCCGCAGCCGACTATATATATCCTGCTCAGGGCTTTTATCTCCTCGTCTGTATAGGGGAAATCCTTAAACTCTATGCTTTCGCCGTTCGTTACGCTGTTAAGCGTAGCGGCAACCGCCGCCGGCTGTTCATAGATTTCTTTCAGCATATAGTGTTCAAATTCACCCTTGTCGGCTGAGGAACGGGGAAGCGCAACCGATTTTACCTCTTTTTTTACAGGTTCGAAATTTTTGCCGAATACCGTTATCTCATCAGCGGTTATGCGCGCCGTTTCGCCGTCATCAAGATAAATGGCCCTGTTGGTTCTGCTTAGCAGCGGATTGATGTCCGACGATATATAGTTTTCTCCGTTTCCGGCGCCGATTATAAGCGGCGAACCGTTTTTTGCGCAGTAGAGCGTATCGCTGTCATCCGTACAGATTATTCCAAGAGCATATGATCCTTTGAGCAGTGGGAGGGTCTTTTTGATGGCGTCTTCAACGCTGCCGGAATAATTCAGCTCCAGCAGTTTGGGTATGACCTCCGTGTCCGTATCGCTCTCAAAAGAAAAGCCGCTCATGACAAGGCTTTCCCTGATATCCCTGTAGTTTTCAATGATACCGTTGTGCACAACGGCAAAATGCCGGCTCACCTGAGGATGGGCGTTCACCTCAGTGGCCGCGCCGTGAGTAGCCCAGCGGGTGTGACCGATCCCAAGGCTGCCGGTCACGCTGCAATTTTCAAGTTTCTTTTCCAGGTTTTTGATCTCGCCCGCTGCTTTTATTACGTTTAGTTCCCTGCCGTTCAAAACGCCTATTCCGCCGCTGTCATACCCGCGGTATTCAAGCCCTTTGAGCCCTTTGATCAGTATCCCGGTGGCATTGCTTCTGCCGATATATCCTATTATTCCGCACATAAAATCACTCCCTGATCATTAAAATTCATCTTCAAATTTGTGCAGCCGCGCGGTTATTACGCTCATATCATCTTCGCGCATATCCTTTGTTATGTTGAGCGCGTTTTTAAGGATCTCATCTGCGATCTCGCCTGCGCTCATTTCCTGTGCTCCTGAAAGCATTGCGGGCAGCCATTCGCCGCCGGGTTCGGTTATCCCGTCGCTCAACATAACGACCAGATCCCCGTCTCCCAGTGCGGCGGTGCGCTTTGCGAATTCAATATTTCTGAGAATGCCCGCAGGCATGGAAGAAAGCTCGCATTTCGTTACCCGGCTGCCTTTGACAATATAGGTAGCAGGAGCGCCTGCCTTGTATAATTCCACCCTGCCTGTGAACAGGTCTATACAAGCGCAGTCAAGCGTTGCAAGGCTTTCGTCGCCCGATTTGACAAGCAGCGCGGAATTTACTACTTTGAGCGCGCTGTCAAACCCGAATCCGGCAGCAAGCAGTTTGGAAAGCAGACCTGCGCCCATTGCTCCGTCGATCGCCGCCCTGCCGCCCTGGCCCATGCCGTCACTGATAATCAGTACGCTCCGGCCGTGTCCGTCGTTGATCGTTTTGATCGTGTCGCCGCACAGTGTGCCTTCGGCACTGTGCTGAGCAAAGCCTATTTCGACCGAATAATTCGGCTTTTCTGTAAAGGTTATCATGGTGTCATTTTTGAAATGGGTAACTGCGCATTTGTCTAAATACCGCGAACAGGCTTTTGAAACCTCTTTCTGAAGCTTCGGATCTGAAAATCCGGTCTCGCGCCCTGCGGTAAGGATCTCAATGCGTTCTCTGCCGTATTTATCCTCTATTACAGATATGCTTTTAGGGTAGATATCATACTCGCCAAGTGCGCGGCGGATCTTTCCGGCGGCAACGGTGTCAAAAAATTCCGCCTCGTCAAATTCACGCGCAAGATCAGACAGCATATCTGATATGGAAAAGAACTGGTCTGCCGCTACCATGCGGATCTCGTTTGTTTTTTCATTGATGATCTCCTGAGACAGATATTCGGCGCCGCTCATATTTTCACGCGCCAGGCTGGCTTTGCGGCTGTTTATTTCGTCAATTTTTTCACGTACTTCATTTACGCTTTCGCTTATATAATTTATTGCGCTGGAAGCGAAACGCAGCCGCATGACAAGGCTCTGGCGCAAAGAACCGTCCGGGGTGATGTTTTCACCGCCGTGGAAAAACGCTTCTGCCTTTTCTCCGGCGGTTTTCGGGATAAGCGCAAGCATGGTGCAGGCCAGCGCGCTTTCTGCAAAAAAATGGATGCCGGCGCCTGCTGCAACGGTAAACAGAGCGGAGGATATGCAGAATGAAAGTGCGCAGGCAAGTGAACCGAACGGGCAGAAAAGGCATGCCAGCAAAGCCGAAAAGCCGTAAGAGCCGGTTAAAAACAGCGTGTCCTCAGTTCCAAGTGAAAAGGCAAAGCCAACGCACAGGGCCAGCATGATCCCAAGCCGGTCCGAGCCGTACCGCACGGTTATAAGCACAAGAAAAGCCGCAATGCAGCGGGCCGGAGAAAAGCCTCCTATGGAGATTCTTGATAGGCTCATTAAAAGCAGTGACGCGGATATGACTATACATGTCAGGTCTGACGCGGGAAGCGCTCTCAGACGAAATCTGTTCAGACTGCAGCCAAGCGTTCTGTAAAAGAAAAAAGCCCCTCCGCCTGCAAGAATGCTCTGTGCAGCGGTCAGCGCATAATCCGCCGCCGCGCCGCCGGTCTTTATATCTACAACAAATCCTGTTGCCGCAACGGCGCAAAAGGATATGGTCATCGGCAGAAAAACGGCCGTTTTACAGTCCGCTAAATCAAGCGCGAGTGCACCCAAAAACACGATCAGCACTGCGGCTGCGCACCGCGCGAAGTCCTGCGGCTGAAAAACAAGGTAGCCCAGCGCGGCTCCGGCGGCAGAGTAAAAATAATTTTTCCTTTTTGATACGGATATCAGGGATACGGCAAAGGGAGAAACGCTTTGAAGCACTATATTCTGTGCAAGCAGAAACGCTGCGGCAAAATAAGCTGCGCCTTCAAAGATACCCCGTGTTTTTTTACTTTTCAGGGATTTCTTTATTTCGCTTAATTTTTCCTTTTTTACAGCCGTTTTCATATTTTTCACATCCGCACTTTTAATAACACGGTATGAGTATATATCAATAAAAATAAAAAAATTGTCAGAACTCGGGGCGCGTTAAATATAATAGGGAAAAATCCGTTAAGCCCAGACATCTATATATGTGCGTTTTGCGCGCAAAAAAACGCCGCACATAATATGCGGCGCTTTAAAGCGATAACGATCGTTTATTTTTTCGTTTCCTTTTTATCCTTTTTGCGGTTTCTGAGCACGATCATGAATATCATGCCCGCTAAACCGCCAACGGCGTTCATCATCATGTCCGTCATTGTGTCAAACAGTCCCAGATAGCCGTATTCTCCGTTATACTTTGATAAGTCAAACATAGCCGTTTCCTCGCCCGCCTTTGCAAGCTGCAGGTTGGTGTCGTGCAGAGTATCCATCAGAAATTCGTAAAATTCCCACCCCACTGCGATGGAAAGCGCAAACATGAGCCCGAAGATCGCAGCAAGCGTTGCGGCGCACTGCCCCTTTTTGCGCTGTATGATGCATGCAAAATCATAGCCGAATGACGCGCATACAAATCCGGAGAGGATATGCATGAAAATATCAAACCACCATATTTTGTCAAACATACCCATGTAAGATCCTATAACGATACCGATAAATATTATAATGTTCAGCAAAGTCTGCGAAAGCGCCGGTACCTCCTCTATAAACGAGCCGTTGCCGAAAACCTGAAACATATCCCAAAGATGCGTGAATATAAAACAGAAAACGGATTCAAAGCCCATGACGAGATCCCCTGTTACAAAAGAGTATAAAGCGCATATGAGAAGCGCGATACGGGTTATGATCCAGAATGCAAACTGTGCTTTTGGGATGCTTTGGGTAGGGTGTTTTTTTATTTTGTAAGCCATAATGCCGTTCCTTTTATTCAGAATAACAGATATAATATATCATAAACGGGATAAAAGTCAAATGCAATCAAATAAATTTCCGCTTTTTAAGCATTTGCGTCAGAAGTAACATTCAAAAATCGGAAATTATATAAATCCCGGATTAAGAAAAAATGACAGGTTCACTGCTGCTGTATATAAAAAGTGTTTAACAGTATGCTTGCTTTGTATAAAAAAAGAAAGTAGATATTAACAAAAGATAAACATTTGATTTTTGTATTGCAAGTTTGGATTCATTTTATTAAAATTATACAGGAAAACACCAAAAATCAGAAACGGAGACTATTCATATGGAATACACTTCAAAATACAATGCAAGAACTACAATGTATCAGCAGTTTGAAAACTCTGTAAAGGAGAGGGGCAATCATCCCTGCCTTTATTATTACAACAACACGCTAAGCTGGAATGAAACTTCCGAGCTTGTAAACAAATGTGCCGCGGCGCTTAAGGCAAACGGCGTCAATAAAGGGGACAGAGTCGTTATCTGTCTGCCCAATATGCCGCAGTGCATTGCCGCTATCTATGCGGTAAATAAGATAGGAGCGGTGGCATCCATGCTCCACCCGCTCTCGGTAAAGTCAGAGGCGGATTATACAATCAATCTTGTAGGCGCTAAATTTGCGTTTTGCTTTGATGTATCGGAAAAGGCTTTTAAAGATAATCCGGATCTGACCGTTGTAAAATGCAAGACGGCATACTATTTCCCCAAAACGCCTTACGGCTTTATGGCTAATCTTGTTTACAAGAAAAAAATAAAGGGTAAAACCGCTCCCGCAACCAACGTTAAAAAGCTTATCGACTGGTCTGATTTCCTTAAAGAGGGCGATGAATATATCAAGGAGAACGGCGTTCCGGAGACGGAAACGGATTACGCGGCTACCGCCGCCATAATGATGACCGGCGGCACGACCGGTAATCCGAAGGGCGTTATGCTCTCTTCGGAAAATATCAACAATCTTTCTTACGAGCTTGTAGATGTTGTTACCACCGTGCTGGAGATGCAGATAGATCAGGATAATGACGGAATGCTTACCGCGCTTCCTGTTTTCCACGGATTTGGTTTTGCGCTTTGCATGCATGTTTCCATGTGCGTGGGAATGGCTCAGTCGCTGTGGCCGCAGTTTGACGCTAAAATGTGCTCTCAGGCGATCAAAAAATATCATCTTAATTATATTTTCGGCGTACCGGATTTCTTTGAAAAGGTCTACAAAGCAGGCTACCTCAAGGGCATTGATATGAGCAACATGAAGCTTATAGGTTCCGGCGGAGACGTTGTGCCTTATACACTTACAGAAAAGATGGATAGGCTGCTTAAGGATAACGGCGCAAAATGCCATTTTGTTACCGGATACGGCTTAACGGAGTGCGTTACTGTTTGTACGTTTACCGATCCGCTGCGTGAGGCGCCGCAGGGCTGTATCGGTATTCCTACTTATAATATTGAAGTTATGACGGTTAAGCCCGGAACTACTGAGGAGGTAAAGGGCCAGGACGGCGAACTCTGCGTTTACGGCCCCACGCTTATGCAGGGGTATTGGAACGATCCGGAAGAGACTGCGAAGATGCTTGTTCAGCATGAGGACGGCAGAGTGTGGCTGCACACGGGCGATATGTGCTTTATAGACGAAAAGGGCGACATCTATTACCGCCAGCGCCTTAAGAGGGTATATAAGATAAGCGGATATCTGGTTTATCCCTCGTTTATTGAGGAAACATACAGATCCATGGCAGAGATCTATGACTGCTGCGTTATCGGCAAAGAGGACGGCGGCAAAACGATGCTTAAACTCTTTGTTGTTAAAAACAAAAAATTCGCTAAGGATGATGAAGAGGCGCTTACTGAAAAGATCAGGCATTTCGGTGAGCAGAATCTTTCCAAATGGAGCCTGCCGCGAGAGATCGTTTACATTGACGAGCTTCCGCGCACAAAGGTCGGCAAGGTAGATTTCAAAGTTCTTAACTGATGCGATGCAAAGCCGCATGGTCTGCAAACCGTGCGGCTTTTAATGTTGTTCATCGTATACAACAGTTCAAAAACAGCGTACGGGCGGATGAGTTCCGCCCGTTTTTTATATTGCAGTTTTTGCGTATATTTGTTAATATAAATCTGTTGGAATTTTTAAATTGATAGATTAAGGTGGATCGGTATGAATACATTGATTGAAAAAGCGGCAAATGCCATTGGCAGTTTTTTTGTTTCGCTCAATTCCGTTTCTCAGAAAAAAGTCCGTGCGGATGAAAACGGCGGCGTTGATAAAAGCAATTCCGCGCTGTTTGCAAAAGCGGCGGCGGAAGGCGCGGTGCTTTTGAAAAATAACGGCGTTCTGCCGCTTGAGAATAAAGAGTGTGTTTCCGTTTTCGGGCGCGTTCAGTATAACTGGTTTTATACCGGTTACGGCTCCGGCGGCGAAGTGAACAGACCGTATGAGGTAAATCTGATTGACGGGATCCGCGCGTGTGACGGTCTGATGCTCAACGAGCGTCTTGCGCAGAAATATGAAAAGTGGTGCGCGGAAAATAAGATACAGGATTCTGTTTGGGGCATGTGGCCCCGTTTTTATCCCGAAATGCCGATTGAGGCGGCAGAGGTCTTTAGGGCGGCTAGGGAATCGGACTGCGCCGTTATTGTTATAGGCCGTTCTTCGGGGGAGGACAGGGACTGCGCGCTGGAAAAAGGAAGCTGGTATCTGACGGATGACGAACGCCGCCTTTTGAATGTTGTTACCGATTATTTTCCAAAGACCGTTGTGCTGCTGAACATTGGCTGTATCATGGATATGGCGTGGATAGAGGACTACGGTGATAAGATCGGCGCCGTTATGCTGCTTTGGCAGGGCGGTCAGGAGAGCGGAACGGCAGCCGCAGATCTCCTTTGCGGCAAGGCGAATCCGTGCGGCGCGCTTGCTGATACCGTTGCGAAGAAATATGAGGATTACCCGGGTTCGGCGGATTTTGCAAACCGTGAATTCAATCATTATTCGGAAGATATCTATGTGGGTTACAGGTATTTTGAAACATTCGCCAAAGACAGAGTCCTTTATCCTTTCGGCTTTGGTTTAAGTTATACTGATTTTGAACTGAAACTTAAAAATGCCTGGGCAAAGGAAAACGGCTTTTTATTTGAAGTAACCGTTAAAAACACCGGCAGCCGCGCGGGGAAACGCTCCGTTATGCTGTATCTTGAAAAGCCGCAGGGCGTGCTGGGCAATCCGCTCAGGGAACTTGCCGCATTTTCCAAAACAAAACTATTAGATCCGAACGAGGAGCAGGATATTGAACTTTTTGTTTCCATGTATCAGCTGACTTCTTATGATTCGCAGGGCGTTTCGGGATTTGAATCCTCCTATGTAACGCAGGCGGGCGAGTATGGCTTCTACCTTGATCAGGCGGCGGACTGCCCCGAAAAGGTGTTTTCATATTATCAGGAAAAGACCTCGCTTTATGAGAAACTTTCCGAAAATCTTGCCCCCACTGAAAAATTTGAAATTATAAATCCCGTTAAAGGCATAAACGGATATATTCCGGTAAAAAGGCCTGTTCCTCTCAGGAAAACGGATCTTCGGCAGAAGATCACGGATGAAATGCCGCAGGCGTTTTCTCCGTCCTGCCAGAGCAGTATTTCCCTCTTTGACGTTGCGGACGGAAAAAACACATTGGAAGAATTTGTTTCAACGCTCAGCCTTGACGAGCTGGAGGCGCTTACGCGTGGGGATTATACGATGAACAGCAAACTCGGCGCTGCCGGCAATGCCGGCGCGTTTGGCGGCGTATTGCAGTCCCTGAGGGATAAAGGCGTTCCTCCGGTCATCACTACGGACGGCCCGTCCGGTATTCGCCTCAGCGCAAAATGCTCGCTTATCCCCATAGGTTCGCTGCTTGCGTGCTCGTTTGATACGGCGCTGGTGGAAGAAGTTTATAAAGCGGTGGCGGCGGAGATGCTTGAAAGGGGCAGCGATGTTTTGCTTGCCCCGGGTATGAATATCCACAGAAATCCGCTTTGCGGCAGAAATTTTGAGTATTATTCGGAGGATCCGTATGTTTCCGGCAAGATCTCCGCGGCAGCGGTGCGAGGAATTCAGAGCAAGGGAGCGTCGGCCTGCCCGAAACATCTTGCCTGCAACAATCAGGAATTTGCGAGAACAAAAAATGATTCCCGCGTTTCAGAGCGTGCGCTCAGAGAGATATACCTGAAAGGTTTTGAAATCTGCGTAAAAGAGGCTCAGCCGCAAAACATAATGACTTCTTACAATAAAATAAACGGCGTTTACAACCATTATAATTACGAACTGTGCACGGATATTTTAAGAAAAGAATGGCATTATAAAGGAAACGTTATGACGGACTGGTGGATGCAAAAAGGAAAAAGCCCCGAGTTCCCGAACATTCGTGACAATGCTTACAGAGTGCGCGCCCAGGTAGATGTGCTTATGCCGGGCGGAAAACGAAGCGGAAAAAGGAAACCGGACGGCACTTTGCTTGAGTCTTTCGGTGACCGGGGAGGAATGACCCTTGCGGAACTTCAGCGCACAGCGGTAAATGTGCTCCGATTCGCAATGAATTCAACCGCTTATAAAAGGTTTAGGGAATACCGGGGTTGACAGCGGTGTTATCCTATTAAATGTAAGAAATAAAACAAACTAAGGAGAAGATAAAATGAATTACAAAAACGGCCTTGTGCCGGTATCCCTGCTTACGGGATATCTTGGAGCCGGAAAAACAACGTTGCTTAATCACATTCTTTCCAATCAGGAAGGTTACCGTGTTGCCGTTATCGTAAACGATATAGGCGAGGTGAATATAGATGCTTCGCTTATTCAGAAAGGCGGCGCGGTCACGCAAAAGGATGAAAATCTGGTTCCGCTTTCAAACGGATGCATATGCTGCACACTGAAGGTGGATCTTATGAAACAGATCATCAGCCTTGCACAGAGCAAAAAATTTGATTACATTCTTATTGAGGCGTCGGGAATATGCGAACCCGGCCCTATAGCGGGATCCATCTGTATGCTGGACGGCACAGACCCGTCGGTAGATCTGCCCGCCGTTGCGTATCTTGATAATATCACCACAGTTGTGGACGCAAAACGTATGGCTGATGAATTCGGTGCCGGCGATTCCCTGCTTAAAAAAGATATGGATGAGGAGGATATTGAAAACCTGCTTGTTCAGCAGATCGAATACTGCACAACCATTGTGCTGAATAAAGTTGACGAAGTGTCCCCGGAAGTAAGGGAAAAGGTACTTGCCGTTATAAAGGCGCTCCAGCCGCAGGCAAAGATCATTGAAACCACTTACGGAAATGTTGATGTAGGCGAAATACTTTCAACAAACCGCTTTGATTATGAAAAGATCCTTGAAAGCGCGGGCTGGATACAGGCAATGCGCGGAGAGGGTGAAAATTCAGAGAGCGGGCATGATGAGCACGGCGAACACGAAGAGCATGAACATGAGCATGAAGAACACGGTCATCACCACCATCACCACCACGGCGAGGGTGAGGCGGAGGAATACGGAATAGGAACATTCGTTTATCAGAATGTAAAGCCGCTTTCAAAGCAGAAATTTGAAGAATTCGTTTTCGCGAAATGGCCTCAGGAGGTAATCAGGGCAAAGGGCCTTTTCTGGATCAGGGAAGATCCCGATACGGCTTATATCTTTGAGCAGAGCGGCAGGCAGAAGACCGCTACCGATGACGGAAAATGGATCGCCTGCTTCCCGGAAAGGGAAAGAAAGCAGATCCTTCAGCTGAATCCGGATATTGCCGCGGCGTGGGATCCGAAATACGGCGACAGGATCAATAAAATCGTTTTCATAGGCAGGGATATGGATAAAGCAGCAATTATCAAAGCACTTGATGACTGCCTTGCAGACTGATAAATAAAACACCCCTGAAAAAGGGCGTTTTATTTATATATGGAATGCGGCCGAATATTTCCGTTGTGAACATTTCACACATAAACAGGGATATTTTTGGTAAGTTACCGAATTGATTTGCCGCAGAATATTTTGTATAATATAAACCGTAATCTATTTATTATATGAAAGTGATGCGTATGAAAAAATTAAAGTTTACTAAAAATCAGTGGTTATCTCTGTTTTCGTTAGCAATCGTTATTCTGTGTTATGCGGGCGAAAAGGCGCTTAAAAGGCTTACCCCGTGGAGCGAGACCTCCGCGCTGATTCAGGCATTTGTGTTTACGCTTGCCGTTGCCGTGGTCTATCTTATTCTTGTTAAGGCTGGGGACGTGTATATCGGTATGATCGCCAGCATTTTCGCGTTTAAGATACTGCCGCCCAATATAGATATGCTGCGGTATTATGATCTTGACGCGTCCTGCGTTTATTTTATCGTGCGCAAAATGGCGCTGGTGCTGTTCCTTTATATCATCTACAGGCTCTATCTTATTTCAAAAAAGAAACAGGAAGATCCTATCCGGGCGCTGCCTGTTGCCGCGCTGCTGCTTGTGATTCCTTTTGTAACGAGCGTTTCAAACGATCTGGAAAAATACGCCTATATAAAAACGGAAAGCATGATGCTGCCGTATGCGATAGACGCCGGTCTTTACATAGCTGCCGTGTGTGTGCTCGGGATCGTGTGCGTTATATTTCAGGGTAAAAATGCCTCCCTCATCTGTGATTTCTCTATTATAGGATTTATTATAGGCGGAGCAAGAAAACTCTGCTCAACATTCATAATTTTAAATGCCGGTATGCATCTGAGCAAATCATATATCTGCTGGATAGCGATATATGCTGTTCTCATTGCCGCATTTGCGGTTCTCAGAAAGAAAACGGCCGGTTCAGCCCTTATCTTTGCCGGCGCGGCGGAGAGCAATACATAAATGTGTGCGTTCTGCGCAGATAACGGACGGCGCAGGCGGACGGATCGTGATATTTTGTGATCCGACGCGGCGTTAAAACAAAATTACAGTGAATGAAAGAGATCGATATGAATTGGAAAAAATGATCGGGCGGCTGAAAAAATTTATCAGCAGGTTCGTGCCGGTAAATTATTCAAGATTTGTGAGCCTAAAAAGAACTGTCAGCACGCAAAAAGCCCAGATAGATAAATTAAAAGAACGTGAGAAACAGCTTTCCTTGCGGCTTGATGCCCTTGAAAAACGGGTAAGCAACGACGAACGTGTCGCCGCCGCACTTGAAGCGCGCATAGGAGAATCCGAAATACGCGTTCACGAAAATGAAAGCAAGTTTGATCAGCTTGAAAAGCGCGTGTCCGACAACGAAAATACAGGAGCCAGATCTGATGAACGCATCAATGAAAACAGATCTGCGCTTTCTGAGCTGAAAAAGCGGTTTGATATTGGCGAACGTAATGAAACGGCGCGCGAAAAGCGAAACCGCCTTTCGTTTTATTATGCCAGAAACGCAAATGAATGGCTGAAAGACGAGATAAAACGGGAAAAACACGATTACTATAAATCGGTCCTTCCCGCAAGATATAAAGAAGAGCTGGCCAACTGGTTTATGGAAAAAACCGGAGAGAAGCTTGAACTTGAAAATCCGGTAACGTTTAACCAAAAGATACAGTGGCTGAAGATCTATGATTCAACTCCGCTGAAAACACAGCTGGCAGACAAATATCTTGTTCGTGATTTTGTGCGGGATAAGATTGGTGAAAACTATCTTGTAAAACTTCTTGGCGTATGGGACGATTTTGACGATATCGATTTTTCCGCAATGCCGCAGAAATTTGTATTAAAGGCAAATCACGGCTGTCAGTTTAACTATATCGTAACAGACAAGTCAAAATTCAATTCAACGGATGCAAGGCGCACTTTTGCCAAATGGCTGAGTTTTAATTATGCTTTCGGTAACGGAATAGAGCCCCATTATCACAATATAAAGCCCCGCATCATAGCGGAAGAGTATCTTGAAAATAATGACGGCCTTGACGATTATAAGTTTTGGTGTTTTGACGGCGAACCGAAGTTCGTTCAATTTCTGACGGACAGAAATAAGGACGCGCTTAAAATGGTGTTTTATGATACCGAATGGAACCGTCAGGAGTTTGTATATAATAATCCTCAGCTTGACAGGGAGGTTCCGAAACCCGATAATCTTGAAGAAATGCTGCGGATTGCCCGGATACTTTCCCAGGGGTTCTGCCATGTAAGGGTGGATCTTTACAGGCTTAACGACGGCACACTTAAATTCGGCGAAATGACCTTTACAAGCGCCAGCGGAGCGCCGCGTTGGGATCCTCCGGAATGGAATGAAAAAATGGGCAGTTTTATTACCCTGCCGGAAAAATCCCCGTTCCCTTATTGAGTTTACCGCGGATTTGCGGCCGTTATATTACAGCCTTTTGTTCTTGAAGACGGCTTTTCGTCAAAATATATTTTTCAGAATACATGGATCATAATTTTAACAGCAGGCCCGCAGAGCGTATAATGACTCTGCGGGCCTTTTGCCGAATATATATTTATTGTTGCGTTATTCCGTAGATATTCGCAAGCACAGAATTGCGGTAAGTTCTGTCCCGCGTTACTTCTTTTATTACGTTTAAAAACGGCGGCAGTTCAAAATTTTCCGTTTCGCTTTTCAGTTCTATCTCCAGCAGTGCTCTGTCTTCCCAAAATGGGAAAAGATCAAGTTCAAAGCATTTTTCTTTGTAAATGATCAGCCAGCGGCGCTTGTAAAGCACTTTTTCTCCCTTTATGCTTTCAAGATACGCTGTTTCTGTTATACGGCTCTCTTTTTCTACTCTTTTTATTTCTGTTATCTTAATCTTTTCCGTTTTGATATAGATAAAATCTCTGCCTTTGCCGCGTTTTCTTACCCGGAATCTTTTGCCGTCCTTATTGATATACGCCTGCGCAATATCAACATAATCGCAAAGGGCGTATTCCGGAAGTTCTTTTTCGTCCGGCTTTTTTATCAGAAATTTACGTTCTATCTCAAACGGTTGGGGAATTCCAAGAAAAAAATCTATCTCTTCAAACAAGACTTTTTCATTTGCTGCCAAGCGTAAATGCTCGTTCCCAAGCCATTTTGTTATGACTTCTGTTGCTTTGCTGTTTATGAAAACGGCGGAATATGCGTATTTTCCGGCGTCGTTTTCGCAGGACACGTCAAAATACAACTGCGCTTTTCCGGCGTATCTTTCTTTTATAGCGCTCGTGTTTTTAAAACCGATAATGGCGATCTTTTCCATTTATTTCATCTCTTTTTTTATGTATTCGCAGTAAAGACGCAAAATATCAATATCGGTTTTATCGTATACCATTCTTGCGCCGACTGCATCTTCTATCTCATTAAAAACGGCTCTGCCGCCGTCAAAAACAAAATCTATGCCTATATAATCAGATTTAATAAGCGAGGATATCTTATAAACGAGCGCGCGTTCCCGTTCACTTAACGGATAGATCCGAGCCGATCCGCCAAGGCAGTAGTTGGAGCGAAAATCGGTTTCGCTCTCTCTTAATACCGCGCAAATGATTTTCCCACCTATGAGCCACACGCGCAGATCCCTGCCAAGGTCTGACGCCGGTTTCTGATAAACATAATCTGGCTTTATTTCCACTTTGCCGCTTTTAATAAGGCGCACGCCCAAGCCGCCTTTTCCGTTTGCGGGTTTTTCAATAAGCGGCGGCTCGGTTTGGTTTACAGGCAGGATCTCAATACCGTTTTTTTGCATAAATTCATAGCATTTCTGCTTGTTATTCGCAAGGCGGGTCAACGAGGCGGGATTGAAGACCCGTATGCCGCGGTCTTCGAAAATTTGAGCAATATCGGCGTTGTTTGTTCTGTTTATCACAAAATCTGCCGGTGTGCTGAGATCCGCTTCGTTTTCCAGAACAAGGCTAACACCCAGATATTCTTTAAACTTTTTAACTGCAAAGGCGTTGCGTTCAGCCTCTTTTTTGCTGTATATCAAAATTCCGCTCAAAGTCTGCTCCTTATCTCCTCAAAGATCGGCGGGGCAATATCCGTGCCCGTGCAGTTCATTATGTTAATAATATGGGCGTTGCTGTTTACCTCGCAAACATATCCGCCCTCCAGAATATCCACGCCTCCGAAAGTCAGCCCCAGCGCGCCGCAGGCGGCAAGGGCAGTCTGTTTTTCGGTATCGGTGGGCGTATAAGGCGTCATTTTTCCGCCGTTTGTAACGTTGGCGCGAAAATCGTTTTTGTTCTCACGGCGCACCGCCGCCGCTATCTTTGAGCCCACTACTTCTATTCTTATATCCCGCCCGGCGGAACCGGCAATGAATTCCTGAAGGATAAACGGCTTTTCGGTTATGTGCGTTAAGATGTCTGCCTTGCTTTTACAAAGGAATACCTGTTCGCCGAATGAGCCGAAACATTCTTTGAAAACGAGCGGCAGCCCCAAAACTTTAACGGCGCCGTCAACAAACCGTGTAAAATCCGCCTTAAAATAAGTTTTGGGCGCTATCAAAGTTCTAGGCTGTTTTACTATTCCGTCAAGCGCTATGCAGGTTTTTGCCTTGTCGTCGCACAGATCAATGCTTTTTGCGCTGTTAAAAACGGGAAGCCCGCTTTTTTCAAGCCGCGCGGCAAGGTTTATATCCTTGTCCCAAAACAGCACGAAATCCGCTTTCGGTGTTTCAAGCGCAAGTTCAAGATTTGTCTTAAGGACAAGTTCAACGCCGCATTTTTTCGCGCTTTCAAGCAAATGCCTGTGCAGGGTGCTGAATTTTTGAGTGTTTAAAAAATGGTTTACCGCAAGTATGCCTTTCAAAATATTCTGCCTTTCATGGATCAGTGATTTCCAGTTATTTTTTAACTTTTATATACTGTATCATTTTTTCTTGCTTTTTTCAATCTGCTGATATAAAATAGATATACTTAAATGAATAAAAAGCGGAGGAATGTTAAATGACGGAATATACCCTTAAATACGGCTGCAACCCGAATCAGAATCCCGCCCGGATTCATATGGACGGCAAGGAACTGCCTTTTGAGATATTAAACGGAAGCGCGGGATATATTAATCTTTTGGACGCGTTTAATTCATGGCAGCTTGTAAAAGAGCTGAAAGAGGCAACGGGACTGCCCAGCGCGGCTTCGTTTAAACATGTTTCCCCCGCGGGCGCAGCGGTTGCCCAGCCGCTTTCGGAAACGGACAGAAAAGTGTGCTTTGTGCCTGAAGGACTTGAGCTTTCTCCTATCGCTCAGGCATATGTAAGGGCAAGAGGGTGCGACAGAGTTTCCTCTTTCGGCGACTTCGCAGCGCTTTCAGACGAATGCGACGCATCTGTTGCACAGTTTCTGGTAAGAGAGGTTTCAGACGGCATTATTGCCCCGTCCTATTCCGATGAGGCTCTTGAAATACTTAAAAAGAAAAGGCGCGGCAATTATCTTATTATTAAAATGGATCCCGATTATGTGCCTGAAGAAATGGAAACGAAACAGGTGTTCGGCATCAAATTTGAGCAGAAGAGAAATAACGCCAGAATCACCATGAGCCTTTTTGACGATATGCCCACAAAAATAAAAGAGATCTCCGAGATAGCTAAGATCGATCTGCTCATATCAATGATCACTCTTAAATATACACAGTCAAATTCCGTGTGTTATGCAATGGGAGGTCAGACGATCGGAGTCGGAGCTGGCCAGCAGTCCAGAATTCACTGTACCCGCCTTGCCGGCAATAAGGCGGACAATTACTGGCTGCGCAGACATGAAAAGGTTACCTCCCTGCCGTTTGTTGAAGGGATCAGAAAATGTGAGGCGGATAACGCAATAGATCTCTATATCAGCGACGAATATGAGGACCTTTACAAAAACGACCTCTGGAAAAAGTATTTCACAGAAAAGCCCGAACCGTTTTTGCCGGATGAAAAGGCAGAGTGGCACGAATATATGGATAAAGTGGCGCTGGGCTCAGATGCATTCTTCCCGTTTGAGGATAATATTGAGCGCGCTGCCAGATCGGGCGTGAAGTATATTGCCCAGCCGGGCGGTTCCGTTAGGGATCAGGCGGTTATAGACTGCTGTGATGCATTCGGTATGGCAATGGCTATGACGGGCATCAGGCTTTTCCACCATTAATATTTTAAGTATAAAATGTTGTTAAAAAGCGTACGGTTTCTGCCGGAAGCTTTTACAAACCGTTTAACAAAAACCAGGGCGGATCTGTGTGCCGCCCTGGTTTTTTTATACTATATTTACTTCAGAAAGCCTTTTACGATCTGTGACTCCGCATCCTCATGCGAAAGGCCAAGAGTCATGAGCTTTGTGATCTGTTCGCCTGCGATCTTGCCGATTGCCGCTTCATGAATAAGCGAAGCATTTACATCATTTGCAATGATTTCAGGTACGGATTTAACAAATCCGTTTTCCATAATAATAGAGTCACATTCCGAATGCCCGGCGCACTCGGCGTTGCCGTGAAGCGCAGAATAGAATTCCTGCTTTGAATTGCCTTTGGCAACGGAGCGGGAACTTATCTCCGCGCTTGAGTTATCACCGTTTAGCTCAACGGTAAAATCCGTTGTGGCGGTTTGGTTTCCGCTGGTCATGATCTTTTCTTTAATAACAAGGCGTGCATTTTCTTTAAGATCCGCATTTGTAACGCGTTTTGTGGAATCCACTCCCTCTATCTGCACGGTCTCCATTTCCAGGTAAGCGCCTTTTTCAAGGTGGACTACCGTAACCGGGTTAAGCACGCGTTCTCCGCTGCCGTTGCCCTCGCCGTAATGCTTTTCAACATAACGGACCTTTGCATTTTTTCCAACGTGAAACGTGTGGATACCGTCATGCTGCGAAAGATGTTCTCCGTCATTATGAATACCGCAGCCGGCTATAATGTCAACGTCGGAATCGTCGCCAATATAAAAATCGTTGTAAACAAGATCCTGAAAACCGCTCTGGTCCACAACCACGGGAATATGCACATATTCTCCCTTTGTGCCCGGCTTAACATATATCTCAATGCCTTTGCCCTCCGGCTTTGGAACGATCTCTATATTTTTTGTACTCCGGCGGCCTATGCCCTGGCCGTCAACTCTTATGTTATATGCGCCTTTAGGGGTATCCGCTATGCCTGCTATGGTTTTTAATATTCCGCCCAAAACAGGGTTATTCTTAATATCAGTCATTACCGCTCCTCCTTGCTTTATAGAATCTGCACGCGTTGGAATCGGAAAGAAGTTCGGGCAGGATCTCCTCTTTAGATCCTTCCGCAGTAATTTCTCCGCCGGAAACAACTACGATCTTATCCGCGATCTCCAGAATCCTTTCCTGATGGGATATGATGACTACAGCGCCGTGCTTTGTATCCCGTAATTTTTCAAAAACAGCGATAAGGTTGTTAAAGCTCCAAAGGTCTATGCCAGCCTCCGGCTCGTCAAACAGCGAAAAATCAACGCCCCGCGCCATAAGCATGGCTATCTCTATGCGCTTAAGTTCACCGCCGGACAGGCTTGCATTGATCTCCCTGTTTATATAATCCGCCGCGCAAAGGCCGACTTCTGAAAGATAGCCGCAAAGCTCATGCGTGTCAACATTCTTGTTTACAGCCAGGCTCAAAAGGTCGCGTACGGTAAGACCCTTGAAGCGCACCGGCTGCTGAAACGCAAAGCCGATTCCAAGATTTGCGCGCTCATTTATATCAAGTTTTGTTATATCCTGCCCTTTATAAATGATCTGCCCGGCTGTGGGTTTTTCTATACCCATAATGATCTTGGCAAGCGTGGATTTTCCGCCTCCATTCGGTCCGGTTATTACAACAAAGCTGTCTTTATCAATCGTTAAGCTGATGTCGTTAAGGATCTCTTTTTGCTTTTTATTTGTTTCATCCTCAACGGAAAACGAAATGTTTTTTAGTTCAAGCATTTTTATCGCTCCCTCTTTTTGCCGCCGCAAGGCACGGCGCGTAATTTTCAGTTTCACACGAACAGCTGAAGCTGCACGCCGGCATGTATTCCTTTGCCTTTTGTATAAAATCCATAATAGTCTTTTTTTCGCCCATGCTAAGGGCGCACAGATAGGCGCGCATGTTTGCCGCCGCCTGTTTGTTCATATCCTCATAAAGCTTTTTAGCCTCGTTGCCTGCGGGCGTCAGGCGAAAATATTTTTCCTTTTTATTATGGGGACTTTTATATGTTTCTATAAGCCCCTTTTCACATAATTTGACACTTATCTGTGTTACTGCGCTTTTGGTTACGCCGGATTTTGCAGACAGCCCGCTTACATTGGATTCAGGACAGTTGCCTATAAGCTCAAGCAGATTGATCTCAGAGCGGTAAAGCGTAAATTTGCCGCCGCAGTCCAGAGGCTGCTTTTGCTCGGCAAAGATTTCGCCCAACATATCAAAAAAATTTTTGGATATTTCGCACTGCATATGGGCCTTCACCCCTTCCTGTTTTCCATATTATAGCGCGCAGGGAATCACTTGTCAAGTATTGTTTAGCAACTTAACAAAAAACGCTGCTTTGGCTAAAAGGGTTAAAAAAAACGCTCCGCTTTTGCGGAGCGTTTCGGATCTTTGTTATTCCGGCTTAAAAGGTATTACGTCCTTAACTGCTTCCTTAGGTGATATTTCACAGCCGTTATTATCCAAGTCGATCAGTTTATATTTGTCATTGCCCATGCCAAGTTCTTTCATATAGGTCAGCTGGCGTAGGCCGTGGCGCGTTTCGATCCTTTCAACAAGATCATGATGCTCATCCTCTTTCAGGGCGTAAACAAGGTCTACAGAGGCCTGGTCAACGGCAAGAATATCCTTTGAGGCGAGTATGCCGATATTCGGCGTAACAACGGGTGCCGCGTCAACACCTTCGCAGTCACACGAAACGCTCATATTGCGCAGAACATTTACAAATGTAATATGATCCTTAAAATGATCAACGGTTGCTTTTGAGGATTCTGTCATGCGTTCCATAAGTTCTTCCTGAGCAATGCTCCACATATCGTCTGAGCCCTCGGCGGTATGGATCATCTTTTTACCGATTCTGCCGTCTGCGCAGCCAATACCGATATTCTTGTTTGAGCCGCCGAATCCGCCCATCATATGACCCTTAAAATGAGTCAGAACAAACAGAGAATCATAGTTAAGAATATTTTTGCCCATATACATTTCGGTAAACCACTTACCGCCGTTTACGGGAAGAGCCGCTGTGCCGTCCTCGTCCATAATATCAACAGGGCAAAAGGTCCAGCCGTTTGTTTTCAGCGTTTCGCGGTGTTGCTCGGTGGTGTATCTGCCGCCCTCGTAATAGGTGTTCGTTTCAACTATGCTTGCGCCCGGAAGGTCATTTTTAATAAGTGATTCCACCCAGGGACGCGGAATAATGTTTGGCCCGTGCGGTTCGCCGGTATGAAGCTTTATGCCGATCCTGCCTGTCAGCGGGTCAGACACTTTCTGAAAGATCCTGCGCAGTCCCTGTGCAGACAGATCTCTTGTGAAATAAACGATAGATTCATTGCCGGTGCGCTCGTCATACGGAATATAACGTTCGCCGCCCGTGCCGGGAACTTTTTTATTTTCTGCCATACTGATTCCTCCAAAAAATTTTTAGGCGTTTAAAATATGCCGCTGTTTTCCGCCTGTATTTATATTATAAAACATTAAAGTTACTTTAAGTCAAGAAAATTTTAAATAAATCAGCCAAAAGAAAAGCCGCCGCAGATCAAATATCTGCGGCGGCGTGGCGTCCCAGAGGGGATTCGAACCTCCGACCTACCGCTTAGGAGGCGGTCGCTCTATCCAACTGAGCTACTGAGACAAATTTTTTATATGTCATATTATATATTATAGAAAATTCATTGTCAATCATAAAAAGAAAATGATCGTGCAGGGCAGAGGGATCTATCAAAAACCACGGCCGGATACCATGCTTTATTATATATTATAATATATAGTTATATAATACCTATTATATATATGCAAAATAAGCAAAATTGATTCTGAAAAAGTTACAGCAAGCGAGTCTATATATAGGTATAAAATGCGCATAAATAAGAAAATGCATACAATATATTGTTGTTTTGACTTTTTCAGTTCCAAAAAGTTACAAAATTATAAAGATACGATTTGTGATTTCTTTTAAAATGACCAAAATTTTGCTTTATCGCATTAAATCACTAAAAGAAAAAACCACAAGATATTGGGTCAACCTAAAAGTTACAACAATGTAACATTTTAGGCTATTGTACAATTTGCACAAAAAACAAGATTTATTTGGTTTGACACATTATGCAAAAATAACTATAATGCCAAAGGCTTGAGAAATACTAAAGGCAGAGCAGCGTGTGTTCTCAAAGGCACAGGCTCTGAAAGCGGAAAAGAATTTCCGCCGGCGGCATCGTTATGGGCGGCTTCAAAGCGGCTCAAATACAAAATGGTTCCGCTGTGATTCAGCACAGCCAATATTATGGCTCAAGTGCAAACAAAGGAGATTAAGATGATTAATGAATCAGGCGCTTCGCCGTTTAAGCGTGTAACCAGGTTAATGGCGACAGCGGTAATCGCGTTCGTGCTTATCTTCTGCATATTTGCCACAAACGCATTTGCGGGCATGGCGGCGCAGTATAATGTTGTTATTGATGACAACGGAAAGCAGTTCACGGTTGCAACAGAGGAAACAGAACCTATCGAAATCCTTAATGAGGCAAATATAACCCTCGGCGCTAACGACAGGCTCAATATAGCGGGCTTTACGGCCGGCGAGGGCGGCACCATAGTGGTGGACAGATTAAATACGGTAAACATTCAGCTTAGCGATGTTATCACACAGTATGATGTTTACGCCGATACGGTGGGCGAGGCCCTTGCAGAGATCGGTATTGAAGATGTTAACAGTGCGCAGAATTATGAAAAAGGCGACGCTGTTGAAAACGGAATGGTGATCATTGTTTCAGCTCCGGTTAAAGTTACACTTTATGCGGACGGTAAAACATATGATATCGGCATTTCCGGCGGAACGGTTGAAAATGTTATTTCTCTTGCAGGCATAAGCCTTGGTTCGGAAGATTACACTGAGCCGGAATTGACCGCTTCCGTTACGGACGGAATGCAGATCACCGTTTACAGAACGGAAACGAAGACCGTGACCGTTAATGAAACGATTGAGTTTGAAACGCAGACCAAAACGGACAGCGGCCTTGAAATAGGCGAATCAAGAATTGAAACCAAGGGCGTTGACGGTGAAAAACTTGTTACGTATAAAGTAACATATGTTAACGGCGAGGAACTGTCAAGAGAAGAGGTATCCTCCGCAGTTACAAAGCAGCCGGTAACAGAGATCAAATATATCGGCACAAAGGCCGCAGATGTTAAGCCAAACGGCGTACAGAGCAAAAACGGATATACCCTGGGTCAGAAGATCAAGGGAAAGTATACCCATTACTGTGCGTGCGCAACCTGCTGCGGAAAGTCTAACGGTGTAACGGCATCCGGCAAAAAAGTGTATAACGGAATGCCGAATCCCTATTACGTTGCGTGTAACTGGCTTCCTCTGGGTTCCGTTATTCAGGTGGACGGTGTGAATTACACCGTTGTAGACCGCGGCGGCAGCAGACTTTCCCAAAAGGGAAGAATCGATATTTATACGCCGGAAGGCCATTCGGCAGCCTTAAAAGGCGGTACAGGCAGCTGCGACATTACCATTGTGCGTCTCGGCTGGTAAGTCTTTAGTATTGAAAGCGCGCAAAAAAATACTTCTTTGCGCTTGACAAATATTGAAAACAGTGCTATTATTTCTTTAATAACTGAATATCCCCAAACCGATGAGGCGGAGATAAAAGCAGGATACGAACTCACAGAGAGCCGCGGGAGCTGGAATGCGGCAGTAAACGGCTTGCTAAATGGACCGCTGAGGGTGCGTTCAAAGGCATTTTTGCCGAGTATCACGCAACGCGAGGCCTGCGTAAGTGGCCGGAGGTATGTTGGTACCTTGCAGAGAGTGTGGATTTTATCCGCAAAACGGGGTGGCACCGCGAATTGATAGTTTATTCGTCCCCGGCAGTATAATGCATATGCGTTATACTGCCGGGGCTTTTTGTTTTTCCGCGGCCTTTCTCTGCAAAATAAATTTTTACGGAGGGAGTTTTTATGACCGTTTTTCCATCATTTCAGGAAGCGGTAAATGCGGCGGAGCATTACGGCTCTGTGCCGATTTACAGCAAGATCAAAACTGAAGTTGCGCCTGCGGACGCGCTGCTGAAGTTTAAAAACGTCAGTTCGCACTGCTATATGCTGGAATCCTGCGAGGATAAAGATAATCACGGCAGATACACCTTTGTGGGTTATGATCCGAAACTGGAGATCACCTGCCGCGATCACGAGGTCAAAATTACGGATTCATTTGGCGTTCGCCGTTTTAAGGGGAGCCCGCAGGAGCATATAAGAAAAGTTTTAAATGAATATAAAAGCCCCAAGTTAAAAGGGATTCCGGATTTCGCGGGCGGCCTTGTGGGTTTCTTCGGCTATGATTACGCAAGATACTCTGTTAAGGGATTTGAGCCGAAGTCAAAGGATGACGCCCATTTTAAAGATGTGGATCTGATGCTTTTTGACAAGGTGCTGGCGTTTGATAATAAAGACGGCACGGCTTTTCTGATAGCGAATATGAAAACCGATGATCCCGAAAACAATTACAACGCCGCCTGCCGGGAGATCGGCATAATGCGTGATATTCTTGAAAACGGAAAAAAGGCGCAGGTGCAAAAGCCGTGCCTGAGATCAGAACCGAAACCGCTTTTTGATACTGCCGAGTATTGCAAAATGGTTGAGCGCGCAAAGCGTTATATCAGAGAGGGAGATATTTTTCAAGCGGTGCTTTCAAACAGATACGAGGCGGAATTTGAAGGCTCGCTGTTTTACACTTATGAAGAACTGCGCAGACTGAATCCAAGCCCTTATATGTTTTATTTTTCGTCAGGGGATATTGAGCTCGCCGGTTCTTCTCCCGAAACGCTTGTTAAGCTAAAAGACGGCAGACTCTTTACCTATCCCCTTGCCGGAACAAGAAAAAGAGGCGCAACGCCGCGGGAAGACAGGAAGCTGCAAACTGAATTGTTAAAAGACGAAAAAGAACTTGCAGAGCACAATATGCTGGTAGATCTAGGCCGAAACGACCTCGGCAAGATCAGCAGATTCGGCAGCGTAAAAGTTGAAAAATATATGGATATTCTTAAATTCAGCCATGTTATGCATATAGGCTCGGAAGTTTCTTCAAAAATAAAAGACGGCTGCGACGCGGTCGACGCGGTTGACGCGGTCCTGCCTGCGGGAACGCTTTCCGGTGCGCCTAAACTGAGGGCAATGGAAATCATTGACGAACTTGAAAATAACAGGCGCGGCATATACGGCGGCGGAATAGGTTATATCGACCTTACAGGCAATCTTGATATTTGTATTGCAATAAGGCTTGCCTATGCCAAAAACGGGCGTGTGTATGTGCGCTCCGGCGCAGGCATAGTTGCTGATTCCGTGCCTGAAAAAGAAGATACCGAATGTAAAAACAAGGCGCGCGCCGTTTTAACGGCGCTTGAAATCAGCGGAGGTGAACGCAATGGTACTGCTGATTGATAATTACGATTCGTTTTCATACAATCTATACCAACTTGTGGGTGCATTGGGCAGCGATATAAAAGTTGTTAAAAATGATGAGATCACACTGGCGGGAATTGATGAACTTGATCCCGAGCATATTATTATCTCACCCGGCCCCGGCGCTCCGAAAAACGCCGGAATTTCCGAGGCGGCGGTACGATGGCGCGCGGGCAGATCAAAGATACTCGGCGTCTGCCTTGGCCATCAGGCGATCTTTGAGGCGTTCGGAGGGAAGATAACATACGCTAAGGAACTGATGCACGGCAGACAGTGTGATTGCGCAATAGACGAAGATTCCGCAATCTTTAAAGGCCTGCCTAAAACGATAAAAGCCGCGCGGTATCATTCGCTTGCGGCGGATATATTCACCTTGCCGGAATGCCTTAAAGTTACGGCAACGGCGGGCGGCGAGATAATGGCAATAGAGCACAGGAACCTGCCGATATACGGTTTGCAGTTTCACCCGGAATCGGTGCTGACTCCGCTCGGCGGCAGGATCATTTCGAATTTTTTGGAGGATGAATTATGATCAAAACATTGCTTTCAAAGGTTGCTTCAAAAGAGGACCTTTCATATAAAGAAGCCAAAACGGCGGTTGAAGAGATAATGAGCGGCGAATGTACGCCGGAAATGGTTTCCGCTTTTCTTACGGCGCTTGCCATGAAAGGCGAAACGGACGAGGAGATAGCCGGCTGCGCGGACGGCATGCGAAGCCGCGCCCTTAAAATGGATACGGATTGCGACACACTGGATATAGTCGGAACCGGCGGCGATAAATCGCAGAGTTTCAATATTTCAACAACGGCGGCTTTTGTTCTTGCCGGCAGCGGCGTAAAGATAGCGAAGCACGGCAACAGGGCGGCGTCCTCAAGCAGCGGCACGGCGGACTGCCTTGAAGCTCTGGGTGTAAACATTACTGCGCAGCCGGAAGTTATGGAAAAGGCGCTTGATGAGGACAATATCAGTTTCCTTTTCGCCCAGAAATACCACAGCGCAATGAAATATGTGGGGCCGGTAAGAAAAGAGATCGGCATAAGAACCGTTTTTAATATCCTCGGCCCGCTCACGAATCCCGCAGGGGCAAAAATGATGGTTCTTGGCGTGTTCAGCAATGATTTTGTTTCAAAGGTTGCGAATGCGCTTGTAAAACTCGGTGTAACGGACGCGCTTGTTGTTTACGGCAACGACTGTCTTGATGAGATCAGCGCATGCGGTGAAACGAGTGTTGCCGAAGTCAGAAACGGCAGTATAAAATATTACGCCTTAACTCCCGAGCAGTTCGGTTACAAAAGATGCGCTAAAGAGGAACTGAAGGGCGGCAGTCCTGAGGACAACGCGAAAATAACAAGGGCGGTGTTGTCCGGCGGCGGAACTTATGCCCAGAGACTTGCGGTTATAATGAATGCCGGAGCAGGAATATATGTTGCCGAAAAAGGAACCGTCACCATGGGCGACGCGATAAAGAAAGCGGAAGAAACAATAGATTCGGGCAAAGCGTTAAAGGCGCTTGATGATTTTATAAGGATAACCAATGAGTGAAAATATTTTGAATGTGATTGCCGAAAACACGCGACAAAGGTACGAAAGAATCGTCAGATCCGAACCGTTCCCGGATGTTAAGTCTAAAGCACTGCGAATGAAAAAAGGCGGGTTTGAGTTTGAAAAAGCACTTGCGAAAGACGGCCTTTCGTTTATATGCGAGGTGAAAAAAGCAAGCCCCTCAAAGGGCTTGATAAGCCCTGAGTTTCCGTATCTTGATATTGCGCGGCAGTATGAGGATTCAGGCGCGGACTGCATCTCCTGCCTTACGGAACCAAAGTGGTTTCTGGGCAGTGATAAGTATCTGGCGGATATAGTCGGCACCGTTGATATTCCGGTTTTAAGAAAGGATTTTACGGTGTGTGATTATCAGATATATGAGGCAAAACGGCTTGGGGCGCGCGCAGTTCTGCTTATATGCGCTCTTCTTGATGGCGATCGGCTTAAAGAGTATATCGCTGTATGCGATACTCTTGGCATAAGCGCGCTTGTTGAGGCACATAACGAGCGGGAAATAGAAAAAGCAGTATCGGCGGGCGCAAGAATCATAGGCGTAAACAACAGAGATCTGCGCGATTTTTCCGTTGATACCGGAAATTCCGCAAGACTCAGGACATTGGTTCCGGAAGACGTTATCTTTGTGTCTGAAAGCGGAGTAAAGACACGTGAAGATATAATCCGCATAGAAAAGAGCGGCGCGGATGCCGTGTTGATAGGCGAAACACTGATGCGGGCAAATGATATAAGCGCGAAAATGAGGGAACTTAAAGGTGGCAAAAATTAAGATCTGCGGTCTGCGGCGGGAGCAGGATATAAAATATGTAAACGCGCTCATGCCGGATTATATAGGCTTTGTGCTTTCACCCGGTTTTAGGCGCAGCATAACTGTTGAAACGGCGCGGCGGCTTAAAGCTCTGCTAAGTGATAAAATAACGGCGGTCGGAGTTTTTGTGAACGACAGCGCGGATAAGATCAACTCCCTTTTTGAGGACGGGATAATCGATATCGCTCAACTTCACGGCAGCGAAAGTCCTGAATTTTGCAGGTATATAAAAGCGCCGGTAATAAAATATTTTAACTGCGCCGGCGGCATGCCGGACGATCTGAAAGCGTATGATGCGGATTATTATCTGTTTGATTCCGGTACCGGAACGGGCAGGAATTTTAACTGGAATCATATTCCTGAAACCGATAAACCGTTTTTTCTTGCAGGAGGAATATCAGAAAAAAATGTTAGAGCGGCAATAGAAACGGCAGATCCGTTTGCTGTTGACGTATCTACATCCGTTGAAACAGACGGTTACAAGGATTTTGAAAAAATAAAAAGATTTATGGAGATGGCAAGATATGAGTAAAGGCAGATTCGGCATACACGGCGGGCAGTATATACCCGAAACGCTGATGAATGAGGTCATAGACCTTGAAAAACAATATGAGCATTACAAAAACGATCCGGAGTTCGTTGAGGAACTGAACGCTCTTTTAAGAGAATATGCTAACCGCCCCTCACTGCTTTATTATGCGGAAAATATGACCAGGGATCTGGGCGGCGCGAAGATATACTTTAAGCGTGAGGATCTAAACCACACCGGTGCGCACAAGATAAATAATGTTCTGGGTCAGTGCCTGCTTGCAAAGCGCATGGGCAAAACGCGTGTTATTGCGGAGACCGGCGCGGGGCAGCACGGCGTTGCAACTGCTACTGCGGCAGCTCTTATGGGGCTTGAGTGCGAGATCTTTATGGGCAAAAAGGATACGCAAAGGCAGGCGCTCAACTGCTACAGAATGGAATTGCTGGGCGCAAAGGTGCACCCTGTTGAAACAGGCACGCAGACACTTAAGGACGCAGTAAACGAAGCTATGCGCGAATGGGTGTCCAGAATGAACGATACGCTTTATGTGCTCGGTTCGGTAATGGGGCCTCATCCGTTTCCTACCATAGTGCGCGATTTTCAGAGCGTTATAAGTAAGGAGGCAAGGCAGCAGATACTTGAAAAAGAAGGCAGGCTGCCGAATGCGGTTGTAGCATGTGTTGGCGGCGGCTCCAACGCCATAGGAATGTTTTATAATTTTATAAACGACAAGGATGTTGCCCTTATAGGCTGCGAGGCGGCAGGCAAAGGCGTTGAAACAAAAGAAACTGCCGCAACTATGGCTACGGGTACGCTCGGCGTCTTTCACGGCATGAAATCTTATTTCTGCCAGGATGCGTACGGCCAGATCGCCCCTGTTTACAGTATTTCAGCCGGTCTGGATTATCCGGGCGTAGGCCCTGAGCACGCAAATCTTAAAGACATGGGAAGGGCACAGTATGTTGCGATAACGGATGATGAGGCGGTAAACGCTTTTGAATATATTGCGAGAACGGAGGGTATCATCTGCGCTATTGAAAGCGCGCACGCCGTTGCGCATGTTATGAAGATGGCGCCGCAGATGAATAAGGACGATATTATCATCTGCTGCCTTTCCGGCAGGGGTGATAAGGATGTTGCGGCAATAGCAAGATACAGGGGGAAAGAGATATATGAGTAGTATTTCAAAGGCTTTTGAAAACGGCAAGGCGTTTATCGGCTTTGTTACGGCGGGCGATCCCGATATGGAAACCAGCAAAGAAATCATGCGGCAAATGGTCCGCGGCGGATGCGACCTTATAGAGATAGGTGTTCCGTTTTCAGACCCTATTGCGGAAGGCCCGGTTATCCAGGAGGCGGATCTGCGCTCACTTGCAGCGGGAACCACTACCGATAAAGTAATGGATCTTGCGGCGGAAATCTCAAAAGAGATAAATATACCGCTTGTGTTTATGACTTATCTGAATGTGCTGTTTAAATACGGGTATGATAAATTCCTTAAAAAAGCAAAGGAAAGCGGCATCTCCGGAGTGATCGTGCCGGATCTGCCGTATGAGGAAAAAGACGAACTGAGTTTTGTTGCCGATAAATATGATATAGACGTCATCTCGCTTATCGCGCCGACAAGCGAGAGCCGGATTCAGAGGATCGCCGGATCCGCAAAAGGATTTATCTATGAGGTCTCGTCACTGGGTGTGACGGGCGTCAGGGGTGAGATCAAAACAGACATTCAGTCAATTACCAAGGCAATAAAGGCCGTTACGGATCTTCCGGTTGCAGTTGGTTTTGGCATAAATACGCCCGAACAGGCGGCAAAAGTTTGTGAATATGCAGACGGTGTTATTGTGGGTTCCGCAATCGTTAAGATCGTTGCCGAGCACGGCAGAAACGCGCCTGAAAAAGTATATGAATATGTGAGATCAATGAAACATGCAGTCTCCGGGTTTTAACGCCAAAACGCGGTGTGTGAAAATTCGATTTGATGTTATTAATATGCATAAAACATAAAAAGAAAAAATAAAGGTCTTAATAATGACACTCTGAAACCTGTTTTCAGAGTGTTTTTCTTTTGTTTGTTGACTCGAATGGGGATAATGTGTAATATCTGTAATCAAAACGGTTTTACAAAGCCATAGGTTTCGGCAGGCCGTTTTTTATATTTTCATTCAGTCGGGCGATGGCAGCGGACATTGCCCGCGCGCCATTGTGTTATGCAAAAACGTTGCGGCGTTTCCGCAGTTGATTCCTGTTGCAGGCATGCTTTGTTTTTGGGGCGGCAGAGCAGGGCGTTGTGTTGGGTATGCACTTATTTCGTTTGGATTCATAGAATAATCAGGGGCAGTTTTACCCGATTATGTTCCGGATGCAAATAAACATACTCCGTTCCGCTTAAAACATACAGGAGGATCAATATGAAGGACTTACTGATTTTTTCTGAGCCTGACTGTCGTCCTGCGGTAAAAGGCGGGTGTGCGTTTTGCTGATTGAAATAGAGATTTGCGGACAGAGGCAGGAGATCAAAAACACCGTTTATTCTGCACAGCAGGGTGAAAACTGCCTTGAATGCGCGTTCGATTTCAAAACGCCGGAATGGCAGGGACTTGTTAAGACGGCGCATTTCAAAGCGGATCCGGACGGCAAGGTATACAGCGTTGTTTTAAACGATGATAAATGCTTTGTGCCGTCAAAGGTGCTTGAAAAAGACGGATATTTCAGTTTTTCCGTTATAGGTGAAAAGGAAGATTACAGAATAACGACCGCTGCGGTTTCAGTCTTAAACAGAAAGGCCGTTTACGGCGGCGAACCACAAAACGAACCGGAAGAAACGCAGTATGCGCAAATGGTAAGCCTTGCGGCAAATGCCGTCAGCGCGGCAGAAGAGGCGCAGCAAACAGCAAATGAAATAAAGCAGCAGGCGGAGAGCGGAGCGTTTAACGGTGAAAAGGGAGAGCCGGGACCGCAGGGCGAGCCGGGAAAGGACGGCGCAGCCGCAACGGTAACGGTCGGCACGGTCACTACCGGAGAACCGGACACCCCGGCAAGCGTAACGAACAGCGGAACGGAGCATGCCGCCGTGCTGGATTTTGTTATTCCGCAGGGCAAACAGGGCGACCTCAGTTCCATTGAGACGCTCATAGACGCCAAACAGGATAAGATAACGGCTCAGAATCTGTTTAACAAAGAAGAAGTTGAGCAGGGCGCGCTGGCACAGAGCAACGGAGTATTGCTTACGGAAGGATTCGAAAGCTGGCAGACGAGCGGATATATTCCCGTAAAGGCAGGAAAGACTTATTATTTCAGCAACAGCGTTGAATCGCCGAGTTCAGCTGCGGGAACACCGTGGTCCATATTATGCCTTTTTGATACTCAAAAAGTGTTTTATTACGGCACAGGCAATTCAAATCCGCCGGAAAACCCCGGGCGCCAGATCACGCCGGAAAGGGACGGCTATATGCGCTTTTCCAAAAACGGCGGAGGGCTTGATACCAGCAACTGGCAGGTGCAGGAGGACGGCGTAACGGAATATATCCCTTACGGCGAAGAAAAGATACTCAGCAAGTATCTTCCGGGATCGGATTACACCGGAAAAAGGATACTTGTGCTGGGCGATTCCATAACGCAGATCAGCGGCAACTGGACAAATTATTTTTCAACGCTTGTTGAGCCTGAAAAGTTAGTCAATATTGCCGTATCGGGCGCGACATGGCAGGATAAAAGCGATACCGGAGCGTATGACGGCAATCCTGTTTCCTCGGACAGTGCCGGAAACGTGATAGGCAATCAGGTGCAGAAAGCGGTGAACAATCACACTGCCGGTACTGACGGCTATGAGGATTTTGACGTGATCATCGTTGCGGCGGGAACCAACGGATCTTTGAATCCGGAAAAGGATACCGCTGATCTTGTTGATTCACAGTTTGTAAAAACATACGCCAATGGTGAAAACACCTTTGAGGCGCTGCCGCTTGCCGAGGCGGACAGGACTACATACGCAGGCGCGATGCGTTATGCGTATGAAACGCTTGCCGGGATATATCCGAACGCAAAGTTCGTAATCTGCGCGCCCCTTCAGGAATGTACGGAGGCGTACCAAAGCATTTATCAAAAGGGAGAGCTTTTCCGATATATCGCCTCCAGAATGGGCGTTGAATTCTGGAACACAAGGGACTGCGGAATCTATAACGTTTGGGAACATTCGGGAATGAGCGGCAGATACCTTGACGACGGCATACACCCAAATGCTCAAGGCTCAAGGAAGATAGCGGAATACAACGCCAAAATGTTCAGGCGCATGTACGTTTAAGACAGGTGATCAGTATGGAATGGACTGTAGTAACTGTTATTATTGCCATTGTGGGGCTTATCGGCACGGTTGCCGTGCCTTTGGCAAAAAACACGAAAGCTATGACGCAGTTAAGCGAACGGATAAACCATCTTGTTTTCAGGATAGAACGGGAAGAGGATGAACTGGACGAATTCAGAAAAAAGGCCGCTGAGCGCCATGCCAGGATATTCGGCAAGCTTGATGAACATGAAAAATCACTAATTGAACATGAGGGCAGGCTCTTTGCCCTCGAAAGGAAGGAAGATTCGCTTGAAGGATTGGCTTAAAAATAAATTTTTACCCTGGTTCAAGGCAGCGGGACTGAGAGCGGTCAGAACCATGGCGCAAACCGCTGTTGCAAGTATAGGCACTACGGCGATGACCCTGGGCGAAGTTAACTGGGTCATGTGCGCAGGCGCTTCCGGCCTGGCAGGAGTACTTTCACTTCTGACATCCGTGATCAATCTGCCCGAATTGAAAACGGCGCAGACTGAAAACGCCGGGAATGCGGAGGAAAACACATGACCTATGATGAATTTGTAAAAGCTTACAACGGCAAGGCGACGGACTATGACGGCGCGTACGGTGCGCAGTGCGTTGATCTTATCAAGCTTTATCTTGATAAGGTCTTTGGCATCAAAGCGGGCAGCTGGGGGAATGCCATGTATTACTGGATAGATTTTCCAAAACGCACACCGCTTGTGAAAGCGTTTGACAGGATCAGCAACACCGCCTCTTTCGTTCCCCAAAAGGGCGATATCATGGTTTGGAATGCGAACAAGGGCAGCGGCGCGGGACACCTTGCCATTTGTACGGGAGAGGGAACAACTTCTTATTTCTATTCTTACGATCAGAACTGGAGCGGCAAGGAAATGCGCAGGGAGAAGCACGATTATGACGATGTTTACGGCGTGCTTCGTCCGAAAGACCAGAGCAGGATAACCGGCGGTTCCGCTTCTTCGGGCAGTTCCGTCGGCGCGTATGTACCAAGCGTGAAGTGGACGAACGGTTCAACAAAGGAGATCGTGTACTCTAGAAGCGATTTCAAGGAGGAGATCGGTTCGCTTGCTCCGCGGGAGACGGCAAAGTGTTTCGGCAAGAAAGGCGGCGCTTATTGCGTTCAGTATGATCTTGACGGCACAAACAAGCATAAAGCCGGCTTTGTGAAATATGCAGGCGGCGTAACGAATGCGCCGACAAGCGGCAGAAACTATAAAAACGGTTCTACCGCTGAGACCGTTTACACCGATACCGCCAAAAAGGGAAAGGCCGGCAGCCTTGATAAGAACGAGGCGTGTCTGTGCCCTACCAAAACCGACGGCATGTTTCTTGTGATCTACAAAGTGAACGGCACAAGCGCATACAAATGCGGCTTTACCGTTTATGACGGCGGCGTGGAATAACTTTTCCGCCGCCGCAAAACAAGAAAAACAGCCCCGCATATGCGGGGCGTACATATGAAGATCAGATATATACTGAAAACGCCGGGGGATTAATCATCCTCCGGCGTTTTTTCTGATAATATTCCGTGAAGAAGAACGTTTATGAGCCTCGTATACAGCCCAAGCAGGTCGTCGCTCAGCTTCTGGGCAATGGCATTATCGCCTTTTGAAAGCGCGCTCACAATCTTGTACATGTTGTTCAGAAACATATTGTCATACACAACTTTCATAACCTCCAGCAGTTCGCTGTCCGGAATGTTTTTTTTCACGTTTGCGGTGTGTATGATCTCCATGGTTTTATTGTTAAGGGCAGCGTCGAATCTTGCTCTGAGCGGAACAAACTGCTTTTTGAATTCATAGTCGTGGCTTGAAAGAAGCAGATAGGTAATCATAAAATAATCGGTATGCGCGATCCAGTATCTGATCCTTGCGGCATAGTAATTTTTTAGATTATCCTCAAGCGGCTTTTCGGGGGAAACGTCAAAATCTTCTATATCTGCACATATATCGTCAATAACATAACTTGCCGCAACCATTAAAAGATCTTCCTTGGAAGAAAAATAGTGGTAAAACTTTCCTTTTGAAATATTGTTTTCCCTGCAAAGTTCATTTACGGAAATATCGGTGCTTGCATATTTGGAATAAAGCCTGATAGCGGCACTGATGATTTCGGTTATACTTTTTTTGTTTTTCTCAGCCCTTTTCAATTCTGCGTCCTCCCGTAGTTTCGAAAAATAAACTGTAAACAAAATTATAACATGCAGTTCCTGTTTTTGCAAACAAATTTCCGATTATTGTATCAGGGAAAATGTGTTTCAGCAGATCAAATCAATATTCTGTATAACATGCCAGCCGGGTCCGGCCGGCAGAGAAGTTATTCACCGTTTTTTCCGTTTATGGCGTTCTCTATTTTTTTACATGTCTCAGCGTATCTTCGCTGGCTTATCATAAATACAAGTTCGTCGCCGGCTCTAAGCTGTGTTCCGCCCTTGGGCGTAATGGGCGTATCGCCTCTTTCAACTGATACGATCACGCAGTGCTTTCCCCAGTCAAGTTCCGAAATCAATTTGCCGTGTGCAGGGCTACCGGTGGGTATAACATATGTTTTTAAGACCTTTTCGCCTTTTTGAGCATCTTTTTCGGCGTCGCCGTGTTCAGAGATCCTGTCAAGCAGAGCGGTATAAAACGGAGTGCTCCCAAGCGTGTTGGCAACGGCATAGGATATGAGGCTGACGGCGGCAAGCGGCAAAAGCGTGTTTATGTTTCCTGTGATCTCAAAAACAAGTATGATGCCTGTAACGGGAGCGCGCACGATGGAGGCGAATAGTCCCGCCATTCCAAGCACGGCAAAATCCTGCCACAGCGAGGGATCCATGCCGCATGCCGAGATCGCCGCCTGCGCAAACGCTGCGCCGCCGTATGCTCCCAGAATGCACATGGGATAAAGCGTTCCCCCCGGAGCACCGCTGCAAAAGCTGAATGCGCCGAAGATGAATTTTGCTGCAAAAAGCCCCAGTATTATGCCTGTTGCGGGGCGTTCCCCGATCAGGATCTGCGCCATGCTGTGCCCTCCGCACAGAACCTGAGGAAGAACAAGGCCCACTATTCCGCTTACGGCAAAAACAAAAGCAAATTTTAACCATTGCGGGATCTTTTTGATCTTTGCAAACATATCCCTGCATGCGATCATAAAGGTATTGTAAAACGCGCCGAAAAGGCCGCAAAGTATACCGAATAGGATCAGGATCCAGTACCATCTTAAAGGAATGGTTTCTGACTGATAGCTAAAAACGGTATCCTGTCCGAAAAAAAGCTTTGAGATAAAATCCGCAACAACGGCCGCGACGATTGCCATGCACAGTACGGCCTTGTCAAACGTTCTGTGGATCTCCTCCATTACAAACATTACTCCGGCAAGCGGCGCGTTGAATGCCGCCGCCATACCGGCACCGGCGCCGGCACTGAGCATGCGCAGCTGCGTTGTTTTATCGGCGCGGGTGATCTGAGCCGCTCCCTTCGCCGCCATTGCACCGAACTGAATGCTTGGGCCTTCCCTGCCAAGACTAAGCCCGGAAAACACAGAAACTGTGCTGCCGAAAAGCTTTGCAATTATCACTTTCCACCAGTTTTGTGAAATGAGGCCTTTGACTTCCGCGTTTACCTGCGGTATTCCGCTGCTTGCCGAGTCGGGTACGCGTCTGATAACAAGAGAGACCATGACCCCAAGAGCGGCCAGGGCGAATATCCAAAGCGCCGATCTCCACGGACTGGTTTTAACTGCGTCTATAATGATGTATAGATACTCCTCTGCTTTTGAAAGCAAAAAACGAAAGAGTACGCAAACAAGACCCGCCGCAACGCCGGATTCGATGCCCCTTATTATCAGCAGAAAGTCTTCGTAATTTTTATGTTTCAGTTTTCTGAGCGTGTTTTTTTCTCTTTGATCCATATTATCTCCGACAATTTTGTTGCTTGCAACCGTCATAAAAGCAAAATAAATATATTTTAATTTTAACACATAAAGCGACGATTGCAATAATAAACTTAAAATGCAGCGTTTATGACCGGTGCACAAATCGTTTGACAGCTGATAAATTTGATAATTATTTTAAAAAAATGTTGAAAAAGTGTTTCAAATAGGTTATTATTATATGGCAAGGGGGAATTTCACCATGAAAGCAAAATCAGGACTTAGTATTTTTAACAGAATTCTAGCGGTGTTGTTAGTGATCGCGCTTGTAGTTCTCGTACTGGTCGTTACCGTTATTTCTCCCGGTAATGCATATGAGGCTGCTCCTGTTGACGCTAACGCTGCCGGCGGCGACGCTGTAACTATTGATGAATTCGCAGCGGGCACATACGGCGGAATCGAATTTAACTCAGTTGAAGATGTTGTAAATTATTACGTTGAAAGCTATAACTACACAAAATCTCTTACCGCGCAGTATGATGACAACGGCACTACAGCTACATATTATAAACTGCTCGGCATGGAAAATCTTGAAGTGGAAAATATTATGGTAGAGGGCAAGTCAAATGATCTTATCAATCAGCTTGTTCCCACAATAGTCGGCGGTCTGTTTACGGGCGGTCTTAAAGGTCTGCCGCCATGCGGAAATATCAGCCCCACCGCGGATACGGTCGGCGACGGCATCAATGTGAATCAGTCCCTTCTTACGGCAGAAGACGTGCTTATGGCAAATGTTGTTGATAACGGTGACGGTACGATCAGTATTACGATCCAGCCCAAGGCTGTTGAACTTTCAATGCCCGGCGAAGATGCGCAGGGTCATTTCTTCAACACGCTCGGCGATATCACCGCCACGGTTGAATCCATTGAGCAGCTTTCTTTCTCTTCCGGTTCGATCAATGATAACTTTGTGGTAAGCTATAAAGGCGGTTCGGGTACTGTTACGATCAACACGGCAACGAATGAGATCGTTTCAGGCGATTATACGATGAACGTTCACGTTGATGTAACACATGCAAATGTACTGGTTCTTCAGGATAAGAGCGCATCCCTTGATATAGTTTATACAAATACATTCCCGGCAACTGCTGAGCAGCTTACGGAGAAAGGTATTTCGGCAGCCTAAAGCGACTTTTATGAGCGGCAATACATCATTGCCGCTCTTTTTTTGTTTCCGTTCCGTTTGGCGCAAACATGACTTAAAGGCAATGTTTATAAATTATTTTTTGTAAAAACAAAGAGCGAATGCCAAAAACATCCAAAAGCCTGACAATTTTTGCACAAAGCTGTAAAATCGGCTTAACATCAAGCTTTTTTGAAGATTTTCACGTTTTCAAAGTGCACGAAAAAACAGATTTTAAACCGATAATTTTATTATGTTTGCCGAAAATTTGTTAAAATATTGACAATCATGATTTCTTATATTATTATATTGGCAAGGTTTGAAACCCTCCCCGCTTTTCGGGGCGAAAATAATGAATGTGAGGTAATAATTATGTCAAGAAAAGTAGTTCTTGCCGGCGCGTGCCGTACTGCTATCGGCACAATGGGCGGCACTCTCAGCACAACTCCTGCTGTTGATCTCGGCGCGATCGTTATAAAAAACGCTCTTGAAAGAGCCGGCGTTCCTGCAGATCAGGTGGACCATGTATATATGGGCTGTGTTATCCAGGCAGGGCTGGGTCAGAACGTTGCTCGCCAGGCATCCATTAAGGCAGGTCTTCCCATCGAAGCGCCTGCTGTTACGATCAATGTGGTTTGCGGTTCGGGTCTTAACTGCGTAAATCTTGCCGCTCAGATGATCCAGGCAGGCGATGCGGATATCGTTGTTGCCGGCGGTATGGAGAATATGAGCATGGCTCCGTATGCGCTTAAGCAGGCACGTTACGGCTATCGTATGGGCCACGCACAGGCAATCGATACCATGATCAACGACGCTCTGTGGGATGCGTTCAATGATTATCATATGGGTATCACTGCTGAAAACGTATGCGAGAAATACGGCATAACACGCGAAGAACTTGATGAATTTGCCGCAAACAGCCAGCAGAAATGCGAAAAAGCAAGAGAAGAAGGCAAATTCAAGGACGAGATCGTTCCTGTAGAGATCAAGAAAAAGAAAGAAGCGGTTGTTTTTGATACTGACGAAGGTCCCAGAGCAGGCGTTACAGCAGAAAGCCTCGCAAGACTTCGTCCCGCCTTCAAGAAGGACGGTATCGTTACGGCAGGCAACTCCTCAGGTATCAATGACGGCGCTGCCGCAATTGTTGTTATGAGCGAAGAAAAGGCAAAGGAACTCGGCGTTAAGCCTATGGCAACATGGGTAGGCGGTGCACTTGCCGGCGTGGACCCGAAGATTATGGGCATCGGCCCTGTTGCTGCAACGGAAAAGCTTATGAAGAAGCTCGGTATGTCCGTTGACGACATGGATCTTGTTGAGGCCAACGAGGCGTTTGCCGCTCAGTCTATCGCGGTTGCAAGAGATCTTAAGTTTGACGAGGCAAAACTTAATGTAAACGGCGGCGCTATCGCACTCGGCCACCCGGTCGGCGCTTCCGGTTGCCGTATCCTTGTAACCCTTCTTCATGAAATGCAGAGAAGGGACGCCAAGAAAGGTCTTGCAACGCTTTGTATCGGCGGCGGTATGGGCTGCGCAACAGTTGTTGAAAGAGATTAATTTAAACCTGATATTTTTGTGTTAAGAGGACAGAGATATGGAATTTATCAATTATGAAGTTGACGGAGCGGTTGCGGTACTTACTATAAACCGTCCAAAGGCGCTCAATGCTTTAAACAGCGCAGTGCTTGACGAATTGAATGAAACGCTGGACGCTGTGGATCTCAATGAAGTTCGCGCTCTTATCATTACCGGCGCGGGCGAAAAATCATTCGTTGCCGGAGCGGATATAGGAGAGATGAGCACTCTTACCAAAGCCGAAGGCGAGGCTTTTGGCAAAAAGGGCAACGATGTTTTCAGAAAGATCGAAACGCTGCCGATCCCCGTTATTGCAGCGGTAAACGGCTTTGCGCTCGGCGGCGGCTGTGAGATATCGCTTGCCTGCGATATCCGGATCTGCTCTGAAAACGCTGTTTTCGGTCAGCCTGAGGTAGGCCTCGGCATCACCCCCGGTTTCGGCGGCACTCAGCGCCTTGCCCGCACGGTGGGCGTTGGTATGGCAAAGCAGCTTATCTATACGGCAAGAAACATCAAAGCTCCGGAGGCTCTCAGGATCGGGCTTGTAAACGCCGTTTATCCGATAGAGGAACTTATGGGTGCGGCTAAGAAAATGGCGTCAATTATTGCGTCAAACGCGCCTATCGCCGTAAGGAACTGCAAAAAGGCGATCAACGACGGCCTGCAGACGGATATTGAAAGCGGTATTGAGACAGAGGAAAAGCTGTTTGGAGACTGCTTTGAAACAGAAGACCAGAGATACGGAATGGCATTCTTCTTGGACAGAAATAAAGATAAGGTAAAAGAACCTTTCAAAAATAAATAATCAGGAGGAAATTCATAATGAAAGTTGGAATTATAGGCGCCGGCACAATGGGTTCCGGCATTG
Source organism: uncultured Clostridium sp. (assembly GCA_958422185.1). Classification (GTDB taxonomy): domain Bacteria; phylum Bacillota; class Clostridia; order Oscillospirales; family Acutalibacteraceae; genus Eubacterium_R. Next base: position 45,513 of record CATZNW010000012.1, read on the forward strand.
CGCAGGCATTTGCGCAGGTAGACGGCTATGAAGTTGTTCTTTGCGATATCAATGATGAATTTGCTGCAAACGGCAAGGCGAAGATCGCAAAGGGATTTGAAAAGAGAATTGCAAAAGGCAAGATGGATCAGGCAGCGGCGGACGCGATACTGGCCAAGATCACAACGGGCACAAAAGAAATATGCACAGACTGCGATCTTATCGTTGAGGCAGCTCTTGAAGTTATGGACGTTAAGAAACAGACTTTTAAGGAGCTTCAGGATATCGTTAAGCCCGATTGTATGTTTGCCACAAATACGTCTTCACTCTCGATCACAGAGATTGGCGCAGGACTTGACAGACCTCTTATCGGCATGCACTTCTTCAACCCCGCTCCGGTTATGAAACTCATTGAGGTCATCGCGGGCGCCAACACACCTGCTGAAATGGTTGAAAAGATCAAGGCTATCGCGGTTGAGATCGGTAAAACTCCCGTTGAAGTAAAAGAAGCTCCCGGCTTTGTTGTTAACAGGATCCTCATTCCTCTCATTAACGAGGGAATTACAGTTTATGAAATGGGCATCGCAAGCGTAGAGGATATCGATACCGCTATGAAGCTCGGCGCAAACCACCCGATGGGCCCGCTTGAGCTCGGCGACTATGTAGGCCTTGATATCGTGCTTGCCATTATGGAAACGATCTACACCGAAACAGGCGATCCGAAATACCGCCCTGCCACGCTTCTTAAGAAGATGGTTCGCGCAGGCAAGCTCGGCCGCAAAACAGGCGTTGGTTTCTACGATTACCGCAAGTGATCAGCAAAATATAAAGGCTTTCGCCTGCAGCAGGGCGAAAGCCTTTAGGCTGTGTCGGGCATATGCCCCGCGGCAATATATGATGTAAAATTTATACGGAGGATATTTTTAATGGATTTCACATTAAGCAAAGAGCATGAAATGGCAAGAAAACTTTTTGCCGATTTCACTGAAAATGAAGTAAAGCCCCTTGCCGTAGAAACCGATGAGACCGAGCAGTTCCCCAGAGAAACGGTTGCCAAAATGCAGAAGATCGGCTTTCTCGGCATTCCGATCCCCAAGGAGTACGGCGGCCAGGGCTGCGATCCGCTTACATATGTTATGTGCGTAGAGGAACTTGCAAAGGCTTGCGCTACAACAAGCGTTATCGTTTCCGCGCACACCTCGCTTTGCTGCGATCCGATCTTAACTTATGGTACTGAAGAGCAGAAACAGAAGTTTTTAAAGCCGCTTGCAAGCGGTGAACTCCTCGGCGCGTTCGCTCTTACCGAGCCCGGCGCAGGTACGGATGCTCAGGGCGCGCAGACAAAGGCTGTGCTTGACGGCGACGAGTGGGTGCTCAACGGCTCAAAATGTTTCATTACAAACGGCAAAGAGGCTGATATCTATATCGTTATCGCCGTAACCGATGTTGTTGAGGACAAGAGAGGCAGAAAGAAAAAACTTTTCTCGGCATTCATCGTTCCGAAGACCGCTCCGGGATTTCTCTTCGGCACGAAAGAAAAGAAGATGGGTATCCGCGGTTCTTCAACTTACGAGCTTATCTTCCAGGACTGCAGGATCCCCAAGGATAATCTTCTCGGCGCAAGAGGCAAGGGCTTTGGAATCGCCATGCATACGCTTGACGGCGGCCGTATAGGCATTGCCGCCCAGGCGCTCGGCATTGCGGAGGGCGCTCTGGACAGAGCTATTGATTATGTTAAGGAAAGAAAACAGTTCGGCAGGGCGATCGGCGCTTTCCAGAATACGCAGTTCCAGCTTGCAAACCTTGCAACAGAGGTGGAAGCAGCCAAAATGCTTGTTTACAAAGCCGCTATGGCAAAGGCCACGCAGAAAACATATTCCGTTGAAGCTGCCAAGGCAAAACTTTTTGCTGCCGAAACGGCTATGGATGTCACAACAAAAGTAGTTCAGCTCTTCGGCGGCTACGGATATATCAGAGAATATGAAGTTGAGCGCATGATGCGCGATGCCAAGATAACTGAGATCTACGAGGGAACTTCAGAAGTTCAGCGTATGGTTATCAGCGGCAGTCTGCTCAAATAAGGAGGGTTAAGAATGAATATTGTAGTTTGTATTAAGCAGGTGCCGGATACAAAGGGCGGAGTTCAGTTTAACCCGGACGGTACTTTGAACAGAGCGGCAATGCTCACGATCATGAATCCGGACGACAAGGCGGGTCTTGAGGCCGCTCTTCGTATAAAAGACGAAACAGGCGCACACGTAACGGCGCTTACAATGGGCCTGCCTAAGGCGGAGGAAGTGTTGCGCGAGGCTATGGCCATGGGCGCGGATGACGGAATTCTTGTAACGGACAGAGTTCTCGGCGGAGCGGACACATGGGCAACTTCAACAACGATTGCCGGTGCTCTCAGAAATATTGATTATGACATCATCATTACCGGACGTCAGGCTATTGACGGCGATACTGCTCAGGTTGGCCCGCAGATCGCGGAACATCTCGGCATCCCTGTAATTTCCTATGCGGAAGATATAAAACTGGACGGGGACAGCGTTATCGTTAAGCGCCAGTTTGACGACAGGTATCATATGTTAAAGGCGAAGATGCCTGTTCTCATCACCGCGCTTTCAGAACTGAACGACCCCAGGTATATGACTCCCGGCGGAATTTTTGACGCGTATAAAAAAGAGATTACCGTTTGGGGCAGAGCAGACCTTAAAGATGTTGACGATTCCAACCTCGGCCTTAACGGCTCCCCCACAAAGATCGCTAAGGCTTCAGATAAGGTAAGAAAAGGCGCGGGCGAAAAAGTTCAGTTAGATACCCCTCAGGAATCCGCGGATTACATTATTTCCAAACTTGAAGAAAAACATATTATTTAAGGAGGGCTGAATCATGGTTACAGAAAATATGGAACAGTATAAAGGCGTTTTCATTTACGCCCAGCAGGTAGACGGCGAGATCAGCCCTATCGCTTTTGAACTTCTCGGAAAGGCAAAGGACCTTGCCGCAGATCTTGATACAAATGTTACTGCCGTTCTTCTCGGCAGCAATGTTAAGGCCCTTGCGGATTCGCTTGCGGAGTACGGCGCGGATAGAGTTATCGTTGTTGATGATCCTGTTCTTGAAGTTTACAGAACAGAGCCTTATGCTCAGGCGCTTACCGCTGTTATCAACGAATACAAGCCTGAAATTATGCTTGTCGGCGCAACCGCTATCGGCCGTGACCTTGGCCCCCGTGTCTCCGCAAGGGTAGGCACAGGCCTAACTGCGGACTGCACAAAACTTGAGATCGGTGATTTCCCGCTCAATCCGCTTCCCGGTAAAGAGCAGAAACACAATCAGCTTCTTATGACCCGCCCCGCTTTCGGCGGCAATACGATCGCTACGATCGCCTGCCCGGACAACCGCCCGCAGATGGCGACTGTTCGTCCCGGCGTTATGCAGAAGATAGATCCCGTAAAAGGCGCAAAGGCGGAAGTTGCTGAATTTAACCCGGAACTTAAGGAAAACAACTGCTATGTAGAGATCCTTGATATCGTTAAGGAAGTTGCGGAAGTTGCGGATATTCAGCAGGCAAAGATCCTTGTTTCCGGCGGCAGAGGCGTAGGCAGTAAAGAGAACTTCAAGATCCTTCAGGATCTTGCGGACGCACTCGGCGGCACGGTCTCCTGCTCAAGAGCCGTTGTGGATAACGGCTGGATGCCAAAAGACCTTCAGGTGGGCCAGACCGGCAAGACCGTTCGCCCGAACGTATATTTTGCAGTCGGTATCAGCGGCGCTATCCAGCACACCGCAGGTATGGAGGAATCTGATATTATCATCGCGATCAATAAAGATGAATCCGCTCCGATATTCGATGTTGCCGATTACGGCATCGTAGGCGATCTCAATAAGATCGTGCCCCTTATCACAGAGGCTGTTAAAGCGCGTAAAAACGCTTAAGGTTCATAAATATTTACGGCGGTCTGGGCGAATTCGCTCAGACCGTTTGTGAGTTTAAGGTGTTTCATTATGGATTTCATTCAGAAAAGATTTGAGGAATTATCTTCGCGGGCGGCTCAGCGGTATTATACCACCTTTTCCGATTTTCTTAATATGGAGGAGCAGAGCGAACTGCTTTCACTTCGGCTTAGATCACCGTTCAGATTATTCGGCGGATACGAAGGAGCAGAACGATGTATAGCTGCTTTCGGAGATGATTGTGAAACCGCTGTTTTCCCCATTTCCTATATCCAGATCGAACCTGCGTCAAAGAAATTTGCGGATAAACTTACACACCGCGATTTTTTAGGCTCGCTCATGAACCTCGGCATAAAGCGTGAAACTCTCGGCGATATCATCATAAAAGACAATACAGGCTATTTGATGTGTCTTGATACGGTTACAGATTATATCGTGAAAGATCTTGTCAGGGTGAAACACACAAGCGTTAAATGCGCCGTTGTCGGCGAATTGCCGGAGAGGATTCAGAGCGAACCTCAGGAACAGCAGGAGATCGTGGTTTCGCTGCGTATAGATGTGCTCGTTGCGGCAGTTTACAACCTGTCCAGAAACGCGGTAAAAGAACTTTTTACGCAAAGGAAAATATTTGTCAATTCTGCGCTGTGTGAGAATTTTTCCCTTGTGCCGAAAGCGGGAGATATCATCTCCGTCCGCGGCAAGGGGCGTTTTAAATTCGGTGAAACACTGGGTAAAACAAAAAAAGGCCGCCTTATTGTGCAGCTTTTTGTATATAAATAACGCAAATAATTTGCGTGTAACCATATTCATCTATTTGTTTATTCTGCCGCAGAAGGCGAAAGGAAGTATAGTAAAAGCGGTCTGAACATTTTGTTCAGACCGCTTAAGTATTTTGTATGAATCCGTTTCATTCTCAGTCGACTTTGATTTCGTGCACCCAGCCTTCGGGGCCTTCAATGGTGCCCATCTGAATACCGGTAAGCGTATCATAAAGCTTTTTGATAACGGGTCCCATTTCATCCATTCCGCTCGGGAAACAGATTTCTTTGCCATGGTCAACGATCTTGCCTACAGGGCTGATAACTGCCGCCGTGCCGCAAAGTCCGCATTCAGCAAAATCTTTTACTTCCTCAAGCGCGACCTGCCTGTGCTCTACTTTCATGCCAAGGATATGTTCCGCAACATAGCAGAGGGAACGCCTTGTGATAGAAGGCAGGATAGAACCGGATTTAGGAGTAACAACCGTACCGTCCTTCGTTACGAACAGGAAGTTTGCCCCGCCTGTTTCCTCAACGTATGTTCTTGTTGCGGAATCAAGGTACATATTCTCATCGTAACCTTCTTTATGCGCTTCAACAATGGCATGAAGGCTCATCGCATAGTTAAGGCCTGCTTTGATATGGCCTGTGCCGTGCGGAGCAGCTCTGTCATAATCGCAAACGCGTATCGTGATCGGTTTAGCGCCGCCCTTAAAATAAGGGCCTACAGGCGTACAGAAGATCCTGAACTGATATTCATCGGCCGGTTTTACACCTATAACCGCGTTTGAGCCGAACATATAAGGGCGGATATAAAGCGTTGCGCCGGAACCGTAGGGTGGAACCCATGCCGCGTTGGCCTTTACTACTTCTTCCACCGCTTCAACGAATTTATCCTCCGGATAAACAGGCATCTCAAGTCTTTCCGCAGAAGCTTTTAAACGTGCTGCGTTCAGATCAGGGCGGAAGCAGACGATTCTGCCGTCCGCGGTGGTATAGGCTTTAAGCCCTTCAAAAACAGTCTGTGCGTACTGCAAAACACCTGCGCATTCGTTGATCGTTATGTTGGGATCGGATGTAAGGGCGCCGCAGTCCCACTTACCGTCCTTATAATTTGAAACAAATCTTGCGTCGGTAGGAATATAGCCGAATCCCAGATTTGACCAGTCGATATTTTTCTTTTCCATAAAAAAGACTTCTTTCCTTTAAAATTATTGATTTCATTTTACTACCAACGGCGTTTGTTGTCAATAAATCAAGGCGAAAAAAACGAATGGAAAGCAGTAGAAATGAGGGGCTTTTTGACCCGAAAAGAAAAATCCGCGCTTTCAGAAAAATAAAGGTTGAGATTTTATATTTTATATATTATTATATATCTGTAAATTTAGTAATTGATTTATATTCAAGGAGGATACTATGAAAAGTTTTTCTGATTCCGTAAAGTATATAGGGGCTGACGATAAGGAGCTTGATCTTTTTGAAAGTCAGTATATCATCCCAAACGGCGTTTCTTACAATTCTTATGTTATTATCGATGAAAAAATCGCCGTTATGGATACGATAGACGTTCGTAAAACGGACGAGTGGTTTGCCAATCTTGAAAGAGAACTTGCAGGGAGAACTCCGGATTATCTTGTTATTTCCCATCTGGAGCCGGATCACGCGGCGAATATTAAAAATTTTACCGTAAAATATCCCTCCGCGGCGCTTGTTGGCAGCGCAAAAACCTTTGCCATGCTGCCCCAGTTTTTTGATATAGATGATTCTGTGGAGAAGATCGCCGTTAAAGAGGGTGATACGCTTTCCCTCGGCACCCATGAACTTACTTTTATAATGGCGCCGATGGTGCACTGGCCGGAGGTCATGGTTGAATATGAAAAGAGCGAAAAGATCCTTTTCTCGGCGGACGGCTTCGGCAAGTTCGGCGCGCTTGACACGGACGAGGACTGGGCGTGTGAGGCAAGACGCTATTATTTCAATATAGTCGGAAAGTACGGCGGTCCGGTGCAGACGCTGCTCAAAAAAGCGGTGGCACTTGACATAAAAACGATCTGCCCGCTTCACGGACCGGTACTCACGGAAGATCTTGAATATTATATCGGCCTTTATAACACATGGTCTTCCTATCAGCCCGAAAAGGAAGGCGTCTTTATTGCCTGCGCGTCCGTTTACGGAAACACAAAGAATGCCGCTCTGAAACTTAAGGAACTGCTTGAAGCAAAAGGTGTAAAGGTTGCTTTTTCTGATATTACGAGAGACGATATGGCTGAAGCGGTCGAAGACGCGTTTAAGTATTCCAAGACCGTTCTTGCCGCGTCAAGCTATGACGGCGGCGTGTTCCCGCCAATGGAAACGCTGCTTTGCCATCTGAAATCCAAGGCGTTTCAAAACAGAAAGATCGGTATTTTGGAAAACGGTTCCTGGGCTCCGTGCGCAGCACGCACGATAAAAGGAATGCTTGAGGGCATGAAGAATATTTCTGTTTGTGAAAACACGGTAACTGTTAGATCTGCGTTTAAAGACAGCGATATGCCGGCACTTGAAGCACTTGCTGATGAACTTGCAAACGACTGATAGAGCGACTGTTACGCTTTCTGAAGAAAAGGAAAATACGGCGGCGGCCGAAAAATTTTGCGTGGGAAAGGGCACCGGCAGAAATTACGGAATAGATCTGCTGCGGATCATTTCCATGACGATGATAGTAACCCTGCATGTTTTGCGGCAGGGCGGTATACTTTATGCGGTAAAAGAGGATTCGGCGCAGTATTATGCGGCATGGCTGCTGGAGGCGCTTTGTATAGGCGCGGTAAATCTTTACGCCATGATCAGCGGATTTGTGGGCGTTAAGTCGGGTTCTGTTCATTTTTACAGACTTGCCTCCATGTGGCTTCAGGTTGAATTTTATTGCATCATTTCATCCGTTATCGTTTTTTGTATGCATCCCGAGGCCTTTTCGTTTTCGGAGCTTGTCAATCGTCTTGCTCCTGTTTCCACAAATGCATACTGGTATTTTACCGCGTATTTCTTTATGTTTTTCTTTACTCCGTTTTATAATAAGCTGCTCAACATACTGAGTGAAAAGCAGCTTAAATATCTGGGAACGGTCATATTTTTGTTTTCGTCCCTGTGGCCGACGGTTTGGCAGAGCGATCTTTTCGAGCTGCACAACGGTTATTCGTTTTTATGGCTCTCACTGCTTTATATGCTGGGCGGAATCGCCAACAAGTTAAAGCTTTATGAAAAGATTAACAGGGGAATCATGATCGGTCTCTTTGCCGTGTTGATGCTGGCAGGCGCAGCTTTCAGCTTTTGTTCACAGGCATTCGGATGGCCCGTTGAAAATGACGGATTGCTGCTGTCCTATTATTCTGCCAATATTGTTGCAGGTTCGTTCTGTCTGTTGCTTGCAGCGGCAAAAACAAAGATCTCTTCAAAAGTGCCGGTTAAAATCATAAGCGCTCTTTCTCCGCTCACTTTCGGCGTATACATAATCCACACAAGCGAATATGTATGGAATTATGTTATCAAAGGCGCTTTTTCAGACTATTCGTCCATGCCGGCTACGGTCATGGTGCTTGCCGTTATAGGAACGGCATTGCTGATCTATTTGGTGTGCTCTGCTATAGACGGCGTTCGTTACGCTCTTTTCAAACTCATAAAAGCAGATGCTTTTACACGCTTTCTGGAGGCGAAAATCAGAAGGGCGTTTCATCAAAAATCCATAAAGAATGAAAGCGGCGGGCAAAAAAATGAATACTGAAAATAAGATAATGCTTACCGGGATCGATTTGGACGGAACTTTACTGAGAAATGACAAAACGATCAGCCGGTTTACGGCGGATGCAATGATATCTGCTGCAAGCCGCGGGATTCGCCTTGTGCCGGTAACGGGAAGACCGCTTTCGGGCATTCCGAAGTGTGTGACCGATCTTGGCGTCTGTGATTATGCGGTAACAACAAACGGAGCCGCAATTACGGATCTGAAAACAGGCAAGCGGGTATACAGTGCGCCCATAGAACATGAAAAGACTGTTTTACTTATGAAATCGCTTGATGAAAGCGGTATTTCCTACGAGGCTTTTGCGGACGGGGTAGGTTACCTGAAACCGGAACTGATGGAGAGATATAACCGGAAATACGGTTCCTCCCCGATAGGTGAATACATACGTTCATCACGAAAAGTTACAGAAGCTCCGGCGACGGAATTTGTGAACGGTAAAAAATGCGCGGATGAAATATTCATTTCCTGTCAAAGCAGGAGTGAAAGGGATTCCCTGGCAGAAAGATTCGGTAATGATGGCGAGATACAGCTTTGTCTGCTTGAGGATACTTTTCTTGAGCTGACGCGGCGCGGAACTGATAAAGGCACGGCGTTTCTTCATCTTTGCGCAATGCTTGGTATAGAAAAAAAGAATACGGCAGCTTTCGGAGATAATTCAAACGATGTTTCACTTGTGCGCTCTGCCGGGATATTCGTTGCTATGGGAAATGCTTCTCCTGTGTTCAGGGCGGGCGCGGATATCGTTGCGGATACGAATGAGAATGACGGCGTTGCTAAAATACTAAACAAATTTTGACAAAATATTTTATGCAAAGTGCCCAAAAACACACTTTGCCGGCTTGAATTATAGCGGCGAATTGTAGATTATATCTAAAATTTCTTGACTTTATTGTGCAAAAATACTAATATAACACTGTAAAGCAAATCGCTTTACTGATTTTGTTCTATATTATTATTTCTGAAAGGATCTTGGTTATGGCTGTAAAAAAGAATGATTCTAAATCAGCGGCAGAAAAAGTTGTAAAAAAAGAAGTTGCAGCTCCTGTAAAGGCAGTTAAGGAAGAAAAGCCTGAGGTAAAGGCGGAAGTTAAGAAAGCCGATGCTAAGGCGGAAAAGGCTGCTCAAAAGAAAGAGGAAAAGAAATCCGCAAAAGCTGCCAAGGAAGATAAGCCGGCAAAAAAAGCGGCTCCCAAAAAGCCTGCTAAGAAAACGGTTAAGGCTGACAGTGAAGTTTATTTTGAATTCGCGGGAAAACAGATCAGTACCGCGGAGGTTACCAAGGCTGTTGAGGCCGCATGCAAGGCAAACGGTGTTAAGAGCGCGGATGTAAAAGGCGTTAAGGTTTATGTTAAGGCTGAGGATCATGCGGCTTACTATGTTCTTGCAAACGGCGAATCGGGAAAGATCGATCTGTAATCCAATACATAGAATTATTGCGCCGGCTTTCATGCCGGCGTTTTTATTTTCATTTTAAATATATTACTTTATAAAGTTGTTTACTCTTGGATTGATTATGATACGCATATGTGATAAAATATATAAAACGAACCGAAAGATGTGTTTATATGGATAATGGAAATAAAAAAAAGATAGCGGGCGTAATTGTGCCGGTAGTTCTTGCAGTGCTTGTTATTTGCGGTTTTGCCGTCAGCGGACACATAACGAAAAATATGGATAGTGAGATGCCAACCGCTCAGACCACGCCTGAAACGACCACGCAGGGCACTACCAATGCTGTTTCCAGCGTTTCCCTTGTTGCTGTCGGAGACAATCTGATTCACAACACGCTTATATCCGCCGGCGAGCAGGAGGACGGCTCACTGAATTATACATCCTTTTATGAAAACATAAAAAGTGATATATCCTCCGCTGATATCGCCGTTATCAATCAGGAAACGATCTTGGGCGGCAGCGAGTTTGAGTATACCGGTTATCCCACTTTTAATTCTCCGTGGGAGATCGGAACTGCGGCAATAGACGCCGGTTTTGATATCTTTACATGCGCAACGAACCATTCGCTTGATAAGGGCTATTCCGGCATAGAACAGGAATGCGCGTTTTTTGATCAGAATCCCCAGGTTGTTCATGTTGGTACAAATGACAGCGAGGAAGATTACAACTCAGTGATCTACTATGAAAAAAACGGTATCCGCTTTGCGATACTGAACTATACTTACGGCACAAACGGCATTCCTATTCCGGAGAGCACCCCATGGTGCGTAAATATGATGGACAGGGATAAGATCACAGCCGATGTTAATACCGCACGTCAGAATGCGGATGTTGTTATTGTTTTTCCGCACTGGGGAACCGAAAACAGCACTTCTGTTTCCGATTACCAGCGCGAATATGTTCAGCTCTTTTCCGAGCTGGGAGTGGATATCGTTATCGGCACTCACCCTCATGTTCTTCAGCCTGTTGAATGGGTTGAAAACGAAACTACCGGAAAAAGGATGCTGGTCTACTATTCACTCGGCAATTTTATTTCACATCAGACCAGTCTTAATCAGCTCTGCGGGGGAATGGCAGAGATCCAGATTGAAAAAAGAAACGAAGAAATCTCTATAACTTCGGCAAAACTTACTCCTGTTGTGTGCTGGTATGAATCCTCCGGCGGAAATTATGAGTTTTCCGTATATAAACTTTCAGACTATACTGACGCCCTCGGCGATTCCCATGCTCAGAGCGGTGCCACACCGGAATATTTTACAGAGTATGCAACGGATATAGTCAGCGAGGAATTTTTAAATATAGGCTGATTGTAAAAAGTGCACAAATGAACAATTTGAATCTTGTGTAAAAATTACAAGTGCAACAAAAATTAAAAAAAGCATTGACTTTTTTGATGCGGAAAAATATAATGATATTGTATTCAGAACAAAGGCGTTCCGGAGTTTTTTCGGAATGCCTTTTTATATTTTTAAAAGGAGTATATGTTTTATGAGCAAGCTTACCAAAGAGGACATTTTGAAGGATGCAAAGGAAAAAAACGTTGAATTTGTAAGGCTGCAGTTCACTGATGTTTTCGGCCTTATGAAAAATGTTGCAGTAACCGTGTCTCAGCTTGAAAAAGCACTTGATAACGAGTGCATGTTTGACGGTTCTTCGATCGACGGATTTGTAAGGATTGATGAATCGGATATGTATCTTCACCCTGATCTTGATTCTTGGGCGATCTTCCCGTGGAGGACGTTCGGCGGAAAAACAACGGGACGTCTTATCTGCTCCGTTTATATGGCTGATAACAAGACTCCGTTTATGGGCGATCCCAAAAACGTACTTAAAAAGGTGATTGAAGAGGCCAATGAAATGGGCTTTGGCTTTAACGTTGGACCTGAGCTTGAATTTTTCCTGTTCAAGCGTGACGAGAACGGCAATCCAACGACCGAGCTCACGGATGCGGGCGGATATTTTGACCTCAACCCAAATGACGCCGGTGAAAACTGCCGCCGTGATATTTGTCTTGCTCTTGAGGATATGGGATATGAGATCGAAGCCTCTCATCATGAGGTTGCGGAGTCTCAGCACGAGATCGATTTCAGATTTGATGATGTTATGACTACGGCAGACAGGGTTATGACTTTCAAGCACGTTGTAAAGACATATGCTACAAAACACGGCCTTCACGCAACATTTATGCCGAAGCCTATTTTCGGTATAAACGGATCGGGCATGCATACAAATATGAGCCTTTTCAGACTTGAAGACGGTTCAAACGCGTTTGACGACCCGTCCGATGAGCTCGGCCTTTCAAAAACTGCTTATCAGTTTATAGCAGGTATTATGAAGCATGTAAAAGGTATTGCCGCATTCTCTAACCCGACGGTCAACTCCTATAAAAGGCTTGTTCCCGGATACGAGGCTCCGTGCTATCTTACCTGGTCTGCTTCAAACCGTTCGTGCCTTGTAAGGATACCTGCCGCACGCGGAAAGGGAACCAGAGTAGAGCTTCGCTGCCCGGATCCTACCTGCAATCCTTATCTTGAAATGGCGCTTTGCCTTGCCGCCGGACTTGACGGTATCAAAAAAGGTTTGACACCGCCCGCTCCTGTGGATTATAATGTATTCGGGCTCAATTCAAACGAGCTTGAGGAAGAGAATATCGATTGCCTTCCCGGCAGCCTTATTGAGGCTGTTTATGAAGCCGAGGCAGATCCGTTTATTAAGGAAACGGTCGGCGACCATGTTTTCAATGCCTATATAGAAGGCAAGAAGAATGAGTGGGACGAATACAGAACCCAGGTCTCTCAGTGGGAAGTAAACAGATATCTCAAAAAATAAATTTACCCTCTCTTTGGCAGCAATGCCGTTAAGGTCGGCGCGGTAATTTCCGCGTCGGCCGAATAAAAGCACAACGGGGCGCACCGCGTAAGCGGCACACCCCGTTTTTGTTTTTTCGGTTCTGCCTGTTATCCGGCTTCATACATTATATTCGGGTAATCAGTCATAATACAGTCAGCTCCAATCGAGCACAGATAATCAAAATCATCCTTGTTATTTATCGTTCAGTACTGTACGGCAAGGTTATGCTCGTGGGCGTAGTTTACAACCTGAACCGTCCCGAGATTCGCTACCAGGCGAAACGGCATACTGTATGGTATTTGCAGAGCTGTATAGGCAGGCTCAAAATCCTCGGCGTCTGTAACGGCGGCAGAATAGAATTCCAGCACTTCTTTAATTGTTGCGCTTCGGTTAAGATCGGGATAATTCTCATCTGCGTGGATCGATACCTCTTCGTTGAATGCGCCGAATATCACGCGATCCAAGAGTGCTCTCTCTTCAAGCGCGCCGTAAAGTACATCAAGCGCTTTTATACCGAGTTCATCTGCGTTTTTGATCTCTATTATGTAACGGTACTTTCCGCCTCCGATCCGTTCCAGGTAATCAAGCACTTCTTCGATTCTCACGATCTTCAGATCGTCCGGCACTTCATCTCCGCTCAGGTCTGAATAGGGCTTTTCTCCGTCTTCGTTTTCAAAATCTGCGCCCATATTCAGTTTGCGCAGTTCCTCATAAGTTTTGTCTTCAGGCCGAACGTCTTCTTCTCCGAAAACAGTCTCGCTGTCTGATGTCCTGTCCAGCGTATCGTCATGCAGCAACACAAGAATATTGTCTTTGGTTATATGCAGGTCAAACTCAAACCAGTCAACCGAAAAATCCGTGCTCTCAGCGCAGTTCTTAAAAGCCATCATCGTTTCCTCGGGCATTATTCCGCCCCCGCTGCGGTGGGCGCTTATCTGTGTGTTATTGTCTGTTGCAATATAAGGATTTTCAGTTTTGAAAATTTTGGTTTCGGACGGATCGGACCGATATCCCAGGGACACGATCTCGGCCACCGCAATAACGGCGATAACGCATATCACAGCGACAAACGCTTTAACGGCGCGAGGAAATTTTTTGAGCTTGTTTTCCTTTAATTTATCCATAAATATCATCCCTTTGAAGAATATGCTTAATATAGTAAAATTATAATTTTAAAAGTCGGATCAGTCAAACGGTTCCTTGCTTCCTGATGTGGCGTGCTGGCTAAAATATTCCGGATAAAATTATTTAATTTTACCAAAAAATATTATTTTTGGATAAATAATATATATTTTTATTGTAAATGATTAACAAAGATTTTTTGCTTTTGTGAATTATTCTATATATAGGGCTTTATATCGATTCATTTTTTTATAAAATGATGAAATTGTACCATTTTCATTGTAAATATTGATCTGAAGCCGTATAATTGCAATGTAAAAGGCTTCTGAAGGAGGAGTTTTCATGCTTAAAGAGGGTCAGGTAAGGATCCCGTCCGGCTGTGCTATCGCAGCTATAATCGACCGCAAGGGCGGAAAGATCAACGGCTCCGAAATCATCAAATCCATTGCGCTTATGCATGACCGTTCAAACGGTCTTGGCGGAGGTTTTGCAGCTTACGGAATTTATCCGGATCATGCAGACGATTATGCCTTTCACGTTTTTTACGATAACTCAAAAGCCAAAAGTGAGTGCGAGGATTTTTTGTTTAAACACTTTAATGTTGACGTTTCTGAGAAGATACCCACCAAAAAAGTGGAATCCATAGCAAACGGCCCGGACATCTGGCGCTATTTCGCAAAGCCGAATAAGGTCAGGATGAAAGAGGCGCGTATGGACGAAGAGGAATATACCGTTCAGAGCGTAATGCATGTTAACCAGCATATAGACGGCGCGTTCATTTTTTCAAGCGGCAAAAATATGGGCTGCTTTAAGGCGGTAGGTTATCCGGAGGACGTGGGCGAATTTTATATGCTGGATCAGTATAATGCCTATCTCTGGACCGCTCACGGAAGATTTCCTACAAATACGCCGGGCTGGTGGGGCGGTTCCCACCCGTTCAATATTCTGGACTGGTCAATCGTTCATAACGGAGAGATCTCCTCTTATGACGCAAACAGGCGTTATATAGAGCAGTTCGGATACGTCTGCACCATGCAGACGGATACCGAGGTCATTACATATCTTTTTGATCATCTGATCCGCCATCACGGACTTCCTATTGAGGTTGCCGCAGATGTTCTGACCGCTCCCGAATGGGACGAAATAGACAGAATGGACGCCGAAAGAAAAGAATATTTTACAAGTCTGCGCGCCATTTACAGTGCCGCGCTTGTAAACGGTCCGTTTTCGGTTATCCTCGGCTCAAACAAGGGACTGCTTGCGATCAACGACCGTCTTAAACTGCGGTCTTTAACAGCGGCAACAAAGGGCACAAGGGCGTATTTCGCGTCCGAGGAATCGGCGATCAGGATAGTATGCCCCAATCCCGAAAAGGTCTGGTCCGTAAGCGGCGCGGAGCCTGTCTTTGTTCCGCTTGAACTTGATGAAGAGGAGGGCGGCGCAAAATGATAAATTATATTCCAAGAAGATTCACTGTTGTAAGGGACAGGGATCTCTGCATAAACTGCGGCTGCTGTGTAAGGCAGTGCGCCAATGAATGCCATTTCTATTCTCCCAAAGACGGTGAAACAGTGGTTTCAAGATCAGATAACTGCGTTGCCTGCCACAGATGCGTTGACCTCTGCCCCACAGGCGCGCTGAGAATAGAAAAATATGTTTGCGATTACCGGGATAATGCCAATTGGACCCCGGATTATCAGCAGGAGATCTGCCGCCAGGCGAATACCGGATCCACGCTGCTTTCCGCCATGGGAAATCCAAAGCCGTATCCTATTTACTGGGATAAGATCCTGCTTAACGCTTCCCAGGTCACAAACCCATCCATAGATCCGTTGAGAGAGCCTATGGAGATACGCACTATTCTTGGCAGAAAGCCGGATAAAATGGTTGTTGCAAAGAAAGGCAAGTCTTTAACCAAGATGCCTCCTCAGGTGGTTCTTGAAACGCCGATCATGTTTTCGGCAATGTCTTTCGGTTCCATCAGCCTTAACGCGCAGAAATCTCTTGCCATGGCTGCAAAGGAACTCGGCACCGTGTTCAATACAGGCGAGGGCGGACTTCACAGCGAACTTAAGGAATACGGCAGATATGCCGGCGTTCAGGTCGCTTCGGGCCGTTTCGGTGTTTATAAGGATTATCTTCTGAATTCAAAGTTTATTGAGATCAAGATCGGGCAGGGCGCGAAACCGGGCATCGGCGGCCATCTGCCCGGCGAAAAAGTTAATGTAGAGGTATCTAACGCACGAATGATCCCGGTGGGATCGGACGCTATTTCTCCGGCGCCGCATCACGATATTTATTCAATTGAGGATCTGCGCCAGCTTATCTGGTCTTTAAAACAGGCAACAAACGGAGAAAAACCCGTTTCGGTAAAGATCGCCGCGGTCCACAATATTGCGGCTATCGCATCAGGCGTTGCCAGGGCAGGCGCGGATATCGTTGTTATAGACGGATTCAGGGGAGGCACCGGCGCCGCGCCGACAAGGATAAGGGATAATGTTGGTATTCCTATTGAACTTGCGCTTGCCGCTGCGGATCAGCGACTGCGTGACGAGGGGATCCGTTCAAATGTTTCGCTTGTTGCGGCCGGCTCTTTCCGCTGCTCGGCGGATATTGTAAAGGCTATCGCTCTTGGCGCGGACGCCTGTTACATTGCCTCCGCTGCGCTTATCGCAATGGGCTGTCATATGTGCCAGACCTGTAATACGGGCAAGTGTAACTGGGGCATTGCCACCCAGCGTCCGGATCTTACAAGAAGACTCAATCCGGAGATTGCGCATCAGAGAGTTATAAATCTTGTCAAGGCGTGGAATCATGAGATCAAGGAGATCATGGGCGGAATGGGCATCAATTCCGTTGATTCGCTGCGCGGAAACAGACTTATGCTAAGAGGCGTGGGCCTAAATGAAAAAGAGCTTGAGATACTCGGTATCAAGCACGCCGGAGAGTAAGGAGGAGTTACGGTTGAAAAAAGTTTTTGCTCGTGAAAATCTTTGTATTAACTGCCGCCTTTGTGAGGTCTACTGCAAAACGGCGCACAGTAAGTCCAAGGATATTGTTACGGCATATAAAGAAGAAGAACCGGCACCCGTTTCTAGGATCTCCGTTTACGGGGGCAGAGAGGCGTCCGTTGCCGTAAACTGCCGCCACTGTGATGATCCTGCCTGTGTTAAGGCGTGCATCACCGGCGCTATGCACAAGGATAAGAAAACAGGCATCGTTTCTGTTGATGAAAATAAATGTATCGGTTGTATGACATGCCTTGCGGTTTGTCCCTACGGCTGTATCAAACCCGGTAATATTGCTTTAAAATGCGATCTCTGCGGCGGCGAGGAGCCGGCATGTGTCAAGAACTGCCCCAACCGTGCGCTCGTGTGGGCAGAAGCGGGAGGTGAACAGTAATGAAATATATTATTGTTGGCGCTTCTGCCGCAGGTCTTGCAGCTGCGCAGACGATCAGGCAAACGGATAAAAACGGTGAGATCACTGTATTAACAAAAGAAAATTATTATCCTTACAGCCGCCCGTCAATAAGCTATCTGCTCAAGGGAACGGTTGAGGAAAAAAGAATGTTTTTAAAAAAGCCTCAGTTTTACGCGGACAGCAAGATAAACGTGATTACCGGCACTCAGGTTACAGAGATCAACAGAGAAAAGAAGACCGTTAAGGCGGGCAGAAAGGAATATCCTTATGATAGGCTCTGCATTGCCACAGGTTCCAAGCCGTTCGTTCCCCCTGTTGAAAACGCAGACGGATGCAGAAATGTGTTTACTTTTCTTGATCTTGCAAGTGCAAAAGCACTCAAAAAGGCCGTAAATAAAAATACAAAAGCTGTGGTAATAGGAGCAGGTCTTATCGGTATGAAAGCGGCAGAGGGCCTTTCCAAAATTTGCTCCAGCGTTGACGTTGCGGAGCTTTCGCCGCGCGTTTTGCCGTCTATTCTTGATGAAAAAAGCGCCATGTTTGTAAAAAAATATCTGGAGAAGCACGGAATATCATTCCATCTGCAGGATACAGTCGTTAAGGCAAACGTTAAAGGCGGTTCTGTCAGATCGGTTCTGCTAAAAAGCGGAAAAACGCTTGACTGCGATGTGTTCGTAATTGCGGTAGGCGTTCGCCCCGAAACCGCTCTTGCGGAAAAGGCGGGGCTTGAAGTGAACAGAGGCATCATAGTTGATCAGCAGACTATGCAAACAAGCGATAAGGATATTTACGCTGCCGGAGACTGCACGGTTTCCGTTGATATGCTGGACGGTTCGAATAAGATCATTGCCCTTTGGCCTAATGCCGTTTATCAGGGCATGGCGGCAGGTTCAAATATGGCCGGAGGAGATCATAGGATGGGCGGTGCATACAGCGTAAACGCCATTGATTTTTACGGGCTTCGCATCTGCACCTGCGGACTTATAAACGCCTCCGGCGAACAGTACAGCGATAAGGTAAAAACAAGCGCAAGCGCCTATAAACGCCTTATATTTGAAGGATCCAGACTTGTTGGTTTCGTGCTGATAAATTCAAGTGAGAATGCAGGGATCTATACAGATCTTATTGAAAACAGGGTGGATCTGAATACACTTGAGGGCGATATTATGGACACCCCATCCTTATTCCTTTTTGATAAGGAAACAAGAACCCAGAAGCTTACGGGAGGTATTTCCTTATGAGTATTGAAGCCGGACTTCAGAGATATGAGGCTCTGAACGATTCAATAAAAGCCGAACTTTCCAGAAAGAATAAAATAACCGTTAAAGACGTTAACGGACAGAGATACATAGGCTGCGCGCTGGACGCCGGCAAGACCATCGAGGTTTACGGCACACCGGGAAATGATCTGGCATGTTATCTTAACGGCGGAAAGATCGTTGTTTACGGCAGCGGCCAGGACGCGGTCGGCAACACGATGAACGGCGGCGAGATCGTCATTCACGGCCACAGCGGCGACGCCCTCGGCTACGGCATGAGGGATGGCAGTATTTACGTCCGTGATAATGTTGCCTGCCGGGGCGGTATCCATATCAAGGAGTTTGAAGAGATGAAGCCCGTTATCGTAATAGGTCAGAATGCCGGTTCCTTTTTGGGCGAATATATGGCGGGCGGCACTATTGTTTTGCTTGGGCTTGGTCTTAAACGCGGTGAAAAACTTTTCGGCACGCATTGCGCGTCCGGTATGCACGGGGGCAAAATCTTTGTTCGCGGCGCATTTCCTAAGGAAAATCTTTCGCCCAATATAAAAGTTTCATCTCTTACAAAGGAAGATGAAAAAGAACTTGAAGGTTATGTGAAAAAATATTGCAGATATTTCGGGGCTGATTATAAAGAGGTAATGTCAAAGCCGTTTAAAAAGCTTTCTCCGGCAACCTCAAGGCCTTATGCGAATCTTTATACACCTAACTGATAAAAAACGGGAGCGTTTCATTTATGTTCAACAGTATTCACGAGGAATGCGGAGTTTTCGGAATATTTGAAAACAAAACAACCCATGTTGCAAGGTCTGCTTATCTGGCGCTTTATGCGCTTCAGCACCGCGGGCAGGAAAGCTGCGGCATAGCCGTTAATGATGACGGTGTTTTCAGCCATCACCGCGGCGACGGCCTTGTGCCGGATGTCTTTACCAAGGAAAAACTGGAGGCGCTCGGAAAGGGCAACATGGCAATCGGCCATGTGCGTTATTCAACAACTGGCGGAAAAAATCATAACAATATACAGCCTCTTGTCATCCGCCACATAAAAGGCAATCTGGCGGTCGCACACAACGGAAATCTTGTGAACGCGGCAGAACTCAGAAAAAGTTTTGAACTCGGCGGCGCTATCTTTCACGGCACTTCAGATACGGAATCAATAGCGTATTCCATAGTTAAGGAGCGCCTTGAAAGCAAAAGCACGGAAGAGGCAGTCTCAAAGGTCATGCATCATCTTAAAGGCGCTTATTCATGCGTTGTAATGACTGCCACAAAGCTTATTGCGTTCAGGGATCCCATGGGCTTCCGCCCGCTCTGCCTTGGCAAAACGGATGACGGAGCTTATGTTGTGGCTTCTGAATCCTGTGCGCTTGATACAATAAGCGCCCATTTTATCCGGGATATAAGACCCGGCGAAATTTTAACGATCAGCACTTCCGGCCTTGAATCGGATACTTCGCACTGTATGGAAAAACCGTGCGGGCTGTGCGTTTTTGAATATATATATTTCGCTCGACCGGATTCTGTTATTGAGGGCGCGTCCGTCCAGCACGCAAGAATGAAAGCGGGAGAATTCCTTGCAAAAGAAAGTCCTGTTGACGCGGATATTGTTATAGGCGTTCCCGATTCGGGACTTGACGCGGCGCTCGGATATTCCAAAGCAAGCGGAATACCATACGGCGTCGGCTTTATTAAAAATAAATATATAGGCAGAAGTTTTATACAGCCAAGTCAGGATATGCGCGAGGACGCCGTGCGAATAAAACTTAACGTTATAAGGGAAAATATTAAGGATAAGCGCGTTATCATGATAGATGATTCTATCGTGCGCGGCACTACATGCGCAAGGATCGTAAGCCTGCTTCGCGAAGCAGGCGCCAGGGAAGTGCATATGCGCGTGTCCTCTCCGCCGTTTAAATTTCCGTGCTATTTCGGCACGGATGTTGACAGCAGCGATAATCTTATTGCCTGCAAGTATAACACGGTTGAGGAGATCGCCCAGGTAATAGGCGCTGATTCGCTCGCCTATCTTTCCGTAGAGGCAACGCATCACCTTGCAGAGAATACGGGCATGGGATTTTGCGACGGCTGCTTTACAGGGAAGTATCCCGTTGAGGTGCCCAAAGAACAGCCAAAGGATAAGTTTGAAACAAAGCTGAATCAGTTTTCGGCATATTACCAGGTGCTGGACTGATCCTAATTCCTGTTGATTAATTTTAAATCAGCACTTGACTAATTCATAAAAATATAGTAAATTATATGGGCGGTGATTAATCCGCCTTATATGCAGATGTGTCCGAGCTGGCCGAAGGAGCACGATTGGAAATCGTGTAAACGGCAACCACCGTTTCAAGAGTTCGAATCTCTTCATCTGCGCCAAGAAAAGAGCAAGCACAACAGTGCCTGCTCTTTTTTATATAATCAGAGGAGATTCGAAAAG
>CATZNW010000013.1 GCA_958422185.1 uncultured Clostridium sp.
GAGCTACAGGTCCTCAGGGCAATACGGGACCGACCGGAGCTACAGGTCCTCAGGGCAATACGGGACCGACCGGAGCTACAGGTCCTCAGGGTAATACGGGACCGACCGGAGCTACAGGTCCTCAGGGTAATACAGGGCTGACCGGAGCTACAGGTCCTCAAGGCAATACGGGACAGATTGGCCCAACAGGCGCCGCGGGTGCTACAGGCGGCACTGGCGCAACAGGTCCAACAGGACCCAAGGGTAATACAGGGCCGACCGGTGCAACAGGAGCACCAGCACTGAATTCTTTTGCGTCATTTGCAGCATTTCAGCTGCCGCTGGTTCAAAACACCCAAATTCAGCTTTTTCCGGCCGTCACGGATACAACCGGAAATATACAGCCGGTTTCAGATACAGTTATATCATTGCAACCAGGTTATTATCAGGTTTCCTATAAAGTTTCTGCTATTTTTTCTGCGGCAAACTATATGCAGGTGACGCCCTTTTTTAATAACAGCGCACATCTTGAATACGGTATATATTTTGCCACTACAACAAACGGCTCCAGCGCAACAGGCTCAGCACATTTTATTATCAGCGCCACATCTGAAACTCAGTTTTCCTTAACTTACTCCGGATCAGCAAACGCTCAGGACGGAGAAGTAAATATTACGTTTCTCAAACTGAACAGAGAGTAATATTTAATTAACGTGTTTTTACCGGCATTTCTAATATGACAAAACTTACCGCAAAAGCGGAAAAATAAAAAGGTAGTACTGCATCTGTACTGCCTTTTGCTGCAGAAGAAGGAACTTTCGTCAAAACAAGTTCTTTGATTGGAGCAAATGCTTTTGCATTTGCTGAAAATCACACCTCTTGTTTCTTCTCTCAAAAACTGCCATACATTAGCGTGGCCGTTTTTGTATTTGTTTAGGGTTCAGATCTTATAAAAAAACGGCACGATCATCGTGCCGTTTTGGTGCGGAAGAAGGGACTTGAACCCTCATGAAATTGCTTTCACTAGAACCTGAATCTAGCGCGTCTGCCGATTCCGCCACTTCCGCATATTCAATTCTGTCCTCTACATTTTACACGGCGAGGACAACCGAGGTGGAGCGTTTTGCTTAATCCACATTTTGATACACAGTTTAGGCAGACGCGCTGCGCGATACTCTTGCGGTACCCAAAATTTGCTTTCGCTTTCGCTGCAAATTTTGACCGCTGCGCCTTTTCAGCCTTCGCTTCTTCTGCCGCCGGCAGCGCTCGGCCGAAAACTGCCGATTCCGCCACTTCCGCATATTCAATTCTGTCCTCTACATTTTACACGGTGAGGACGACCGAGGCGGAGCTTACTTTCAGTTAAAACTTACTTTTCAGCTGGATCTGCATGTTGAAAAAGTGATCTTTTTACTTTTTGCAACAACGGTATATTACCACAAGTAACTTGAAATGTCAATCTTATTATTATATAATTATTTTGCAAAAACATTGTTTTCTGAGGAAATGTATGAAATTACTTCTAAACTCTTTTTTTAGCGTATGCACAATAGCCTATACATTATATTATATGAGTTTGAATGATCTGACTTCAAATGACGGAGCGCTATCAAAGACCGGACTGGAGCATCCGATACTTTTTTTCATATGGGGAATACTGACTTACTCCGCTTTATACATCAATATTTTTATACTTGCAAGGAAGTTTGACAGGGTAACTGATCTGCATATCATTCTTGCTGTAGCATCAATGGCGGGAATGATATTTACACTTGTTTTCAAATTTGATTATTCTTTGAGAGCGCAGTATTTTCTGCACTGCGCCGGATCGCTTATATTCTCTGTTTGCACAGGGGCATCTGTCTTTATTACATATCTTTATGGTTTTAAAAGAAGTGTTCTGAATGCTGTGCTTACAGTTATAATTGCATTTATATTATGCGCTGATTTTATATTGCTTCTGATTTTCAAGCAAAACGCATTGATTGAAGCAGTGCCGGTCATTTTTGCTTTGATCGCCATGCCTGTAACGATTGCGGCGGAAACTGTAAAGAAAAAGAGCAAGGAGTATTCAAATGCTTCATGACAATCTAAAAAAAATAAGCAAATACCCATTTCATATGCCGGGTCACAAACGGAATATCAAGTTTGGTATTAGCGGCGAAGAGATCGATATAACCGAGATAAAGAATTTTGACGACCTGCACAACCCTAATGGACTTATAAAGGAAATTGAAAAAAAGATCAGCGGGTTTTACGGCAGTAAAGATTCGGCGATTCTGGTAAACGGCTCTACAGTTGGTATTCTGGCGGCTGTGTTTGCCATGACGAACGAAGGGGACAAGGTTATAGTTGCCGCAAACTGCCATAAAAGCGTCTACAATGCATGTGCTTTACGAAAAGTGAATGTAATTATTGCTGAACCGGATTATGATACTGATAACGGAATATATACAAGAACTGCGCAAAGCGAAATAGATAAGCTCACTTCGGCTCATCCGGATACTAAACTTATAATCATAACAAGCCCCACATATGAGGGATATATCAGTAATATTAAAAGCGACACACCTATGCTTATTGATGCTGCGCACGGGGCGCATTTACCCTTTTGTAATTTCGGCGAATATCCGAAAGCAGATATTGTGATTTCAAGTCTGCACAAAACTCTGCCGTCTCTTACGCAAACCGCCGCAGCCAATATATACAACGAGGCATTTATTTCCGCCGTACGATATTATCTTGATGTTTTTGAGACCAGTTCACCCAGCTATGTTTTGATGAACAGTGTTTCAATTTGCGCTGAATATCTGGAACAATGCAAAAACGATTTTGAAAGATTTGAAAGCGCTCTCCGTTTCTTTTATAAAAACACAGAACTAAAGAATCTTAATTTTATCAAGACTGACGATCTAAGCAAGATGAATATTTCCGTTGCAAACTGTGATCTTAACGGCAGCCGTCTTGCGGATATCCTGCGTGACAGATATAATTTTGAATGCGAATCGGCTCAACTGCGCCATGTCATACTTATGGCAACGGTTGGCGATGATTTTGAAATCTACAAAAAGCTTTCATCAGCTTTATCTGAAATCGATTGCAGCACAACGCGATGCGCAAAACCTGCTCTGCCCTGCCCTGAAATCTCAGGGAAAATATATAATTTTGATACCTGTGGCAGTGAGGCAGTTAAAACCGAAGTTGAAAAGAGCTGTGGCAGGATTTCAGCTGAATTCATATATGCGTATCCGCCGGGAATACCCATAATATTTCCAAACGAGCTCATTACCGAAGATACAATAAACCGCATAGGACTTCTTTGTGATAACGGAGTAAACATTACAAGCACCGGCAAATTACTTCCCCGCTTTATATTGACAAAACAGGCGCAATAATATAAAATATAGTAAATTAATAAGAAACGAGGTTTTTAATATGAAAAGGATAAACACCTTAAGTTCACGCAATCTGTGCGAATCAGCAAAAAAAGGCGGATGCGGCGAATGCCAGACTTCATGCCAGTCTGCAAGCAAGACTTCATGCTCGGTTGCAAATCAGAAATGCGAACAGCTAAAAAAATAATCGTGCATCAAATTAAGCGCGGCGGTATCAATACCGCCGTTTTTCTTTGGGGAGATACGTTATGATACACGCCTATAAAATGAACGGCTACAATATAATAATTGACCAGAACAGCGGCTGCGTGCATTCCGTAGATGATGTAGCCTATGATATTATCACTTTATACGAACATAAAAGCAGGGACGCTGTCAAAGCTTATATACTGAACAAATATAGCGAAAGAGCAGATGTGACACCGGCAGATATTGACCTGTGCTTTGAAGATATTGAATCGTTAAAAAAAGAAGGCAGACTCTTCGCCGAGGATTCATTTGAAAAGGTTGCCCCGGAATTCAAAAAAAGGCAGGGCGTCTTAAAAGCGATTTGCCTTCATGTGGCACACGACTGCAATCTGGCATGCAAATACTGTTTTGCGGGCAAAGGAGAATATGACGGACCGAAAGGCCTGATGAGCTTTGAAACTGGAAAAAGAGCGCTTGATTTTCTTATTGAAAAAAGCGGAAGCCGGCGCAATTTAGAAGTGGATTTTTTCGGCGGCGAGCCTTTGCTCAACTGGAACGTATGCAAACGACTTGTTGAGTACGGCAGGAGCCGTGAAAAGGAATGCGGCAAGAATTTCAGATTTACTATTACAACAAACGGTGTCTTGCTCAACGATGAAATCATGGATTTCTGCAACAAAGAAATGGGAAACGTTGTACTTTCTCTTGACGGCAGAAAAGAAACGCA
This sequence comes from uncultured Clostridium sp., assembly GCA_958422185.1. Lineage (GTDB taxonomy): Bacteria > Bacillota > Clostridia > Oscillospirales > Acutalibacteraceae > Eubacterium_R. Next base: position 4,291 of record CATZNW010000013.1, read on the forward strand.
TGACAGGCTGCGTATCACACGCGCAAACACTGGTTCCTATGATCTAATCATCAATAAATTCAAAAAATTCGCTAAACTCAGGAATCAAAAGGATTATTATATGCGAGGAACATACACGCATTATAATACTGATTTTTCTAATGACGTAATACATATGGCTGATTTGGGATTTAAGGAATTGTCCATTGAACCGGTCGTTTGCTCTCCTGCTGAGGATTATGCGCTTCGGGAAAGCGATTTGCCTGTTCTAAAAAAACAATATGAGATCCTTGCAAACGAAATGCTGCGAAGGTACAGAAGCGGCAATGGATTTACTTTCTATCATTATATGATCGATCTTAACGCAGGTCCTTGCATCGTAAAAAGAATATCTGGCTGCGGAGTGGGAACGGAATATATGGCCGTAACTCCGGACGGTGAATTATATCCCTGCCATCAGTTCGTCGGCGATGAGAGGTTTCTGTTGGGCGATATCTGGAGCGGCGTGAAAAATGACGGCGTTCTGAAGCAGTTTGAAAACTGCAACGTATATTCCCATAAGGAATGCAGAGATTGCTTTGCAAAGCTCTATTGCAGCGGCGGCTGCGCAGCGAACGCCTATCACGCAACCGGCAGCGTATCGGGCGTATATGAATTCGGCTGTGAACTTCACCGGAAAAGAATTGAATGCGCGATAATGCTGAAAGTAGCTGAAGCTGAGGAAGGCTTTAAAGTTGAATACTGAATAAATTAGATAGTCATTTAATAATTTTAACAGATAATCATTGACAAGCTGTTATAAAATGGGTTATTATTTTTCTGTAATTTTAGAATAAGGGGTTTATGTATGAGCTGGCAAGATATTTATAAAAGCAAATTAGTGACTGCCGAGGAGGCAATCAAGGCAATCCGCGACGGCGACAGAGTTGTAACAGGCTTTGCCTGCGGCGAACCGTTCGGTATCGAGAGAGCGCTGATTGAAAATTATGAAAACTATCACGATGTTCAGATTTCAAATATGCTCTCACTTGGAGATTCTCCCTGGTGCAGACCGGAAATGAAAGGACATTTCACACTGAACTGCCTGTTTGCATCAAAGAGCAACAGAAAACCAATACTGGACGGCGTTGCCGACTTTACACCTGTCAATTTCAGTGAGATACCGTTTGTTATTAAGAATATTATCCGTCCCCGTGTATCGATCGTCATGGTGTCCCCTCCCGATTCTCACGGTAATGTTTCGTTCGGCACAACAGTCGACTACACCAAGGGCACAACCGATTACTGCGAAGTCGTTATTGCACAGGTCAACAAGCATATGCCGAGGACATTCGGAAACAGCACTAAAAACGTCAGAGATTTCACTTATTTTGTTGAAATCGACGAACCGCTGCCCGGAGTAAAATCAGTACCCTTAACAGAAGTGGAAAAAGCAATCGGTAAAAACTGCGCTTCCCTTATCAATGACGGCGACTGCCTGCAGCTTGGAATAGGCGGTATACCGGACGCCATTTGCGAGGAGCTCAAGGATAAGAAAGATCTGGGGCTTCACAGCGAACTTGTCGGAGACGGCGTAGTAAAACTGCTTGAAGAAGGAATCATCAACAACAAAAAGAAGCAGACTCATACCGGAAGAACTGTTTTGGGTGCCGCATTTGGCTCCAAAATTCTTTGTGATTATCTTAATGATAATCCCGCTGTTGAAATGTACCCCATTGACTATGTAAACAATCCCTATGTGATCGCGCAAAACGATAATGTTGTTTCTATAAATTCTTGCATTCAGGTGGATCTTATGGGTCAGGTTGTTGCTGATACAATCGGTCTGTCTCAGTTTTCCGCAGTCGGCGGGCAGGTCGATTTCGTGCGCGGAGCTGCCCTGAGCAAAAACGGAAGATCCATTATTGCCATGCCGTCTACTGCCAAAAACAATACGATCTCAAAAATCGTGCCTGTAATTACAGAAAAATCGGCAGTTACCACAACAAGAAACGATGTAAGCTGCATCGTAACAGAATATGGCATTGCCTATCTTAAGGGCAGAACAATGAAAGAAAGAGCAAGAGCTCTTATTCAAATCGCCCACCCGGATTTTAGAGAGTGGCTTTCAGAAGAATTTGAAAACCGTTTTCATGAAAAGGCTTTTTAAATATAAATAAACTGTAAATTTTAAACAAATTAACATAATTGTAATAAATTGCCTTGTAATCTATAAAGAATAAGTGTATAATGGTTCTGTTAATTTAAATAAGAAGGTTAGGAGTAAAATAAATGGCAATTTATAAAACCGAACATTTCGGCATCGCAAGAAAAATCGTATCAAATATGACCTCTCAGAGCTGGGAGGAGATTCCACACGCGGCAATGGGCTATGAAGCAGATGTAACAGATCTGCTTAAAGAAATAAAAAAGCTTAACGAGGGCGTTACAGACAAGAGCAAAAAGATCAGTATAAATACTGTTATGCTTAAAATACTTTGCGAGGGGCTTAAAGCGGCGCCAAAAATGAATACCACGCTTGATTTTAACAGAAAGCTTGTTCGCGGAACGCTTTATTATCATGACAGCATTGATATTTCCATGCCGATGATCTTGCATACGGGCGAAATGATGACTGTAAATATGCACGATATGGGAAATAAATCTCTAACCGAGATGACTGCTGCCATACAGGATACTATCCGCAGAGCAAATAACAGCGATATGAACGAAGTTATGTTTGAGGTTTCGCTTGATAATACCATGCAGGGCCTTAAAAAGGGTAAGATCCTTCAGGCCGTCAGAAGACTTTACGGCTCCAAGATGCCCGGAAAACACAAGGTAAAGACTCTCGGCGGCAGTGAAAAGAAAAAATATTACTCCATTCCGAAAGCAGACAGACTTACCAAGCATGATATTGAGCAAGGCACCACGACCATATCCAATATCGGTTCCGTTGGCAGAGATATCATGGGAACCTGTTTCCTTTTAGAGATCATTCCTCCGCAGACAACAGCCTTTTGTATCGGTGCAGTACAAAAGAAGCCTTGGGTGGTAAAAGACGAGAACGGTAATGAAAAAGTTGAGGTTCGTTCAGTCATTACGATCACCAGCGCAATAGACCACAGAGCGCTTGATTACGGAGATTGTCTGCCCATGCTTAATAAGCTTAACGAGATTTTTAATAATCCGTCTGTCATCCGCAGCTGGAAATAAATCGACAATTTAATAAAAGCAGCCCTATTGGGCATAAAACGATACTGTTACATATAAAGATCCCGCTTGCTTAATGCAGGCGGGATCTTTTGATTTCCGTATTATCTTTTTTTAATTTTGTTCAGCATTCCGTTTATCTTTAAAATATCTTCCTTTGAAAACTTTCCGCCCATCATCATAAGCGCACGCTTAAGGGTAAAGCCCTTGGCAATACCAAGCATTGTTTTATTGATCTTAAACCCTGCGATGCTGGCACCACCCTTTTTCTTTTTATCCTCATTTTCTTTGCCTGATGAAAAGGCTTTTGAAATCATAAACAGTAACTTAACGGAAAAGATCTTTCCTCTGAAGGTAGAAATAATATCTCCAATGGTATCATTTACGGAGAATCTGCCAGGCGGAGTTGAGATCTCAAACCAGTTGATCACCGCGCCTTCTTCCTTCATTCTGTAATTTTCATTAAAGGTATCCACTTTTTTAATTATGCTCTCATCAGTGCAGTCGCCGCATTTTGCAAGCAGCATGGTTTCGCCCTTGTTTTCAACTTTGAACTTGAAGAAAGGAAATTCGCCTTTTTCCTGCTTATCAATAAGCTTTCCGTTAGCAAACAACTCAACATACGGCAGATTTGAATAAACAGTCACAGAAGTAATATCCTCTACCCTGTCAACGTACCGCTTTGAGCAGATATGGACAAACGGTTCATCAGACAGCCATGCTTTATAGGCGTAAAATGAATCTTTTTTATATTTTCTGTCAAATGTAACCAGGCCCTTGTGATTCATGCCGTTTTCTCCGCCTTCAGCGCGGGCATCCGCGGCAAAATCAAACATATTCCACACATGGGTTGCCCAAAGATAGGGTCTTTTTGCAATCTGCTTTATAAGTTCTTCATGATAATACGCCTGATATTCCTCAGTATAATCCCCCTGTTCCGGTTCTGAGGTGTGCCAGTCGAGCGCTTCGCATCCGTATTCACTGATTCCAATAACACGATCGGGATATTTTTTATGGTAATCATCAAACCATGGACCGTACATGCTGACGTTTCCGCCATACCATCCAAAGTAATGATTATATGAAAGTATATCGGAGATGCGAGTAATCTCTTCAGAAGGATCGCACATGGTGACTACTGCCATTGTTGTAGGTCTTGTTGTATCCAGGCTGTGCACGAGATCATTTAAAATCCGGTGATTCTCAATCATATCCTTGTCAGCAGCACCGCCCATTGTTATCTCATTTGAGAGACCCCATGTAACAATGCAGGGGTGGTTGTAATTCTGATATATCAGTTCTTTCATCTGGGAAATCGTATTTTCGCGTCCGTTTGGCATATGCCGCGAAATGTAAGGTATCTCCGCCCAGACAATAAGGCCATGCTCGTCACAGAGATCATAAAAGTCCTGTGAATGCTGATAATGCGCCAAACGGACGGTATTTGCGCCCATCTCACATATCAGCTCGATATCCTCTTTGTGATGTTCGTATTTAAGTGCGTTACCGATACCGGGTCTGTCCTGGTGACGGGAAACGCCGCGAAGAGGATAAGTTCTGCCGTTAAGGTAAAAACCTTTGTCCGCGTCAAAAGACAGAGAACGGCAGCCGAATTTGCAGGATACCTCGTCAAGCACTTCATCATTTTCAATAATCTGTGCCCGGGCCGTATATAAATACGGGTCTTTAACGCCGTCCCAAAGATGCGCGTTTTCCAGACGGAAACTGCATTCAGCAACTTTACCGGAAACAGTGTCAGCAAATACAGAATTGCCGGTTTCATCCAATATATCAAATTGTACCTGAGCTTCTTTATTCGGATAAGCGCTTACGCTTATATCGGCAGTATTGCCCTGCACAACGGGTGTTACAGCAATACCCGGAGAACCAAAACAATCAAGGTCAAAATGCTTTGCCGGCACGGAGATGATTTTTACGCCGCGATAAATGCCGCCGTAGAAAGTGAAATCAGCCTGCTGAGGGTAAACAAAATCATTCGGGCTGTTATCAGCAGAGACCACAAGAAGGTTTTTATCCCTGATATCATCGATCCTGACTCTGAATGCTGAGTATCCGCCATGATGCGTAACCAGCTTCTTGCCGTTAAAATACACTTCCGCGCTTGAATTAACGGCGTCAAACTGAATGTAATGCTCCACCCCGTCCGGAAAATCCTCTTTCAGAAGTTCTTTAGCATAATAGCACTTGCCGCGGTAATAATCATTGCCGCCGTCCTGTCCGTCCGTTCCGTTCCATGTATGGGGCAGGTCTACCTGATCCCAGCTGGCCGGCAGGCTGGAGGGAGGGGCGTCGGCATCTTTGGAAAAGAACCAGCCACTGTTTATCTCTTTGATATTTCTCATAAAATTCACCCTTTATTTACTGAAAATATATGTTGAAACTGAATTTTGCGCGCACTCGTAACTATCCTGCGGAACGCCGCTGTAGACCTCTTCACACATTTTTCCCGAGTCAGTGGTATACACGGTAAGATCAGAATATCCGTTCAGATCGATCTTAATATTTCTCGTACTGCCCTCATTCACAACAACCACGACTACATTTCCTTCGGGAGTCAAATATGCAGTTTCATTTACAAGTTCTCTGAAATGCGTTCCCTCATCATCCTTGTAGGTTGCGAGAGTGAAAACACCGTCTGAACAGTCAAGCACTACCGAACCGGCGGGAATGAACCGGCTGTAATGCATATATCCGTAATATCGGTAAGAAGTATAATAATCCGTAGTGTCAGCAGGATTCGCAACGAGTAGCCCGTCTGAGTAATCTTTTCCGTCTTCGGGATTCACTCCGGTCTCGTTTACAGCGACCCAGTTGCTCCAACCGTTGACATTAAGGCAGCCAATATCGTTTGAGATAACACGAGCCATTATGATCGCAGTCATGGGGTCCGACGCGTCATGTGCCGCAGGAAGCTCGCACCACTCACTCATATCGCTTCTGACTGCAACACTGTCAGTGATCCAGTTCCCGAATCTGTCTTTCTTAACTTTATCATTGTCATTAAAATATGAATGAAAACTGTATACTCCAAGCACCTGGCTGATGTCCTCGTCAGCCATCATCAGATCATAATACTTCTTTGCAGTATCTCCGATATTTCCGCTTTCAAGAGCATAGAGTTTAACATCGATTCCTCTTTCAATGATCTGCTGAGCAAAGACTTTCAAAAGCGCAACAGCTTCTTCTGCTTCATAATGGCACCCTTCCTGAGCAGGTGCTTCTCCTCCCCAGCCCCACTGCGGCTCATTGATCGGAGATATGTATTTTACAGGAATACCTTCTGCAATAAAATGCTCTGTGATCGTCAGGAAATAATCGGCATAGTCTTCATAACGGCTGGGATCCAGATTGGATTCACTGCCGCTGTCCGAGCCGCTTGAGCGGCCGTTTTTACACATTGAATAATGGGGCGAATTCGCAAACAGAACGACTGTATCCACACCTCTGTCGAGTGCTGCACGCAACATGGCCTGTGAATCCGCGTCACGGCTCCAGTCATATTCGTACTCCCCTGTTTCATCATTATACACATAAAAACTTTCGCCAAGGCGCCACTCGTTTGTTACAACATTATTTTCCGGATCGTATCCGCCGTACAGGCAGTATCGGTATGTGTCCAAATTTAGTCCGTCCTCAGAAAAGAGAAGATTGGCGATTTCATTTCTTGTTTGATCGTTGCTGATATCATCCGCCCACCAGCAGTCTGAAGTTCCCCAGCCGCTGATCTCCTGGAGCTGCTTATCTTCATTTACCTTTATAGTAAGAGTACAGCTTTTTGAGGCGGCATAATAAATTCCCAGCGTTGCCACTGTTAGAATAATAATAACCAGTACTGCAGCGATTACCCTTAAAAATATTTTTACCGATTTTTTCATAAAATACCCCTTTTATATATTGATTTCATTAAGAATTAATGATAAAATAATAAAAAATGCGGGTATGGTGGAATTGGCAGACACGCAAGATTTAGGATCTTGTGGGCGACCGTGCAGGTTCAAGTCCTGTTACCCGCACCATTATACTTGCGGCTGTAGTTCATCGGTAGAATGCGAGCTTCCCAAGCTCGACAGGTGGGTTCGACTCCCATCAGCCGCTCCATCAGGGCAGTGCTTTTGCACTGCCGTTTTTTATCTTATTTTTCTTTTTCAGACGCATATAAAGATTTCCTTATATATTTAGGCAGCTTGCTTACTGCTGCATGGTATGAGCAATCAGCCATATCAAACAAGACCTCGTCTTCAAGTGAATCTACAGCTACGGTAAACGCATATTTCTGCTGCGCGTCAGGAACATGCCACGCGCGCTGCACAGTATCGGGATATAAATTACGGAAGAACTGCCCAGTCAGTACATCGCAGTTAAAAGTAACAACATCCGTTCCTTTCAGATCAAAAAACTGGGCAAAGATCCTTCCGCGCTTATTTTCTGTTTTACCTACTCTTACTGCAGCAAGCTGCGGACCAAATGGATAATCCAGATATGCGCCTGCTTTTTTTAAGCAGTAATTCATTAGGTTTTGAGTAGTCATTTGAACTCCTTATTTTACTATTGCAAAGACAGCACAGTAAACCGCTTTAGCGCCGTAAGCCTTTAAAGTCAGCGCCGCTGAAGAAAGCGTTGCCCCGGTCGTTTTAACATCATCTATGAGTAAAACGGTCTTATCTGTTACGTTTGCACAGGGATTCAGACCAAAAACATTATACATATTTACGAACCTGTTAGAGGCGGTCTGACGTTTCTGCATTTTTGTTCTTCGCTTTTTAACTAGCAGATCACAGCAAGTCAAGCCGCATTGCTCTCCGACAACATGAGCAAGCAGTTCTGACTGATTGTATCCCCTGTATTTTTCATCATACTTTCGCATCGGTATATAGGTAACGCAGTCAAAATCAATGGATTCATAAATCGTTTTAACTGTTTCAGCGATCTCTGCACCCTGGGCTGCGGCAAGACCCGGCAGATCATTCATTTTGCAGTTAAGAACTCCGCGTGCAATGGAATCTTTGTAATAAAACGGGGCCGCAACAGCTTTATATTCCGGTTTGTGAGGATCTTTTTTACAGATACAATCCGCCTTTTCACATCCGCATTTAGTACAAATGGGCATACGGATACGCTCAGCTGATTCGCATTTGCTGCACAGCTCCTCATCAAACTCTATAATCTCACCGCATATCCTGCATTTATTTGGGAAGAGCGCGGCTTTTAAAATATCAAAAGATTCTGTAAAGACACTCATATAGTTACATAAGGCACTATCTTTTCATAAAGTGCGTCCCCTATTCCGCTGATATCTTTTAACTGCTCAACACTTGTGTATCCTCCGAGATGCTCCCGATAAGCAATGATAGACGCGGCTCTCACATCACCGATTCCGTCTATTGCCATAAGTTCCTCTTTTGTACAAGTATTAAGATCTAACGGAAAATCAACATTCATTTCCGAAACTGCGCTTTCGTCCGCTGCGTAAGTAACAGAATTTTGCTCATCCGTCAAAGTTCCGCCCTCGGTATCAGGCTGAATATTAAAATCAGGCGAATACATTTCCGTCTGAGTTTGTGAAACCGTGTAATCATTTGAAATTTTAGGTTGAGAAAATCCCAGATAAGCAAAAACGGCAGCAAGCAGTAAAAGCGCTATTCCAACAAGAATATCGCTTTGCTTTGCGCCGTTTGATTTTTGCTTATCCCTGCTCATAAACAAGATCTCCGCTAAAAGCCTTTAATCACCTTGATTATCTATAATGTCGTCACCGAAATCAGAAGCAGAATCATAATGATCATCAACCGCCTGATCCATACTTTCGCCAAAAGACATTTGCTCCGTATTCTCCGCAGTAAACTGCCTTCCGCTGTCATAAGCCCGTTTTTCAAGCCACATCTGCATATTCATAAGCACTTTTCGCGGCTTGCTTCCCTCTGAAGGTCCAATAACGCCGTAATCCTGTAACTGATCTATTATCTTTGCTCCGCGCGCATATCCCACAGACAATTTACGCTGCAAAAATGAAGTAGAAGCCGTACCTGATTCAATAACTACTTCAGCTGCTTTTTCAAACAGCGGATCGTAATTTTCTTCTTCATCTTCTCCCTCAAACGGGCTCTTTTTATCTTTAACGGCTTTTTCCTCTATTTCTTTCTGTATATTCTCGTCATATTCTGACTCGCCCTGTTTCTTGATATAATCGCAAAGCGCCTCTATCTCTTCATCATCGATAAAGCAGCCCTGAACGCGGACCGGTTTATTTGCGCCGATAGGACTGTACAGCATATCGCCGTTTCCAAGCAGTTTTTCAGCGCCGCCTGCATCGAGTATGGTTCTTGAATCTACCTGCGAGGAAACCGTAAGCGCTATACGGGAAGAAATATTTGCTTTAATGAGGCCGGTAATTACGTCAACAGACGGCCTTTGCGTAGCAATAACAAGATGCATACCGGCAGCGCGTGCCATCTGCGCGAGCCGGCAGATAGAATCTTCTACCTCTTTTGGAGCTGCCATCATAAGATCTGCAAGTTCGTCAATAAAAATACAGATCTTCGGCATGAACTCCATGTCATCATGCTTGGCAACATACTTATTATATCCGTCTATATCGCGCACTCCGGTCTCAGAAAACTTGTTGTAACGCTGCAGCATTTCCGAAACAGCCCAGCCCAAGGCGCCGGAGGCTTTTTTTGCGTCAGTAACGACCGGTACAAGCAGATGAGGAATACCGGCATATCTGGAAAACTCAACCTGCTTAGGATCAATCATAAGAAATTTGACTTCATCCGGTCTGGCTCTGTATAGAATGGAAACAATAATTGAATTCATGCATACGGATTTACCTGAACCCGTGGTGCCGGCGATCAGAAGATGAGGCATCTTTGCAATATCGCAGTAAACGCAGTTTCCGGCAATGTCTTTCCCGAGACCGGCTGAAAGCTTTGAACGCTGCTGAGAAAACTCCGGCGTTTCAATAAGCTCACGCATATACACCATATTTTTGACAGTGTTCGGTATTTCAATTCCCACAGCCGCCTTTCCGGGAATCGGCGCTTCTATCCTTACATGGGTAGCGGCAAGGTTTAGAGCGATATCGTCAGAAAGATTGGTGATTTTGGAAATTCTTATACCTGCCGCCGGTTTAAGCTCATAGCGAGTTACGGTCGGTCCGCGGCTTATATCTGTGATCGTTGCCTCAACATTAAACGAATGCAATGTTTCAATAAGTCTTTGCGCATTGCTTTTCAGTTCGCCGCTTACATCTTTCGTTGACGCATGTTTTCCGAGTTTCAGCAGACTTACAGGCGGAATGGCATAATCCTCTACGGACGCCTTCATCTGTTCCTTCGTGACTTCAAATTTTTCACCGTCCGCTTTATCCGGACTTTTGCTTTCGGACGAAGCATGCTCAACGATCTCATCTATTGATTTTTCTTTCTTTTTTTCTCGCTCCGCCTTATTCTTGGCATTAGCGGCATTGATCTCGTCAATTATTTTCTGTGTGGCAACAGCTTCTTCCAGCTGCGGAGCGTCTTCAGAATTCTTTTTGCTTTTACTTTTTCTGGAGCCCTCTGCCTGAACGGGAGCTTCACCGTCAAGCGGAACGTCAATATTGGATTTATTGCGTTTCCTCTGCTCTATCCTTTCCTCAATTACCGGCTGGACCCTATCATATGTAGCCTTAGCCGGTTTTACAGCTCCGCGCAGAAACTGAATAATCGTAATACCGCTCAGAAACATAAAATCTACAAATATCAGCAGAGCATCAACGATGATGGCAGGAGCTTTGCCGAGAGTCAGCAGCAGCCAGCCGATCACCGCTCCGAACAATCCGCCGTTGAATGTTTCAGAAGCCAGATTATACGCATCCAGCACCGACTGTGAAAATTCTGCTCCGGGCTGATTCTGGACAATATGTATACAGGAGGATATAAGAAGAACCATAATCACGCTTTCCGCACCCTTGATCACAAGCAGGCGGGGATCCTGCTCACGGAGCGAATAGAGAACTGTAATGACCATTGTAAGAAGCGGAAACACACATGCCGCAAATATGCCGAAAAGACCGACATACACATTGTGAACAAACAGCCATGCACCCTGACCTTTGATCAGAGCGATAAACAGAAACAGAAGAGAAAGCGCAAACAGCAGCACGCCGGACACCCTGTTTATTTCCGCGTTCTGGCTATTCTTATCCTGAGCTTTTTTTGTAGTCTTATTTGATTTTTTATTTACTGTTTTTTTAGCTGCCATAAAATCCTCTTATCTGTTGCTGATAGCAACTTCAATAATTCCTATAATAACGCCCAGACCGCCGACCGCAAAGGAATAGAATGAAAAATATTTAAGAAAATTATTTTTCAGTGTATAAAGCGAAAGCTTTGATACGAAAAACGAAAGGGCGCCTGCCACAACGACTCCGATTATTCCCGCGGCAATATTTACATATGTAACGCAAAGTGCGATCTCAATGGCCCCTCTTACCAATAAAACAGGCACACTTAGACTGATAAAATATCTGAATGCGATTTTCCTGTTAATTCCGAAAAGCGCAAGCACACACACTGTGGCAACGCATACTGAAAGACCTGATACGGGAACAGCAAAAAACACAAGCACTGACGTGACAAGGACCGCCGGAGCGGACAGCTGCTGCCCCTTTTCATTTTTCGCAAGCTTAACGGAAGCAAGTATGAGCAAAACGGCATTAATCAGGAAACATACGCCTTCGGAAATCAGATTTCCGTCATAGGAATAGGAATCAAGGAGTTCATATATGTTTCTTCCCCCGCCTATCGGTATCAGATAAATAAGCATAAATATGTACGGAATAAAAGTATAGTACATAAATTTTCGTGAATTATTCGTTTTTTTAATATCAAAACTTTTGGTAAACAATTCTTTCCAAACGCAAAAGAATTCAAATATTAATTTTAAAAAAACTTTATAAAATGCTACTACGATCCCGACAGCCATACCGATATGTATAAGCCCTGTTAATTCAGAGCAGCTGTTTGTATATCTTCCGGCAAAATCATGAAAGATAGCGGAATGACCGCTTTCAGATAAGGGAAAAAGATAAGTCAGGACCTGACCTATTGCCTGAAATATCGCTGTTATAATCGACAATATTCTTACCTCCGAACATCGAAGCGTTATCCAGGCAGAATCCGCACCTTATATAATCATAAGGATTGCTGGACCTCCCTTTGGAAACGCAAGGCGCTGAATTCTGCATATCAAAAAAGATGTCACTGTCACTTACTATTGACCAGATCATTGGGCATCCTCCTGTTCGATCTTATCATTAAGATAACCAAGAGCGTTGGAAAGCCCGCCGAGTTCGTCCACCAGTCCGCACTCGACCGCTCCTTCACCGTCAAGAACCGTACCGACATCCATAACCAGTTCGCCGGTCTTCATCATAAGCGCGCGAAAATCATCTGCAGATATCTTTGAATTGCTTTCAACAAAATTAATGATCCTGTCCTGCATTTTTTCAAAATATGAAAGTGTTTGCGGAACACCCAAAACCAGACCGTTCATTCTGACAGGATGAACCGTCATGGTAGCGCTTGGGACAATAAAGCTTTTCTGACATGAAACTGCCAGAGGAACACCTATTGAGTGTCCGCCGCCGAGAACGAGCGAAGCAGTCGGGGTCTTCATTGTTGACAGAAGCTCTGCAATCGCAAGCCCGGCTTCAACATCACCGCCTACTGTGTTTAAAATGATAAGGAGTCCTTCTATTTCCGCACTTTCCTCGATTGCTACAAGCTGAGGAATTACATGTTCATATTTTGTTGTTTTGTTCTGGCTGGGCAGAATGTAATGCCCTTCTATCTGACCGATGATAGTTAAGCAGTGGATAAAGTGACCGTTTTTTTTAACGGTAATAGAACCTGTTTCAAAATCGGACTGAGAAGAGCTGTTTTGCTGATTATTTTCATTTTGTTCTTCGGGCATAATTAAACACATCCTTTTAAGTTATTATGCCCGAAATCAGATTTATTTTATCATAATTCAAACCGTTTTTCAATAAATTAAATAATATAATAATTTTTATATTACAAATTATGAAAATTTTTTTAAAACGATTGACACAAATTGAGCAATATTATAGAATAGATTGACAAAAAAATTAATAACTAATATATAGGAGGGTGCAAATATGGGACTCACATTAGCACAAAAACTTATCAAGGCCCATCTTGTTGAGGGAGAAATGATCCCCGGGAAAGAAATCGGCTTAAAGATTGACCAGACTCTTACCCAGGACGCAACAGGTACGATGGCGTATCTTGAATTCGAAGCCATGGGCGTTGACCGCGTAAAAACCGAAAGAAGCGTTGCCTACATAGACCATAACACTCTGCAGACGGGATTTGAGAATGCGGACGATCACCGTTATATTCAGACTGTTGCGAAAAAGCACGGAATCTACTTTTCGCGTCCGGGAAACGGAATATGCCACCAGGTGCATCTTGAAAGATTCGGTATACCGGGTAAAACTCTTATAGGATCCGACAGCCATACGCCTACCGGGGGCGGTATATGCATGCTTGCAATGGGCGCCGGCGGACTTGATGTTGCTGTAGCTATGGGCGGCGGCACATATTATATTCCAATGCCTAAAATGACGCGAATCAATCTGCACGGATATCTTAAGCCATGGGTTTCGGCAAAAGATATCATTCTTGAAGTCCTTAGGATAATGAGCGTTAAGGGCGGCGTCGGAAAGATCATCGAATACGGCGGAGACGGAGTTAAGACTCTTTCCGTCCCTGAAAGAGCTACGATCACAAATATGGGCGCCGAGCTTGGCGCAACGACCTCGATCTTTCCATCAGATGAGATCACCCTTGCGTTTCTTAAAGCACAGGGCAGAGAAAAAGACTGGACGGAGATACTTCCGGATGACGACGCGGTTTATGATGAAATAATCGATATAGATCTCTGTTCCCTTGAGCCTATGGCAGCATGCCCGCATATGCCGGATAATGTTAAGACCACGGAAGAGATCGGCAAGATCAAGGTTGACCAGGTTGCGATAGGATCCTGCACGAACTCTTCCTATGTTGACATGATGAAGGTTGCAGCAATTCTGAAAGGAAAAACGGTCTGCCCCACCGTCTCTCTCTGCATAGCGCCGGGTTCCAAGCAGGTGCTGAATATGCTTGCCCTTAATGGAGCGCTTTCAGATATGATAAATGCCGGCGCAAGAATACTTGAATCAGCCTGCGGACCGTGTATAGGAATGGGACAGAGCCCAAATTCGGGCGGCATATCGCTGCGCACGTTCAACAGAAACTTTGAAGGCAGAAGCGGAACCAAAGATGCAGGCATTTACCTTGTATCACCTGAAGTTGCCGCAGCCTCTGCGCTTACGGGATACCTTACTGATCCCAGGGAACTCGGCGAAGCACCGCAGGTAAAAATGCCCGAAGAATTCATTGTAAACGACAATATGATCGAGCCGCCGGCAAATGTGGAAGACGCAGAGAATGTTGAGGTTCTTCGCGGTCCGAACATCAAGCCGTTCCCGAAAACAGAACCGCTTCCAAGCGAGATCAGCGCAAAAGCCATACTTAAAGTGGGAGACAATATTACTACGGACCACATTATGCCCGCCGGTGCAAAAATACTGCCCTACCGTTCAAATATACCTCATCTTTCACAGTACTGCTTTGCGGTCTGTGATGAAACATTCCCTGAGAGAATAAAAAAAGAGGGCAAAGGCATAATCATAGGCGGTTCAAACTACGGTCAGGGATCAAGCCGTGAACATGCTGCGCTCGTTCCGCTCTATCTTGGTGTTAAAGCGGTTATTACAAAGAGTTTTGCCAGGATCCATGTTGCCAATCTTGTTAATGCGGGAATACTTCCGTTTACATTTAAAAATGAAAGCGATTATGACAGGATTGATCAGCTTGACGAATTAACGCTTCCCCAGATCAGAGAGAAGCTTAAAAATAAAGAGCCAATTATTCTTGTAAACCACTCTAAGGGTGAGGAATATGAGCTTGACGCCTCTCACCTTTCAGACAGACAAAGAGCAATGCTGCTTTGCGGCGGACTTCTTGATTACACAAGAGAAATGAATAAATAACACTGTGAGGAGAACAGGAAATGGACAATAAAGAAAAACTAGCCATAGACAGCGCTGTTAAACAGTTCAGACAATTAATGGAAGGTCAGCTGTTAAGGGCAAAAAAAATAAAGGAAGAAAAAGATTTTGTAGATTACCAGAATCTTGACACCATCATTATCGGGATCTGCGGCGGCGACGGGATCGGCCCCATTATCACAAAAGAAAGCGAAAGAGTGCTTGCTTTTCTGCTTAAAGACGAGGTTGCTTCGGGAAAAGTGCAATTTAAGGAAATCGACGGTCTTACAATCGAAAACCGCGCGAAATGCCTTAAGGCTATTCCGGACGATGTTCTTGAAGAGCTAAAATCCTGTCATGTAATTTTAAAGGGCCCTACTACCACCCCCCGGCAGGGAGACGGCTGGCCTAATGTTGAATCCGCAAACGTAGCAATGAGAAAAGAACTTGATCTTTTTGCAAATATGCGCCCTGTCCGCGTACCGGAAGAAGGCATAGACTGGACTTTCTTCCGCGAAAACACGGAAGGCGGCTATGCGGTAGGATCATACGGAGTGAACATTACCGATGATCTGGCTGTTGATTTCACAGTTGCAACACAAGAAGGCTGCGAAAGGATCGCGCGCCTTGCGTACGAATATGCAAAAAAGAACAACAAAGGCAAAGTTTCAATCATTACAAAGGCTAATATCATTAAAACCACTGACGGAAAATTTCTTAACACAGCCAAAAAGATCGGCGAAGAATATCCGGATATCGTTACTGACGACTGGTATGTTGACATTACTACCGCAAAACTTATCGATCCCAACCGCAGGAAAGATTTCAAAGTATTTGTGCTTCCTAATCTTTACGGAGATATCATTACAGATGAAGCGGCAGAGTTTCAAGGCGGCGTAGGCACTGCCGGTTCGGCAAACATAGGTAAGAAATACGCTATGTTTGAAGCCATTCACGGCTCCGCGCCCAGAATGATCACCGAGGGCAGAGGCAAATATGCAGATCCTTGCAGCATGCTCAGGGCTTCAGTGATGCTGCTTTCACATATCGGCTATCAGGATAAAGCAGACGCACTTGAAAAAGCGCTTGATAAATGCATGTTTGAAGAAAAGAAGCTTACCATTACAGGCCGTGACACAGGCTGTACATGTGAAGAATTCGGTGATTATGTAATGGAGACCATTACGGATATGACGGAAAAGGCATAAATAATTCAGAGGTACTTGCCATGGACAGAAAAGATGAAATTTCATTATCCGTTATCAAAAGACTTCCAAGATATTACAGATTTCTTCAGAGTCTTAAGGAAAACGGTATAGTCAGAATCAGCTCAAAAGAGCTGGCAAACAGAATGGGGCTTACTGCATCGCAGATCCGCCACGATTTCAACTGTTTCGGCGGATTCGGACAGCAGGGATACGGTTACAACGTACCTGAACTTCACACAAAGATTGGCGAGATCTTGGGCGTAGAAAAAGAACGCAAGACCATACTTATCGGTGCCGGTAATCTCGGAAAGGCCGTATGCAATAAAATTTTCGGAGTAAACAGCGGTTTTAGGGTCATCGGTATCTTTGATAAAAATGAAGCCATATGCGGAAAGATGATCAAAGGTATACCTGTACGCAATATTGAATATATAGAAAATTTCTGTATTGACAACAAACCGATCTGTGCGGTGATATGCATACCCTCAAATGACATGCGTGAGCTTACGGATCTGCTTATAAGCCTCGGTATAACAAGTTTCTGGAACTTCAGTAATTACGACATTGGAATGGCACATCCGGAAGTGCTTGTGGAAAACGTACACCTTACTGACAGTCTTATGACCCTTGGGTATCTTACTTCATCGGAGGTTTAATCTTGATAAGAATAAGTACAAAGGAAATTGTTGACGTTTTAAGGTATGATGAAAAAAAGGCCGTAATTGTTGAAAAAAGACCGATTTTAAACACAAATCAGTTTAAAGCACGGTACAGTGTTATCGATTTTGAAAACAAAACAAAAGAAGTGTTAACAAAAAACGCATATTTGTTTAAAAAGTTCGGTTCGTCCTACGAGCAGATAAGCAAGATCATTCCCAACTTTGTACAGTGCAGTGCGGCGATCTTGTATGACAGGCGCGTGCTTGTGCTGTATCCAAACGGAGAGGCCGGAATTTTTGACAGAGAGGGCGAGCTTTCCTGGAGCGGATATTTTAAATATCACGATGAGACCGTGAATTCTCTTTCACTGGACGGCAAATATTTTTGGTGCATATGCCCGGCGGAATGCTGCGCAATACGCTATTCCAGCCAGAATATGCAGGTAGACCTGCGAATCGGCGGAAAGGACGCGCCTACCTTTAAAAATCCAACTCATATATCCGTTGGAGACGGCGATATATATGTCTGCTCCTCAGCGAGCAAGGTCCGAAAGATCGACGGAAATGATCTAACGGTGTCAGATTATCTGACCTTTGAGGAACCGATAAAACAGTTTTACAAATTCGGCGATTATGCTATTGCCGTCCTTTCCAGCGGTACATATCTTCTGGAAAACAATCAGTAACTCATAACAAAAGCACCCTGCTGAAACACATGTTTCAGCAGGGTGCTTTTTGTATGTATCGTTTCGGAATCAGGTTTCTACCCAGTTTTTTCCTTTATCTGTTGATGTAAAGGTTCGAGACAGCTGTGTGTTGTCCGCATCAGTACCCATTGTATTTACAACTGTTAAAACTCCGTTTTCATAGGAAGGGATATTGTAATAATCATACTCTCCTGCATCACTGAACAAAATGTGTGAAAAGCTCCTCCCCCCATCTTCAGACATATAAAGTTCGCTCTTATCACCGTTGCCGCTTGGCATGGTTAAAAAGGCCGTATCTTCATCTATAAACAGGCACTTACTGTTGATCTTGAAATGCACATAATTATTTTCTCCTATTCCATAGCTGCGGTCACTCCAGGATTTACCGCCGTTTGAAGTATATTTTATTGAACCGAATGCATCTGTCATTGCAAAATCAACAAAAGCCAGCATATAGATATCATTTTCACTCAAAAATCCCATTGAGCCTATTTCAAAATAGCCGCTGAGCTGTATAAAGGTATTCTTCCATTCTTCATTGCTTTCATATTTATAAAATATGCGCGCTCCCCCATCTTCGCGAACCGTAAAGTAGGTCAGCTCTTTATCAATCTGAACGCCGTTTACACAAAGTTTATCACCGCGTATTTCTGACGGTGGATTTAATGTGTTTTCGCCGTCATAACTGTAATATATAACTCCATTATATACCTCATATTCACCTGCCGCCGGCGTAACAACATGGAACCGGCTGAGGTCATCGCCTTTTACAGTTTCACAGTACATTTTTACCGGAGCTGATCTTTCACCTATTCTGCAAAGCGAGACCGTGCCTCCGTTTTCGATCAGACCTGTTTGATTATCCACTACACAGTCTTCATTGAGCGCGATGATGTATTCATCCGTGTATTCTCCGCTTAAAATAAGAGCAGTGGTCCCGTATTGTTTTATGTTGGAATAGCTGTATGTATACTCCGTTCCGTTATGAATGATCTTTATACCATTCAGATCGGAAATAAAACTTACTGAATCATTACCGGAATCCTCTGCGTTCCATGTTCCCATCACAGCATTTGAGACCGAATAATAGGAAATGCCGCCTGATGAACGATCTCCAAAAGTTGCGGCGTAACCCTTAACATTTCCGAAATCCGTTGCGTACGTTACCAGACAAACATCGGAATTTATCCACTGTGTACTCTGAAGCTGCGTGGAAGAATCAGTTATAACATCGTGTTCCCTGCAAAAGATACCGTAAGCAGGTCTGAACAAAGCAATTCTGCCGTTATCCTCATTTCTTTTCACAATAGCGCAGTTGGAATGACCGGGTGAATAATCCACCATTACGGTTTCTTTATTTCCGGACACATACATTGACAAATTAAAATACGAAAGGAATATAAATACTCCAACAAAAAATATTATAAACTGTTTTTTCTTTCTGAGCAGAAAACCAAGCCCGAATGAAATCAAAACGATAAACAGTTCGTTTAATATATTGGCTTCATAAGCATACGGAAATTCTACACCTTTGGTTATATTCAGATAATAATACACTGCCTGAAGAACAATCAGGATTCCTGCGCCAATAACGGAAATAACCGCAATAACATTTAAGATTTTCTGAAATTTTGATGATACGTCTGCTCTGTATTCGACACCGGAATCATATGCAGGCGGTCTTGCACTGTAACGATACGAATTGCTGGCGCCGGAATCGTGGTTATATAGTGTAGTCGTCTGCGCGGAAAGCCCGCTGCTATTTGAATCGGCGTTATCTGAAAGATATGTATCGGGATCATCACCGCTACCCGGTTCATCATCTCTTTCTCCGTTTAACAGTTCTGAAACCGTAACGCTGAAAATATCAGCAATATTCCCAAGCAAAGAAACATCAGGCATACTTAAACCGCGCTCCCATTTAGAAACCGCTTTGTCCGTGATAAAAAGTTTCTCTGCAAGTTGTTTCTGCGTCATATTATTTTCCGAGCGCAATTGCTTTATAAATTTTCCGAATTTAATGTTATCCAAACTGACTCCTCCGCCAGACAAAAATTAGCGGTTTATCAACAGACCGAAGTAAACCGCATAAACAATGATACTGCCGCTCAGCAGTTTACTCAACCGACCCACGGTAGAAATGACGGTTTACTGATCTTATATCATATATATCCAATTAAATATAATATTATTATAACGCATCAGCAATTCATGAACCGATCTCGTCAAGCATTTCTTTTATGATTGCAGCCGAATCGGCAAACTTTTTCTTCTCGCTTTCATCAAGCGGGATCTCAAGAATTTTGCGTATTCCGTTTCTGTTGATCAGTGCAGGCACACCGATATAGAGACCGCTCTGACCATATTCTCCGCCGAGATAAGCGGAAACAGTAAATATAGAGTTTTCATCGTTTAAGATAGCCCTTGTAAGTCTGGCCAGAACCATTCCTATCCCGTAATACGTTGCCTTCTTAGCTTTAATAATCTTATACGCAGAATCCCTGACATTGACTGCAATTTCATCCAGTTCGCCCATAATTTTATCAGTGTGTGAATCAAGCTCCTTTATTGGCAGAACAGACAGCATTGCGCTGCTCCATGCAACAAATTCTGAATCGCCGTGTTCGCCCATTACATACGCGTGAACATTTCTCGGATTTACTTTAAAATAATCCCCTATCATATAGCGCAGACGGGCTGTATCAAGCGAGGTTCCCGAACCGATTACTCTTTGAGGAGGAAAACCGGACAGATCTAGGACCGCCTTTGTCATTACATCTACCGGATTGCTTGCAACAAGAAACACGCCGTTAAAACCGTTTTCAACGATTGGCTTTACGATCGTTTTAAAGACCTTATAATTCTTTTGCAGAAGATCTCTTCTGGTTTCGCCTTCAAGCTGCGGGACTCCGGCGCAGATAACTATCATATCCATATCCGTGCAATCGGTATAATCGCCGGAATAGATTTTCATGCTGCTCGGAGCAAAAGGAAGACCATGTGAAAGATCCATAGCTTCCCCCTCAGCACGCTCTTTATTAATATCGATCAGGCATAGTTCATCACAGATATTTTGATTAAGCATAGCATAAGCAAAACTCATGCCGACCATTCCAACGCCTACAATTGCAACCTTTTTACTGTCCTGACCAAGATTGTTTGAATCATTATGCATATGAACACCCTCTGCTGTTAACATTCACTTTCACAGGACCGGTGATTTCTATAAATAAGCCAGCCCTCAAAAGTATTATGACCTTTGAGGGCTTAATCATTCAAATTAACTTTTCTGAAACTGATAAACTGCATCTCTGCATCGGCGGCATCATTCCTGATTAAGAAGAGCATTGCCTTGCGCAAAGCGGCCTTATACCGACTCAGCCAAAGTTCAAGCAATCGCGCTTGCTTCTTTCATGGTTTTAATAAGTAAATAAGTTTATTTACAAATACAGTCTCTGATTCAGCGCATTATTTGAAAAACAGAGGAAGCTTTTCAAGGAATATAATATCTTTGCGTTCTGCCGCGTCGCCTTCTGCAAGCGGCGCACAGCAGGCAGCAATCTCAGCGCCGAAAGCGGCAGCTACCTTTTTGCATGCTGCGAGAGATTCACCGGTGGAAATAACGTCGTCCACTATAAGGACCCTTTTCCCGGAAAGCAGATCTCCGTCCTCATGGCCGAGATACAGACTCTGAGCTCCTTTGGTTGTGATGGAAGTTTCCCTGATCTCAACAGGATCATCCATATATACTTTAACACTTTTTCTGATAACTATGTACTTTTTGCCGCTGAGTCTGCTCATCTCATAAGCCAGAGGAATACTCTTCGCTTCCGGAGTAAGAATATAATCAAAATCCGGTACAAGCTTTAGCAATTCCTGAGCGCAATGCTCCGTCAGCTCAACATCGCCGAACAGAATGAATGCGGCTATGTCCACTTTATCGCTTACCGGAAATCTCTTTAATTTTCTTTCCAGCCCGGCGATCTTCAGCGTATAATACTCACTGCTCATAATATTTTCTCTCCGAGTTCCGTTCCCCCGATAAGATGAAAATGCAGGTGCATAACGGACTGCCCGGCGTCCTTGCCGCAGTTATTTATAATTCTGTAGCTGCTGATTCCCTGCGATTGTGCGATTTCAGGGATCTTTTCAAATATACGAGCCACATATTTCACATTATTCGGATCCAGATCATTAACGCTTTCTATATGAATTTTGGGAACGATCAAAATATGCACGGGCGCAACCGGATTTATATCCTTAAAAGCATAGATCAAATCGTCCTCATACACTTTATTTCCCGGAATATTTCCGTTAATAATTTCACAAAACAAACACATACTCTGCAACTCCTCTTACTTTATCATTCCGGCAACAATCTCGGTTACGCCGGCAAGAGCATCGTCAAGCCTGGAAACATCCTTTGCTCCGGCCATTGCGGAATCCGGTCTGCCTCCGCCTCCGCCGCCTGCAAGTTTAGCAACCTCACGCACAAGATCACCGGCTTTGACTCCTTTTGCAATCGCTCCTTTGCCGCAAACGGCAACAATTGAAGCTTTCTCCTCAGAAGCGCCCGCGATCACGCCAACTGTGTTTTCGCTCTTATTTTTAAGCTCATCGCCCATTTTGCGCAAAGCGTCCGGAGTGGTTCCGTCGATCCTGCCAACATAGAGTTCAATACCGTTGACATCAATTGGCTTTTCAAAAACATCAGCGCTTTTCAGCTTTGATAACTCAACATTTAGCTTTTGAATCATTTTATCTTTTTCATGCAGTTCGTTCAAAACGGAAGTAATGCGTTCTTTGATCTCATTTTCCCCGGTCTTCAAAACAGACGATACGGCTTTAAGCACTGCTTCACCGGTATTAAGATATTTCATAAGACCCAGCCCTGTAACTGCCTGTATGCGCCTTACGCCGGCAGCAACGGAAGATTCGGAAATAATCTTAAACAGACCGATCTTTCCGCTGTTTGAAACATGTGTACCGCCGCAGAATTCAAGTGAAAAGTCACCTGCTTTAACGACTCTTACGATATCACCGTATTTTTCACCAAACAGCATCATAGCGCCGAGCTTCTTGGCTTCTTCTATCGGCATTTCCTTCATCTCAACGGGAACAGCTTTCATAATAAAATCATTTACAAGATATTCGACCTCACCGATCTCTTCCGGAGTCAGTGGATTAAAGTGAGTAAAATCAAAGCGCACTTCATACTCGTTTACAAGCTGACCTGCCTGTTCCACATGCGTGCCCAGGACCTGACGAAGCGCAGCCTGAAGCAGATGCGCAGCAGTATGATTGCGCATGATAGACTCTCTGCGCTTTTCGTTAAGAGACGCGCATACTGTATCGCCAACGCTTATTATACCCTTTGAGACGCTACCGGAATGCAGATAAATACCGTCCGCATTCTTGGTTGTATCCGCAACCAAAAATACATTGTCCCCGCTTTTTATAACACCGCTGTCTCCGACCTGTCCGCCCGAAAGCGCATAAAACGGTGTTCTGTCCAGAACAACAACACCTTCATCGCCCGCTCCGAGCATATTGCAGAGTTCACCTTTTGAATTCACAAGAGCAAGTACGCTGCTCTCAGATTCAAAGTCAGTGTAACCGGTAAATTCAGTCTTATCACATTTAATTTTAACAGATTCATTTTTCCAGGCATCCGCACCGGCATCTTTTCTTGCCGCGCGGGCAGTAGACTTCTGGTTTGCAAGAAGCGCGTTGAACTTGTCCTCATCAACAGTCAGGCCGCGCTCTTCAAGAATATCTTTGGTCAGATCAAGCGGAAAACCGTAAGTGTCGTTCAATTTGAAAGCGTCTTCACCTGAGAATACATTGCCTTCCATTTTGTCAATATATTCCTCAAGAAGCGCGAGACCGGCATCAATTGTTTTTCCGAAGGATTTTTCCTCCGCCTCGATCACTTTGCGGATAATCTCTCTTTTGGCTTCAAGATAATCATACTCACATACATTTTCATCGATAACGGTGTCAACCACTTTGTAAAGGAACGGCTCATTAAAGCCAAGCAGTCTGCCGTGACGGCAGGCTCGCCTGATCAGCCTTCTTAAAACATATCCTCTTCCGGAATTAGACGGGATAACACCATCACCGATCATAAATACAGAAGAACGGATATGATCCGTTATAACGCGAAGCGATATATCCTTTTTATCATCCTCATGATACTTGACGCCGGCTATATCGGATATTTTTTTCATTATATTCTGAACAGTATCGACCTCAAATAGGTTGTCCACGCCTTGAAGAATACACGCAAGGCGTTCCAGACCCATACCCGTATCGATATTCTTCTGGCTCAGTTCAGTATAATTTCCGTTGCCGTCATTGTTGAACTGGCTGAAAACATTGTTCCAGAATTCAGTGTATCTGTCGCAGTCACAGCCCGGGGCGCAATCGGGTTTGCCGCAGCCGTATTTTTCGCCGCGGTCAAAATAGATCTCACTGCACGGACCGCAAGGACCCTGACCGTGCTCCCAGAAATTGTCCTCTTTTCCGAGCCTTACTATGTGCGAGGGATCGACACCTATCTCTTTTGTCCATATATCGTAAGCCTCATCATCATTTTCATATATCGTTACCCAAAGCTTATCCTCAGGCATCTCCAGCACTTTTGTACAGAATTCCCACGCCCAGGCAGTGGCTTCGTGCTTAAAATAATCTCCAAAGCTGAAATTGCCGAGCATCTCAAAATAGGTGCCGTGACGGGCCGTTTTGCCGACCCTTTCTATATCCGGAGTTCTGATGCACTTCTGGCAGGTAGTAACGCGCCTGGACGGAGGCGTAACCTCCCCCGTAAAATATTTTTTCATCGGCGCCATGCCGCTGTTTATAAGCAGAAGGCTGTTGTCATTCTCAGGCACGAGTGAAAAACTCGGGAGCCTCATATGGCCCTTGCTTTCAAAAAAAGAAAGATATTTTTCCCTTAAATCATTTAAAGATGTCCATTCCATTTTATTTACTTCCTCTATATATCTGAATATCAAATGATATTATAAACTTCTTAAACAAAATTTCAAGGGCAACCTAATAAGACTAAGCTGCCCTTAAAATCAACTTATTAAAGCTTATCAACAAGCTTTTTAAGCTCTATGATTTCTTCTTTTGTAAAAGTCAGACCCTTGCTCATTTTTGAATGGTCGGGCGACCAGTCTCTCACGTCGATCTTGGGATCGCGGCCATTCCAAGAAATCATGTTCACTTCCCTGGTCCAGCCCCTGGCTGTTTCGGAAATAACGCCAATGTGCTCCGTGATTTCGTATTTGATCTCAGGCATTAAAAACTCCTCCTTTGCATTTATTTTAAATTTTCAACAATGTCTTTAGTATCTCTTGCAATCATGAGCTCCTCGTTGGTTGCAAGAACAAATACTCTTACCTTATCTCCCGGCATGGTGAGTTCAGCCTCTGCGCCTTTAACGGCTTTCTGATTAACGGACTGATTTATGTTAACGCCGAGGTAACCAAGATAAGAACAAACTTTAGCGCGAAGCCAGAAACCGTTTTCACCGATACCGCCAGTGAAAACGATAGCGTCAACACCGTTCATGGCGGCAACATAAGAACCGATATATTTGGCAATCTGATATGCCTGCATCTCATGTGCAAGAATAGCTCTTTCATCGCCCTCGTTCTGCTTTGCTACAATATCACGGTCGTCAGAATATCCGCCTGAAATAGCGCTGACTCCGGACTGCTTATTAAGTATCTCCTCAACCTGTTTAGGAGTAAGGCTCAATTTCTGCTGAAGGAAAGTTACGACCGACGGGTCTATTCCGCCGGAACGTGTGCCCATCATAAATCCGTCAAGCGGGGTGAAACCCATTGACGTGTCAAATACTTTTCCGAACTTGATTGCAGCGATTGAAGAACCGTTGCCAAGATGGCAGGTTATCATTTTGATTTTTTCAATATTGACTCCCATTCTCTCGGCACAGCGTTCGCTCACATATTTATGGGATGTGCCGTGAAAGCCATAACGGCGGATACCGTACTTCTCAAAATATTCATATGGCAGAGCATACATATACGCCATAGGCGGCATGGTGCTGTGAAATGCCGTATCGAAAACGGCGACCTGAGGAACATTGGGACCGAGCAGGGACAGGCATGCCTCATAGCCCTGAAGATTTGCCGGATTATGAAGCGGAGCGAGCGGGATCATAGACTCAACGTCCTTTACGACGTTTTCATCAAATAAAACACTTTTTGTGTATTTCTCTCCGCCCTGAACTACACGGTGGCCCACAGCATCGATCTCGTCAAGGGAATCAAGAACTTTTAATTCACCTTGGGTCATAAGCTCCATAACGGTATTGAACGCATCAATATGTGACGGTACCTCGCGGTCAAAAATCCGTTCATTTTCACCAACGTGATAAATGATGTTCTTCTCTCCGCCCTGTATGGGAAGGCCGATCCTTTCGATAGTACCTTTACAGATAACGGACTCGTCGTCCATATTGATCAGCTGGAATTTCAGCGATGAGCTGCCGCAGTTGATAACAAGAATTTTCATAATTGTATCCTCCGCTATTGAAATTATAAATTATTATTAATATAATAATAAATAGATATTTATGAAAAGTCAAGTATAATAACTAATTTTTTATTAAAGTTGAGGTTTTTATGAATACGGGAATCATCTGCGAATTCAATCCGTTCCACGCCGGGCACAAATACCTGATAGACCAGATAAAAAATCGCGGGAACAACAATAAGATAATATGTATCATGAGCGGCAATTTTGTTCAAAGGGGTGATTTTGCGGCTTTTGATAAGTTTTTCCGTACTAAGGAAGCATTAAAAGGCGGCGCAGATCTTGTTATTGAGCTTCCCCCGGAACAGGCTTTGCTGTCAGCCGAGGGATTTGCAAGGAGCGCGGTACGGCTTGCCGAAAGTCTTGGCATTATTGACGAACTTGCATTCGGAGCAGAAAACGATGATATCGGCGAGCTTAAAAATACAGCTGAGATTCTGAAAAGGCATGACACGCAAAAAAAAATAAAGGAAGTAATGAAAGAGGGGCTGTCCTATCCTGCTGCGCGAAAAAGAGTTGTAAATAGCAATATTCTTGACAGTCCGAACAATATTCTTGCATGCGAATATATTAAGGAAACAAAGCTCCCGTGCTTTGCTGTAAAAAGGATAGGAAAAGGACATGACAGCGATGACAGCAGATTCAGCGCCTCACAGATCAGAAAAAACCTTTCTGAAGAGAAAACGGCAAGCATAAAACACTGTGAAAGGGCCTTTTTATATAAGCTTCGCACCATGAAAAAAACGGATTTTCTGAAAACGGCAGATGTAAGCGAGGGACTTGAAAACCGCCTTTATGAAGCCGCCGGTCAGGCAGAAAACTTTGAGGATTTTATTTTTTCAGTCAAATCAAAACGGTATACACTTTCACGCATAAGACGTATTGCAATAAGAGCCTATCTGGGTATAGAAGGTTTTTCCTATGAAGTACCGGTAATAAGGGTCTTAGGGTTCAACAGTAACGGAAGAGAGCTTTTAGCCGAGATCAAGAGAAAAGCGGATAAACCCATAATTACCAAACTCTCCGACTGCGATGCAACCAATATGAATTACTATCTTAAGCAGTGTGAATACACCGATCTATATAATCTTGCATTGAAAAACCCCCTGCCCCGCGGTGCGGAACAGAGGAATCAGATCGTTGTTATATAGTTTTCAAATTCCTCTTTTGTCATTCTGCTGTTAAGAAAGCTCAAAAGAGAATTTACGGACAGAAACTCCGGCAGATCAAGCGATCTCAGGAGTTTCTGTCTTTTTTTTCCTGAATTCTCGGTTCCCGATACACCTGCGGCATACAAATCATAATGGGTAATTCTGTTTTCCGGAGCGACAGAACTGCACGTTACTCCGAGATCTTCAAACATCTTCTTTAAAACATCATCAGAAATACCCTCAACGCCGAGTTTTCCCTCCCTGGAAGGCTCTTTTTTTCTTCTCTCCTTACCGTAAATATCCGGAATATAAAGATGTTTGATCCTGTCTTTTGAGATGCCGTTTGCAACATAATTTCTTATCTGAAAACCCGCGTGATCAGAATCCGTAAGTAATATGATTCCTCTTTGCTCAGCGAGGCGGCGTATGAATTCAAGACGCTTTTTATCCTTATAAATACCGAATCCGTTTGTTTCTATAATCAGAGCGTCAAGAATATTGGAAAGCTTGATTTTATCATATCTGCCCTCAACTATGACTGCCTCGTTTATCTTAATCATAGCGCACCTCTTTTGAGATCAAAAGCAGTTTTACGAGCATCTCTTCAAGAATGAGCCTTGCGTCGGCCGAAGTGCTTTTCAGGCTGTTATCAGCTTCCATAATTACATCGAGTGATCGCCTGAGCTGTCCGAAGGAAAGCGCCGCGCAGTCTCTTGACGCATTCTTAAGAGCAAATTCACGCCCTTTATAATTAAAATAACCGGCAACATCGTCAAAAGACTTACCCGCAGTTTTGGCACACTTCACCCTGTACATATCAACAAAACAACCTGAAATGGCCGAAAGGATCTTTACGGGATCTTCCTTTGCTGCAAATAGGGAATCAATAACCGAATAGGCTTTATCATAATTTCCTCTCAGCACGGCGTTTGCAAGGTCATAGATCCTTGCCTGAAGGCATTTAACGGCAAGCCTGTCTATACAATCTTTTGTTATCTCTCCGCCGTGTGCATATGCCGAAAGCTTCTGCACTTCGTTTAAAAGCGTCTTTATATCGCTGCCGGAAACAGAAATAAGATAACGCGCATTGTTTTGTGAAAGCTCCGCTCCGCGTTTTCTGCATCCTGAAACGAGCAGTTTAACAAGGTCGCTTTCGCTTTTACGGCAGAATTCTATACTGGATCCGAATTTGGCAAAAGCTGCCTCAACGCCTTTCCAGCGCGAGCTTTTTTTTATATCCGGCACAACCGAATCATACCAGAACACCAAAACGGTGGTATCCGGCACATCTTTTAAGTATTCCCTGATCGCACGGCAGTCCTTATCGCTTTTATCAAAAGGGTAATCACAGGCGAGAACCAGATTATATCCCCCCATCATCGGGAGCAGATCAGCGTCTTTAAGTATATCTTCTGCCGATTCCTGTCTGCCGTCATATCGGTGAAGATTAAAATCTTCAAACGGGCCGGAAACGATCTTTTTCTGAAGCAAGCCGACATAATACTCTTTTAAATAACTTTCCTCTCCAAAAATAAAATAAGCCCGTGAAAAATTTTCTGTTTTGATTTGGTTTTTAAGCTCTTTTTCATCTATCCTGCCCATTTGTTCACCCCTTCCGAAACATAGCCGTTTTCATTCACTGTGTAAATTATATCATATTTTTCCGCATTGGCAAGGTCAGCATCGCTAAATTCAAAATAAGTACTGCAAATTTTCAGGCCCACGGTCTTTGCCGAGTTTTCCGCACGGTATGTCATCTCAAGTCCGTCCCATAATTCCAGGTTGAAACCGTCAGTATTTACAGTGCGGATATCCGTATCATCAGACACTGTCTCTGAATTTGAAACAAAATTCCGGCAGCCGAACTCCCGTGCCAGCAATTCCGCATATTCACCGTCATAATCAATAATCATAGCGAGATTAAGATCATTTGCTTTTATAATCTCTTTCGCTGTGTAATACTGCTCATATTCACGCATACCGAACACGAGAGCGTAATCCTTATCATATACTACAACAGCATTGGAATGCTCACCGTGAATAACACGCAGAAATGAATTACTGCTTTTGTAATAAACGCTGAGTGCTGAGATCAAAACCGTAAAAGCGCATGAAATCGCAACACACTGTTTAAACAACAATTTGCTGCCACCGGCCTTAATGAAAAATCCGGCTGCAAAAACAGTAAAAACACAGAATATAAGCAAAGCAAAGAAGCGCGAATCAATATTCACCGTACTGAATGAAAACTGAGCAAAAAAATCAGTAATGCCAACCATCGCTCCCGAAACGGCCTTTATTATACCGGCCGTTACAAAAGATAGCGGAGTATAAGACGAAAACACACAAAACACAGCGGCAGCTACAAGGAGGACCTCAGAAAGCGGAATAAGCACAACATTTAGAAGCAGACCGATTATGCTGACCTGTCCGAACATAAAATACATTACCGGAAAGGTGGTGATAAATACGCTTACCGAAGCAAGTATCGTATCCGAAACCAGACGGAAAAATCTGTTCTGCGTTCTTTTTTTCGGTGAGATAAGAGGATATACAGCTATAAGGCCCAAGACCGCCGTAAAAGTCAGCAGCGCACCGGCATCTGTTACAGCATAAGGATCCAAACAGACAATAAATGCAGCAAAACCGAGGGAATTCATGCTGTCTGCCTTTTCGTTAAACAGTTTGGACAGCAAAAACACCGTCATCATGATTGCGGCTCTGACCATAGATACAGAAAAGCCTGCCAGCATAACATAAAACAGAACGCTTGCGCAGCAGACTGTAACCAGCGGAACTTTGGGAACAAGCAATCGTCGAAGCAGTTTATAAAGCATACCCGTCAGCACGGCAAGATTAAATCCGGAAACAGCCATCAGATGCGTCGCGCCGCATGCCTTAAAATTATTGTATGCTTCACCGCTCAGATCCGCAGTATCACCCGTTAATACCGCCAGAGCCAGAGCGCCTTCATCTGCGCCGATCTTATCACGGAATATACTGCTGAGTTTTTCCCTCATCTCAATAAAATACCTGTTTACAGACTGAAGGCCCCGTACAGATTCACCGGAATTCTGATAAGAATGGACATATCCTCTTAAATAAATATTATCATCAAAAGAACCGCGTGAATCATATGCATTATCTCCGGCGGAAAACAAACTCATATTTACATTCAGCAGCTCATAACTTTGCGCATCAATGCGCTCGTCCGAATACACTGTAAGCTTGATATTCTGTGGCGCGGCGGGGAGCTCAATACTGTTGGTTTTAACAGTATATGAATAGCCGCTCTGCGTTTTCTGCTCTACATCTACAATATATACGGAGGCGCTGACGTTCTCACCGGAAAGAACGGATTGCGGCAGAAAAACGCCATAATAATTAACTATAAATATAAGACTCGCAAGGGCCGCACTTAGCATAGAGAGCGGAAATACAGCCGCTTTTCTTGTTTTCCGACATGCAATAAATATCACGAAAAGAACGCTTACGGCAGTAAATGCCGCAAGCGCTGATCTCACGTCAAGAAAGTTTAATATGATAAGGGTGACCGCAAAGGTGAACCCTATATTTGCAAACGCCCTTTTCACGAGTTATTTTTTCTTGGATTTACCGGTTCCATAACAAAGCTGTAACTCTGCTTAACGCCTTTTTTCATTTTATAAGGCTCCCTTACGAACGCCTGTCCCGGCATATCGCCGCCGACGCCGAGCTGCATATGGTCTATATTAAGCGCAGTAATGTCATTATTATAGGGTATGGTATGAACATGAGTGGCTTTTTCAAGCTGCTCAATGGTGTAATGGTGCGCGCTGAAATTTATAAAATTATCGTAATAAGAAGTAAACTTAAATCCGATACCGTTTCTGTCTGTAACAGTAAAGTAACGCACATCGGCTCTGTTTGCATTTTCCTGAGGACGCATATAGCGGTGTTCAAGATCCGTGACCGTTGATTTATAGCAGCTGATCTTGGCACCTGTCTTTCTGTCACAGTATGTTGCATGCGGCCCTCTGCCGTACCAGTTTACATATTCCGCCTTGCCGTCAAGCGTCACCCTTGTGCCGAATTTGACCATTGGCGCCTTGGGAACCGCACTGTGATATACATAGATGCGTTTATCGGGATAGATTTTATAAGTGGATACAGCATCTTTCAAAAGCGGCGTGTTCCACGCAACATGGACCTCAACACAGTTATCCTTCCCTGCTTTTGCAACCGTTCTGACCGCTTTTGCCTTATGGCTGGCAGTTCTCCATCTGTAATACGGATGGAGCGGAATCAGGGCCGGTACAAAATTAAGCGAATCGATATCATTATCGGTAAGCGCACGGAAATAATAAGGCTCCATCGGACCTTTGAGTTTTTCTCTGCCGTCTATAGAAATACTGATGATCCTTCCGTTATCGATTTTTACGGAGTACCCATCACCTGCGATATTGACAGCATTGCCTTTTTTGTCAAAGGTCAGATCACCTTTTGATTCAGGCGCCTTAGGCTGGGGCATCGGATTCAGAATGAACTGATCCCATGCCACCTCATAATTCGACTTTCTTCCCGGCGTTTTCTTTCTGGTAAAGAAAGACACTGTAAGAACAACTTCCTTGTCGTCCGGAAAAGTTGTAATATCATACGGTATGGTAATATAGGTTTCTGAGAGCGGATCACACTCGAATTTATCAAGCTCGCCGCTTGCAAGGATATCTCCCTCCGCCTCCACGCTCCAGCGGCAGGTAAAAGCGGAAATATTTGTAAAGAGGTATTTGTTTTTAACCCGGAAAGTTCCTTTGTTGAGATCGAATTCCTCAGTTTTTATCTCCGCATAAACTTTTTTGACCTCGTGTATCTGCGGATGGACAGTTCTGTCCGCCGCAATAATTCCGTTCGCACAGAAATATGTATTTGAACCGGCAAGGGCAGTCGTATTTGGAATATCTATTGCGCTTCTCGGCTCCTGCTTTGCAAAATCGTCGCCGTAAAGCCACATGTCCTTACCGTCTTCACCTACACGGTGGATCGTCTGATCAACAAAATCCCAGATAAACCCTCCGCACATATTATCATATTTTTCAAAGTCATCCATATATTCCTGGAAATTTCCAAGGGAATTTTCCATTGAATGCGCATATTCACATAGTAAAACAGGCTTTCCTTCATACATTTCAGGCTTGATCGGTTTGCTGTCGGCAGCCAGCTGATTTGCTATATTATCATACAGTGTGATCTTGATCTCCTGCTTGTTGCCGAGTTTTTCCATAGTATCGGCAGTGGGATACATCCTTGAGATAACATCACTCTTCGTTAAATCAAAATCGCCCTCATAATGGAACTGTCTAGTATCATCCAGTTTCAGCGCGGCTTCTTTCATTTTTGCAAAATTATCTCCGTCACCAGCTTCATTGCCAAGGCTCCACATAAATATGCAGGGATCATTCCTGTCCCGCAGGACCATGCGCTGCATCCTATCAACAACCGCGTCAGTCCACATCGGATTGCTGCCCGGAACGCCTTTACGCCTTACCCCGTGACTCTCCACTTCGCATTCGTCCATAACATAAAATCCGTATTCGTTGCACATTTTATAAAAATAAGGATCATCTGGATAATGTGAAGTGCGGATGGAATTGATATTATTCTGTTTCATAATATCAAGATCCTGCGTATATCTCTCGCGTGGTACGGCCCATCCGTGATCCGGATCAAAATCATGGCGGTTTACGCCTCTGATCATAAGAGGCATACCGTTAAAATAGATCTTTTCCCCTTTAATTTCAACCTGTTTGAAGCCTACTTCATACGTTTTTACGGCATAAACTTTTTTGCCTATGCTCAAAATAATTACGAGAGTGTACAGATTAGGAGATTCCGCAGACCATTTTTTCGGATTTTTAATTTCGGATTTCATCAAAAATTCCGTTCTGTTATGATTGAGCTTCAGGGTCTCCTCACCGATCTCGGTCTCTCTGCCGGTATCGGAGATAAGATATGCCCTGCAGGTTGCCTTTCCGTTGAGCGAACCATAGTTTTCAATATAAATATCAAGAGATGCGGCCGCATCCTTATAAAAAGTATCAAATTTTGTTCTGAAATAGAAATCTCTTATTGAAACCGGGCTTTCGGCAAAAAGATATACTTCCCTGTAGATACCGCAGAGCCACCACATATCCTGATCTTCAAGATAAGTGCCGTCCGTATATCTGTAAACCTTAGCGCAGACGATATTATCTTCTCCGGTTTTAACAAACTTGGTTATATTAAACTCATGCGGAGTCATAGAACCCTGCGAGTAGCCGACATAATTTCCGTTAACATACACTTCAAGCCCGGCTTTACAGGCTCCGAAGTGGATAAAGATTTCCCTTCCGTCCCATTCCGGGTCCAGAGAAAAGCCTTTTCTGTAAAAACCTATCTCCTGCATTTTATGGTTTATTTTAGGTATTTTATGCTTGCTTCTGCTGATCGCTTTCGGAAAAGTGCTGGCGTAATAGTAAGGGACTGAATAGCCCTCCGTCTGCCAGACGGAAGGAACTTTGATCTCATCCCAGTCCGAATCGTTAAAACCGGGATTCTCAAAGTCCTGAGGCTGATTCTGAAGTCCTCTCTGCCAGTAAAATTTCCACATTCCGTTCAGGGAAAGCTTATATTTGCTTTCTTCGCCGGAAAGCGCGGAATCCACGTCGTCATAAGGCATTGCTATAACGTGGCCGTCTTCCTTATTGACTTTAATGATCTTCGGATCTTCCCAGATCTGTTTTTCCATAAATTTCTCCCCGCTGAATAGTAAAATTTATAATACTTAGATTTATTTACATAATATATGATTTTATAATAAAAGTCAACAAAACAGGTAATTTATATAGACAAGTTTAATTACAATGTGCTATAATTTGTGATATAATAATTGTAAATACTTAACAAAACCGTATATACACGGAGGTCTATATATGATTGAAAGAGTGACAAAAAATAATCTTGAAGAATATGAAAATTTTATAAAATCGCACCCGAAAGGTCTGTTTCAGCACTCCTCAAAATGGGCGAAGGTCAAATCCGCATGGAAATGGGAAGCAATCATGCTTAAAGACACCAACGGGAATATCAAAGGCTCCGCAGCCGTGCTGATACGGTTCGTTCCCGTTATCAGAAACGCACTGTTCTATGTTTGCCGCGGCTTTGTTGCGGACGAGGACGACTTTGATACGTTTGACAAACTGTTTGACGGACTTCTGGAACTTGCCAAGGAATACAACGCATACTGTATAAAAATAGATCCGGAAATAACTGTTGAAAACGCTGTTTACAAACAGCATCTGACAGAAAAGGGCTTCACCGAACTGAATCCGGGCTGCCTTGATTTTGAAAACGTACAGCCGCGCTTTGTGTACTGCTTTGACTACAACGGTATGAACGAGGACGAACTCATGCTGACTTTTAAGCCTGACTACCGAAACAGGATCAGGAAAGCACCGAAAAAAGGCGTAGAAGTCAAAGTTATGGGCACAGAGGCGCTTGATGATTTTGTCAGGATCATGCAGGAGACCGGGGAGCGCGACGGATTCTCCACAAGACCGAAATGGTATTTTGAAAAGATACTGAACTGCATGGGGGAAGACGCAAGGCTGTATATGGCTTATTATGAAGGACAGGCTATTGCCGGCACTATCGCTATAAAATGGGGCAGAAACGTTATGAAATACCAGTACGGTGCTTCCTCAAATGCACACAGAAATGTGTATCCCAATTACGCTTTACAGTGGGCTATGATGAAATGGGGCCTGGAATGCGGCTGCGCTGTATATGACTTCGGCGGCATCAGCGGTGACTGCAGGAATCCTAATAACCCCCATTACGGTCTTTGGAGGTTCAAGCACGGTTTCGGCGGTTACATGAAAGAATTTATAGGCGAATTCGATTATGTTCTGAACAAGCCTGTTTACAGACTATATAATATTGCCATGGAGTTAAAAAAGAAGTTATAATGAGCAGATATGTAATTGAAAAAGATAAACTAAAAGAAAATATTGAGTATATCAAAAAGGCTGCCGGAGTACCGGTAATCGGTGTTGTCAAAGGGAACGGATACGGATTCGGAATAAAGGAATTCACCATGGTCCTTAAAGAATGCGGGATCAGTTTTTTCGCAGTTACAGAGGTTACTGACATACCCACTTTAAAAGACATTTTGGACGATACAGACAAGATCCTCGTCATGCGTTCAACATGCATAGAAAGCGAGGCGAAGCAGATCGCCGAAAACGGCTGTATTGCCACGATAGGCTCTGAGAAAGCCTGCCGCGTGATGGAAAACACGGCGCAAGAGCTTGGCGTTACAGTAAATTGCCATCTGAAAATTGATACGGGTATGGGCAGATACGGATTTATGCCGAGCGAAATTTCAAAGGCGATAAACTGCTACAAAATGCCTCATCTTGATTTTACAGGCATCTATACTCATTTTTCCAGCGCATTCAGAAACGCGGATTTAACAAAAGCGCAGCTTGCGGTATTTAAGGACTGCATCAGCCAGATCAAAAAGGCCGGATTTGAAACGGGTATTGCGCACTGCGCAAACTCCCCTGCTCTCCTGAATGTGGAGGGCGTTTCTATGGATGCAGTAAGGATCGGATCTGCATTTACGGGCAGAGTGATAACAAAGGCCAAAACACCTCTGCACCGAATCGGCAGACTTGAAGCCGAGGTGGTTGATGTCAAGACCGTCCCTGCAGGATATTCCATCGGATATAACGGCCTGTTCAAAACAAAAAGAGAAACAAAGATCGCTATTGTTCCGATCGGTCACTATGACGGATTCGGTCTGCAGAAAGAACGGGAAACCGCGGATCTGAGATATGTGCTTTCAGCGGCAAAGCAGTATGCAAAGAAAAAGCAGATGTACATGAGGATAAACGAAAGAATGTTTCATGTTGCCGGAGAGATCGGGCTTTCGCACACCGCGGTTGATGTCACCGATTCTGATATTAAGCCGGGCGACACGGCAAGCGTTGATATTTCACCTCTTATGGTAAATCCCAGGCTTGAAAGAGTATATGTATGACAATATTTAAAGAGCGGACCGATACAGATCGGTCCGCTCTTTTTCAGCTGATCTTCAGATTCGCTATATATTCTTCTGCGAAATGAACAGCAACAGCGCCGT
This sequence comes from uncultured Clostridium sp., assembly GCA_958422185.1. Taxonomy (GTDB): domain Bacteria; phylum Bacillota; class Clostridia; order Oscillospirales; family Acutalibacteraceae; genus Eubacterium_R. The sequence goes on from CATZNW010000013.1 coordinate 41,030, forward strand.
CGCCCACCGCAGTTACGATCTGTCTGAGCGGTTTTGTACGGACATCACCGACGGCGTAAACGCCGGGAATATCCGTTTCGGTAGTCTCACCTGCAATCACATATCCGCTTTCATCAAGACCAACTATGCCGTCAAGGAATGCTGTTGCCGGTTTCCTGCCGATGCTTACAAAGATGCCGTCAGCATTTAGTACAGATTCCTCCTGCGAATTCAGATTCTTTATCACAGCGCCTGTTATTCTGTTATCTGCAGTCAATCCGACCGGCGTACTGTTCCAGACGAATTCAATATTGTCTGCTCTGAAAAGCGGGTCTGAAAGGATCTTTTCCGCACGCAATGCGTCCCTTCGGTGCACAAGATACACTTTTTTTGCCAGTCTTGACAGATAAAGGGCGTCCGCAGCGGCAGTATTTCCTCCTCCGACAACGATTACTATTTTATCTTTATAAAATCTGCCGTCGCAGTGGGCGCAGTAATGAACACCCCTGCCAAGGAATCCGCGTTCGTTTTCAATGCCCAGTTCGCGCGGATCAGCGCCTGTTGAAATAGCAACGGTTTTGGAATAATATGTTTCAGATACAGTACTTACAGTTTTGACCTGATCATTAAGCTGAACGGATACGACCTCACCAAAAACGGTTTTGGCTCCGAATCGCTCCGCGCTCTTTTGCATCTGCATGCCAAGTGTAAAACCGTCTATCCCTTCGTCGAAACCGGGATAGTTATATATTATATCCGTTAGCGCCATCTGGCCGCCGGCGCCTGATTTTTCAATCAGCACAGTATCAAGACCGGCACGCGCCGCGTACAGGGCGGCTGTATAGCCTGCCGGACCGCCGCCTATAATGACCATATCGTAAATATGTTTCATATAGATCCCTCTTTTCTGATCAAATTATATATCATGATTTATTTTATCTCTGTGATCATATCACATGTTTTTTGTAATTATTGACATATTTTTAAATGAGGAGTATATTTTTCTTATAAATAAAAATCACGGAGGCAGATCATGAAAATTGCAGTAACATATGAAAACGGACAAATTTTTCAGCACTTTGGTAAAACAAGGCAATTTAAAGTCTATGAAATTGAAAACGGAAAGATCACCGGCAGCGAGGTAGTGGACACAAACGGGACCGGACACAGTTCACTTGCGGTATTTTTGAAGGCACTGAGGGTAAAAGCCCTTATCTGCGGTGGAATAGGACCAGGTGCGCAAAACGCGCTTGCAGATGCAAACATAGAACTTTACGGCGGTGTAAACGGAAATGCGGACAAAGCAGCGGAGGCGTTTTCACGGGGAGAATTAAAATTCGATAAAGAGGTCCGCTGCGATCATCACTCGGAAGACCGCCATGAAGGGCACAGCTGCGGTGAGCACGGTTGCCGCGATCATAACTGCCAGTGAAGATCCGTAACCGACCGTTCATATAGTCAGGAGCATTGCTTATGAATCATTCCGTATTTGAACCTGTATTAAAAGAGAATTTTCCTTTCTGGAACAGTATTTCACAGTCCCAAAGGGATCATATATGCGCGAATACACATAAAATCGCATATGAAAAAGGCACAGTAATCCACGACGGTTCTGAGTGTTCCGGGGTGATTCTTGTGCGCGGCGGCTGCCTCAGAGTCTATATGCTTTCAGAGGAAGGCAAGGAAATAACTCTATATCGTCTTTATCCCGGAGATTTTTGCATGCTGTCCGCATCATGCGTCATCGAGGCAATCACCTTTGACGTGATGATAGAAGCTGAGAAAAAGAGCGAGTGCTATGCTGTCAATGCAAAAGCTTTTGCAGAAATAGCGGAAGAAAGCCCGCAGATAAAGATCTTTGCGCTTGAAGCCGCAGTGCACAGATTTTCGGACGTAATGTGGGTCATGCAACAGATTCTGTTCATGAGTATAGACAGGCGCCTTGCCGTTTTTCTGCTTGACGAAACGGCAAGGACCGGTAAAAACACTGTTGAACTTACTCATGAGCAGATCGCAAAAAATATCGGCACGGCACGGGAAGTCGTTTCAAGAATGTTGAAATATTTTTCATCTGAGGGAATCACCGAAGTATCCCGAAAGGGCATTAAAATCTCTGACAAGGAAAAGCTGAGAAAATTAGCCCTCTAACATTTTGAGAATCTGTTCTTTTGTTCTTGCTCCAACAGACTGATCAACAATATTTCCGTTTTTCATTACAATAAGAGTGGGAATGCTCGCAACCCCGAATGCCCCTGCAAGCTGAGGTTCATTATCCACATTTATTTTTCCAATCAAAAATTTTTCATTTTCTTCTGCGATTTCATCTACGATCGGTGACACCATTCTGCAAGGGCCGCACCAATCAGCGTAGAAATCAAGCAAAACTGTTTTTTCACTGTTTTTAACAGAATCAAAATTACTCATATTTACGTTTAATACTGACATATTTATCAACCTTTCTTTTGTTTGTGATGTTATTATAACCTGAAAACGCATATATTTCTGTGACAAAATCACCGAAAAATAAAAGACCGTCGGACGGTCTTTTATTTTTTGAAAATTTTCAGGATACGTTTTTCCATTTTCTTTTCATATAAGATCAAAAAATTCTTAAGTAAAAACTCGTACAGAACAAAAGCAATATTCATAAGCACAGCAAATAAGATGACCATAGCTGCCGAAAAAGAACCGTCTTCAAAGAAAGGTATCCCGAACAAAAAATATGCAATGAGTTCAACGGCGGCAACAGCAGAGTTAAAGATCAGAAACTTTACTGCATATACAAACGGTTTAGGCTTGATTTTTTCAACACAGCTTTTTATTATAGGGTAATACCCGAAGAAAAGCACATACATGAGTACGGTCTCTTTTTCAGGCACGACTATGAAAGAAAGTATGCTGACGGAAAGATAAACACACCAAGCGCAGGCAGACGAAAAGGTTTTTTTAACGATCATCATCAGCAAACCCAAAATCATAGGCACGGCATAAGTAAATATATAAAACAGACTTCCGCAGAACATCAGCGCGACGGACAGCGCTGCGGAAAGGCCGCCGACTGCGGCACGGATCGATTTCTTCATAAGATCACCTACCTTTATTATACAAAAAAATGTGTATTTATTGTAAATTATTCATGAATTATTGTGTTCTATGATCAAAATAATATTTACTTTTCAAAAAAAAATATATATAATATATAAAATACTTCTTTTGGGGTGTTACTGATGTTAAAAAAGTTCAGCGTAATATTATTATGTATCTGCCTTGTGGCAACCTGTTTTGCGGCATGCAGCAAGGACGGTGAGAGTGCCGAAACTGCCGGCGGTCTTGAGGAAAACATTGCCGAATACGGCTTTGAGCAGGATGAAGACGGAAACACCGTTGCAGTTGTATACGAGGACGGAAAAGCCTATGTTCTTGACGCTGAAGGCAATAAAACGGATCAGGTGATCGAGAATCCGCAAAACATGCCTGACCAGAACGATAACGGCGGCTCCGGAAGCGGTTCCGGCAATGAAGTTGAACCAGGAACCAGTCCTGACAGAGTTACTGACCGCGAGGATGTAAGCAATAATACCGGAGACGCACCCGGTACAACAGATTCCGAGCTGACCACTCTGCCAATGGACGAGGATGAAGTTCCAAATACTTCAGCGAGCGGAGATCCCGTTGAATTCAATGATAAAGACGTAAAAACAGTGACAAATATGCTTGAAGTTCCCTATCTATATTCAGCAAGCTACGAAAGCAATCAGAATGTTCCGATAGAGATCGCCACCCATGTTGCCTGCTGGATGCTTCAGAGAGAGAATCTGGATACAAACAACTTCGCAAGCGGCACAGTTGTTATAGACCTGTTTAACTACTTTGCAAGAACAGTAGTATCATTCAAAACAAAATGCAATGATTATACCGGTGAAAATACCGATGCCGCAAACCCGGCGCCTATTACATATAACAGCAGCAATGACACGTTTTCAGTTACCGGCAGCTCATACGAGAACCGCACGCACACGGTAAACATAACGCAGATCCAGGATCTGGGCAACAACAATTACTACAAGGTAATCGCTGAGGTCGACGGTATTGATTCAGGCTGCAAATCAACTTCAGTTGTTGCAGTAATTCAGAAGAACAAACTTGACACCACACTTGGATTTTCCATCAAGGCATTAAAATGGAGCTAAAAAAAGCCGCCTCTCGGCGGCTTTTTTATTTGTTTAATCACCGAAGATTTAGACTTTCAGATAACAAGTCTAAATCTGATTTTATCTGCTGATCTTCTCAACATGATTGAGATCTCTGACAGTGAGTTGCGCCCAGGCCGGCTTAAAGCCGCAGTTTACGGCATTTCTTACCGAAATGATATTAGACCACGCTGCGCAATAAAAAGGAATCTTGCCCATTTTAAGGATCTCCGAAGCAAGTTTACCCGTAAGCGCACCTGCTATCCCTCTGCCGCGGTAATCAGGCAGCACATCAACGCCGATCTGATACATGGATTCGCAATCGGCAGAACACCCTGCCAGTCCGATCAGCATGTCCCCGTCATATGCGCCTACGGCAAGCATATCAAGGTCTTTATTTTCATATGATGAAAGCGCATTGCTCCATTCCGGCAAATACAAGCCCTCCAAATCACATTGGCTGAGAATTCTTGTTGGATAGCAGCATTCCGGCACCGAAAGCCTGCTCAGATCCGGCAGAAAATATTCTGCCATGTAGCATGTTCTGAGCCCGTAGGGTAAAAGTATTTTGTCCAGCAAATGGAGCTGGGGCGTTTCAAATATATGAAAATCTTTATGCTGATCAAGGAAATCTGTTATTGCGTCCTTAAGCCTCTCACTTACCTGCGCAACGATATTGCCGCCGTATGTTATGAGATCACACTCAAGGGGAAGAGGAACATATTTTCTTGCCAGAGGATTCTTTTTTGAAAGGACGATCACATTTTCAGATCTGAAGAAATCATCTGGCGAACAATTACAATCCTCAGCAGACTGTTTAAGAGCTGCTTCAAAAATATCTTTATTTGTCATAACCACCTCAAAAAATGATCCCCGTCAGCGCGGGGATCTTGATCAATATAATTTTATGCCGTTTTCTATATCTGCGATCTGGTCTATTCTCGTCTGATGCCGGCCGCCCTCAAAATCAGTGTGCAGAAAAACATCCACAAGCTCCTCTGCAAGCCCAGCGCCCACTACTCTTGCGCCAAGGCAAAGACAATTGGCGTCGTTATGAGCGCGCGTATATTTTGCGCTGAAATAATCCGAGCAGGCGGCCGCTCGTATCCCCTTAACTTTATTTGCCGCCATAGATATACCGATCCCTGTACCGCAAAACAGGAGAGCCTTTTCGCACTCTCCGCTGACAACGGCGTCACAGGCTTTTTGCGCGGCTATTGCATAATCGAATCTCTCCGGTGAAAAGCAGCCGAAATCCTTATACTTCATTCCGATGGAATCAAGGTATTTTTTGATCTCTTCCTTAAGCGGAAAACCCGCGTGATCTGAACCTAAAGCAAGCATATTCTTCTCCTTAGTTTTTTCTTTTTAATTTCAGTTCCCTTTCCGCCTGACTTGGTCTTAAATAGACCGGTACCAAAGCAGAAGCCGGAATTCTGTCTTTATTCTGAGCCGCAGCGGCAACTCCGACGGCATTCTGATATATCTTTTCTTCAGGCGCCAGTTCACAGTTTTCCGTATGACAAACGGAGTAAAAGAGTTTAGCGCCGTCACCCGCAACAATAATCCTGTCGTACGAACAGAGTTCTTTTTTTAGATCCTCGGCTGAAACGGCTCTGTCCGCACAAAGCCGTGTTATTTTCCCGTTTGAGGCACTGAACAGCGCATTATAAAACTGCATTCTGCGCGCGTCCATAACAGCGCATATAACAGCATGCTCATTAGCGAAATTATAAGCGACAGCCTCAAGCGTAGAAACGCTGATACAAGGAACGTCAAACGGAAACGCTAAGCCTTTAACAGTTGAAACACCTATTCGGACACCGGTAAAAGAGCCCGGACCGGCTGTTACGGCTATTGCGTCAAGTTCCGAATACGAATAGCCCTGCATAACGCTTTCTATAAGCGGCAAAAGCGTTTCACTGTGGGTAAGACCGTTATTGATAAATTCGCTTTTTATAACTTTTTCCCCGTCGGTAAGGGCTGCGGAAGCGGTAACAGCTGAGGAATCAACGGATAAAACGAGCATTAATTCATTTCACCTTTTTTATAGATCTTAAATTCCCTTTCATTATCGGAAATCTTCTTAATATCAATGATGACCGTATCGTCCGGCAGTGCGCCGTAAATGTTTTCGGCCCACTCAACGGCAATATATGCGCCCGAATCAAGGCAGTCAAAAAAACCTGTTGAATAAAGATCGTCCCAGCCGTCAACACGGTACATATCAAAATGGTAAAGAGATACGTCATCTGCAACATACTGATTGCAGATTGCAAATGTGGGAGATGAAACATCACATCCGATTCCAAGTCCCTCAGCAAGTCCGGAAACAAAAGCCGTCTTCCCTGCACCAAGATCTCCCAAAAAGGCAACAACAGCGCCTTTCGGCAACCTGCCTGCGAATTCTCTTGCGAAAGCGACAGTTTCCTGCCTGCTGTTTGAATGAAAAATCTGCATATTAGAAAAGACCTACCGTATTGCCGTTTTCATCAATATCAATACTGTACGCTGCCGGAGATTTGGAAAGGCCCGGCATCGTCATAACGGAACCTGTTCTGCAAACGACAAAACCGGCGCCGTTTGAAAGCTCAACCGATTCAATATGAAGCTTAAATCCGCGCGGTCTTCCGAGAAGTTTGGCATTATCAGAAAGACTGTACTGTGTTTTGGCTATGCACACCGGCATATGACCGGCGCCCAGCTTTTCGAATTCCGCAATGCTTTTCTTTGCACCGGCAGAATACTCAACCCCGTCTGCCCCGTATATCTCTTTAGCGATGGTCTTGATCTTCTCCTCAATAGAAATGTCCAAACTGTAAAGCGGCTTGTATTGACTTTCTCCCTCACAGGCCTTAACAACTTCTTCAGCAAGCTCTACGGCACCTTCAGAACCCTTTGCAAAACATGTTGTAACGGCAACAGCTGCGCCTTTTTGAGTGCAGTAATGCCTGATAAACTCGATCTCAGCATCAGTATCGGCATAAAAATGATTGACAGCTACCACAACATTGACACCGAATTTCTTAAGATTGTCGATATGCGCGCCAAGATTGACCGAACCTTTTTCAAGCGCCTCAAGGTTTTCCTTTGTCAGATCCTCTTTGGCGACGCCGCCGTTATACTTCATTGAACGCACAGTTGAAACGAGCACAACGCAATTCGGTTTCAGACCGGCAAGTCGGCATTTGATATCAAGGAATTTTTCCGCGCCGAGATCGGAACCGAAACCAGCCTCGGTAATGCAGTAATCGCCCAGTTTAAGCGCTGCTTTTGTTGCGCGCACACTGTTGCAGCCGTGAGCAATATTTGCAAACGGACCTCCATGCATGACCGCAGGATTATTTTCAAGCGTCTGCACAAGATTGGGCTTAACAGCCTCTTTCAGCAGTACGGTCATAGCGCCGTTTGCTTTTATATCCCGGCAGTAAACCGGATTCCCGTCATAAGTATAGGCAACCAGTATATCTCCGAGGCGTTTCTTCAGATCAAACAGATCGGAGGCAAGGCATAAAACAGCCATGACCTCAGAAGCCACGGTTATGATGAAATGATCTTCTCTGGGTACGCCGTTAACCGGTCCGCCGAGACCGCATACAATGTTTCTTAAAGCACGGTCATTCATATCAAGACAGCGTTTAACAAGAATTCTTCTCGGATCGATCCCAAGCGCATTTCCCTGCTGAATATGATTATCAAGCACAGCGCACATCAGATTGTTGGCGCTGGTTATGGCATGCATATCGCCGGTAAAATGGAGATTGATATCCTCCATGGGAACGACCTGACTGTATCCGCCGCCTGCCGCGCCGCCCTTAATACCGAATACAGGACCGAGCGACGGCTCACGCAGGGCAATAACGGCATTTTTACCGATCCTGTGCATACCGTCGCCCAGACCGATCGTGACTGTTGTTTTCCCTTCCCCCGCCGGTGTAGGATTAACGGCCGTAACAAGAACCAGCTTTCCGTTTTTATTATTTTCTATTCTGTTTAAAAGAGAATCCGAAAGCTTTGCCTTATAATTGCCGTAAAGCTCGATCTCATCATCTCTGATCCCGACTTTTGCAGCAACATCGGTAATCCTTTTCATATCCGCACCGCGCGCGATTTCAATATCTGACAACATATTACTCTCCCAAAACTGAATATTTTTCTTTTGCGTGAATTTATTATATCATAAATATAAATTATTTCAACACTTATTAAATTTGCTTGCATTTAATATTTAATAATAATATAATAGTTGTATTAACGGAGGTGATGCGTTGGATACACTGCAGAAAAAAACAAACAGGTTTGATTTTTTCTCAGGTCTTGACATGTTTACGGTTCTCACAGCAATTGCAGCTTCCGCTTACGGACTTTCACTTGTTTACAGCGCAACGTATTCCTCGCTCGGCGAAGGAGAAATCATTTCAAGACAGCTGCTGGCAATGCTTATTACAGTTGCCGGCGGCGTTGTGATTGCGCTGGCTCTTTCCATGATCAATTATGAATTCATAAGCAAATTATGGCCGGTAATTGCGGCCGGTTGCGTTATTTTGATGATCATAACCTTCTTCTTCGGAGAGGCACCGTCTGCCCGTGACACAGCAAGAAGCTGGCTTCGCATTGGATCATTTACAATTCAGTCGTCAGAGATCATGAAGGTTGGATTCATAATCTCTTTTTCCTACCATCTTGATATGGTGAAGGAAAACATAAATAAACTGAAAACTATAATTCCGCTTGTCATTCACGGGCTCATTCCTATAGGGCTTGTTATACTTACAGGCGATGCCGGTTCGGCTCTGATCTTCCTTATACTTTTTATAGGAATGCTGTTTATGGCAAAAATAAATATAGGGTATTTCATAGCCGGGTTCTGCGTTCTGATAGTTGGCTTTATGGTTGCATGGAGAACAAATATCATCTCCGGTATCCAAAGGCAGCGAATCGTGGCGCTGTTTTATCCCGAGCACTACGAAGACGTAATGTATCAACAGAACAATGCCAAGATCGCAATAGGCAGCGGCGGCTGGTTCGGTCAGGGTTTTCTTCAGGGAAGAATGACGCAAAACAATATGGTGCCTGAAAACCAGAACGACTTTGTGTTATCCGTTGCCGGTGAAGAATTTGGATTCGTTGGCGCGATCGCGGTAATACTTTTACTTGCAGTTCTGATCATCAGGGTGTTCTCGGCAGGACTGAGGGCAAGGGACAATGTTGGTTACCTGATGTGCATGGGCGTTGGAATCATGCTTATGGCACAGGTGTTTGTAAATGTCGGTATGGAGCTCTCACTTTTACCATGTATTGGAATTACGCTGCCTCTGTTTTCCTCCGGCGGCTCGTCAAGCCTCAGCGTTTATTTGGCTTTGGGAGTAGTTCTGTCAGTATACAGATACAGTAAAAATCAAACGCAAGCATTGTTTTATTCAGATTAAAAGATCCCTTTTGCAAATGCAAAAGGGATCTTTTTTAATGATGCAAGAAAATAAGGCGGAATAATATATTATGACGCGGATACACTGATTCTTGCACTGTAAGTGCCGTAAACCCAAACATCGGGCGCATCCGAAACAGATACAGAAACAGCGTACTCAGAGGTTCCGGTCTTTATGTTTTCGCCCTCACCTCTTAGATCACAGGTTAAAACAAGATTGGAAGCAGTAAGGTTTTCAAGAGCCTCCGAACTGCCGACGACCGTTATCGTCGTATCAGTTAATCTTTGTACTGAAGCAGAATATCCGTCAGGAACATTAACGGTAACACTGTCTGCAGACATTCTTATATCACGTGTTTCATAATCATCGGGAACAGTCACTGTAACCGTAATTTCTTCAGTTCCGTCCAGAACGACTACACCGCTGAGTGCAGAAAGATCAAAAACAAATTCATTTTCACCGGAAGTTATGGTTGAAAAATCTATATCACCGATATCTAAAACGGAGTTGCCGGCACTGTCAAGCACACCGGCCTGAACTCTGTCAACAGAATACGAAACATCTGCAATATCCTGAACGTTAACGGGCGCGTTTAAGAGATCAACCTGAGGAGTAAGGGTTTCAACCTTGAGGATCGGAACATTGGCGCTGATGGTGTTTTCAAACGTGATATAGTCAAGCTGATTACCGCTTGAATCAAGCGCCACGGGTGCCAGATCAACAAGCTGTGACTCCGTTAAATTCTCCTCCAGGCTTATTGTGGCCTCCACTCTGTCAATCTGTGATACGTAGGTTCTTGGGCCGCCTACCAAAGCTTCATCTTCGCTTAACGTAGTCGTGCCCGCAACATATCCGTCCGCACAGAAATTCGAGTTGGAATAATTGAGCTGAACAGGAAAGCTCTGCTCCTGATAAACATCATAGAGCCCGGCTACCGAAGTAGGATAATAGCTTTCTATAGTAAAATCATCATTGCCGCGGGCGCCTACCAGTATCTGAACGGATTGATACCCTGCCGAGGTTACCGTATCCGTTCTTAACGAAGCTGAAATATCGTCTGCGGTTATATCACGCGCAAGATATCTCTGGCAGGATACGGTAACGTCAACAGTTATATCTGTTGAATCAAAATACTGAATGCCCAGCTGCTCGGCAAGAGTGCCGGTAAAATCAACGGTTACGGGAACCGTAACTGTTTTTGTAGTTTCCGGGCTTAGGTTGATCGAAGTTGCGACCCAGATTACAACAGCCGCAATAACCGATAACACAATTAAGTATTTATCGTTATAAATTAGCTTTCTGAGCGAAAACTTGCTTTTTCTTTTCTTTTTATTTCCGGAAGGCATTATTTTTTAACCCTCCTTACAAGTTTTGAAATAATCTTATCGTCTGACGAAGAACCGCTGGGAATAAAAGTACTCATAAGTATATCTCTTAATTCGCCGTCAGAAATATCATTTGAAAGGACTCCGCCGCGCGCAACTGAAATAGCGCCGGTTTCCTCCGAAACAACAACTACTATTGCATCGCTCTCCTCAGAAAGGCCTACCGCCGCCCTGTGCCGTGTGCCGAATTTTGATTTCAGCGGTTTTTTGGTAAGCGGCAGTATGCAGCCGGCAGCGATGATCTCGCCGTTTCTGATAACCATGGCACCGTCATGAAGCGGCGTTTTCGGATAGAAAATATTTTCTATAAGCTCCCTTGAGGCTTTGGCATTCAGAAGGGTACCGCTGTCTATAACATTGCCCAGAAGCGTATCGTTTTCAAAGACGATAAGGGCGCCGGTTCGGCTGTCGCTCATATTGGAACAGGCTTTGATCGTGCACTCTATAGCGTTTTCTATTTCAGTAAGTTCAACAGCAACACCTGGGTGTATTATGGTTTTGAAATTTTTTCTTGCAGTTCCTTTGCCTACCTGCTCCAAGATCTTTCGTATTTCCGGAGCGAACAGAACAAAAACGATCAGAATAATATTGCTGAATATCATTCTGAAGATATTTGTTGACGCTTCCATGCCAAGCAGGTTAACAATAAGATAAATAACGGCAACAAACATTATGCCCTTAACCAGCTGCATTGCCCTGGTTTCCCTGATAATACGCACACACAGATAAATAATTACCGTAACAAGGACTATATCAAGAAAATCAGCAAACCTGAACGTTGAAAAAACACTGAATATTCTGTTGAAAAATTCAGAAATATTTTCCTGCATTTCATTACATCCGTTTCTTCATTTAGTTACTAATATTTTAACATAATTCAGTAGAATAATAAAGCGAAAATCAAAGTTTTTTTATTGTGTTCAAAAAAACTTCACAATCTTTCTGTGAAGTGAAAAGGGACGGACAGAGTCTTACCGTTCCTCGGTCAGAAGTGCCGAAAAAACTATGCGCAAGCGGCGAACAATGATAGCCTGCGCGAACGGCTATATCATTTGCCGCAAGAAAAGACGCAACCTTTTCGCTTGAATGATCTTTATAGTTAAATGAAACGATGGGCGCGAACTTTCCGTTTACCGGTCTCGGAGTATATAAAACCGAATCCGGATTCTGATTCAGACCGTCATAAAGCAGCCTTGCAGCCCTCATTTCATGAGAATATATATTGTTCATTCCCTGCGCATGAATAAAATCTATGCCGGCGCCAAGTGATATGATTCCGCTGTTATTCAGTGTGCCGGCCTCAAATCTGTCCGGCAAAAAGTCTGGCTGTGCAGCGTCAAAGGAATTGCTTCCTGTGCCGCCCTCTTCAAGAGTTTTGATCTGTACGTCTTCTTTAACAGCCATAAAACCCGTGCCCATCTGGCCAAGCAGACATTTATGCCCGGGAGCGCATAAAATATCAAAATGATCTTTTACGGAATCCAACGGCATAATGCCCGCCGTCTGCGCGCCGTCAACAATAAAACGGATACCTCTTTTTTGCGCCGCGGCCCCGATTTTTTCAATGGGAAAAGCTACGCCGAAAACGTTTGAAGCGGACATGCAGACTATTAGCTTAGTATTTGATCTGATCCGTTTGATAAAATTAGAAACGCATTCCTCATCGTCATAACTATAATCGGCAATATCAAAATCGGCTATACCGTCGTTTTTCAGCTTGTTTACCACGCGCCAGACCGCATTGTGCTCGAGTGAAGAAATTATGATATGATCACCGCGCTTCACCGATCCTTTGATGGCAATATTCAATGCCTCAGTACAGTTCTTGGTAAAAGCTATATTTTGTGCTTCAAAACCGAACATCAACGCGATTTTCTCGCGTACGGCAAATATTTTTTCAGCGCTTCTTACGGACTGCCTGTAACCGCCCCTGCCGGAATTAAAGCTGAAATATCTTATTGCATTATAAGCGCTCTGAACAACGCTCTTCGGTTTGGGATATGATGTGGCGCCATTATCAAAATATATCATGCCTCTTCTACCCCCAATATGCGAATGCCGGCTCTTTTGAGAACCGATACCGATTCATCGGCATCATGTACAACAAGCACATAACCGCATCCGTCGCCGGGTTTTGGATCTTCAAGCCTTTTGATCCGTGCCTTGATAGATTTGGCGTGAAGTGCCGATCTTGCTCGCTGCGCATTCGTTATGCTTCCGATTTTTATATAATAAATCATATGATAAAACCCCATTTCAAGTCATACTACATAATATGCCGAAACGGGGTTTTAGTTTATTTTAAGCGAAAAGATTCCGGCATGAGCATCATGCCGGAATCTCAGCTGATTATTTATCATTTTTTTTGGAGGTCTTTTTTTCTGCCTTCTGAGCCTTTTTGCGTGCCTTCTCGGCTTTTCTTGCTTCCAGCTCAGCCTCCTGCTCTTTGCGCTTGAGCGCGGCAAGTTCCTCCTTTTCACGATCTTCCGCGTCTGCATTGAGCTTGGCCTCTTCGTAAAGCTCGGCGATCTCTTCAAAGTGACTGTAATTTTCTTTCTGAAGGAGAAGCTTTCTTGCATCGATATAAGGCTTTGCCGCACGGTTAAACTGAGCAAATTCATCCATCTTTTTCTTCTCTCTGGAACGGATCTGCTTAAGCTGCGCGTTCAGGCGTTTGATCTTATCCTGGATCTCCCTATACTCTTCTTTATTATCCGCCTTCTTGGCAGCAGTCTTCTGCTTCACAAGCTCAAAGATCTGCTCTTCAGTACGGTCTTCCTCATCAAAGATAGCAGTAAGTTCTGCCATGTCAGGCTCAACAAAATCTTTTACGGAACCATAATATTTTTCAAAAGCTTTTTTAGCGGATATCTTTTTCTTTGCAAGCTGAACCGCAAACTTACGGATCTCTTTTTCCTCATGCGTGCCGTCCGGCATAGCCTTTGCGGCGCTGAGCTCGGTTTTGAGCTCATCATATGAAGAGTTAACGATTCCCTCAATGCCGGCGTCATAAATATCCTGATAAACATCTATCTGATACTTATAAAGATCTGAATCGAATTTATCAAGCTCAGCGCAGACAAATTTGGAAATGTCGATTTCCTCATTAAAGTTAAGAGCATCTCTATATTCCTGCTTTGCCGCTTTGCGTTCTGCCTTATATTGCTTTTTGATGCTTTTTTGTGTTTCTTTATCCGCGGCGTTCTTAAGCTGATCTTTGTACTTGTTCTTAACATTTCTGTACATATCTTTGCTTACTGTTTTCGGCTGAGCTACGGACATTTTCCTTGCTTCCTCAACCATATCGATAGCCTCAACGATCTGATGGTTGTCAAGCGCGTTGTTACCGTAATCTTCAAACAGCGCGCGAACCTTAAGAACGCGTACAACAGACTTCTGCTTTTTTTCAGTAAAGTCATAGAACAGGTACGGAACCATATTAAGGAACGCGCCTACTGCCGCCATTATGATGAGTGCAAGCATCATATCATGGAGCAGCCCAGGCTGACCTGTATTTACATCCAGAATATCATACGGGCTTTCATATCCGTTGCCGTCCTTGATGCCGTACATTTCCTGAATCGCCGGGAGCACGCCTGAAGTGAACAGGGTTATAATGCCGCCGATAGTGGATACTGCCGCAAACATACCGTCGATACGCTCACCGGATCTGTATTGCTGGTAATCACGTATATCAGCCTGAATGGCAGGGGTGGTGATCTGCTCAAACGCGCCGACGAGCCAGTTGAAATAAACGCATATAAACAGCCACCAAATGCTGTCCATATTAAGACCCATGGCAAGAATGAACATTATATTAAGGGTATTGATTCCGATGAGAACGCGTTTTTTGCCCCATTTTCTGATGCAAAGCGGTGCGAGCAGCATGCCCCAGAGAGAAGCGTTGCCCGTAAGCGTCTGGATCAGCGCAAATTCCGTACCGCTGGCTGTATGGCCATAGTTATATGACCAGGTCAAGATATTGCCGTATGCGCCTTCCAGGAATCCAAGCCAGCCGGCAAGTGAAATGATCCAGAAATACTTGTTTTTTGCGACTTCCTTTAACGAATCCCAAAAACCAATCTGAATAGTATGAGTCTTTGCCTGAACGATCTTTTCCTGCGTATTTGCATAAACGATGATAGTGCCGACAATGCCGATAGCAGCATAGATCGGATAAGCGATCCTGTATACATTGATATCATACAGATCATCGTTAGTAAATATCTGTGCGATAAGAGGAAGAACGATATTGGAAATGGACGGGGCCAGTGAATAAACAACTGATTTTATAGCCAAAACATCCGTTCTTTCCTGCGTATTCGGAGAAAGAACGTGTATCAGGTTAGTATAAGCATCATTAAAGAATGAATAGAAGAAAGATAGCAGCAGGTTGAATACCAGAACAACCGCGCATTTTGCCACATAATAGGCTTCACGGCCGAAAATCTGACCTGTTACGAGAGTCTCGAGGCTTCCGTACGGAAAATAAACGTAACCGAGCGCACAGATGATAGTAGGGATACCGATAGAGATCAGATACGGCCTGTATTTACCTCCCCGCCCTCGCGTATTATCTACCATGTTCGCGCGCACACCGGTAAGCGGTATGCCAGCAAGAGTTGAAATTATGTACAAAATATACATATCCGTAGGACCGATGCCTATGGCACCACCGACGATCATATTTGTAGTGGAAACGGAAAGCTGCGTACCGAAAAGGATTATAAAGTAACAGCCGATACCGCCGCCGGCATACGAAACGATCTCTTTGAAAGTCATATACCTGCCCTTAGGCGGTTCATTCCAGTAGTATCGGACGTTATTAATAATACCTCCGACTTTTTCTTTTAATCCGGCTTTTGCTTCAGCCATTTAATCACCCCTCTTAAAATTAGCGGTATATTTACCGCATACTATATACAACTTTAACATATTTCAGAGCGATTGGCAACAGATTTTTGCTTAAAATAATTAAATTTAAATTTTACATAAAAATAATGAAAATTTTCCTATTTAAATTAAAAAAGCTCCGAAGCAAAGCTTCGGAGCAGATATACGATTCAGCGACCGGCCGCTTATTTCTCATAATAAGCAATATCACCGGCAGCGAGAATGCGGGCACACTTCATAAGCAGCCTGAACATATTCATTCGCCTCCCAAATAAAATACTTGCAATGTCTTTCCGCATTGCAACTACATTATATTCACGGCGTATGAAAAGTCAACACAGCACGAACGTTATTAATAAATAATTTACATTTAAATTTGTGCAATTTAAACAGTGAGCAGAAATTCATGCACTGTTATTAAGTTATTTATAGTGCAATTTCAACAACGTTTCCGCTTTTCTTCGTTGCTGTAATCTTCCCATCACTATATTCATAGGAAACAGTCTGGAACAGATCGTCAAATCTGCCGGAATCCTGTTCAAACGGAATACGTTCATCATCGGAATAATAAACTTCACTGCCGGCTCCCATCTGCTGAAGCCCTATATATCCTAGACCGAAATACGAAAGCCCCTTACCGTCCGAATAAGAGTTTTCGGCGCAGGGATCAAAATAATACAATTCACCGTCTAAATTTATTTCCGTCATAAAATGCGTACCGTCGTAGGAAACACAGTAAACTCTGGAAGCGTAAAAACCTGCCTGCTGGACCAGGAAGCGGAACAGGGATTCGTACGCGGAAGAAGAGCCTTCACCCGCCATCAGCGCATCGTAAGCCGTTGAATAATCAAGATTCTGCTTGATATTTTCGGAGACATATGTGTAAATGTTCAAGAGGAGTTCATTTCCGGAGGTCTCAGGGTAACCGCATTCAGTCAAAACAGAATATGTTTTATCCGTAAACTCCTCAACAAGCTCCCTGTGCCGTGAATTTGTTTCGGTATAAGAGATCCTTAAACTACCGTCCGAATTCAAATTTATGCTGTTCACAAGTTTGGAAAGCGGAAAGCTTACATAAAACAGGCGGCTTGCGGTATCGTAGCTCTCATTATTTACCGTAACGGAAGTTTCTCCGGCAGCAACAGCACTGCAAAGCTGCTCAAAAACCTCTACCGCGTCACTTTCTGCCCCGGAATAGTGCGAATCATATGTATAGGAAAGCGAGAACCCTGCATCGGAAGCCGATTGATCGGTGCAGCCGGAAAATGAACAGATGATAAAAGCAAGCGCAGATATCAGTGATAAAATCTTTTTCATTTCGTCACCCCTTAACTTTAATTTGGGAAAGCACTTTTCCAACACTGTCATGAATCACAAGATCCGCAAGTGAGTCCGCAGGTGTTGGAGTTTTATTGATAAGGACAAAATATTTGCCTTTAAAATATCTGATAAATCCGGCAGCGGGATATACAACAAGGCTAGTGCCTGCCACAATCAGGCAGTCTGCCGCTGAAATAGCGGCTACCGCACCGTTAACCGTATTTGTATCAAGGCTTTCTTCATAAAGAACAACGTCGGGTTTTATGATCCCGCCGCAAACATCACAATGCGGCACACCGTCAGAATCCCTAATATATTCAGCGGGAAATGATCTGCCGCAGCCGGTGCAGTGATTTTTAAGAGTCGTTCCGTGAAGTTCAAAAACATTTTTACTGCCGGCCTTTTGGTGGAGGCCGTCAATATTCTGCGTAACCACGGCAGAGAGCTT
This sequence comes from uncultured Clostridium sp., assembly GCA_958422185.1. Taxonomy (GTDB): domain Bacteria; phylum Bacillota; class Clostridia; order Oscillospirales; family Acutalibacteraceae; genus Eubacterium_R. The sequence continues at coordinate 58,674 of CATZNW010000013.1, forward strand.
GCCTTCTTTTTCAAGTTCTGCCAGTTTTAAATGAGCGGCATTCGGCTCAGCGTTCAGGCAGAGCATTTTGTCGCGGTAAAATTTGTAAAAATAATCCGTATGCTTTTTAAAAAAAGTATACGAGAGTATTTCTTCCGGCGGATAATCATATTTTTGATGATAAAGGCCGTCAACAGAGCGAAAATCCGGAATGCCGCTCTCCGTAGAAACTCCGGCGCCCCCGAAAAAGACTATATTGCTGCTGTTATCAGTAATCTCCTGAAGAGTCATTTTTTAAACCTCGTTAAAAATTCATATTATTCCAGCCCCACTGCGATGTGCCGGTATATTTAACATAAGTTCTTGAGGCAGGTATTCCGAGTTCATTTTCAATGATCTCACAGACGGCAGCAGTCATTTTTTCACATTGCTCATCCGTTGAACTTCCAAAAACAGAAACATCAACAAAGGCCGCCGGCGCGTCGTCCCCTTTAAAATAAAGAGACATTCCGCCGCTGAATCCAACCATTAGCCAGTTTTCGGTTTTACCGAGATTTTCAATAGCCTTGCCGAGGCGGGATTTAACGGTGATCTCCTGTTCTTTTGAAATTTGAGTATTGGTATTTACATTTACAAACGGCATATATAGTTCCTCCTGTTATAAATTGGCCATTTAGTACACATTTTATTTTATAATAAATATTCAGCGCGGTCAAGCGGACTAAAAAACAAAATGAATAAGAAGCATATAGCCTATTGTGCCCACAGCAATACTGAGAAGCGTGTTTCGTTTCCATAAATGCACGATTGCCGTTGCAGCAACGGCAATCAGTTTCGGAAGAAGCTCGCCGATGCCGATATCACGCACATCGCCTATACCGTATACAATTAAAACGCCTATAATTGCCACGGGAAGAACTGAACCCAAATAACGAACAAATTTAGGAGGTTCTTTTTTGCCGCTGAAAAGAACGAAGGGCACAAGGCGCGTTGCGAAAGTGCAGACAGCGGCAACGGCTATTATGATAAGAGTGTCTTTAACAGAAAGAGGCATTATTTTACGGCCTCCTTCTTTACCAGAAACGGTTTTGCAGCAACAAGCAGGATGACCGTAAGGATAAGTGCCGGAAGCAGGAAATTATCCGCTCCGAAGATCATAAGGCAAATAAATGCGCAGAATAATCCGACTGCACCGCATATTCTGCTTCTGATATCCATAATAAGATCAACAAAAATAACTGTAAATAGGGCCGTCATGGAAAAATCAATACCTGTAAGATCGATAGGCAAACTCTGCCCGAGCAGCGAGCCTATGACCGAACCTATTATCCAGTAAAGATGGTCAAGTTCGCCGATCAGAAATCTGGCTAGTGATTCGTCTACGTTTTCAGGTACGCTGTGAATGGAGATATTGACGGAATAAGTTTCATCCGTAAGCGTAAAGATCATAAAAGGACAGCGCCAGCCGCCTGCTTTAAATTTGTCTATCAGTGAAAGTCCGTAAAACATATGGCGCGAATTGATAAACAAAGTCATCATTGCCACGGTCGGTATGCTTGCCGCAGAAGTGAGAAGAGAAGCAAGCAAAAACTGACCTGAACCGGCAAAGACTACCACTGAGATCAGAATAGCCCAGGGCCAGTTATAGCCGGCGTCAAAAAGCATGATTCCGAAGGCGGATCCTAAAAAAAGATATCCGAACAGAACCGGAAGCGACTTTTTTGCAGCATATTTTAAAGTTGCTGTTTTGCTTTTATTTTTCATCGTTAAACCTCAAAGTTTTTTTCAGAGCATATTATATAGCATATTTTTGCGCCTTTCAATAAAAATATTTATCATATTGTAATTTACTGGAATTAATGTTAAAATTAAGTTATAATCAGCAAGGAGGCGTTCGTATGAACATATGGCACAATATAAGTCCGAAGAGAATCAAAAAGAACAGATTCTATGCCGTTATAGAAATACCGAAAGGCGGAAAAAACAAGTATGAGCTTGATAAGGAAACAGGTATGCTGAAACTGGACAGAGTGCTCTTTACTTCCACCCACTATCCCGCCAATTACGGTTTTATTCCGCGAACATATGCCAGCGACAAAGATCCGCTCGACGTGCTTGTTCTTTGCAGTGAAAAGATACAGCCCATGACTATCGTTGAATGTTCCCCGATAGGCGTTCTTATAATGGAGGACGGCGGCAGCAAGGATGAAAAGATCATTGCCGTTCCTGTAAACGACCCCAACTACAACTGCTACACGGATATAAGCGAGCTCCCGAAGCACAGATTTGACGAGATAAGGCATTTCTTTGAAGTATATAAGATTCTGGAGAACGACAAACGCACAATCGTAAACGAATTTCAGAACCGTGAGGCGGCAGAAGAAATAATACAGACTTGCATAGAAGAATATGTAAAAAGATTTCAGATGTAACAATTCAAAGAAGATCAATAATGAAAAACACGATCATTTCTTATTCTTTGCTTTTACTGGCGGAAATAGTTGTAATGAGCATCGCGGCTGCATCGCAGGTTATGTGGCTGTTTTATGTTTTGCTTGCCGTTATACTGCTTGAAGCGCTTTATCTGCTGATAAAATCAGTTGTAAAATATAGCTACAAATGCAAAAAATGCGGCACGATTTTTAATCCGAGTGTAAAAGAAAAACTCTTTGGGATAAACAGCGGGGATATAAAAAAGCTTTACTGCCCGCACTGCCGGTCACGGCAATGGTGCAGACCTGTTAAAAAGAATAAATAACCAAACGGCCCCCGGCAGTAACAAACTACAGCCGAGGGCATTTTTACAGATAGATTGTTTTAAAATATTACGAGGTAAATTTAATAATTAATTTTAATATCCTCACTCCTCATAGAGGTCATTATTATCAAGCCCCTTTGCAAGGCCTGACATACCGACTACTCTGGGCCATTTTCCGGTTTCAATAATGGTAGTTGCGTTTATATTACCGAGATGCGCATAAAAATGCCTCATCTGCCCTATTATGCATTCAAGTCTGTTGTGTTTATATCCTTTGGGATTATCATAAAGATCGGCATCATTAAGCCCGTCAAGATATGCTATTATTTTTACTTTAACTGTTTCAAAATAATCAAGCAGTTCCTGACGTGATAAAACTTTTGTGCCAAGATAATCAAGGCTGTTCAGTCCTTCCTCGTGGAATGGCGGTTCTTCATATACCATAGGGTTAATATACCACTGATCACAAGAATGAAGCGTATGATAACAATGCTTCCATATCGGCATATCGCACAATATATAATCCATATCGCAGGTTACCAGCGTAACATAAAAATTGTGAAACATTATTTCTGTTGACGCTTTTATTGTTTCAGTCAATCGTCTTTCCATAAGTCATCCCCTCAAAGAACATTAAATAAACTGATTTAAGTATAACATATCATTTAAAATCGTAAAGCAGTAAAAAGAAAATCCTCCGAAAGATTCGGAGGATAATTTTTTATTTATGCGCCCATATGGCGGGTGCAGCGGTTGAGGAGTTCGTCCCAGCGGCGGTCGACCTCTTTTTGAAACGCCTCTATCATCCACTCATTTTCAGGTTTGAACATGTGCTTGAATCTGCCCTGCTTTATGAGCCATTCCTCGATCGGAACATATTTTTTCGGCTCATAATTAAGCGTCCAGACTCCGTCCTTCACCTCAAACAACGGCCAGTAGCGTGTTTCAACAGCCAGCTTGCAGATCTCCATAATATCCCAGGTATTATATCTCCACCCGCGGGGACACGGAGCCATAATATTCAGAAATGCCGGACCTTTTGTATAGATAGCTTTTTCAGCCTTGATATGAAGATCCTTAAAATTCTGAACAAAAGTTGTTTGAGCAACATAAGGCACCTGATGCTCCGCAATGATCGCGGCAAGATCCTTTCTGTACTGCGGTTTACCGTTTGAAGCTTTGCCGACGGGCGTTGTAGTTGTATCGGCAAACATAGGCGTTGCGGAAGAGCGCTGAATACCGGTATTCATATACGCGCCGTTATCATAGCAGACATAAACCATATCGTGTCCTCTTTCCATTGCGCCGGAAAGGGACTGAAAACCAATATCATATGTACCGCCGTCTCCGCCAAACGTAATAAATTTATAAGTATCGTCCAGCTTTCCTTTACGTTTAAACACATGGTAAGCCGCCTCAACACCTGCCATGGTGGCTCCAGCATTTTCAAAAGCATTGTGAATATAGCTGTCTTTGTATGACGTATACGGATACAGAAACGAAGAAACCTCCAAGCAGCCTGTTGCGTTGCCGACAACGGCTTTATCACCAGGCTTGATCGCTTTTAAAACATTCCTTACAGCGATCGTGCCGCCGCAGCCTGCGCACATTCTGTGACCGCCGACCAGACGGTCTTCCCTGCCTACAAATTCTTTGAAATTATACATTAAAGCCGCCTCCTTACTCTCTTACGCCCATATAGCGGTAAGGTTCAACGACCGAGCCGCTTTCAGCTGTTTTTTCAAGTTCGGCAAAAACGCCTTTCATATCGTCCACGCGCACATCTCTGCCGCCCAAGCCGTAAACATAATTCATAACAAGCGTGTCTGCCTTTGCTCTGTAAAGCGCAGTTGTGACCTCTGAGCCGAGAGGGCCGCAGTTATCATTAAAGCTTTCTGTCCTGTCCATAACCGCAACGGCCTTGCACTTTTTAAGGCTTTCGGCGATCTCGCTTGCCGGAAAGGGTCTGAACAAACGGATCTTTATAAGTCCTACTTTCTTGCCCTTATTTCTGAGTTGATCAACAGCCTCTTTAGTTGTGCCGGCAGCTGAGCCGATGATAACAACTGCCAGTTCGGCATCCTCCATTTTATACTCTTCAAAAAGGCCGTATTTCCTGCCGCTGATTTTTTCATATTCCGCTGCAACGTCAAGCGTTACCTGTTTTGCATGTTTAAGCGCCTCTGCCTGTGCCCTTTTTGCCTCAAAATAGTAATTGGTAACACTGTAAGGGCCAACTGCCATTGGACATTCAGGATTTAAAAGATAATTTTCGGGGTTATATTTGCCAACGAAATGTTTAACGTCGTCATCTTCAAGAAGTTCAATATTTTCAACAGCATGGGAAGTAATAAAGCCGTCCTGGCAGATCATAACGGGAAGGCGTACGTCTTTATGCTCTCCGATCCTGTAAGCCATAACGAGATTATCATAAACTTCCTGATTGTTTTCCGCGTAGATCTGGATCCAGCCTGAGTCACGCGCTCCCATAGAATCGCTGTGATCGCAGTTGATGTTTATAGGACCTGAAAGCGCTCTGTTTACAAGCGTAAGAACACAGGGCAATCTGTTTGACGCTGCAAGATAAAGCTCCTCCCACATAAGAGCCATTCCGGCCGAAGAGGTTGCGGTCACCGAGCGGGCACCGGCAGCCTCCGCTCCTATAACGGCAGACATAGCCGAGTGTTCGGATTCCACGGGAATAAACTCGGAATCGACCTGCCCGTTTGCAACAAGCTTAGAAAAATACTGAGGGATCTCCGTTGAAGGAGTGATCGGAAAAGCTGCCATAACATCAGGATTGATCTGGCGCAGCGCCTCAGCAACGGCCTCATTTCCGCTTAAGCGGTCTTTTCTTGACATATCACTTCACTCCTTTCATTGTAATTGCGCCTGTGTGACAAGCTTTTACGCATATGCCGCAGCCTTTGCAATGATCATAATCAAACGGACCTCTTTTGCCGTCGACAACAGGAATCACACTGTCCGGACAGACAGGAACGCACATAAGACAGTGAACACACAGATCCTCATGAAGTTCCGGTTTTACGGAAGTCCATTCTCCGGTATGAAAGTCAAGCGAGGTTGATTCACCGTAGATCTGCATACCTTCTGTCAGATCCTGCCATTTGCAGTCAAGGCCCAATTTTTTTACATCAGACTTCATAACAGTACCTCCTATCTGACTTCATCAAACGCCATTTTGAGCGCATTCATGTTTCCGTCAATAACTTCAGGCTTTGAGGAAAACTTATGCATAAACGAAGCCCGCATCTCGTTATAAAACTCATTCCAATCCATTACCCCGGAAACCTTTACGATGCCCGCAAGCATAGGCGTGTTCGGAAAATATCTGCCCAAACAGGCTTTGGAAACCGCTTTGGCATCAATGGTATATACAGAGCCCTTATACCCGTGCAGTTTTTCAGCCAGTGAAGATTTATCCTTATTTGTATTAATAAGGATTGCGCCGGTTTCAGAAAGCCCGTCAGTTACATGAACGGTATCCAGCAGGCCCTCATCAACCACAACAACAAAATCAGGATGATAAATATTTGAATGGACCCGTATAGGCAATGAACTTATACGGTTATACGCCGTTATAGGCGCACCCATCCTTTCCGGGCCGTATTCGGGAAATCCCTGAACATATTTGCCCGTTTTAAAAGCCACATCGGCAAGCAGCAGAGCCGCAGTCTTGGCGCCCTGCCCGCCTCTGCCGTGCCAGCGGATCTCTACACAATTTTGCATAAAACCATGCTCCTCTCTGAAAACTAAAAATGCAAAAAGCGCATTAAAAACGCCCCTTTGCCAAAAGCAAAGAGGCGATAATGATTACCGTGGTACCACTCTTTTTCATCTAAAAAGATGCACTTACGCGAACATATATTCGCTGCAATTCTAACGGATGCTGCCGTCCGCGCCTACTGACAAAATTCAACGCGGCCACTCGGGGAGGATATTGCGCTCTTTCTTTTTATGCCTTGCACCGGCCGGCAATTCTCTGAAAAAAGTTTAAGGGCGGTTTTTGTTCCCGTCTGCGTGTTTCAATATCAATGTAAAGATTATAATATAAACTTAAATTTTTGTCAATAAAAATTTATGGTACAAAAAGAAAAAGGGAGCATCTGCTCCCTTTCCCAAAATCAGTCCTGTTCACGCATCATAATCAAAGAACTGAACATTCGCATAATAGGTTGCTGCATTGCCCATAGCATCAGCAGCGATCACATAAGCGCGTGCATAAG
>CATZNW010000014.1 GCA_958422185.1 uncultured Clostridium sp.
GCCTGCTCCCTTGCTCCTTTATTTATTGGCTACCCCAACATTTGACATAGAACCAAAATTTTTGATCGTATTTAAAACTATATACCGCACGTGCCTGTCAGGAATGATGCATTCCACAAGGATCTACACAACAACCTACTTCGCTAACACGGCCACATGGCAAGAAAAGTATCTCCTTCCATCAATTAAAACTCGCAATCTTTTAAATTGATAAAACCTGCACATCTCGGGTGAGTAGTAGCGGGTGTTGAGGTAATACCACTCTGTTTCTAAATCATAGTAATAACTGCGGTAGCGGATCGGATTGAGGCGCGCCAATCTGGTGTCTCCGGTTATCTTCTCTACCCTTCCCCATGCGTCATAACTGTAATTCGCCGCTACTGTTCCGCCGCCATAGGTTATTCCCGTCACGTCATTCTGCGCGTTCTTTATATAGTAATACTCTTCTCCGTCATGTATGAACCCGAACGGATCTCCGTTGTTATCATACATAAAGACAAGTACATCATCTCCGGTCTTCTGACCCGCAAGAATGTCGCCGTTGTAAATATACTCGGTAGTTACTCCGTTTACGGTCTTGGAAACTCTCTGCCCGTCTCCGTTATAGGCAAAAGAGATCTCGTTTTCTCCCTCCGTGATCTGAGTCAGCTGCCTGCCGAGCCACGATAACTCTTTGCTGCCTATCGTGAGCGGATTCCCGACTTCGTCATAAGTGATCGAAGTGCCGTTGTAATCCGTAAGCAGATCGCTCCATGTACTGTTTGTGTATTTCCAGGTTTTTGTATCGAGCGCTTCCCCGAGTTCTCCGGCTGTATAGGCATATTCTTTTCTTTCTGTTATATTACCGTTGGAATATGAATACGTGTAGGTCTTCCCCGCACGCTCATCATTTGCGCGGACAAGCTGATTAAGCGAGTCATACTCATAAGTTGAGATATATGTCCCGTCCGTTATTAAATATAACTATATGTTCCGAAAAGGTTGCCACAATTAAAGCAAATAGGATTTTGCCATAGCATCATAAATAATATAACGCTATGGCTTAATCAATTACTTTTTAAGGTTTTTTCTTGGAATACCGAGCATTTTAAGGAGTTTTCTACGCAGTATTATCACCGGGCCATTACCGAGGTCTCCGAAATAAGGAGCGCCGATGTAAAGCGTTTGACTGTCTATTGCATATCCCGCCCGTATTTCATATTCACATATGGGATTAAAAACATATACTTCTTTCAGGTGGGAGAAAAAAGCATCCGACTCTGTATTTACGCAATGCATAGAGGTAACATAAAGATGAGAACGACTGAATGGTGATATTTCCCTTAAAATGGAACTAACTGTACAGGAGACTTCCGTTAAAAATTCTTCATCATCCAATTCTCCGGGATAAGCAAGAATAAAAAACTTTTGATCAAACCATATATGTTTGTAATAGATAAAGAGTTTATTTCGCAGATATTCGTTATCCAGTTCATACAATTTGTATTTTTTACGCTTAAGATTCGCAACAATAGTATCTTTCAATTCGTCAAAATCCGCATATTCCGCATGGGCTTTATATGGCTCATCTGTTTTTTTACCACGCATAACACCTAACACTGCTTCTTTTGGGGATATAATTAGCAACACTATTAAGCCAATACCAAAAAAACAAAATATTCCATACATAGTGCCTAAATATAGATTGATAAATTTTTGCGTTGTAGGCAAAGGGAAAACAAATAAAATAAAATAGCCAATAAAAAGTGTAGCGAACCCCAATACGCAGAAAACTTTAATCAAATTTTCGTATTTTTTCATTATGACGCCGCACCCTCCATTTCTTCTGCCGGGTAAAGTTCCCATACTGGTTCTTGAGCGTTATCAGAATCATCTATACATATACCGTCAAAAATTAATCCGATAATTTCACCTATTATGGTTTGCGCATGCTGTGCTAATGCAGGAGGCGAAAATAAGCTTTCTGTCAATGTTATTGGCTTAACATAATAAGAGCAGCTGATTGCTCCTCCAGCCATATATCCAGTTGCTGCACTAATTACTCCGTTTATAACAGTATCTTTTGCGACTTTAGCATAAGATTTAACACGGTTATTACGAGTATTTTGTCTTCTTGCTGTACCATTATATGAAGCAAGCGATGTATACGAAACGAATTCATTAACTGCAGAACCTACAAACGCTCCAGCAAATGCACCAGCAACAGCAAAACCAGCACCAGTCAGCGCGCCTGCAACGGCGCCGCCTAAAGTTGCGCCTATTATACCACTATTCCATGCTCTCCCAGAAGAAACATTTGCAACAGCGGTTCCAACGAAAGAAACGATTGCTCCAATAATAGCGCCTGCAACAACATTCCAAAATTTTCCCTGTTCGTCAACTCGTGAAAGTGGATTGTTGCCACAATAAGAGTACAAGTTATTACCCAACAAATCATCATGTATCTTGCTATCACCATTGATAAACCTGCACATCTCGGGTGAGTAGTAGCGGGTGTTGAGGTAATACCACTCTGTTTCTAAATCATAGTAATAACTGCGGTAGCGGATCGGATTGAGGCGCGCCAATCTGGTGTCTCCGGTTATCTTCTCTACCCTTCCCCATGCGTCATAACTGTAATTCGCCGCTACTGTTCCGCCGCCATAGGTTATTCCCGTCACGTCATTCTGCGCGTTCTTTATATAGTAATACTCTTCTCCGTCATGTATGAACCCGAACGGATCTCCGTTGTTATCATACATAAAGACAAGTACATCATCTCCGGTCTTCTGACCCGCAAGAATGTCGCCGTTGTAAATATACTCGGTAGTTACTCCGTTTACGGTCTTGGAAACTCTCTGCCCGTCTCCGTTATAGGCAAAAGAGATCTCGTTTTCTCCCTCCGTGATCTGAGTCAGCTGCCTGCCGAGCCACGATAACTCTTTGCTGCCTATCGTGAGCGGATTCCCGACTTCGTCATAAGTGATCGAAGTGCCGTTGTAATCCGTAAGCAGATCGCTCCATGTACTGTTTGTGTATTTCCAGGTTTTTGTATCGAGCGCTTCCCCGAGTTCTCCGGCTGTATAGGCATATTCTTTTCTTTCTGTTATATTACCGTTGGAATATGAATACGTGTAGGTCTTCCCCGCACGCTCATCATTTGCGCGGACAAGCTGATTAAGCGAGTCATACTCATATGTTGAGATATATGTCCCGTCCGACACGCTTTTGATATTGCCGATCTTATCGTAAGTATAGCTGTATGTGCCGGTTCTTGTTTTTACAGATCTGACCAACGTTGTGGTTTTATCCGTTCCTACATCCTCATAGGAATATATATTTGTGAAAGGACCCGTTTTCTTTGCTGTTAACCTGCCCAATCCGTCATACTGGTAACTTACCTTTTCTTTTCCGTTCCACGTTACGCTGTAGATCTGATCCGGCATTTCCCCTTGCGAATAATATCCGTATCTGTAGCCGATATTCTGCGTGCCAAGCGGTGAGAAATGCTTTATGCCGGTCAGATAATTCGTTTTATCCGCGTAGGTGAAATCCGTGTAGGAACGCAGGGTTCCTCCGCTCATTGCCGTGCCTGTATATTCACGCTGGGAAACAACACGGTCTGCAAGATCATACACAAATCTTGTATTCGTATTTGTATAATAATCCGTTATCTGCGCAACGCTGCCGTTATTCCCGTAAGTACAGGTCACCCTTTGACTGTTATCTCCATTGTACCTTGTTTGCGTCTGCCGGTCAAGGTTATCATAGGATAATTCAACATAATCTCCGTTTCCGTATGTTTGTTTAGACATTAATCCGGCGTTGTTATACTGAATAGTTGAGAGTGTACGCCAATCCGTGCCGTTACCGACGTAATTACCCGTTGTTCTGCCGAATTTATCATACGCAAATTTATACTGAAGATGATTGTTGACATTGATGCTTTGCAGTAGATCATCGGAATACGAATACTGATTTGTTACGCCCCCGGATGAGACGGAAAGCAGCGCATCATTATTCGGGTCATATGTATACTGCGTTTTAACGCCGTTTGCGTTTGAGGTGCTATTCAAAAGACCTTTGGTTTCATTATAGGAATATTCCGTTACATTACCGCGTTCATCTGTTGACGAGGCAATAAAATTCTGGCTGTCCGTATAGTCTGATTCCGTAACGATTGTTCGATCATAGGAATCCTCAACAGGATAAAAATACCATTTCTGATATTCTTTCAGCTTGTTTTTATCGCATGACGCTTGCCTTATGTAATCGCCTTTCTTGATTTCAGTGGAATCCATATGCGGATCAAGACACATGTTAAAATTAGTTGTTTCGGTAAATATTCCGAAAGTGCCGTCCGACTGTTTTGCAACCTTGAATCTTTGTGCCTTTGAACTGCTTTTTTTATTTATTTGAAGAAGAGCTCTGCTGCTGCTTGAAGATTCTCTTATTTCAAGATATCTATCAGAAAAATTCATAGATTTTAGGTAAAACACATCTGTTTTTCCCGATACAAGTTCTGCCCTGAAATATTGTTCTTTGGACGCCGGCTGATATGAAATCGTTTTACTTGGATCTTTTTCTTTTCCAGCATTGCCGCTATTCATTGCCATACCGGAATAAGCGTTTACAATTATATACTCTTTGCCATTTTCTATAGTTGCAGCCGGGCGATGCGCAGAGATTTCCGCTTTTGTTACATTGCCTTTATTATCATATGTAAAGCCATATTCCTGCCCGTCGGTTGTGAGGGAATATATAAGTTGCTTTTTATTGTTATAACTGTACAGATATTTACTGCCGGACGGATTAAGCATTTTAGCCATTTGATTGCCATAATATGAAAATGTTGAATTGGATTTTGCGAGATCCACGGCAGAAATGACATTTCCATTTTTATCGTAATCATAAGTTTGCCCATACTGCTCTTTATAGCAAAATGAACCGGTTTGATATGCCGCGTTTACATTATGATCATAAATAAGAGAAATTGCTATTTTTCCGTAATCGGATGGCATAACAATAGTGTCAGATAAAAACTGCCAAGCGTTGCGGACATCCGGATTAAAATTCTTACGCGTATTGCCCAGCCACTTGCCGTTTTTGTCATAATAATCAAGTGTCAACTCAAAATGCGGCTCATATTCGTCCGAATCTTTAGTATTATTCAGCGGCGCTGAATTCGCATAGGCCCACATACCGTATGTGAAAACATCGCCTTTTTTACCTGAAACATAAACATATTGCCAAAGACTTTTATTTTCATTTTCTACCGTTCCGGTAAGTTTTCCGCAATTTGCAAATCCGGATAACCCTGCCCATGTAACGCTTCCGGAATCGCTGCTCCAAGTAGTCCAATTGGTCATTCCGTTTGTAAAAGCGGAATTTTCAACAAGATTATACGTACTTGCATTGGCACTCTTTTCTAACTGAATATCGTCAAACCAAACCGTGCCGTAAGCGTTTGGGCCAAGCCCCATAGCGACGCGCACCGTTCCGCCCTCCGGAACATCAAATGTAACACTGCGGCGTTCCCACCCATCAGTAACGGTGGTTTTTTCTATATATTTATTATAAACTAATGTAGTATCATCTGCCTCACGAACTTCCGCAAACAACTGTACGCCATCGCCAGGTATGGTCTTTCCGTCAGTATAAATATAAGCCGATAATGTATAAGTGCCTTTAGGAAGTGTACTGATTGTTTGCACAGCATTTACCCTGCCAGTATTTGAAATGGGTTTTACAACTTTAACTGATGAATTCGTTATATTGCTTTTGTTTGCATCTATCGCAACAGATGCACCGGTTTTATCTTTCATATAAGTCCAATAACCATTTGAGAGACTTCTTGTAAAGCCGGGATTCACAATATAATTAGTAGCGCTTTGCAAAACACGGGATTCTGATATTAATTTATTAGCTTTGCCGCTTGTATCATTCCCTTTGTTTAATTCGAAGAATTGTGCCGAACCATCCGTGTTTGATACGGTTCCTGTTGTTTGACCGTAATCGTTAAACTGAAAAGTATAACTTCTGTTTTTTAAATCGGATATTATAGTTTCATTCTGCTTATAAGAAAAACTGTATTTCTCAAGCAATTCACTGTCAGACGCTCCGAAATTAAAGGAGGTTACTCTTTTCTGTGAAGATGAATCATAGTTGATTTTAACCCTGTTTCCGTCAATATCCTTAATTTGTGTCAGCAAATTTCCGCTGTAAGATAACTGAACGGTTTTACTGTCTGCAAATGAAATTTTAGTAAGATAATTGTTATTATATGTAAAGGTTGTTTTTCTGTTTGCAGGATCTGTAATACTGGCAATCTGATAAGTATTTGAAGATGAATAATTGAAAGTATACAGTCTTCCTGCTCCATCTTTTATGTTTTTTATTCTAACTGAGCTGTTTAAGGATTCATATGAAAGCGTAACAGCTATATTTGAAGCATTTTCTATTCGCAACAGGGCTCCAAAATAGTCAAAATACATTTTATTTTCATCTTTATCCGTAATTATGTAGCCCGCTTTTGGCTCTGTAGTATTTGAACCGACTTTAAACACATCAATAGTATAGCCTAAGCCGTCTTCATCTTTACCTTTTGTATCAGAGCTTTTTTCAAAATAAAACCAGTGTTTTGTTCCGTCCGAATCATTAAGATAATATTTATATCCGTTATTCCACAATTCTCCGGTTTCTTTTCTAACAAAAATATTATAGTTAGTTTGAAATTGATTGCCCGGAAAAGCAAAACTTGTATTTTCTTTATTTGAGTTATAAATCAAAGAGATATTTACGGGCAACAGATTACCGCCCGCGTCTTGAGTAACCGGTTGCGAGAACACAAAATTGCCATTATAATTATTTACACTTGCTGCGCCGCCGCGGCCGGCAGCCATTTCCGTATATGACCAGTAATCCTCATAACCGGACATATTACGGTATGACACTGTCAAGATGGGTCTGTTTTGAGGATAGGTAGTATAATTTATTGAATAGAACCAAGCTTTTGCCGATGCAGTTTTTGTTGTAGTTAAAGATAATCCATAGTTAGGATAATCACCGGAATACCAGCCGCGCACCATATCTGTGATCTCTACTTCACGGAATTTTGTTGTATCCGTTTCTTCCGTCAGCATCATATAATCGGAAATATTACTGTCGCCGTACGGTCCGTTATTCCAGGTAACCGTTTTTTCATTCCAATCGTCAACCAAACGTTTAATATTAACAGGCAGTCCGACCTGGCATTGTCTTAAACCTATAAAAAGTCTGGCGTCAACAACTTTATCCGCAATACCGAGTTTTGGCAAAGTTGTGAACTTAATGTAACTTTCTGTTTTCCCAAACTCATATATATTGCCAACATATAGGCTGCCCATATCGTCCGTTCCGCTTGCTTTATAGCATTTATTCGGATATTTTGAAGATACGAAAGCAGACTGAACACCGCTTGGTGTCTGATTTGTTTTGAGCATGGGATCAACTATTACCGGGAATTCACGTTCTTCTGCCAGAAGCCATTCCTGATCAAGGGTAGTAGTAACTGTAAAGGTATTATTTTTAATATCGGTAAGAGTCAATGTTATATTTCCCGATGCTTGTCCGCTTTCATCTTCCATAAATGGAGCGGTAATAACATAAACAACAGTTTCATCTTCGGAACGCAACTCTATAGTTTTGACATCTGTTTGCACAGGCGTTAACCCATTGACTTTATATATAGCAGTAAACTTGGCTGGTGCTTTTTTACTGTTTAAAATAATATTTTCTTTTAAGCCGTCCGAACTGATTATATATTCAAAATCCGTTTTTTTATATACGTCTTCATATAAAACGGTAGAATACAGATTTTCAAGTGTTGTAGGATCTTCATCCTTTTCGCTTTCTATTATTTTTGCCGTGCTTTTACCGGCATTAGTGTAATACCATGATATCTTATAACCGTCTTTTTCCAAACGTACAAATTTTTTGCCGTTTGTTTTCTTTGAAAGTCTAACTTTGTAGTCGGCAGTACGGTTTGTTAAATCTTTGTTTTTTGTTTTGCTATCATCGTTCTCCGATTCATCCGCATCAACTTCATCAAGGGTATTATCGTAATCCACCCATTCTCCATTTTGCTCAAAATGGACGGGCACGGAATACTGCGCTGCCTGAACCGTTCCGTCGCTCATCTTAAAATACTTAGTACTTTCATCTCGTTTTTCGTTTTCTTCTTCCACAAATTCAGCAGGCTCACTGCTTTCGTCAATAATTTCAGAAGTTTCCTGATTTGCTTTTATTACTTCACTTAAAGGCTCTGCAGAAACTGATACAGTGCTAAATAACGTAATAAGAACTAAAATTATTGCAATAATTGATTGAAGGGATTTATATTTTTTCATTCCTCGTCCTTTCATCATGGATAGCTAATACTTAGCTTATATAAAAGAATTCTCAATAACTACTATTCTAATAAATGAATACGGGGACAAGATAATTTAAACGACAAAAACGTTTTATATATAATGTTTAGTAATTACCTTTGCCACCAACTGTCAATAAATCAAAAGAGTTTAATCACACGTTCTTTGAACATTCTTCGTGATCTTATCATCACTGCCCCAGAGCCGGAAATTCCAAACTCAACATGAACATGGTGTGATTTCACTTGCATAGTCAGTAATCGTCAATGTTACAAAGCACAACTTGGGCAATCAATTTTTTCATAAAAGCACCCCCTTTCACACTGTTCAATTTTGCCTTCAATATATACAACAGTTCAAAACGCTTTTATGTTACAACAAGTTATGAAATTATTTAACACTTTATTTTTTAAATTGTCAATATAAAAATAAAAACCGCGTTGACAAGCGGTCTGTACCGCTGAACAACACGGCTGTTGAAATGATCAAGATACTTCAAAGTAAATATTACTTTGGCGAAAATGCTCCCATCTTATCTGCGATGAGAGCGGAAACTTCACGAAACCGTTATTCTTCAGAAAAAGATACTACCGTATACTAAAAGCGGCAGGAATAAAGCGCAAGGGCTTACACAGCCTACGCCACACATTCGCCACAAATCTTGTAAACGGAATCAGGCAACCTGACGGAACTATTAAATGCTTAACGCCGAAACAGGTTGCTGATCTGCTCGGTCACACGACTTCAGAAATCACCGAGATGTATTATGTAAAGCGAAATGATGATTTACTAAATGGTATTACTAATGGGTTTGAGATATAGATTTAAAATACTTTGCTATATATGCTAAATAAAAAGATTTTAAGCACCAAATTCTATTAATACTGTTTGACAAAAAATGTATATAACTTGTGAATCTTAATGGTATTAAGTAAATAATTGTTTTTTCTTGTAAAAGTTTATGATATTATATAAGCGGTGATGAGATTATGGATTTTTTTGAAGATACAAGTAAATATATTTACCATTATACCAGCGTTGAAACATTAGTTAAATATATCCTACCGCAAAAACAATTGTTATTTTCGCCAATCAATATTTCTAATGATCCAGAAGAAAGCAAATATCACTTTATGCAAGCATTTGATGATGACGGAAAACTAGAAGAATACATGGAAAAACACTTTACTTTTACATTTGATATTTCAAAAGAAATTATAAGAAATGTAAAGACAATTTGTTTCTCTCAAGATAGTAATGTCCCATTTATTGTTGATATGTGTATGGGAAAGGGATATGCCAAACCAAGAATGTGGGCTCAATATGCCAATAACAGTACTGGTGTATGCTTAGCATTTAATAAAGAAAACATAATAGTAAATTTTAGCAATCAATATGAAAATTTCCAACATTTTTCAGGAAATGTTTCGTATGGAAATCAGTTAACCTATATATCTAAACATCCGAATGCACAAACACTGTTATCAAGCGAATTACAAGCAAAAGCAATAGAAGAAATCGCTGCATCAAAAATCAATGAATATTTTGAATTATATTATTTTTCAAAGCACATTGATTGGCAGACTGAAAATGAATTCAGACTTGTTATTAAGCCCGAAAACACAGGCACTAATCAAAATTATCTACATATTGACGGAGCACTTAAAAAAATTATTTTAGGAAACAATTTTGACAAAACTATTATTCCTTCGGTAAAAATTCTATCTTCTAATTTTGAACACAAACCCGAAATTATTCCGTTCTATCATAATAAAAACAATTATACATTCGGAAAACCTGTCGAATATTAGGCTATCATCATATTCATTTATAAATTTCTTTGCTGAAAACTACTTAATTATGGTTCATTAGGGCATATAAGATTTGTAATTAACTATTGTAATCCCTTTCTAATAATTATTGCAAATTAACTTATATTGCCATAAATATATTCTCTCTGTTACTAATGAAATATTAATTCGCAATAAAAACACATAATTATACACGAACTTTTAAATTAATTGATGCTTTTTTGATGCTGTACGAGACGGAAAGGTTGGATTCAACGGAAAAGTTGGACTATTTGAAGACTGTTTTGAGCATCAAAAAAGGGCGTGCAGACCGCGCGCCGTGAGAAGATTGAGAATTTTATAGAATAAAAAAAGAGCCTTGAAACCGCGCGGTTGAGCGAAATTTCAAGGCTTTTATTTTTGGCAGGGGCAGAAGGACTTGACGTATGCTGCGGCGTTGCCTTGCAAACTTATGGCTCGGCGACCGAAATTCTGCGAATTTCAGTACCCGCCTCACCGCTCTTCGCTAAAAACAGTTCACTGAACTGTTTTCTTAACGCTCAGACCCTCTCGGGTTCAAGTCCTTAACAATCTTACTAAAACAAAAAGCGGCTACCTAAGGCAACCGCTGTTTGCTTTGGCAGGGGCAGAAGGACTTGAACCCTCGGCACGCGGTTTTGGAGTGTGGGACGCGGTCTTTAGAAGCGCGTGTCGGTTTTTCCCCACTTTTACGGCTTTCTTCTGATACACAAAAAGCATCAATCTTACGATTGATGCTTTATTGATGCTCTGTAAATTTATTTTCTTATAGAAAGTTTTCGATGATATTTTGATGCTTATCAAAATTAATTATTATCCAAGAAATCTAAAACTCTTTTCTGCCCGTTAAGTATGAACTTTGAAATTTTATCAGCATCAACATCAAATGGTGTTTCAGTAATACATTTTCTCACGAGTTCATCAGTAATTACAGGAACATTAATTTCCTTAAACAATATTAATGCCTGATTATTGCTCTCAAGCAGTTCGATAAGCAAATCAATGAGCGTATCTTTATTTCGTTCAATAAATTTTGGATATCCACGAGAAATCAATGCAATATTGTTGTCATAGTTAGGAGCAAGTTTTACTATCTCCCCTGTTTCTGGATTTCTTAAAACACCATAATTTTTTGTATGACGATCCATATTCATACAAACAGTATCGAGATAAATGAGTTTTAAGTAATCCTTCGCCAATTCCTTTGATATGCTATATAAAACATCAAAGTTCTTACAATAATCCTCGTCATCGCCTACGAGAGATTCTGCTGACTCGAAATTATACTTTCCACATTCAGTAAAATCCTTTGTTCTGATATAACCTTCATCAAGTTCATAATAAGCCATATCAAAACCTAAATATGAACCTAATTTATAAATAAACAATTCGGAAAAAAGTTCGTTATCATTACCGGACTTATACATCCACCAGCTGCCATTAATAAGCCTCCAGCACTTCTCATAACTTCCGATATTAGTAAGCTCAGGAGTTCTTGATGGCTTTTGATTGAAACTATCAGGATCACCGCAGAGAGCAAGATTATCAAAATAGTTTTCTTTAAACCTAACTTCGTCCCAAGTCAAATTAGAGTCGTCTTCACAGAACCAAAAATTATCAGTAATCGTAACTGCATTAACTGCAAGCACCGTGCTGATTTCGTCTTTATTTTGCAGACGAAGTGCTTTTTTCAAAAGCCTTGAATTAGCACGATGAGAATCAATAGCTCGACCTTTTAACCAAGTAGCAACATCATCACATCTATTAAAAAACAAAGGCGCAAGTTTGTCATTTTTATCAACAACAACTCCATTTTTTATTGTTGCAACAGGAATATCTGCCGACATTATTTTTCCATTAAGGTTTTGCATTGTTCTCACCACCAATCTTTTCTACATTATAGCATCTGTTAATAATGTTAGCAAGTAAAAATAGTTTATAAAAATTCATCTAAAACAAAACAAGGCAGAGGTGCAAAATCCGCTCCACCCCTGCCTTAAATTATGCTGAGTAACAATAATAAAAGCATCACAATTTTAATCTTAAATAGCCTCTTGAATTTTCACAAATGCCTGCCATATCTAAAATAGCAGCTATAATAAATACAGGATCAAAAGTGGACTCCCCTACTTTATGGCCATAATATTTCGTAGCAATGCAATAGCAAACAGTATCTGAAGTACACTTACCATGTCCTACTTTAGAATTTCTGCCGTTTCCTTTTGGTGCCATACCACCATTCTCTCTAAGGAAATCAACCACTATATCAAATACGGACAAGTCTAATTGCTGTGTTCTGAGACCTGTTTCAGACGATATGGTTTTTCCATCCTTATTCAGTTTTACTAAATGCGATTTGCCACGTAGTGTTGTTACAACTATTGAGCCCGCACCCTGCATAAACATATTTCTTATTATTTCTGATGTTTTCATAAATATCACCATTAAAATCCCATTACTAGATTACCATAACATTATCTGTCCAAAGTTCACACTGCGTCATAACCGTCTTAACAGCATCTTCCATCCCTTCGGGTGGATATTTATGCTTTTTAAGTAATTTTTTTATCAGCATACGCATTTTGGCCCTGGCTGATTCACGCTTTTGCCAATCTATCGTTTTATTTTTGCGGAGAGTGTCGGCAAGTTCCTTGGTAATTGCAATCAACTCATCATTCTCATAAAAATCTTTTATTGCCTGTGGTTTTGTAAGGGCATCATAAAAAGCAAGCTCATCTTCAGTAAGTCCAAGATCCTCTCCTTCTTTTTGTGATGCAGCAATTTGTTTCGCAAGTTTCAGCATTTCCTCTATTACTTCTTCATTGGTAAGCATGCCATTTAAATAAGCATTTAATGAACGCTGCATTATGTCGCTAAACTTCTCTGACTTAACAATATTGGTTCTACGATAAACAGCTACCTGTTCCGATATTAATTTTTTTAATAACTCCACAGCAAGGTTTTTTTCTTTCATGTTTGCGACTTCTTCAAGAAATTTTGGGTCAAATAGCGAAAACTCCTCTTTAATATCAGAGAAAAGATTTATAACTCCATCACTTTTAATGCTTTGTTTAAGAAGCTCATTAATTTTTGCATTCATCTCAGGAAGAGAAATTTTCTTACCGACGCCAGTATTTGTTAGTCTCACAACAAGAACACGAACAGCCTCAAAGAAAGCAGCTTCAAACCTACTGTCCTCATCGACAATAGACGAACATAGTGATAAAGCTTGATGCAACATAAGTGCCTCTTTAACAAACGAGTCCTTATCGTCTACCTTTTCTCTATCCATAATAAAATTAACAGCGCCACTAATAGTTTTTGCTCTCTCCAGATCTGTTCCACATTTAAACTTAGAATAATCATAACCATGGAATTTGTCTCGACAGACAGATAACTTTTCTAAAAACTTTGGATAAGCAACTTTGGCAACATCTGTATCACCATAATTCTTTTTGTCACGTGATGTATAGTCATTCATAGCTTGCTTTAATGCATTAGCTATACCAACATAATCAACAACAAGCCCGCCTTCCTTATCACGAAATACGCGGTTAACACGAGCGATCGCCTGCATAAGATTATGACCTGACATAGGCTTATATACATACATAGTGGCAAGAGAAGGTACATCAAAACCTGTAAGCCACATATCCACAACAATAGCAATTTTCAATGGACTGTTGTTATCTTTAAACTTCTTTGCTAACTCTTCCTTATAATGCTTGTTACCGATTATTTGTCTCCATTCTTCTGGATCATTGTTACCAGATGTCATAACAACTGCTACCTTTTCATTCCAAGAGGGTCGAAGTTCAAGTATTCGCTTGTAAATCTTCATAGCAATAGGACGAGAATAAGCAACAATCATCACTTTACCGGTAAGCAAATTTTCTCGGTTATTTTCATAATGATCAAGGATGTCACAAACAAGGGAGTTGATGGTATTATCGTTGCCAAGAATGGCTTCCATTTTACCAAGGGTATGCTTGCTCTTTTCAATCACTTCTTCATCCGCGTTTTGCGCCATCCTGTCATACTCAGCATCAATTAGAGCAAGTGTATCTTTATCAAGATTGAGTTTAATAACACGACTTTCATAGTAAACAGGTCGTGTTGCGCCGTCCTCAACAGCCTGCGTCATATCATAAATATCAATATAATCTCCAAAAACTTCACGGGTGCTTCGGTCTTTCGAAGAAATAGGAGTACCTGTAAATCCTATATATGTAGCGTTGGGTAATGTGTTGCGTATTATACGTGCTGTCCCAATAACGCGCTTAGCAACATCTTCACCATCTTCGTTTTTAGTAATCTTAATCTTTTCAGAAAGTCCATACTGACCTCTGTGAGCTTCGTCAGCCATAACAATAATATTGTGTCTCTCAGAAAGTGGTTCGTGTGATTCCTCAAATTTCTGCATTGTGGTAAAAATAATGCCATTTGCTTTTCTACCATTAAGCCAGTTTTTTAAACCAATGTCATCTTTTGATGAATTTTCACTTAACTTTCTGCAAGTTGCGTGAACTGGCTCTTGTCTTAAAAATTCCTTACACTTAGCAAATTGAGCATAAAGCTGGTTGTCCAAATCATTTCTGTCAGTTAGCACAACTATTGTTGGACTATCTAATGCTTCCTGTAATAAATGAGCATAAAAAACCATTGAAAGAGACTTGCCGCTTCCCTGGGTGTGCCAGAACACACCGCCTTTACCATCAGTAACAGTGGCACGCTTTGTAGATTCAATTGCCTTTCTAACTGCAAAATACTGATGATAGCCAGCAAGAATTTTAAATGAATTTATTCCCTCATTAGAAAAACATATGAAATTTTTAATAATATCAAGTATTGTTTCTTTTTGAAACATTCCCTCAAAAAATGTATCAAACTGAGCGTATTGAGTATTCTCATAATTGCCATCTTTAGTTTTCCATTCCATAAAACGGTCTTCACCTGATGTGATTGTTCCGGCTTTAGATGTCGATTGATCACTCATAACAATGATGGCATTATAAACAAACATAGTCGGGATTTCATGCATATAGTTGCGAAGCTGTCTATATGCCTCCGAAACATCAGTTTCTTCGCGTGAAGGTGATTTCAATTCAACGAGAACAATAGGCAAACCATTAAGAAAAAGTATTATGTCAGGTCTTTTATTACTGTTTTCAATAAAAGTCCATTGATTAGCAATTATAAAGGAGTTATTCTCAGGGTTATTATAGTCAACGAGATAAACAATTGAGGAGCGCTCCTCACCTTCAACAAAATATCTTACCTGGATTCCGTTTTGCAAATAGTCCATAAAAACAGCATTTTTCTGAACTATATCACCATTTTCAATGTTTTTAAGTTTTGAAACAGCGTCTTGAATAACACCATCTGGTAAATCACAATTAATGCGATGTATAGAATCCAACAAAACATCCTCATATAAAGGGCTGTAAAAATCTCTTTCAATATCTGGACCATAAACATAATCATATCCCAAATCATTTTTAAACAGCTCAATTATTGAATTTTCATAATCAGCTTCTGTAAATTGCACAGTTGTACTCTCCTAACGGTAATTATAAAATTTTGTTTTACGATAATAATTTTTTCAAGGAATTTACAAATCCATCTGGTTTTTCATAGTCATAAATATCATTACTAATACATTGAATAAATTTTTCTTCACTTATACCGATTTTTTTCAAGTTAGAACAAATAATTTTATAAAATATTTTACCATCTTTATCATCAGACTTCTTTGTTCTTTCATCATTTTTATAATCGAAAATAATATCTTTTAAAGAACGTTGGTTAAAATATTTATCTCCAATCAATTTTATAAATTTTTTATCAGGCTCATCAATCATTGTTTTTTTAAATATTTTTCAACACTAGGAATAGGTAAAAAACATTTAGGCAATGACTTATATTCATCTTTTTTACAAATATCATCTTTAACATCACCGTCAAATATGCTTATAATATGCTTTCCAACACCTAAAGTATTATAAGTAACCATATCATAATGTAATTTCAACATTTGCGTACATCCTCCTGCAGGTAGTACACAACACAGTTTGCTTGTCGAAAGATTATTTTCATTTATCACCCTATCAACTATAGCCTTAGTCAATTCATCTTCAACAAGTAGTAAGAAGTCAAATCCATTAGGCACATATAAATTTCTTACAGCATAATTTGGATAGCAAGGATTAAGAACACTTAATACATCTTCATCATTCTCTAAGAGATAAATGTTTTTTGCGGGTATTCTTTGTATTAATTCCGAGGAATGGGTTGAAAAATAAATAACTAATTCAGTTTTTGATTTCTTAATAAGTTTGTCCAAAAAAAGCTGTAATCTATCTATGGCAGCGGGATGCAAAGCCAATTCCACTTCGTCAATCAAGAAAAAAAGCTTTTTATAATTTCCTTTTCTAACAAGATTATTTATAAAATCAATAAGAGAAATCAGCATACTTTCTCCACTACTCATTTGATATTGACTAATAATATTACCTTGCACCGAGTAAAAATATGGAAATCCTTTAAACCCAGCATTTCTGGCATCATTTCGGGAACGTATCCTTTTAAGTGACTTATAGTGCGCTTTATCATTATGTAATATATATCCTAATGTTTCTGATACGAATGGATCAGCATCTATAAGGTATTCTTCAAAATTATTCTTTGAGAAAAAATGTAGTTTTTATCACTAAGGACAACAACAACATCAAGGTGCTTTTTCCGCAACCATTTGCACCAACAAGAGCATACATTCCTTTATCAAATGGCAACTCAATATCAGCCTTTTTTATATTTCGAATATTATTTACTTTTATTTTTAATGTTGACATAAGTTTTCTCCTTTAATAAATAAACAATAATTTAGCGGCTTAGAGTTCGATATTTGAGACATCAAGCTCACCAGACATTAAACGGGGGAGCAAACTATCTCGAATATCCTGCAAACGGCAGTTTTCATCGTAATTATTGCGAATGGTTAAATCCATAGGGGCTACAATCTTTTCAAATTCGTCCAGAACATCATCTGATGGGATAATAATTGGCATATCGTTCAGCGAATTGCGATTGATAGAACCAAAAACCGTTCCTTCGCCATTGAAAACATCTAACTGCTTTTTAAGCGAAAACATTGTATAAAGGACAAAGGATTGGTGGTTTGATTTAGAATGAATGGCAGCAAGCCCACGACCAATGCAACAATCAGTGTGAGCGACATTTAAGTCGCCTACTGGCGCACGAACACTTATCAAGGTGTCATTTGAAAGAGCCATTCGTTTAGGTTCGGTGGTGTAGAGACGCACTGACGGAAATCTAAATCCAAATTCTGCACGACCTTGAAAGAAAATTGTACCATTTCCGTCCTCGTTATAGCTACTGCCACTTGGCGACTGCCCCATTGTAATATCAGCAATATCACTCAAAGTGCCTTCTGCCCAATCAGAACGAACATTATCTATGAACATTTGCTGATAAATTGCCTGAGCTTGCTGCTCTAAATTATTGTTTATTTTATTATTAAGAGCGATTTTATCATCAAATGATTTTAATATGCTTGCTATTTTAGCTTGCTCTGAGATTGGCGGAAAATCGATTTCAAGATTTTCTACAACATCTGTTTGTACTCTTTGCCGTCCAGATGAACCAACCATTGATTTGATTGCTGGATCTCGTATAAGTGAACTGCATACTAGGTAATAAACAAAATTAGGTGTAGTCAACCCTTCTTTAGCTCTAAACACAATGTATTCTGTTGAGCCAAATCCCACCTCATTTTTATCTAAAATATTTACCATAGCAGTTTTTCCATTTTCCAAACAGGGAGTGATCCTAGCCATAATAGTATCGCCATTGCGGAACTTAGAACCTCCATTAAATTCAGCTAATTCATACTCTGGAATATCACGGCAAAAAGGTTGAAGTTTGTCCATTCCTATTTTTTTAGCTACACTACCTTTGACAATTGTTTCTCTCGGATTCACTTCAATATAATCAATTAAATGTGTTTTCGTTTGTTCTATCTTCATAATCTAAATTTCACTTTCATATTCGTCATCATCTATTCTATAGACATCTTCAACAGAAAAAACGGCATCGTCCAACAAATCAACCTGAACACCAGCCTTAAAGGTTTCTGATGTTTTTCCGCCATCTTTTAAATCATATTCAATCTGCAAAACGACTTCAATATAATACGTTTTTAAATTTTCATTTGTACTCAAGCACTCGATATTATCAATACTAATCAAATGGGCAATTGTTGAAGAAATCAAACGCCCATTTTCAACAAGGCCAAAATCTCGATCGATTATCTGTATAAGAAAATCTCCAGAATTTAGCCAATCAATAATTTCTTTGTTCTCATCAAAATCTTCAATTGGTTGATATGAGTACTTATCAATTTCTTTTGCCCACATTTCTAATTGTATCTTTACTTCACTTTCATTTTTACAAATGAAAAGTGATGAATCTGCTATATTTTGTGCAAATTCTTCTAGGAGAAATTCACCGAAGGCATTGTCTTTTGAATAATAAATAATTTTTGAGTGGGGATGTTTTAATGCAAATTCCAAAACACTCTCCCATAATAATGCATCCTTAAATCCTTTATCCGACTTTTTATCTGTTCCCTCAAAAGGAGGCAATTTGTTAAATGCACGGTTTACTATGCTATCAAACCTACTATTAGAGGCAATTGGAAGCTCTATAACTTCATTTAGACCGCTTGAAAGTTCTTCTTTATATGTCGCAATTTTAGATTTTATGTACTCAGGATAGTTAATTGTAGCATTCTCATATATTGAATATTCAGGAAAAAGTTTCTTTGTTATTGTAGTTTTATAAGCCGAAAGCAATTTATCATGTTTTTCTATAATCTGCTTTTCCATTTCATTCCAAACAACAGATGGAATCGCCAACACAACTCGATTGTAAATATCCAGTTGATTTATCAAATCAATTACATTCTCATATGTTGCATTAAAGCTAAATGAAGTAAAATCTGCTTTTCTCTCATATGCTTGAAACACAACATTTGTATCAAAAATCAAATAATATGCTACTTCATTATTTGATGTCATACCCAATCGCCCCCAGTTTTTTGCGGATTTCGTTCTCCAACTCGTGGGACTTTGTGAACATATCTGAAAGTTCCGATGTAAGGCGCTTCATTTTCTCCTCAAATGGCTCTCCGTCGTCTTCCTGTTCTTCAATACCCACATATCTTCCAGGAGTAAGAATATAATCCTGTTTCTTGATTTTCTGCAAATCTGCAACGGCGCAGAAACCTTTAACTTCTTCAAGTGTTCCATTTTGGAACTGTTCAAAAGTATCTGAAAGTTTCTGTATGTCTTCGTCGGTAAAATCTCTGTGCTTGCGGTCAACCATATATCCCATTTTGCGAGCATCGATAAATAAGGTTTTTCCTTTTTGCTTTTTGTTCTTCGAAATAAACCAAAGAGTAACCGGAATTGTTACGCTATAAAACAGCTGAGTAGGCATAGCGACAATACCTTCAACAAGGTCAGCTTCAATAATATTCTTTCTGATTTCACCTTCGCCACTTGTTTGAGATGAGAGTGCTCCATTAGCAAGGACAAGTCCAATTTTACCATTTGGTGCAAGGTGATGTATCATGTGTTGAATCCACGCATAGTTAGCATTGCCAGCAGGCGGCACTCCGTACTTCCAACGAACATCGTCTTTAAGTTTATCTTGACCCCAATTTGAAAGGTTAAAAGGTGGATTAGCCATAATAAAATCAGCTTTTAGTGTTTTATGCAAATCATTAAAAAATGTATCTGCGTGATATGGGCCAAAATCTGCATCAATACCTCGAATTGCCATATTCATTTTAGCCATTTTCCAGGTATCGGCGTTAGACTCCTGACCATACACAGCTATTTCTCCTCGAGTACCACTATGTGCTTCAATAAATTTTGCACTCTGTACAAACATGCCACCTGAACCACAGCAAGGGTCATAAACTCGGCAATTTTTAAATGGTTTAAGAATTGCAACAATTGTTTTAACTATACTTGAAGGAGTATAAAATTCTCCGCCTTTTACTCCTTCATAAGCAGCAAATTGAGCGATACAATATTCATATGTTCTGCCCAGCAAATCTTTGCTTTCATCTGTTTCTGCCATATCCATGTTTGTAAAAAGATCAACTACATCACCAAGCACGCGCTTATCCAAATCAGGACTGGCATAATTTTTAGGTAATACATTTTTTAGAGAATTGTTTTCTTTTTCAATAGATCTCATTGCGTCATCAATAACTGTTCCTATTTCAGGTGTATGTGCTGCAGACGCAATTTTATCCCAACGAGCCTCTTCAGGAACATAAAAAATATTATTTTCCGCATACGCATCTCTATCATTCTCAAAGCCGTCACCTTCTGTGACAAGTTCATCGTAGCGTTTCATAAACGCACTAGAAACATATCGTAGAAAAATAAGACCTACAATTACTTTTCTATATTCAGCTGCTGGAATATGTCCCCAAAGAACACAAGCAGCATCCCATATTTGTTTTTCAAAACCTATGTTTGCATTATTTTTTTGTGTCATACCTATACTCCCGAATAATCAACATATATAAAAATATAATATCATATTTATTGTTTAAAAACAATATAATCTATGTTTTTCGACCTACAGTTCAATTTTTTGTACACTTCAAACTCAACATACTCTGGACTTTTTTATAAAACTATGGTATTTCTTTGTACTGCAAAGGAGTTGATTTTATGTCAATACTGCAAGAGTTATGGTATGGAAATATAAATCCTAGTGAAGATAAAGAAATATCTGATGGAGAAAAGAAATTAGTTGAACTGATGGCAAGGCATCAGGAGTATCTAATATCAAAACTCAAAGATAATGAACTTAATGCGTTAAAAAAATATGTTGAATGTACTGACGAATACACTTCCCTGGTTGAATGTCAAGCGTTTGAAATCGGGTTTAAACTTGCATTAAAAATACTTACGGAATAATAAATTTTAAAAGGCTTCACTATTATTAAGTGAAGCCTTTTACTCTAAATACTTGATTCAGCTATTTCCTTTTGTAATTTCTCGCCTTCGTATTCTCCAGCTTTATATTTCTGTACTAACGGCTCAAATTTATCTACCCAATCGTAATACTCTTTCAGGTAGCTATGCTGACTTAGTTTGCAACGAGAATAATAAGTTTGAAGTCTATGCTTTGTTGAATAATACATTTTTAATATCGGGTCGCCGTCAATAGAGTCCCTGAATGCGCTCCTTGCTCCAAGAACCTTACAAGACTTTCCGTTTAGAGTTATCCTATCGCAGTATAGGGTAGCCTTTTTTGTTTTCGGAACAAAATATTTATCACAAAATTTGCATTGAGCAATCATAGGATTTGAGTTTATATATGCTTGAAGTACAGCAAAATAGTAATCTTCGATAGAATTGATTAAATAAATATTTTTATAATTACTGTTACTATAACAGCTCTTTATTTGGATATTGAATTCTATGTTGCCTTTATACATCGGAACTTTCTTTCTGTCTTCATTAACAAGTTCATCATAACAAAGATCTGTAATAACAGAGTTTATATACTGTTGCATATAAACTGCTGTTTCAAGCTGATACCATATCTCCTGCATTGCATCATCATTGACTGTATGATACACCTCTTCAAGCTGCTGAACATGAAGATAAATAATTGCAGAAACAGGCTTCGAGTATTTTTCAATTTCTTTAACTACCTTTTTTGCTTTTATAAAAAATTGCCGATAAGCTAAATTATCGTTATTCTCTATTGCCTTTGTATAGAAATTTGAAAGCTGACTCCAGGAGCCGCTCATAAAAGAAAAGTTATATTCAAGCAGTAGCATAATTTCATCATAAATATTATTAGAATAGCTACACTTATGAAGTCCGTTTCTATCTTCTACAAAATACTCAAGATTTAATTTATTATCTTCTGAGATAGTTAGTTTAGAAGGCTCCATTAAATCAGGTAACAACATCTTTTCCACTACTCTCTTCCCTCCTTGTGATAATCAATCTTTTCAAATTTTGCCGAGATTGATTTGCCACACAGCAATATTGAGATACATATATTCCGCCTGTTACAATAATATCACAGAGGGATAAATTTGTTAATAGCAGGTATCATTTTATCCTATAATTTTCAGGAAAGGAGGCAAACAATGCAGATTAAGAATAATGTTTACGCAAACAGTTTCTTTTTGCCTAATGATATTTTTGATTATCATTTAAGCCATAGAAATTTTAAGGTATACAGTTACCTCCGTAAATGCAGTGACAAACATCATCAATGCTGGCCGTCAAGAAAAGACATAGCGAAAAAGTGTGGAATTAAATCAACTACAACTGTTGATACTGCATTAAAAGAATTAGTTGAAGACGGCTTGATAATTAAGACTGCAAGATATTCTGCTGACGGAATTACTCGTGAAAGTAACATATATACACTGATTAATATTTGAGCCACCCCTGTTGGTTATATTGGTCAGTAACAACTAAAAAGCCCTTTTGACGAAGAAATAAAAAGAACACAAAAGTAATCAAGACAAAACTAAAAACGCCTTGTGGGGCGTTTGTGGAGGTGAGAATGAACATATGAAAGAAATGACTGAAAGTAATTTTTGCGTAGTTGTTTCAGTTGTAAACACTCTCCTTTAGGAGAGTCCAAGCATAGCGCATTGGGCGCATCTTTTCGGCTCCTTTGCCGAAAAGTGGTTGCCTAAAGGCAAAATATTTTGAAAGGAGTGATTGATATTAAGAATAAAGAAACAAAGTCAGAACGAATTAATCTTCACTTAACCCCTACTGCAAAGAGTATCATTGCTGATAAAGCCTCGGCATTAGGTATGAATATGACTGCGTATATAACTGCTTGTGCTATCGTAAATGATGTTTATGTCATTGGTGATAAGGAAACATTCAACGAACTTGTTTATCAAGTAAAGAAGATTGGCAGTAACATAAATCAACTTCGTATGCTGTCACAGTTAGGAAGAATTGAGTGTGTTAATCTTAAAGAATGCACTGATGAACTTGATAACATACGCAAAGCTCTTAACTCAATCATACGAAAGGCAAACAAATGGCAACGATAAATTTCTTAAAACGAAAAGATAGTAAGAACTCAGGCGCTCTCGGAAGTGTGATTGCTTACTGTACTCAGCGATACAAAACTGAGATTGAAGATACAGGGGTTCGATTAGTATCAGGAGTAAACTGCATTGCTCAAAGAGCATTCAAAGATTTTATGGATACTAAAAAGCAATTCAACAAGACAGACGGTGTTCAGTTCTACTACGCTATACAGTCATTTGAAGAAGAAACAAACATCGAACCTATGCTTGCTCATCAGATTGCAATGGAATGGGTTGAGAAATGTTATCCCGGTTACCAAGCCTTAGTCTGTACTCATATGGACACAGACAACATACACTCACACATAATAATCAACTCAGTTAGTTCGCTTGACGGACAGAAAATACATCAAAACAAAAATGACATTGAGAGAGTCAGATATGTCAATGATGAGTTATGTATAAAATACGGATTACCTATCTGCCAGCCTAAAAAGAAAGTTCAGGGAGTTAATTCGAAAGAATACTATGCAGCCAAGGCAGGCAACAGTTGGAAAACTCAGCTTGCTATTGACATAGACAACTCAATGCTCTATGCAAAATCTAAAATGGATTTCATAAAGCTAATGAACAAAAAGGGATACCGAGTAGTATGGACAAGCAATCGTGACACCATACTCTATGAGTGTCCTAACGGTAAAAGGTGCAGAGATTTTAAACTGCACGAAGATAAATACTTGAAAGGAGCGATGGAAAATGAATTCGCAAAACGGAAAGAATACCTTCGAAAATATGAAGGATATGATGAGACAGGCACAGACACCTCAGACCTGCGCAGTGATAACAGAGGAAAACTGGGAAAGCCTTATCAGTCTGCTGGCACATCAAATATCAATAATGGAACAGCAACAGGACATACTGCAAACGATGATTACAACAGAACAGATGATAGGTTTGATAAACAATCAGACGGAGAATATGCAAACCTACATAGAGAAGCTGGGTTCAATAACGGAGAAACACAGCAAAGTTATGAAAGCGATAGAGTCGGATTTCAACAAGTCAGTCATAAGACAGACGAGCGTACTGAAGGACGAAACAAAGAAAACAATGCAAGAGATATCCTCACAGGCTGGGAGAATGAGCGAGAATTTTTCGAACAGTCTTTCTATAGAGAAAGAGCATATGAAAGATACATTACTAAAACAAAGGATAATCAACTGGGCACTGACAGCAATGCAAGTCTTATCACTTGGAGCATTAATTTTATGGGTAACTTCGCAGACCTTCTAAATACAAACAACAGAAGATACAGGAGAAAAAGATACAAATTATCCAAGAAGAGCATACAAAAGCGTCAGGCTAAAGGACAAAAAACTTCCGGTTATGAAGAATACGATGACTATGATTACATTATGAGTATGTAAAAAAACAAATGCCTGCCGACTTTTGTTGGCAGGCTGAAAGGAGATTTATTATGGAAAGTAAATATAAATCATTTGACGAATTACCGTTAATGCTGTCTGTTGTTCAGGTAGCTGAGGTGCTTGGAATTTCTAAAACAAGTACTTATGAATTATCACACACAAAGAGTTTCCCTTCAATGACTGTAGGTGGACGAATAATTGTACCTAGAGATAAATTTATTGAATGGATTAATTTGCAGACAGAGAAATAATTATCTGGATAAACACTGCGTTTTGTGGTAGTGTTTGTCCTGCAAGGAGAGTGATAAAATGCAGAAAAGATTACTGACAAACGGAAACATTTTCAAACGAACTGATAACCGCTGGGGCGGTGTAGTTTGGTATATGAATGAAGTTGGTGAGAGAAAGCGAAAAAGTTTTTCAGGAACAACCAAAGCCGAAGTCAACAAAAAGATTACGAAATACATTTCTAAATTTAATAAAGAAATATTAGAGAACAATGAGAGCAACAAACTGCTCAAAGACAGTATGTATAATTATCTTAAAGTATTTAAATATCCGTCAGTAGAAAGAGTTTCTTATGACAGATTTGAGCAACTGCTGAACAATGAAATAGCGCCTTACATTGGTGACAAAATCATATCGGACATAACTGCTGTTGACATAAAAACACTTATCAATACGCTGACTGAAAAAGGTTATGCATTCTCTACAGTTAAGAAAACATATAATCTGCTCAACGAATACTTCCGATATCTTGAGCAGGAAGAAATACTGTTAAAAAATCCTATGCGCAGCGTAGGTGCAATAAAGAAAGCAAACTTCTACGCAAATCAAGGCAAAGAAGTGCTCCCTGCAAGCGAAACAATTACGATATTCACACCCGAAGAAATCGAAAAATTCAAGAAAGAATGTTTCAAAACTTGGGGTACCGGCAAACCGTTTTACCAGCAATCAGCAGCTTACATACTAATGCTTAACACAGGACTTCGTACTGCAGAAATGCTTGGGCTTCACAATGGCGATATAGATTTAGAAAACAAGGTTATGCACATTCAGCGTGGAGTTAAAGAAGTAGGTAAACGAATAGGCACTGAAAAACAACCAGGCAGAGAAATTGCCGTTGGTAAACTCAAGACTTCATCAAGCAGACGAATAGTACCGCTTAACTCCACAGCGATTGAAATGATAAAAAAATTAAGAGAGGAGTTCTACTTCGGTGAGGACTCCCCTCTCGTCTGCGATGAAAACGGCAACTACACCAAGCCGTCTAATTTCCGAAAGAGATTTTACAGAATACTTGACGGTGCTAAGATAGAAAAGAAAGGCTTACACAGTCTGCGCCACACATTCGCTACAAACCTTGTAAACGGAATAAAACAGCATGACGGAACAATCAAATCACTAACTCCAAGACAAGTTGCCGATCTCCTCGGTCATTCTACTTCAGATATAACTGAGATGTATTATGTAAAGAGAAATGATGATTTACTTAATGGAATTACTAATGGGTTTGAGATATGACCCTTGATGAAAATATTATAATTAGTAAAAGTTGGTTTGGTCATTAAAAGGTATAAGTTTTTTCTTAACTTAGGCACTATATTTTACACTCTTAATTATTATAGATATCTTTTTATTTGATCATCATCAAGTGGTTTTTCATATTCAACTCCAATATCCTTATCATTATTCAAAATAATGTAATTGCAAAAAGTAAGAAGTTCCTTATTATCATATGTTATCTCTATTATCTTTGTCAAAGCATCTTTTACGCTTATGTAATCCTTTTTCGCAATATTTTTAAAAGCAACATTTAAAGCTTCTTTCAAGCCAAAAGTGTTTTCATCGACAAAGCCCTTACCATACCTAATATTTAAAAGGTCAATTAATAAATTAATTAGTTTTGGATCATCAATACATCTAATACTTGATGTAAGTTCAGCAACTCTATTCGTGTCAATTTCTTCAGGAATACCATTTTTAGCTTTGCATAATGAAATATATTCTTTCAAAGCATATTCGCTGTTACGTTTTAGCAACCTAGTAAGATATTTTGTTTTTGTTTCACTTACTTTATTAAGTTCAATCAATTTTTCTGTTACTAACTCTGATTTGGGAAATAAATCATCAAGTATTAAAATTAAATCATCATCAACAATACAACGATCTATGTACGATGAAATAATTTCACACGAATGATAAAAATCCATTAAATATTCCATTGCTTTTCTTCGTTCGGAATATAAGTAATCGCTATTTTCTAAAACCATTTTTGCAATGTTTAAAGCCTGATCTGAATTTTTATCCTTATAGTATGATATAATCATTAATGCAATTTGACCAACTATTTTGTTCTCAGGAATATTAGAAATGGCATTAAGAATTACGTGTTCCTCATAATTTTCAACAAAATATGTAGCAACGCTGTTTTCCATATTACCGTAATATAAAGGTGGAATTTGAATCAAAAGATCTACATATTTATCATCGTATTTAAAATTAAATCTAGAAGAAAAAGCGGCTAAAAGACTTGTTCTGTAACTTACAGAAGTACTTGTTGGCTCACACTCTATTTCTTCATCAAAATCAATTTCATTTAACAGCTTAACACAGTATTCTAAAATCATTTTTATTTGCAATTTTGAAACTTTAATATACTTCTTGCTACTCGAATCTTCTAATATTTTTTCCACCTTAGACATGTAATAATATGAAGTTCTTTTTAAATTTTTAAACTCAGCTATTGCTATATCATCTTTCACTTGATGATAAACATCCCATTTTATATGTTCTAAATCAAACCTAGGAAAATCATTAAATTCAAAATTTTTAAATCTATAGTCAGCAATTTGTTTTCTTGTTACATTATTATCAACATTATGAAAAAATTGATCAACCAAATCGTTATATTGGGCTTCGTTAAATAATGAATCAAAATATAATTGCATTTGTTTCTGTCTAACAGAAGAATAGTCTTTATATACTTGGGGTTTTAATTCTTTGCCAGTTTTTTCTTTAATTAGTTTAAGAAAATAAGTTTTATTTTCACTTTCATCCATTTCAAGCACGATTCGCTCAAATATATCGAACTTATGGTTACTTTCAGAAATGTATTTTTTTGACAAGTCTGTTAAGCAATCTTTATCTAATAAGTTTCTAAATATTATAAACATTTCAGGCTCATTTATATTATTATCAATAATTAATTGGTAGAAATTTTTAACTGTTGTTGTTTCAATAAAGAACATTTTTACAGTATCTAAAATTTTATAATCATACTTACTAGACATGCTAATTAAAAATTTACTAATTGAGTTAAACAAGTCATTATTTGGTTGCTCATTGTATATTTCTATAGAATTTTTAATTAAATTTTCTACAATTTCATTTTGATTATAAATACTAATTTCATTTTCAGAAAATGTTTTAAAAATCAGTGTCAATGCATTGTAATCCTTTAATGATTCACAAATTATTTTAAAATCCATATCAATAGAGGATTCACTTTCATACCATGGTTTCTTTCTATCAATGTAACATTGCAAAATAAATGGTAAATTTTCTACCGCTAAATCTTTTTTTAATAAATAATATGTAACATGTGAATAAAATCTTTCAGTTTTAAATTCACTATTTGCTATTATATATGACAAAGTACTTTTATTTAATAAATTCAGGCGTTCCAATGCATCTAAGCCTTCAATTTTTACCATTATGTCTTTTGAATGACAAATTTTATTAACAATCACTTCACATAAATTCTTAGAAAAGCCAAATAAATTCCTTTTATATGACACAATTGCAATAGAATTGACTATCTCCCAAAAGTTATTTGAATTTTGAATAATTTTTTTAAGTCTGTATATTTCTTCCATTGATTCAACAAAGTTTGCAAAATTTGAAACAGATGGAACATAATGATAAATCCACAATCCTTCGGATGTGACTTTTTCGAAAATTGTCATATAAGATTTTTCTCTTATTTCGGTATTCAATTTATCTACCTCAAAAAGACATATTTTATCAGCTTGTTTATTTGAAATCCAATCTAATAAATCATTTTGTAAATTCTTATATGTAGAAAGATATGAAACAACATTTAGCCAACTAAGTTTTATAATATTCAACTTAGGTATACTTATAAATTTAAGTATTATATCGAATTTATAATTTGAAATATAAGATGCAGTCAAATATTCTCTAAAATTATTATGAACAAAAGTAAATTCATTGTTTGATATAGTAATCAAGCCACAGCAATATAACAATTCTACATCATCCCATTTAAACCAATTGCCTATTTCATCTGCATTCATTGTTAACATCAATTTTGACTGCATTATAAAAGCTAATTTTTTCACTAAAGATAATAACTTTGCTTTTTTACCAGTATTATTTCGATACTTGTATTTAAAATCATCATTAAACAGCGTGTAATCAACCAATAACTTCATTACATTATCTTTAGATGGCAATTTTTCATTTGATTGATAATATGATACAAGACGAGATAAATAAAAAGGATTTTCTAGATATTCAACAATTCTATTGCTTTTTGCAACTTCAATAAAATCTTCTGATACATTACAATTTTTACAGTATAGTTTAATATCATCATCACTAAAAGGTTTTATGGTACATTCAACAAACTCTTCAAAGGTTCCGGGAAAAAATTCACTTTTGTTTTGATAAAAATTAGTTCTGGAAGATATAACAATTTTTACATCATTATTTCTACAAGAAAAATTATTAATTTTTCTTGTAAAAACATTAGCGTATTCGTTAACTATCTCATCATAACCATCAATAATAAATATTATGTCTTCTATTTCATATTTGGAATATTCTTTTGGTATTAATTTTTCAATATTTTCACCTTCATAATTTCGAGCATGGTAAAGAAAAACCACTTTATCATCAAATATACTTGTCAAATCAAACGCAATTTTTTTAAGTTCATACGATTTGCCTTTTCCAGCATCCGCTAATAAAACTACTTTATTTTCTTTTTTCAATAATTCTATCAATGTAGTATCATATTTTTCATTTTCATTTGTTACCACAGAAACCTGTCGTTGTATGTAATTTAATGGTTCAGAATATTTTATAGAATCATAAGTATTTGTATTTTGTCCACTACTTTCTAAAATATAATCTCCTTTTATTCCTTCTCTATTGATAAACACACTATTATTCTTTAATTCACAGGTCGCATTATTTACATTAATAATATTGAATTGAGGATAATCTGCCCATCTAAGTTCAAATGCTGGACCAACTCCTATCATATCCATCGAAAACATATTATAATTTTCTAAATTTTTTTTATAATGCTCGTGCCCGTGCAGAAATAATTTAACACTTTGAGAACTAGTAAATTTCATCATCTGATCTTGTGAAGGAATAAACTTTTCGTTTTTCTCTTCTTTTGAAACTAGCCCATAATGTGTTGCTAGCACTTTATTACAAGAATTCAGATTACTACATGTACAGTACAATGAATCATAATCAACAATCACTTCATTTCTATTATCTTTATTTATTGAATTTAGCAAAAGCAAAACAAAATTACCAAGGCATATTGTGTAAACATTATTCCTATTAAATTCCTGTCTTCCACCTTCAACATAATTGTTGATAAAATTATCGAAAGCCTTAAAATCACCATAATCACTTTCTTCACAAGTATCTAGATCATGATTACCTGGAACGAATGCAAATTTACAATTAGGTATATATTCTTTAAGATAGTTATACACGACTTTTGCATTTTCATAACCAATCACATCGCCCTTATCAATAATATCCCCCAATGTCAAAATAATGCAGTTCTTAGATTTATTATATAAATTAAAAGCATCTACTAACTTTTTTGTCATTTTCATAATTGAATCCATATCACTATCATTTTTAATATGTAAATCAGATATTGCTAAAATAATCATAAAAATACTCCTATTTGTTTTTACAACATAATTTTATCATATTATTAAGATTATTACAATTTAAACTGATTATATACAGTATAATTAAGTGTTACAAATTACTGTTAAATTATCTTTTAATAATCCAGAATATCAAATATTTATATAACAATCTAAATAAGATTATCTGATGCTTTTTTGATGCTGTACCGGACGAAAAAACGATAAAAATTTAAAACCAGACGAAAAATTTGTTAATTTAAGTGTTAAAATCAAGTGAAAAATGCATAAAGAAAAAAGCCTTTATTTAGCCGAATTTGGCTTAAATAAAGGCTTTTTTTATGGCAGGGGCAGAAGGACTTGAACCCTCGGCACGCGGTTTTGGAGACCGCTGCTCTACCAACTGAGCTATACCCCTAAGATTTGGTGGGCCATCAGGGACTCGAACCCCGGACCTACCGGTTATGAGCCGGGAGCTCTAACCAACTGAGCTAATGGCCCAAATCTTTGACTTGAATATAATATCACTGATTAAGCATGAAGTCAAGCACAAAATGAAAGATATTTAAAAATTTTACTGTTGTAAATGGATACAACCTTTATTATAATTTATTTGAGGTGATATAATGGCTCAGAACTTTTTACTTAACAACGGTGTATCCCTTCCGGAAGCGGCGTTCGGCACATACAAAGCGATCGACGGAAACGTGGACACGATCCTTGATGCTATTGCCGCCGGATACAGATATTTTGACACGGCTTCCTTTTATGGCACGGAAGAATATGTTGGCAAAGCAATTATGACAAGCGGCATACCAAGAAGTGAATTTCAGATCGCTACAAAACTCTGGAAGACCGAAATGGGATATGATAAGACGATGAAGGCGTTTGAAAGCTCGCTAAAACGCCTGGGCACGGATTACATAGACCTTTACCTTATCCACTGGCCTCTGCCTGAGGCAGATTACAAGGACTGGAAGGTGCTTGACTTTGACACATGGCAGACGCTTGAGAAATTATATGATCAGGGTATCGTCAGAGCTATAGGCGTAAGCAATTTTCTGCCGCACCATTTAATGAACCTGCTTGACAGCTGCGAAATCATACCGGCTGTTAACCAGATAGAATTTCATCCGGGGTACTCACAGGAGGCAACGCTGAATTTCTGCAAAGAAAACAACATACTTGTTCAAGCATGGAGCCCTCTTGGGCGCACACGAGTGCTGAATGACGAACTTATATGTGAACTTTCCGAAAAATACGGCAGATCTCCTGCTCAGATCTGCATAAAATATGCGCTTCAGCGCGGTGTGATGCCGATAGTAAAAACCACCAGCAGGGAAAGAATGGCACAAAATCTTGATATGGATTCCTTTTGCATCAGTGAAGAGGATATGATGAAGATAATATCAATGCCTCCGGTCGGCTGGAGCGGCGAACATCCGGACAGGAACAGAGTACAGATACAACAAGCATAACGAATAAGAACGATAAGCCGGATCGGCAATATAAAGAGAGGGAAAGTGCCGAAAGGCACAAAAGAAAACATGGACAGAATCGAATTATACACGAGCATAGTGCCGAACAGAAGACAATTAATCATTCAGGAAATGAAATATTATGCCTTTATTCACTACGGCATGAACACGTTTACAAACCGGGAATGGGGCAACGGCAAAGAAAGCGAAAAGCTTTTCAATCCGAAAAAGCAGGATACAGACCAATGGTGCGCGGCGATTGCCGCGGCAGGAATGAAAGGTGTTATATTGACATGCAAGCACCATGACGGTTTTTGCCTTTGGCCTACCAAAACGACCGAACATTCCGTTAAAAACAGTCCCTACAAAAACGGCAAGGGCGATGTTGTACGTGAAGTGAGTAAAAGCTGTAAAAAATACGGTTTGAAGTTCGGAGTTTACCTTTCCCCCTGGGACAGGAACGCTAAATGCTACGGCACACCCGAATACAATGATTTTTACATAAAACAGCTTACGGAGCTTCTTACCAACTACGGCGATATATTTATGCTTTGGCTTGACGGCGCCTGCGGAGCCAGGGCTGACGGACAGCCTGTTCAGGATTATGATTTTGAAAGGATCTGGAAAACAGCTGTTGAACTTCAGCCAGATATAGTTATGTCCGGCTGCGCTCCAGATGTGCGTTGGATAGGCAACGAGAGCGGAAAAACACGCGAGAGCGAATGGAATGTTGTGCCGAAATTCAAATATGACCAGCAGAATTTTGCAGCCAACTGCCAGACGGACGACGATATGCGAAAATTCCAGAAACGCTGTCAGGACGTTATGCTGCGTGACATGGGATCGCGCGAATTTCTAAGTGGTTTTAATGAATTTATGTGGTATCCTGCCGAGGTCGACGTATCGATAAGGCTTGGCTGGTTTTATCACCCTTTGCAGCGATTCACCCTGAAATCACTTGATAAGCTTATGAAAATATATTACACTTCCGCCGGAAACAATGCCCTGTTTTTGCTGAATATTCCGCCAAACAAAAACGGTCTTTTGGCAAAGAGTGATACGAAACGTCTTCGTGAAATGGGCAAATGGCTCAAAAAAGAAGACGCGCTTGTTTTAAAAAATGTACAGCGCAAAGATAAAAACGGCGGATTTGATATCTGTTTGAATTTTCCAAGGCAGAGTGTGGACAGAATCAGACTCAGCGAGGATACGACTCGGTCGCAGCGGGTTGAAAAATTCAGCATATACGCAAACAGCGAGAAGATATTTTCAGGAACGATCATTGGATTTTCAAGGATAGCAGTTTTTGATCCGGTGGTTACAGATCATCTAATGATCAGGATTGAAGAATGCCGAAAAGAGCCATACATCCAAACAGTCGAAGTCGTTGCAACAGGAGCATACAGGCTTAAACGATAGAAGGGTGCGGATAACCGCACCCTTTTTTATAATAAGCATAAAGAGATAAAGCACAAAATCAGAATTACAAAACACGTTTTTTGATTTATAAAGCCACCGAACAAGGGCAATAATAAATGCGTACATAAAAATTGAATGGTGGTTTATGTATGCAGTACAACAAGGTGGAAATTTGCGGAATCAACACGAATGATATTAAGGTACTGAAAGAAAGTGAAAAGATAGAATTATTAAAGAAAGCCAGAAAAGGAGACAAAAAAGCACGCGAAGAACTTATTAAAGGTAATCTGAGACTTGTGCTTTCGGTCATTCAGCGCTTTCAAAACAGGGGTGAATCGATGGATGATCTGTTTCAGGTTGGGGTTATCGGTCTTATCAAAGCGATCGACAACTTTAATCTGGATCTTCAGGTAAAATTTTCCACATATGCCGTGCCCATGTGCATCGGCGAGATCCGGCGCTATTTACGAGATGATTCACCCATAAGAGTCAGCAGGAGCATGAAAGATACGGCTTACAAGGCTATGCAGGTCAAAGAAGAGCTGATCAACAAAAATAAAAAGGAACCATCTATTGAGG
Source organism: uncultured Clostridium sp. (assembly GCA_958422185.1). Classification (GTDB taxonomy): domain Bacteria; phylum Bacillota; class Clostridia; order Oscillospirales; family Acutalibacteraceae; genus Eubacterium_R. The sequence continues at coordinate 34,170 of CATZNW010000014.1, forward strand.
AGATTGCCAAAGAGCTGAATATGGAAAAAAGTGAAGTTGTGCTTGCACTTGAAGCGATCGTGGATCCGATATCCTTGTACGAGCCTGTATACAACGACGGCGGAGACACGATCTATGTAATGGATCAGGTCGGCGACAGCAGTACGGACGGCGACTGGATAGACGAGATCATGATAAAAGATGAGTTAAACAACCTGGAACCACGTGAAAAGAACATACTTTTCCTTAGATTCATGCAGGGAAAAACGCAGATGGAAGTGGCAAAGGAAGTCGGCATTTCACAGGCGCAGGTAAGCAGACTGGAAAAAAACGCGCTTAAGCGCATAAAATATCATAAATAGATAAAAGGTCATTTAACAAAACAGAGACTGTGTCCAAAACGAATAGACACAGTCTCTTTGTTAATTGGTATTTGCTTTTTCAAGAATAGGTTTCAGATACATACCCGTATAAGATCTTTTGCATTCAGCCACCTCTTCAGGGGTGCCCGTGACAACGATCCTGCCGCCTCCGTTACCGCCTTCGGGGCCGAGATCTATAATATGATCGGCAGTTTTGATAACATCAAGATTATGCTCAATTACAAGAACTGTATTGCCGCTGTCAACAAGAGCGTCAAGTACATTGATAAGTTTGTGCACATCCGCTGTATGAAGACCTGTGGTAGGCTCGTCCAGTATATAGATCGTCTTTCCCGTGGAGCGTTTCATAAGCTCAGTCGCAAGTTTTACTCTCTGGGCCTCGCCTCCGGAAAGCGTTGTTGCCGGCTGACCTATCTTGATATATCCAAGGCCAACGTCGGAAATGGTTTTGAGTTTCCTGTAAATCTTTGGCTGCTGTTTGAAAAATTCCAGGCCTTCGTCAACTGTCATTTCAAGAACTTCGAATATATTTTTACCCTTAAATTTAACTTCCAGAGTTTCATGATTATATTTGTGGCCCGAACACACCTCGCACGGTACATACACATCCGCAAGAAAATGCATCTCGATCTTAACGATACCGTCGCCCTGGCAGGCTTCGCACCGGCCGCCTTTAACGTTAAATGAAAACCGGTTTGCCTTGTAGCCGCGCATTTTTGCATCCGGAGTTGAGGCAAAAAGCTCTCTTATATCATTGAAAACACCGGTATACGTTGCAGGGTTCGAACGCGGCGTGCGCCCGATCGGCGACTGGTCTATATCAATGACCTTGTCCAGAAATTCCGTTCCCTTAATCCTGTCAAACTTACCGGGTCTTTTTTTGGCGTTGTTAAGCTCATTTGCGAGATATTTATATAGGATCTCATTAACAAGACTTGATTTCCCGGATCCTGAAACGCCTGTTACAGCAACGAACTTACCGAGCGGGATCTCAACGTCTATCTTTTTCAGATTGTTTTCCGCGGCACCGAAAACCGTTAATTTATGGCCGTTTCCCTTTCTCCTTTTGGACGGAACAGGAATGGATCTTTTGCCGCTGAGATACTGACCAGTAACTGAATTTTCGCATGCTATAATATCATCCACTGTTCCGGCAGCGATAAGCTCACCGCCGTGAATGCCCGCGCCGGGGCCGATATCAACAATATAATCCGCGGCGCGCATCGTATCCTCGTCATGCTCAACAACAATAAGCGTATTGCCAAGATCACGCAGATGGCGCAGCGTATTCAGCAGTTTATCATTATCGCGCTGATGCAGACCGATGGAAGGCTCGTCAAGTATATACAGCACACCCATTAACGAAGAACCTATCTGCGTTGCAAGGCGTATCCTCTGTGCCTCTCCGCCGGATAGCGTTGCAGCTTCCCGGGCAAGCGACAAATAATCAAGGCCAACGGAATTAAGAAAAGTCAGTCTTTCCCTGATCTCCCTTATGATCAGATTGCCGATGAGCTGTTCTTTTTCGGTAAGTTCAAGATTGTTGATAAAATCCAGCTCCTCCGAAATGGACATACAGCAAAATTCATAAATATTCTTGCCGCCCACAGTAACGGAAAGGCTTGTTGGAGAAAGCCGCGCGCCTTTGCAGTCCGGACAGCGCGAGGCGACCATAACGGTCTCTATTTCCGCTCTTGCCCACTCGGATGAGGATTCGTCATAACGCCGTTTCAGATTATTTATAACGCCTTCAAAATCATTTGTATAAGTACCCGATCCGTAGGCGGTAACACGTTTCATTTTTATCTTTTTGCCGTTCGTTCCGTAAAGTATAGCCCTGACTCCGTCCTTAGGCAGCATTTCAACGGGCATATCAAGCGAAAAGTCATACTCTTTTGCAAGCGCCTCAAAGTACATTTTGGCGATAGAAGAACCGTCAGCCACATTCCATCCGCTTGCTTTTATCGCGCCCTGGTTAATTGAAAGTTTTTTATTTGGAATCACAAGATTCTCGTCTATCTCCATAAACGTCCCCAGGCCGGAACAACGCTTGCAGGCTCCGTAAGGATTATTGAAAGAAAACATTCGAGGGCTCATTTCCTCAATAGACACGCCGTGCTCCGGGCAGGCGTAATCAAGTGAAAAAAGCTCGTCGCCCGCATCAACGATATTACAGATAACGATGCCTTTTGAAAGGCGCGTTGCCGTTTCGATGCTATCCGTCAGCCTGCTCCTTATTGAATCGTTAACAACAAGGCGGTCAACAACGATCTCTATATTGTGTTTTTTATTTTTTTCGAGTTTGATCTCCTCAAAAAGATCGTAAATACTGCCGTCTATTCGCACTCTTGAAAAGCCGGATTTCCGCGCGTCTTCTAGCTCTTTGGTATATTCGCCTTTTCTTCCGCGCACGATGGGCGCCATGATCTGGATGCGGGTGCCCTCATCGTAAGATATGATTTTATCCACGATCTGGTCTACCGTTTGCTGCGTGATCTCCCTGCCGCACACAGGGCAGTGAGGAATACCGATTCTGGCATACAGAAGGCGCAGGTAGTCATAGATTTCCGTAACTGTGCCCACTGTTGAACGCGGATTTTTTGAAGTGGTCTTCTGATCTATTGAGATAGCGGGACTGAGGCCTTCGATATAGTCTACATCCGGCTTTTCCATCTGCCCCAAAAACTGGCGCGCATAGGAGGATAGGCTTTCAACATATCTTCTCTGCCCTTCAGCATAAATGGTGTCGAACGCAAGACTGGACTTACCGGAACCGGACAGACCCGTGAAAACGACAAGGCTGTCTCTTGGTATCTCAACATCAATATTTTTTAAATTATGCTCTCTTGCACCTTTTACGATAATATTTTTATTCATAGGCATCACCTTAAACTACAATCACTGATTTTTAAGCTCATTTATCTTATCACGCAGATACGCGGCGTGTTCGAACTCAAGAAGTTTCGCAGCCTCTTTCATTTCAGCAGTAAGCTGCTGAACAAGAGCATCACGCTCGCGTTTGGACATACGTTTTTTGCTTTTACCCTCCACTTTTTCTTTGGAAGTGATCTCAAGCACATCACGAACGCTCTTTTTAATGGTCTTTGGCGTAACACCGTGTTCTTCGTTGTATTTTTGCTGTATGGAACGGCGGCGCGCAGTTTCGGATATGGCGCGCTCCATTGACGGAGTAACGCTGTCCGCATACATGATTACTTCACCGTTTGCGTTTCTCGCCGCACGGCCAATCGTCTGAACAAGGGAAGTTTCCGAGCGCAGAAAGCCTTCTTTATCCGCATCCAATATCGCAACAAGCGAAACTTCCGGAATATCAAGACCCTCGCGCAGAAGGTTTATACCGACCAGAACATCAAACTCACCGAGTCTGAGATCGCGGATGATCTCCATTCTCTCGATCGTATCAACATCATGGTGCATATAGCGCACTTTTATGCCGAAACCTTCAAGGTAAGCAGTCAAATCCTCCGCCATTGCTTTTGTAAGTGTTGTTACAAGTACGCGTTCTTTACGTTCAGTCCTTATATTGATCTCGGAAACAAGATCATCCATCTGGTCGTCCGTAGGTTTAACGGTTACCACCGGATCCAGAAGGCCGGTCGGTCTGATGATCTGTTCGACGATCTGGGTAGAATGCTCCTTTTCAAAATCGCCCGGTGTTGCCGAAGTAAATATGACCTGATTGATCTTTCCGTAGAATTCATCAAACATAAGCGGACGGTTGTCAAAAGCGGACGGCAGACGGAAACCGTATTCAATAAGACTTGCTTTTCTGCTGTGGTCGCCGCCGTACATGCCCCTGACCTGAGGAAGCATAACATGGCTCTCATCACAAAACATAAGAAAATCTTCCGGAAAATAATCAAGAAGAGTAAACGGTGCCTGCCCCGGTTTTCGTCCGCTCATAACGGCGGAGTAATTCTCAATACCCTTGCAGAATCCCGTTTCCTGAAGCATTTCAATATCGTTCATCGTACGCTCTTTTATACGCTGAGCCTCAATGAGTTTTCCCTTTTCCTCAAAGTATTTAACACGCTCAGTCATTTCATCATAGATTTTATTGAGCGCGACTTTCATTTTTTCCGCGCCCACAACATAATGGGACGCGGGATAAATGCAGGCATGAGAAAGAATGCCCTCCACTTTTCCGGTAAGCGGATTAATTTCAGCGATCCGGTCTATCTCATCTCCGAAAAATTCTACTCTGATTGCGTTTCCGGAGGAACCTGCGGGAAAGATCTCGACCGTATCTCCTCTTACGCGGAACTTATTTCTGATAAAATTAATATCGTTTCGTTCATACTGTATGGAAACAAGTTTTGATATAAGCGCATCACGAGAATACAGTGCGCCGCTTCTGAGGGAAATAACCATATTCCGGTAATCGATGGGGTCGCCTATGGAATATATGCAGGAAACGGACGCAACGATAATAACGTCTCTTCTCTCTGAGAGCGCGGCGGTAGCACTGTGGCGCAGTTTATCTATTTCCTCATTAACAGCGCTGTCCTTTTCAATATAAGTATCTGTTGTAGGCACATATGCCTCCGGCTGATAATAATCATAATAGGAAACGAAATACTCAACCGCATTTTCCGGGAAAAATTCCTTGAATTCGGAACAGAGCTGCGCGGCAAGCGTTTTATTATGCGCAAGTACAAGCGTGGGCCGGTTTACCTTTTCAATAATATTTGCCATTGTAAAGGTCTTGCCGGAACCTGTTACGCCCATAAGAGTCTGCTCCTTATCTCCGCGCAGAACGCCTTTAACAAGCGCATCTATCGCCTGCGGCTGATCACCGGTCGGCTTATATTCACTTACGAGTTTGAATCTATCCATAAAAACTTTTCCTTTGCGCACACATTCGGAATTATTATATCATAAAAAAACGAATTACTCCACACTTTTATGCAAAGTAATCCGTTAAAAATAAAGGAAGAAAAACTGATATTTTTATGCAGTTTAACCGCTCATGGCTTTATCATAAATCATCCGGCGAACCCCTGAACAGCTGCCTGTTTTGCATATTGCGCAGCACGCGTCCCCGAATGATTCAGGATCCTGAACCACCATAGCTGTAAACATGCAGATTCCGGCTAATCAAACAGAACCTGCCAGTTTTTTTCTTTAACCGCTTTAAAACACATCTCGATCTGTTCTTTATTGACTTTTTCCTCTGCCAAAACAGGCAATTGATCAATAGGAAAATACTGGATTTCAGTAGTTTCCGAATTTTCTTTAAAATTGCCGCCGATGACTTCACACAGCACGAAGATCTTACACACGCCATAAGCATACGCCGGTTTATTATGCTTGTTTCTGTCCTGAACGGCAATTATCCTTTTTGCCACGGCATCCAGACCGGTCTCTTCCTTAACCTCTTTTACGGTATTGGATCTTACCGACTCCAGCACATCGACCCAGCCGCCGGGCAGAGACCACGTTCCGTTGTTTTCGTGTACTAATAACACCCTGTCTTCCATAAAGATCACCGCTCTGGTATCCAGTTTGGGAGTCTGATATCCGGTTTCATTACAAAAAAGATCTTTTACTTTACGCACCGGAAGATCAGCTTGCATACTTATCATTTCAGCCGATATCTCACGAAGCCTTTCATATCTTTCCGTATCAAAAACATTATTTGAATATGCCAGACCATTCTGTGCCAGACTTTGTATTTCAATTGCAAGCTTAAGCCATTTTTCCATAACGGCACCCCTTATCCGAATCTTTTCTGGTATTATACACATGGAAAATCGCTGTGACAGCACACACCTCAGCTATTAAAGCCTACGTTAGCGGAAACGTTCAAAAAAACGATTCCTTCCTATTTGTATAAAACATTTTTGCTAATTTTAATATAGCATATAGTTTACAATTTGAAAAGAATAATATATAATTGACATATGAAATCTTTTACCGCTGACAAAAACGAGGCCGGGCAAAGGCTTGACAGACTGCTGTTAAAAAAGTACCCTGCCCTGCCGCGTTCACTTATGTATAAGGAAATCAGAAAAAAAAATATCAAAGTAAACAAAAAAAGATGCGACGCTGCATATCTGCTCCGCGAGGGCGACTGTGTTGAGCTTTACCTGAAAGACGAAGTGCTGCAGGAAAAAATGAAGTATTACGATTTCATGCATGCGCCCAAGGCGCTTGACGTCGTATATGAGGACAGCAATCTGATTCTGATCAATAAAAGGCACGGCGTTCTCTGCCACCCTGACGGAAAAGAATACGTCAGCACGGTCATTTCCTCTGTTAAGAGAAAACTTTTTGAAAGCGGCGAATGGAACCCTGAAAACAGTTCCTTCACACCGTCGCTTGCCAACAGGCTGGACAGAAATACCGCCGGCATTATAATAGCGGCAAAAAACGCCGCCGCGCTTAAAGAACTTAACAGCGCAATAAAAAGCAGAAACATTGAAAAGCATTATCTTGCCGCCGTGCACGGCGAGTTCAGTTCAAATAGCGATACGCTTGAAGCGTATATAACCAAAGACGAAAAGAAAAACACTGTAAAAGTGTTTGACAATGAAACGGAAAATTCTAAAAAGATAATTACGAAATACACGGTCCTTGACTCATATGACGGAAAATCTCTTGTTGATATTGACCTTATAACAGGCAGGACTCATCAAATAAGAGCGCATATGGCACATATAGGGCACCCGCTGATAGACGACGGAAAATACGGCAAAGAAGCGGGAAGATTTCGTCAGGCGCTTTGCAGTTACAAACTGATATTTAAAGGCGGATTTAATATGCTGTCTTACATGAGCGGGCGTGAATACACGCTTAGAAACTGCGAGATATATAATAAATTTAAGGAGAGGAAATACTGATGAAAGATAAAACAATAAGGATTATATCCCCCACGGTTACGGTAATCATTGCCATACTTGACGCAGCTGTTTTGGGCTATGGAATATTTGCGGTAATAAAGCTGTTTCAACAGCTGAACACTATGAGCATTATATTTGCTGTAATAGAAGTTTTTGCTCTGGTGATTGCCATACTGGTCTCAAAAGAAGTGCTCTCAAACGGCGTTATATTCAGAGATGATGAAGCCGAATTTACGGGAGTTGATGAAAACAATATTATAGCATATGATGATGTAAAAGAAATAGAGGCTTATAAGGATACGGCGGCAAGCCTTACCAAAAATTTTGACATGCGCCATGCGCTCATCATGTTTACCATGAAAAGCAAAAAGGTAAACACGATCGATCTGGGCATTGTTCCCAACAGCACCATCAACAATATTCTTCAGGAATTCAAAAGCCGAACAAATGCTGAAAGCATAAACTTCACACAAGTAAAAAAAGCAGATGTCTTTTCTAAGGAAGCCAAAGAAAATGAGGATGAAAAAGATTTGCCGGCTGATCAAAACGGCAAAACAGAATAATTTTTATATAATGACCATATACATCTGAACACAAAAGGGCCCGTTGCCAATACGGGCCCTTATTTTTGGAAATTTTTAAATTCAGATTTTCTTTACAAAATCTTAATCTTAAATGAGAAAAAATAAAATAGACTAAAATCTATCGGAAGACTTCGCAAATAAAAATTCGGAGGAGAATATGAGTGAATTACATGTCCTGTTTCAAAACTGCATTTGGTTATTTATAATTGGCGGCGCGCTCGGCGTACTGATTGAGGGCTTATGGTGGCGATACCGCTATGGTTTTTGGCAGGCGCATACGACCTTGCTTTGTGCACCGCTTTGCACAATCTACGGTTTCGGCTGCGCCGGATGCTATGTCGGCACCCTGATGTTCAGAGAAAAAAACGTTTTCATTCAGTTTCTGACATTTGGGATCATCGGCGCTTTGGTGGAGTACATCGGGGGCGCACTTTTATTCTACGGACTAGGTATGCGTGCATGGGATTACTCGGACACTTTCCTCAACATCAAAGGCTTTGTCAACTTAAAAATGGCTTTGGTATGGGGCTTGTTCGGAACTGCATTTCAGATTCTGATGCCTGCTCTGAACAGGATCTTTTCCTATATGAATCAGGAAATATGGTGGAACACAACCGTGCTTATAACAGCCTTTTTGATTGCGGACACAATATTTACAAGCACTGTTCTTTACAGGTGGAGCAAACGCCATAAAGGTATTGAAGCCGGCAACAGATTTTTTCGTTTCCTTGACAAAAAATATCCGGATCAAAAAATGGAAAAGCGATTCAATAACTGGTATTTTACGGACACCGGCAGCGCCAAAGACGCCCGGACAAGACCTTTACGGGAAACGGAAACAACGTAATCCTATACCCGACCGCTTGAGCCGGTTCTGAAGTGAACAGCAAAAATCAGAAAAAATATTAAGAAACAAGAGAATGAGCCCGGCATTGCACGGGCTCATTTTTAGTTAAGACCGATTCTTTCATTGTTGTAGAAAGAACTGATGGAATTAAACAGATGTTGATCTATTTTGCTGATCAGATTACAAAACAATTTGTTATCGAGAGTAAACACTTCAGAATCATTTTTCTTCTTTTTACAGATATCACCAAAATGATCTTATAAAGCTCTGAGTTGTTTTATTATTTGATCGTTCCCTTGGATACCCTTCCCAACTATATTGATATTAAATATTTTATCATCTTTAATCACAAGAATGCTCAAGGTGTTCTCACTTTCACTCCAAAAACAGCCAATATCCGCAGAGATTTTTTCAAGCTGAAGATCAGTAAGGTCTTTGACCGCAAAAGCAGAAAATCGTTTCTTCTGTTCTTCATAATACTTAGATAACAGTGAGTTATCAATGATCTGAATACAAGAAGTTTGGACGGTATATTCCGATGTCATTTGCTGGACTTCATAATTCACAGGTATCTCTGAACTGACCTTTCCGTAATTTGTTTGTTCATTATAGGAATCGTCATCATCCGAAACATCAAACACCTGACGGATATCTACATAGGATTTGACAGAGATCGAATCCACTGTTTTAGTCTCCTTTGCCTGAAACGATGTAACGGCAATCAGAAAACCTGTATTGATTATAATAAACAGGGATATTAAAAGAATCTGCACAATGCTCTTTTTCAACTTTTTGTACTTTATAAGTTTAACGGCATTTATAAGCAGCAGTACCAAAAAGGCCCAGAAAAAGATCCTGTTAAGCGCAGATGCCCACAGATACAGCATGGATTGTGTGTAGTTTAGATACCTATCCAACACCGAATCAAACAAAGTTGCCATGGAATCTCCAATCCATAACGACAGCAACAGTGAGCCTGCGGAAAGCGCCAACAGCACCATACACTTTATTATACCTTTTGTGAGATTCTTGCTTTTAACCATCATATAGCTCCCGAAAGCAGAAAAGACACGGCCTCGCAAAGCGGGATATCAAATGCCTTTCTGTTTATAATCACCCAACAGAGGCAAAACAATGCCTTTCTTTTATATTAATATACAAACATAAAACCTGTATTTTGTCAATAATGAATCCGTATTGGACTTTCCCATATACGCTATAACACATATCTTAAATTCTGCACGATACACGTTAATCCATTTTTTCCTTTGCACATAAAAAAAGCACCTCCTAAAACATCAGACTTTGGAGGCGCATATCCAGTTCGGGCGGGCTGTTTTTAATATACGATCATTCGCACTGCAAACAGTATAAGAAGATGGGCAGGGTAAAAAATATAAAAACCGTATTTCATGAACTTGCTTTTTTTGCCGAGTTCACCGGAATAAAGCAAAAAGAATATAAGCGGAATAAAGAAACCTATTCTGACCAGATTAGGCCTTAAGAGGCTCGGATCGGCAGCTATATCATTTAGCACCGGATAAATGTAAAAGACTCCGGAAACGCCGACATAGGCAAGCATGCTCAGCCATTTTATATCGCGGAAAACCCCGAATGCCAGAACAAGGAGCACATTCATAAATCCCCAGTCCGCAAACTCAGCAATAAAAGCGGCTGCCGCAATACCAAGAAGTTTAAGAAGAATATTCAGCTTTTTGATTTTCCAGATCGACAGAGCGATCAGCCCCATTAAAAGTCCCCACATCACGCTTGTTTTTTCAAACACGTCATAACCGAAACACAAAACGAACGGAAAATGTGAGATAACAGCAAAAGCTAGAAGGCGCAGCATATACTTTTTAAGATTGGAGGTATGGAAATAACCCTCGGCTATAAAAAAGCACATTACAGGCTCTGTAATCTTGCCTATCATACGCATAATGATCCACAATGTTGAGGCGTAAGGCACAAAAAGCGCCGCGATATGATCTATCAGCATTGCAAAGATCGCTATCATCTTTATTGAATTGGCGCTGAACATGTTGGTATCCAGACTCTTTAAACTTCTGTTTTCCTTCATAAAACTTCCCCGAAGATCCGATGACAGATCCGTCTGATAAAATACTATTCCGATTTGAAATCAAATGATAATTCTGCGTCTTTAAAAACAAGCGATACAGGATAAAATTCACCGTCTGTTTCAAGAGTAAAGTCTCCGAGCGAAGTTTCTCCGTTAATAACAAATCCGTTTTTAACAGTGCTTACATCGGATTCCTGCGTATTATTCACATATTCGATTGCCTCGTATATCGCGATGGCAGGATTGGAAGAATTCAAATGATTATCGATCTGTGACAAACTGATGTCATCATACGTTATCCCCAACGTTTTGCCGTCATAAGTTAAGACAAGCCCTGCTGCGGAGGTAGACTGCGCGGACAGAGTTACGGCTTTTCCGTTGTACACAACAGTGCAATCATATGTAAAATTCCTGAATTTAACGCCTGCGTTTTCTGAAAAACTTTTAACGGGTTTTACGCTTTCGTTCGAAGCGCATCCGCCAAGCAAAAACACAAGCGTTAAAAAAAGTGCAAAAATTTTTTTCAACTCATCATTCCGTTATTCAAAATCACTCATCAGCGCCCCTAAAAGTTCAAGCATATCCTCTATGGTCATACCGCGTGTGCTGATCTCCTGTGCGGTAATATCCCCGCACAGGCCGTGTATATAAACGGCGCATTTGGCTGCCGAATAGCAGTCCATGCCCTGTGCGATAAAAGAGCCTATCATGCCGGTAAGCATATCTCCCGTACCGCCCATTGCCATGCCCGGGTTACCGGTGGTATTCACGAACACGGTGTTTCCGTCTGTAACCACAGTATTGGCGCCTTTAAGCACAAGAACGCAGGAATACTTTTCAGCAAAGTCTTTAGCCGTTTTTATCCGGCTGGACTCGACCTCTGCGACACTGAGGTTCAGCAGGCGCGCCATTTCACCCGGATGCGGAGTTAAAACGACCGGCGCACGTGAGTCCTTCAGTACATCTATATTCGCAAGAACACAATTTATGCCGTCCGCATCAAGCACAACGGGAACTTCACTGGATCGTATAACCTGATTCACGATCACTTCTGTATCGTCATTTTTGCCGATGCCACATCCTATAGCAACGGAATCCGCCCATTCGAGATCTTCACTGATCTTATTGAGCGCGCCCATTGACAGCGTTTTATCCTCGTTTTCGCTCATAGGTGAAAAGACAGGCTGGATCAGATGCGAAGTCAAGACCGGATAGATTGATTTCGGAAAAGCGCATTTTAGGAGCCCGACGCCTGATCTAAGCGCTGCCTCAGCGCAGATCACAGCCGCTCCCGGCATAAGATAACTGCCGCATATGCTTAACATGTGACCGTTTTGCCCTTTATTTGAATTTTTATTTCTTTTGGGGAAACAGCTTTTAACAGATTTTTTTGTTATTGTAAGCGGACAGTCCGGATCAAAGCAATCCTCCGGGATGCCGATATTCACAACAACCGTTTTTCCGCAGTAATGATTTGCAGGCGGTAGTATGTGACAGTATTTTAGGGCCGATACAGCGACAGTAAGATCCGCCTTAACAGCCTTGAAAACAGTGCCTTCCGATGCGTTCGTACCGCTTGGTGTATCTACCGAAACGATCACTGCCCCCGAATGGTTGACGGCGTCAAATACTTTAGAAAAAGGCTCTTTCGGTTCACCGTGAAAACCGATACCGAAAATGCAGTCCACAACAAGAACATCGCTTAAAACTGCCTCTTCAAACGCAACGGCTTTCACGCCTGACTTTTTTGCCTCCTCAAAATACATAGACGGCTCCGGGACAGACGGCAATTTATCCGCGAGCACGATCTCGGGTTCGGCGCCGTATCGTTTGAGCTTTTCAGCTATCACAAATCCGTCCCCTGCATTCTTACCGTTTCCGCAAACTACGGAAACCTTGTTGTTTCGTATCAGATCTCCGTAATATTCAATTATTTTTTCGCAGCATTTTTCACCGGCCCGTTTCATAAGCTGAGCCTCGGTAAAATATTTTTCAATGGCGGTCTTTTCCGCCTTTTTAATCTGGTCTGCGGTTAAAATCCTCATACCTGCTCCCACACAATCACAACCGCAAACGCATAATCGCCGTCATGACTAATAGATACATCACAATTTTCCAGACCGGAGATATGCGGCTTGCCGTTATTATCATAAACGATTTCAACAGTATTCAGGCGTTTTGTTATACCGGTTCCGAGCGCCTTGAAATATGCCTCCTTAGCAGCATATACACCAGCAAAGCTGTGGGCATTTTTACAGTGAATGCGCTCATTTTCAGTAAAAACCTCACTTAAAAAGCGTTCGTTTTTAATACTTTTTTCAATTCTTGAAACCAAGACAATATCATTTCCGACACTGAACATTCAATCACCCAGAGGCGTAACAACAAAAGAATCTGAATATGAGCAGACCATCAGTTTTCTGTGCTCCTTATCCGGCATAGGTCCGCAGGCATTTGAGCCTGCACCGAGCATAAAACCGTCGACCTGAACATTTGTAGTTTCAAACTCCGGCAAATCTTCGCGGTGTGTTGCTTTTTCGCTTTGCTCCGCATTATAATGATTTGCGTTGAAAACAAACGGTTTTTTACTTTCAAACCTGAATCCGGTACCGCTTTCATCCGTGATCTCCGCATAAAACGTATTATATCTCATACCGCTTTCCTGCGGTTTTATATATTTGAAGTGCATATCCGAAACACCGGTTGTAACACGGCGGATAACAGCATGCTCATGAAAATCAGACAAAGATTCAAAATCGCAGCCGAAATAAGTTATATTGGAATAATCCTTCGGCATTTCAACCAGCATGCCGAGACGCGGAACAAATTTGAACAAGAGACGCTTATAGGCGTATTCGACCGCGATCCTGCCGAGCGGATTTACTGTATATTTAACTTTGAATACGCCTGCGTTTCTGTAAGCATTTGTTTTCAGGCGGTAAACGGCGTTTATAACTACCGTATCTCCGTTTCTTTCATACGAACACTTCTTCTTTACCCAAGAAATATGATTCAGGCCCTCTTTATGCCAGATATTTTTAAGGTACATATCATTGTCAATCGGCGCTCTGTACAGGCTTGGTAAAAAGCCCCGCGCATTGCCGACAGGGATCTGATTGAGAAGCTCTTTGGAATGATAAACATAGCTTTCCATTTCACCCGTGGTGTAATTAAAGCGAAGTGATCCGTTTTTGAATTCTATGATCACTCTGCCCTGGCTTTCAGAGACCTTGAGCGGAACATCTGTTTTTTCGCCGGAAACGGTATTTACGTCTGCTGCAGCATAGTCAGAAACAACAACTATCTGTTCGCGGGCAATTTCATTCTCGCCCTCAAAATAAGTAAAGACAACGGAAGTATGCCCTTTTTCAGTTAAAGAGATCGTTTTTCTTTCCGATTTCTGAGGCTCGATATCGATAGCAAAGGAGCCCGAATCCGTTTCCACTCCGTCATTCAAAACAGAATAATGGACGGTATACTTCGCATTTTTAAAATACAAATGGTTGAAAAACTCAAACTCGCCGCCGATTTTTTTATGCGCCCTGACAGGACGGTAGCACACTTTCATCTGCAATGCGCCGGGATGAGGAGTTCTGTCCGGAAAGAAAAGTCCGTCAACACAAAAATTACCGTCATGCTTCCACTCACCGTTATCTCCGCCGTATGTATATTCATAAGGGCCGTCTTCATTATACGCTGCATGGTCTGCAAATTCCCATATGCATCCTCCCAGCATAATGTCCGCAGAATAGAAGAGATCCACATAGGTTTCAAGATCGCCTGCGCCTACTCCCATTGCATGGGCATATTCACACAGGTAAAACGGCTTTTCATAATACTTTGAAGGTAATCCCCTTCCTTTTGCAATCTTTTTGCAGACATTAGGCCAGGTATACATTTCGGAATGAACGTCATAGGACCAACGTTTTGTGCGGCAGGCGCCCTCATAATGAACGGGAATATCGGTTAATTTTTTAAGATTTTCGCAGCAGTAATCCTGGCAGCGGTATCCGCCGGACTCATTGCCGAGAGACCACATCGTTATTGACGCGTGATTCTTATCGCGCTGAAACATTCTTAAAACGCGGTCCCAGTAATGCTCTTTCCAGTCCGTATTCTGTGAGATCAGATTAGGCTTGTTCATTTCACATACGCCGTGGCATTCTATATCTGCCTCATCAACAACATAAACTCCGTATTCATCACAAAGGTCTATAAATGCCGGATCCGGAGGATAATGCGATGTACGCACACAGTTTACATTATATTCCTTGAAAGTCCTTACGTCTTTTTCCATATCCGCAACGGTCATCACATATCCCGTTTGCGGGTTGGTATCATGATGATTTACGCCTAAAAGCTTTATCTTTTTATTGTTGAAATAAAAAACGTTTTTATTGATCTTAATATGCTTAAAACCGATATTTCTGCGTATTATCTCACAGAGCTCATCGTCTTTTTCAAGCTTTAAAATCAGACTGTAAAGTTTTGGCGTCTCCGCAGTCCACTCAAACACGTCAAGCACATCAAACGTGATCTTATCGACCTTGCCCGGGCAAACATTTATACTTTTTTCCGCAATCACAGTATCGCCGTCCTTGAGCTCAGCGGTAAAAGTGACTTCATCGGTTATTTTAAACACAGGAATCACATCCAGAAGATATGTACCGTCCGAATTATGGCTTGTTCTTGCCTCAAAATCATAAACGGAATTGTCCCCGGTCCTGGTAATATAAACATCGCGGAAAATGCCGTTGTTTCTGTACATATCCTGGCATTCGAGATATGTTCCGTTACACCATTTATGAACGCAGACTACGATTTCGTTTTCACCTTCTGTCAGGAAAGGAGTAATATCAAACTCGCTTGTATTATGGCTTCCCTCACTGTATCCCGCGTATTTTGAATTGACAAACAGATCAAAGCAAGGTGCAACGCCAAGAAATGTCAGGGTATACTTTCCGCTGACATCACCGAGCATAAATTTTTTAACATAAACGCCTGCGGAGCAATCCTCGGGGAAATTCGGAGGGTCGCATTCAAACTGATAACGGCTGTTGATATAATAGGGTTTCTCATATCCTGTAAACTGCCAGCAAGACGGAACGGTTATAACGTCAAAATCCTCTTTCTCGGTATCAAACGACTGCGGCATATCCGAAACTTTTTCATAATATTTAAACTGCCACTCTCCGGAAAGAACAGCTACCATGGTTGAATGATAACGTTCTGTTCTGATATCCGTTTCGGCAAGTTCTTTTTCTGATGAAAACGGGATAAAATAAGCCCTGGGTTCAAGGACATTGTCCTTAAAAATATGGAAATCTTTGTAATTATCCATTTTTAATTCATATATCATAAGGCACCTCACAGAAAAGACTGTTTCGTATTATTTACATACTGATTTATTATAACATATTAAAAACAAATAAGTAAATACCTTTACTTATTTTAATTTATGCGTTAAAATATATTATAAATCGCCGGGCCGATCCAAAAAAATGTATAAAAAACACGGATTTAAAATATATATTACCAAGGACGGTGAAAACCTTGATTGGTAATGTGGATAAAAGATGTGTTGAGATCGGAGAATACATACGCGATACAGGCGCAACGGTGAGACGGGCTGCGGCCGTTTTCGGAATAAGCAAATCAACAGTACATATAGACGTTACCAAACGCCTAAAAGATATTGATAAAATGCTTTATGACGAAGTAAAAAAAGTACTTGAAGAAAACAAGGCCCAGCGTCACATACGCGGCGGTATCGCCACCCGCGAAAAATACAGCAAAA
Organism: uncultured Clostridium sp.; assembly: GCA_958422185.1. Lineage (GTDB taxonomy): Bacteria > Bacillota > Clostridia > Oscillospirales > Acutalibacteraceae > Eubacterium_R. The sequence continues at coordinate 50,703 of CATZNW010000014.1, forward strand.
TGAAAAAGCGCTGAAAGTCGGAGGAATTTTAAATGAAAATATCGTTTATAGGCTGCGGAAACATGGCAGGGGCAATAATCAGGGGAATAACTGCCGAGGGGGCAGTTGAAGCTCAGAATATTTTTGTGTTTGACACCAATGAAAGCAAAACCCTTGAAATAAAGAAAGAGACCGGAATAAGCATTGCAGTCAATGCAAAAGACGCGGCAGAAAAAAGCGATATTATTGTTTTAGCCGTTAAACCCAATATATTGGCAACAGTGATAAAAGAAATAGACGGTACCGTTTGTGACGGAAAAACGATCGTTTCCATCGCCGCCGGAAAGACTATATCATTTATTGAAGAAAACCTTTCGCATAAATGCGCCGTGATCAGAGTTATGCCTAACATTAACGCAAAGGTGGGCGCAGCGTGCAGCGCTCTTTGCTCAAACAGCGCTGTTACTGAGGAAGCAAAAGCGTTCGTAACAAAGATTTTCCGTTCCGTAGGGGAAATAACAGAGCTGCCGGAAAGCAGTTTCCCGCTCTTTGGTGTTATCGCAGGCTGCGCTCCGGCATTTTCCTATATGTTTATTGACGCCATTGCGCGCGCCGGTGTAAAAAACGGAATGAACAAGGATCTTGCGCTGAAATTTGCCGCGCAAACAGTTATGGGCAGCGCAAAAATGGTGCTGGAAAGCGGCGAGCACCCTTACAAACTGACCGATATGGTATGTTCACCCGGCGGCACAACAATAGAGGGCGTTTTATCCTTACAGGCTGATGGGTTTGAAAGCGCGGTTCACAATGCCGTAAACAAGGCTGTTAAAAAGGACAAAAAGCTGTAATAACTAAAAAACCTCCCGCAGTTTAAACACTGCGGGAGATTTTTATTTGAATCTTTACTATTCAACAGCTTCTGTTTTATTCTGCAGGAACTGCATTATATACCACCGGGTCACCCTGAGTGATCCAGTAATCAAGCGTAAAGCAGTTTGAATCAACAACCTGGCGAACATCCGCGCCCGGAGCAACGCCAACAATACTGATCGTGCCGTTTGCAAGCGCACTGTAAACTTCATCATACGCCTGCTGATTTTCCTCTGCAACATGATTAAGATAGATTCCGTTATTGGCGCAGTCGCCGATATAGGTATATCCGCCTCTAAAATCGGCAAGGCAGGCCTTGACCGCAGTGCCGTAATCCTTAATGGTAGTAGTCATATAGTGATCCCATGAAGACTGCCAGTTTTCCGCGCCAATTGCCAGCTTATCATAATTATAATTCCATGTAGCGTCAGAAACCGCGTTACATTCAGGGTTTCCGCCGGCGTAAACAACAGATACGCCCTCGTCATACATTTTTTCTACAACTGCCTGATAGCGGTTTACCATAGTATAGGTCGTTGACGGGAAGTATTCGTTATCCATGACTATATCGGTACTGAATCCGTCACTGTCCGAAGTGGACCAGTGAGAGAAAATGTAACCCTCCTGGGGAACAGCGGCAGTCACTTCAACAACATCTCCGGTCACATAAGAGCCGGAACCCGTTGATTCGCCGTTTCCGCCCTCTCCCGTTACAACGGTAACATCAAATGTCGGCGCGTCATTCTCAACATATACCGGAGTCAGCGAGATATCCTGGGTTTTATCGGTAACATGAACCCATGTATCCTTAGCGTTTATATCGTCTATAACGTCCTCTCCCTCGTCACTGATCTCCCAGTGATCAAAGATCATTCCGCTTTGAGCGGTAGGGGCCGTTACATTGCAGGCGTCACCCGACATCATATACTGTGTTGAATAAACAGAACCGTCCTCATTATACACCGTAACCGGATAAGTGGCTGACGGAGCGTCAGCATATACAGCCGTAATAGTACAGTCGCACTCCTCCACAAGAAGATTAGTGGGTGAGCTGCTTTCTGTTGAAAGGTTTACTTTGCTGTCCTTAACCCCCTCAGTATTGCTCTTATATTCCCAGTGGTCAAACACTTTTCCTTCAGGAGCAGGGTCCGCCTCAATCGTTACATTCTGACCAAGGGTATAAGTACCCGAACCGGAGCCGTTTTCAACCTGAACAACAAAAACATCGTCAGCCGACGCATCGATCTTTTCATAATTTGCAGTGAGGGTAAAATCATAATTAAAATCAAGAATGGGAGAATCGTAATCCGCATAATCAAGGGTGACCGGAACACCGAGCTGTTCAGCCGCATACTGAGCGCCCTGAACAAAACCCGCACCGTATGAACTGGACGAATCAGAATAAACGGAACCAAAATAGCCAAGTTTTGTGTGGCCGGAAACAACAGAATCATAGCCGGCAAGGAAGCCGCTCTGAAGCGCGTTGAAGGAAACGGTCATAACATTATTTATGTATGCGTCCGTATCATTATCCTCGGCATGAGGCATACCGTCCAAGAGTATAAAATTCACATCACTGTACTGCCTAGCCGTCTCATAAACCGCAACCTCAAATACAAAAGTGGGAAGCACAACAAACTTTGCCCCTTTTTCAACCGCAAGATCTATATACTCGATCGCCTGCTGCGTTGACAGAGTCTCCTCTTCCTCAACATGGGGCTGATAGTATCTGTATGTTATCTCTTCGCCCTCGGCGGCATTAGCATTAACTTCTTCTGCGTAGGAAGTGATACCGCTCCATGCGCTTTCATTATAAGCGCCGTCTGTTACAGTACCTCCGTCCGTTATCATAACAATATCATAAGTCAGATCTTCAGAATGATTTGTACACCCTGCGAATGCAAATATACAGGCTGCCGCCAATGCAATGCACACAAGACATGAAATAACTTTCTTCATTTATCGTTTACCCTCCGACAAAATAATATCACTAATTAATAATACCAAAATTGATCAAATATTGCAATAGCATTTTATTGATTTAAGTTTTAAAAACATATATAATATTTTTATAAACTATTACCGCGGAGGTGCTGTATGCTTGACAAACAGATCAAATATATAAAAACCATAACTGATTTCAAGCCGGAGATCGCAATAGTGTTAGGATCGGGACTCGGCGGACTTGCAAACGAGATTGATATACAATGTGAAACAGATTACTGTGATATACCTGATTTTCCGGTTTCAACGGCGCCAGGACACAAAGGACGTTTTGTATTCGGAAAACTCTGCGGTAAAAATGTTGCCGTCATGCAGGGACGCGTTCATCTATATGAAGGCTATACACCCGAACAGGTAGTTATGCCGCTGAGACTGCTGAGAGCGATGGGCGCCGAAATACTGATGCTTACCAATGCGTGCGGCGGAATAAGCAAAAACTTAAAGCGCGGGGATCTGATGCTGATTGACGATCATATATCCTCCTTTGTACGGTCCCCTCTTATCGGTGCAAATGACTACAGTGTTGGCCCGCGCTTTCCGGATATGAGCGAAGTATACAGTGAAAGGCTGAAAAAGATCATAATCAGCAGCGCTTTAAAATGTAACATTCATTTGAAAAGGGGCGTTTATATTCAGCTTCCCGGCCCGGCTTTTGAAACGAAAGCCGAAATTAAGATGTGTGCCGCCCTGGGAGCTGACGCTGTTGGGATGAGCACAGCGATCGAGGCTCAGGCAGCGCGTCACTGCGGTCTGGAGGTATGCGGCATAAGCTGCATTACAAACCTTGCGTGCGGGATCAGCAGCAAACCTATCACTTCACAGGAAGTTACAGAAACAGCCAACGAAGTCTCCGAAAAATTCAGTTCCCTAATCAAAGAAATAATCAGCGAAACGGAAATATAATTATGAAAAACATTATTTATAAAGACGGCAGACTGTTCATACTTGACCAGACGTTACTGCCGAATACGGAAGAATATACGGAAATGAAATGCCTTGATGACTGCCGTGAGGCGATAAGAAAACTGATGGTTCGCGGCGCACCGGCTATCGGCATTTTTGCAGGCTATGCGATGGCCGTCTTCGGAAAGGAAAACGCTGAACACGCAAAAAAAGCGCTGGACGCAGCAAGGCCGACCGCAGTAAATTTAAGCTGGGCCACATCAAGAATACTAAACGCTGTAAAAAGCGGAAAGGACCCTCTTAAAGAAGCAATGGCAATACATGCCGAAGACATTGAAATGTGCCGCAGGATAAGCGAATACGGACTTTCGCTGCTGCATGACGGAGATGGTATTCTGACACACTGCAACGCCGGAGAACTTGCCACCTCAAAATACGGCACGGGACTCGGACCGCTGATACTGGGAAAAGAAAAAGGATATCATTTTCACGTTTATTCTGATGAAACGCGGCCGCTTCTCCAGGGAGCAAGACTGACGAGTTACGAACTGGAAAAACATGGCATTGACGTTACTTTGATATGCGACGATATGGTGGGGTACGTTATGAAAAAAGGCCTTATAAACGCCGTTCTTGTCGGGTGCGACAGAGTTGCGGCAAACGGAGATACAGCAAACAAGATAGGTACTTCCTCCATTGCTGTATTAGCAAAATACTACGGAATTCCTTTTTACGTTCTCGGGCCCTATTCCACCGTTGATTTTAACACGCCAACAGGCGATGGCATTATCATTGAAGAACGCGAGCCTGACGAGATAAAAGAGATGTTTTTTGAAAAGCCGACGGCGCTTAAGCAAACAAAATGCTTTAACCCAGCGTTCGACGTCACGGACGCCGATCTGATCACGGCGATCATAACCGACAAAGGCATAGTACGCCCGCCGTACAGCGAGAATTTGAGAAAAACGGCAGAGGGATAAGATAAATATGATAAGATTTTATAACGGCAAAATTTTAACGCTGAAAAACGGATTTGAAATTACGGACGATGAGGTGTGGACGGACAACGGTAAAATAGTGTATACCGGAAAAAACTTTAATAAAAAAGCGGAAAAGGAAATAGACCTAAAGGGGAATCTGCTTATGCCGGCGTTTAAAAATGCGCACACCCATTCCGCCATGACATTTGCGCGCAGTATGGCGGACGGCCTGCCGCTTCAGCAATGGCTGAATGAAAAGATATTTCCGCTTGAGGCAAAGCTTACGGCAGACGATATTTACACGCTTTCCCGCCTTGCGTTTCTTGAATATCTTACGAGCGGTATTTCCGCATGCTTTGATATGTATTATTTTCCTGAGTCCATGGCAAAAGCAAGTGTTGACGCCGGATTCAGAACCGTTATGACCTGCGGCCTCAATTCATTTAAGGAAGACCTGACCGCGCTTGAAAATTACTACGGCAAATTTAACAGCTATGACGAGCTGATCTCTTACAAACTTGGTTTTCACGCGGAATATACCTGCTCAAAAGATATTCTTGAAGGCGTGGCAAAGATGGCGGAGAAATACGAAGCGCCCGTTTTTATGCATTCCAGTGAAACCAAAAGCGAGGTTGACGGCTGTATTGAAAGATACGGAAAAACACCGACCGCTTTATTTGACGAGCTTGGCTTATTTCAATACGGCGGCGGCGCTTATCACAGTGTGTGGCTGGAAGATAATGACCTGGAAATCTATAAAAAACGCGGAGTATGGGCGGTTATAAACGCCGGCTCGAACTGCAAACTCGCATCTGGGATAGCCCCGGTAACAAAAATGCAAAAAGCGGGAATAAAAATTGCAGTGGGCACAGACGGGCCAAGCAGCAACAACGCGCTTGACATGTTCAGAGAAATGTATCTGATCTGTGCCACGCAGAAACTTGCGCAAAACGATGCTGCCGCCTGCGACGCGGAAAGAATTTTATATGCCGCAACGGTTGGGAGCGCGCGCTGCATGGGACTGATGAACTGCGACGTCATCGATACCGGCAAAGCCGCGGACCTGACGGTGATAGATCTGCATTCGCCGAATATGCAGCCGATAAACGATATTGTTAAAAATCTGGTCTACAGCGGCTCAAAATCCAATGTAAAACTGACCATGGTAAACGGGAAGATCCTTTATGAAAACGGAGAATTTCCCGGCACGGACACGGAAAAGATCTATTATGAGGCACAAAAGATTACAGACCGGCTCAAAAACTGAAAAAAATTCTTCTAAAATAATAATTTTTACCATTAAAAGAGGAGATCCGCCTTTATATAAGGCGGATTCTTTTTTTGCAAAAGTGTTGACAAGTGCGTTTATACTGTGTATACTGTATATATACAGTTAACTGTCAGGAGAATATATCATGCTGATTTTTATTAACAATCAAAACGGTGTGCCTATTTATGACCAGATCTATCAGCAGATCAAGGCTCAAATCATAAACGGCGAACTCAGGGAAGACGAACCTTTGCCCTCCATCCGAAGCCTTGCAAAAGAACTGCACATAAGCGTGATCACCACGAAACGCGCTTATGAGGAACTTGAAAAGGACGGATTCATTTACACGGCGCCGGGGCGCGGATCCTTTGTTGCCCACAAAAACACGGAACTGCTACGCGAAGAAACGCTCAAACAGATAGAAGAACACCTGGACGCGGCTTTAAAACTGGGCGCGGCAGGCGGTTATGATACAAACGACATAATAGACATACTGAAAACCCTGAATGAGGAGGAACAGTGATGAACGCTGTTGAAGTAAAAGATCTGACCAAGAGTTTTAAAGGTTTCACACTGGATAAAGTGAGTTTTGAACTGCCTTCCGGGTGCATCATGGGCCTGGTGGGTGAAAACGGAGCCGGAAAAAGCACAACGCTGAAACTGCTGCTGAATATGATTCAAAAAGACAGCGGCAGAATCACAATTCTGGGAAAAGACGAAAAAAGTATAGATAAAAATGAGATCGGCGTTGTGTTTGACGAATGCCGCTTTCATGAATCGTTTACGGCAAAAGATGTAAACCAAGTGCTTAAAAATATATTTCAGCACTGGAATGAACAGCAATTTTTTGACTATCTGAACAGATTTAAAGTGCCGCGAAATAAAAAACTTAAAGAGTTTTCAAGAGGGATGAAGATGAAAATCTCCATTGCGGCAGCGATCTGCCATAACGCAAAACTGCTTTTACTGGATGAACCGACCTCTACGCTAGACCCGGTTGTAAGGGATGAAATACTGGATATCTTTTATGATTTTATCAGCGATGAGCAGCATTCCATCATCATCTCCTCACACATTGTGAGCGATCTGGAAAAAATATGCGATTATATTGCATTTATGCACAAAGGAACAATGATACTTTGCGAGGAAAAAGACAGACTGCTGCAGGAGTGCAGGCTTGCGCAGATGAGCGAGGCGGAGTTTTCCGCAATAGATAAGGATGAGATCATCGGCAGCCGCAAAACACCGTTCGGCATCACGGCTGTCATCAGGAAAGCCGCTGCCGCGCAAATCAGAAACACGCAGCCGATCAATCTGGAAGACTTATTTGTTTATATGATAAGGGGTGAGGAAAAATGAAAGGACTTTTGATCAAAGACGCTATATTAATCAAAAAATACTGCATATTGAATTTTGCGATATCAGTATTATTTTTTGCCATTTCCGTTACGGATCCGGAAAATATACTATTTGCGCTTGTTTCCGTTGTACTGATCTCCCTGATTCCCATAACCATTAACGCGTATGACGAGCAGTTCAGATGGAACCTCTTTGAAGCAGCGCTGCCTATAAGCAGAAAAACCGTTGTTTTCGAAAAATATGCTTTGCTTTTGATTTTAGTGCTGCCGGTTACCGCAATCTATTCCCTGATCGGTTTTATTTTAAATGATTTCTCTTTTAAAGAATTCTTATTTAACTGGTCTGTTATGCTGTTTACCGGAATCATTACGCCGTCTGTTACCATTCCGATTCTATTAAAGTTTGGATATATTAAAAGCAGGGTCATCAGTATTGTGGTTATCATTCTTTTCGCCGCTGGCGGGGCGGGTGCCGCCAGCATCGCAGATCTTGCGGATATTCCTGCAAACATTTCCGGCCCGATTCCGTTGGTTCTGATTCTTGTATCGGCAGTGATCGCGATCATTTCTTATCTAATCTCAAACGCCATTTACGCAAAAAAAGAATTTTAGAAACAAAAATGCCTCACGGAGAAAACCATGAGGCGTTTTTATGTACATCAAATAAATATAATGGAGGCGGCGATCAGATACTGACCTGCGTAATATAGGAAATGATTTATGAACAGGTGTATCGGTTTATCCCAGCCGCGGCTGAAATATGTAAAATTCAGCACAACATCGGACAGAGTGAACAGCACCGAACCTACCGCCATAACGATCATTGATTTTTCCTTGGTTACAAAAGCGGCAAATATGGACACAACTGTTGTCAGCGTAAGGAAAATAACATAGGCAAGCACAACTTTTCTGTATTTACCATAGTGCACTTTCATGATATTGGCTGAAAATACCGTTGCGCACGCGATGGCAACGGCGATAACAGCGCATATAAGCACCCACCACCATTTGAAACTGTTGTGGTAAATGACCGCGCCTGAATAAAAGATATGCCCTACAAGGAAAAACAGAAAGCCTGCTTTAAGATATGAATTAGCGTCCTGAGGGTAGATATACTTAAGATCCAGCGCGATATCTCCGCAAAGGCCGAGTATCCCGCCCATTATGAGCAGCGAACCGTAAGCCGGATAATTATGCGGATTGGCGTTGAAAGCAAACACCATTGTAAGAAGATAACACAGGCTTGAAACTATTTTAAAAAACAGATTTTTGATGCTTGCTCCTTTCGCTCTGAAAAAGAGAAAAACAGCGGAAACAACAACGCCTACTGACAAAGTTATGTAGTAATACGGCATGGCTCAGCACCCTCCTGTGATTTGATCAAGGCTTTGAATTTCTTTCTTTTTCTTAAGTATATCACAACAAGGGGTATATCTGCAAGTACCCATGCACACGGGCCGGCAAAACAAACTGCGGCGAAACCGAATACAGGTGTAAACAAGTATGCAACAAGTATTCTGCCGACCAATTCCCCTGCGCCGGCGATTGCATTTGCGTAAGTGCAGCCAAGGCCCTGTAGCGTATTCCGGAAAACGAACAGGATTGAAACGAAAACATAACAACCGCCGATAGTATAAAGATACTGATCCGCATAAGAAAGCATCTGCGCGTTTGGCTCATCAATAAACCACTGCACAACATGCGGACCTGCGAATATAAGCACCGCACTGCATGCAACGGAAACAAGAACATCCAGAATAAATATATTCTTAACCGATTGTAATATGCGTTCATACTGTTTTGCGCCGTAGTTCTGCGAAACAAAAGTTGAATTGCTGACGCCGAGTCCGCTCATCGGGATATTCATGACCTGCTCCACCCTGCCTGCTGCCGTTATCGCCGCTATGGCGGAGGATCCGAAAGCATTTATCGCTGTTTGCAGCACCATTGAACCGACCGACGTTATAGTAAACTGAAGCGAGACCGGTATACCGAGTTTAAGCTGCTCCCAGCAATATTTAGAACTGAGTTTTAGATCGGAGAGCCGTACATTAAGTTCTTTTTCCTTTTTGAGCACATAGATTCCTGCGAACACAGCGGCAACAAAATAGGAAAAGACCGTAGCAATCGCCGCGCCTTCAACGCCCATATCAAAATTTTTCACAAGCAGGATATCAAGGAACAGATTTACTATAACGCTGACAACAAGAAAATACAAAGGTCTTTTACTGTCCCCCAGAGCGCGGGCAATACCTGTAAAATTATTAAAAAGCATCTGTATCGGCACCCCGAAATACAGAATATTTATATAGGCCGCAGAAAGCCCGATAATATCGTCCGGCGTATTGATGAGACGCAGGATCGGATTCGAAACGATATGCGCAACAACTGTAATAATAACACCGATCAGAAAAGAAAGCGCAATGCTGTTTCCTGCGTATTTATTCATAGCCTTATAATCCTGCGCGCCGAATTTTTGCGCTACGGGAATAGTAAACCCGCTGGTAAGGCCAAGAGCCGTTCCTATAATAAAACTGTTTATGGAACCGATATTGCCGACTGCGGCAAGAGCCTCTGTGCCGACATATCTGCCGACTATTATATTATCCACAAAATTATAGGAATACTGTAAAAGCGAACTGAGCATTATCGGCAGAGCGAATAGAATGACTGCCCTAACAGGACTGCCTTTCAGAAGGTCATTTTTCATTTTGCCTACCTCCGTTTTTTAACAGTATACAACCGCTTAAAAAAAAGTCAATAGAAATTTGAAGAATCGGGATAAATATGTTAAAATCAATTTAGGGTGAGCATTATGATCATACTTATTGCAGGCGCAACGCACACGGGAAAAACTCTGCTTGCGCAGAAACTTCTTGAAAAATATAAATACCCGTATCTTTCGCTCGACCATCTTAAAATGGGGCTTATACGAAGCGGCATCTCAAATTTGACACCGCAGGATGACAGCGAACTTACGCCGTACCTTTGGAATATTACCGGGGAAATCATAAAAACAGCCATAGAAAATGAACAGAACCTGATCATTGAAGGCTGTTATATACCGTTTGACTGGCAGAAAAGTTTTACCGATAGCTACCTGAAAAGCATAAAATATATCTGCCTGATCATGACAAGGAAATATATAGAAAAGAATTTTGATGCAATCAGATCAAAGGCAAACGCTGTTGAAAAGAGGCTTGACGACACAGACTTAAACAAAGAAGAATTAATCAAGGAAAATGAGCATAACCTTGAGACGGCAAAAAAATACGCCCTGCCCTATCTGCTTATCGATAACGAATACAATATTGATCCGGATAATATACTATGAAAATAAAATTAAGAAAATTTAACGCCGGCGACGCGTATCTGCTTAGAAAATACCAGTTTCATGAAGTGAGCATAAAGGATATTGAAGACATGATCTCATTATGGAATAAAAACAGATATGACGGACGGTATTGTGAAGTATTCGCTGCAGAATTTGACGGCGCTCTTGCAGGCTGGTTCAGCGCGGCGGAACTGCCAAACGGCAGAATAAGCATAGGCCCTACCGTGTTTGCACCATACAGACGAAAAGAAATCGCTTTTACTGTGATGCAAAATTTACTGAACACCGCAAAAAAGAACGGATATTCATATGCAGAGGCGCAAATTAGGATCGGCAACACGGCGAGCATAAAACTGCATGAAAAGCTGGGTTATATTCAAAACAGAAAAATGATAAACAGAAATCTTAACGAAGTATTTGTGTATACTAAGGAATTAAAATGAATTTTAATCATGCAAAATGGCTGTTTTTTGATCTGGGCTATACTCTAATAGACGAAAGCACGGCGCACAAAAAAAGGATAAATGACTGCATAGAGTACCAACGCAGACATTACGGTAAAATATTTACATATGAGCAGATCTATAAAGAAATATGCCGCGCATCCGCCGACTACCGCGAGCAGTTTTACGGCGCTATGGCTTCGCTTGGAATAGAAGAAAAAACACCTTATCCAAAAGAATTTGAAAAACCGTGTGAAGATGCCGAAACGGTGCTTAAAACTCTGTCTGAAAAATATTCCGTAGGAATCATTGCAAATCAATCGGCCGGCGCAGGGGAAAGGCTGAAGAAATACGGTTTGAGCAAATATATAAGTCTTTGTATTTCCTCTGCGGAAGCAGGATATGCAAAGCCGGACAGCAGAATATTTGAGCTTGCGCTAAACAGGGCAAAATGCCGCGCGCAAGACGCCGTGATGATCGGCGACCGGCTGGACAACGATATTTTCCCTGCTAAAAAGATGGGCATGAAAACTGTTCACATCAAGCAGGGCTTCGGCGCATACCAAGCACCAAGATCAGAAGAATATAAGGCAGACATTACGTTAAACAACCTGACTGAACTGCTAAAATACTTCTGAAAAAACGGTCTGCGTAACATATTCCCTTTCGCGCAGTAATCAACACACATAGGATATAACAGATCAGAGGCTATCATGGTAAACAAGATGATCATATTTGACATTGGCGGAACGCTTATGGAGTTTAATGGAATGCCGCTCAACTGGAGCGAATACTACCCGTTGGGATTCAAAAGGCTTGCCGACAGCTTTGGTTATAACATATCAGACGAGGAAATCTCAAGATCGGCGGAAATCTTAAGATCTTATAATCCACGCCTATGCGAAAGGCAAAAAGAGATCAAGCCTGAATTTATTTTTAAAGAATGTTTAAAGGAATGGAACTGCAAGTACGAAATGCAAAAAGTTGCAGACCTGTTTTTTGAGGGATTGGAACTAAAGCCAAGGATATATGACGGTGCCGTTCAACTGATCACACAACTGAAAAAGAAAAGCTGCACGGTTGGACTTTATACCGACCTGCCGTGCGGTATGCCG
>CATZNW010000015.1 GCA_958422185.1 uncultured Clostridium sp.
CTTAAAACTTTCCCGCGCTTTTTTTTCAGGTTTTTCAAGGCGGATTCTGAACGTTTTGACCTCAAAGGGATTCAGCTCAAATGTTAGCGTTTTTGCCGCAAAACGCGCTTTATCCGTTTCTTTTTCATTGGCAAGCGTTTCTACCGCGTTTTCGATCTTTTTGCAGAATCTGAGCTTAACGTTTTTATGTTTCTGTCCGCATCCTTCGTTTACTCTGACGATGATTCCGTTTGAATCCTGCGCAAGCTTTACTGCTCTGACAACGCAGTTTTCATCGTTTACAGCCATGAATGAAAAACTGTTCGTCAGTTCGCCTTTCCGCCTTGCTCCCGTCTGAAATGCGGCAAGCGGTTTGTTAAAGTATTCGCTTTGCAGCTGCGTTGAATTTTCATATCCTGCGCTGTGGCTGTAAATACCGAAACTGAAAATATTTCTGCCAAGGTCCTGAAGATCCTGCCGTGCGTCCTTTGTAAACGCGCCCGCAGGGGTATGCAGGCATGTCAGTCTTAATGTATTTGAGCTTGGCTTATCCCAACCGTATTTGCAGTCTGAAAAGACAGATACGCCGTATTTTCCGTTTCCGGCAGTTATGTCGGCCCATTTCTGAGCCGGAACCTCATAGAGGGTCTCCGTGTTGTTTTCACGTTTGATAACACCCAGCCCAAGATCATACGAGGCGTATCTGTTATAGCAGCTGAAAGGAAATACCGCTTTGAGCATTGTTCTTCTTGAGCGCCAGTCAACTTCGTTTAGTACTCTTATAAATTCGCCGCCGCTTTCAAGATATACGGTCTGCACTATGGAGGAGTGGTCAAGCTCCCTGGTTACTTTGACAGCGACCCTTGCGGGGCCGTTCTCAGCTATTTCAAATTCAGGGGTGTTTGCATAGTAAGACGGCTCCCGGTCAATGTCCTTTTTCCTGATTTCCCAGGAGGGGTAGGAAAGAGCGCCGGTGTCTTTCAGACACGCCATTTTGATCGGTGCGTCAAGCAGCTTAATTCGGTTTTTCTTGTCAATGATCGAAGCTATGTCACCGTTTTTATTGAATAGGATCTGGTATTTTTCGTTTTCAAGCACATGCTCGCTTACTTTTAAGTCTGTTTCCATACAGCATACACTGTCTGCGGGAACGATGTCATAGACCTTAAGCCCCATAGCTTCCACTTCGGCAATAAAGACAATATCAAATTCTTTGCCGGATTTATATGTGATCTGGCTGGGTGTTTCCTTTCCGTCTTTGTCCAGCACTTTAATAAACGTACAGTTGTGCGTCATTCTTATATGCGCTGAAACGGCCGATCTTCGCTTTTGAGCAACCGGGTTGCTTACTATTACTGCGCATTCTGTCACCCAGTCTGTGTCAAGCTCGTTTGCAAGTGCGCCTGCCGCCGCGAAATACTCGTTTTTGAATTCGCTGAGCGAAAGAAAATAATCATTCTGGCTGTCAGCGCAAACGTCCATGTTTCCGGTCCCGGTTATGTCATCGTGAAACTGATGCTGAATAACCCGCTCCCAGGCTCTGTTGAGATTGTCAAGAGGATAGCTGTAAACGCCCGCGCAGTGAGCCGCCGTGCAAAGTCTTTCCGCCTCGTCTGCAAGGATCTCGTTTTGCGCATTGAGCCTTTTGTTCATTGCACGTGAAGTGTATGCGCCGGCGCCGTGGGAAGTCATAAGCAGTTCTCCGTCCCAGCGCGGCAACTTTCCCTTTACGCTATCCGGCAGTTTGTCAAGGTCTTTAAAAAACTCGTCCGTTGATGCAGATACGATTTCAAAGTCCGAATCCGCGTTTTTTTCAACGCTTTCTTCAACTGCCTGCACACTTTTCTCGTCCGGCGATCCGCCCCAGTCTCCGGTGCCGTAAAGGTGCATCGTCTGCGGCAGTCCGCCCTCAAAGGCGTTTCGTGAGATTTTGTTGATTACAGAGATATCTCCTCTGATATCTCCTTCAAATTTATACCTGTAAGATTTTGCGTCAAGGCAGGCAAATATTTCGCTCCCGTCAATTCCCTTCCAAATGCCGGTGTCAAACGGAACTCCGTTTGCAGAGCCCCAGCTGAGCTTTTGTGTTGAAAATCCCTTCAGCCCGGCGTGCTTTATAACGCTTGGAAGCTGCCTGCCGAACCCGAAGCAGTCCGGCAGAAAGATATCTTCGCTCTCTTTTCCGAATTTTTCTTTAAAGTATCCGTTTCCCAACAGAATATTTCTGAAAAGCGCCTCGGGGGAGGGGATATTGACGTCGCCGTTCTCATATTCTGAGCCGGAAACGCACCATCTGCCCTCTTTGATAAGCTTTTTTATGTATTCAAAGTGCAGGGGATAGTATTCTTCTGCCAGCTTGTATCTGAAGGCGCCTTCGAAATTGAATCTGTAATGCGGGTATTTTTCAATTAAATGAATATTTTTTTCAAGAGTATCCGGCAAAAATTCATCTATCGTTTTTGCCAGATTCCAGCGCCATACAGTGTCAAGATGCGCCGTTGCGGCAACATAAGCCTTTTTCTTTTCCATATTGTTCCCTTATTTCTCTATGATCTCATAGGTGAATTCGTAGGTTTTTTGAAGTTCCTTAACCTTATCTTCATTGTCTTCAATAAAGGTTTCGGAATAGATCGATTTGCCGTCAACGGAATAGTCCCTAACTATTTTGTTAAGTGCCTCCCACGCCTCGTCGGCCTTGTCGTATCCGTCTTCAAATTTGATCAAAAATTCTCTGTGTTTTGGCAGTCTTACTTTCATAATGATTCTCCTGTCTGTTTTTATATTTTTATTATATATTTTCTTATATTTTATATCAAGTTAAATTTGCTTCAATTAATGATAAAAGTGACGCAAGGAAAACTTCATCCTGCTTTTTGTTCCGTTTTGACGGGCCTTTCAGATGTTTTCCGGCTCGTCTTGCCGTTTTTGCCGCGTGCCTGCTCTGAAGCAGTGAGTCAATATTGATATCGCTGATGATCAATCCGTTTTGTGTTATCGGAAACGCTTGCTTTGCAAGCGCCATAGCGGCAAGCCCGTAATCCTGTGTTACAACTATATCGCCGGCCTCGGTATTGTTTATGAGAGCGAAATCCGCGCTGTCTGCGCCCTTTGAAACCATGATCACTTCTGTATTACAGGTGTTGAGGCAGCTCAGATCGTGGCTCGTGTCACAGTATACTACTGATCTGATACCCGCTCTTTCCGCCGCACTGACTGCGATTTCGGTAACCGGGCAGCCGTCCGCGTCAATAAGTATCTTCAAATTTTCTTCGTCTTCTTTCCAAAAAGAAACACACCGCAAATGGTGTGTTTCGTACCGTTATTTTTCTTCTTCCTCAGCCGCAGTAATATCCGCCTGCGGCTTACTGGGATCAACAAGAATATTGTTGTTCATAAAATCGCTTTTCTTTTCAAGCTCGTTATTGACAAAATCAAACCCGTATTCCTCATAGACCGTTGGCGTATCGGAGAAAAGGTTTGTGCCGATCCCGAGCCTGTCGCCTTTGATCTCAACGCCCATGCTTGCAAGAATAGTGGGGAACATATCAAAATTGCAGTATTGCCTGTTGATAAATCTTTCCGCTGGTGTGTTTGAAACGGTCGGCGCAGGATTCAGAATCAGATTAAACTGCGTGCGCAGATAATCCTGGTCAAAATCCTTAAAGAAATCCGTATCCATACTCAGATGGTCGCCGATCAGTACGATCGTGGTATTGTCATAAAACGGCTGCTGCTGTATCCAGCGAACAAATTTAACGGTCTCGCTGCTGCTGTAAGCGATAACATTGGAATACTGATCGCTGTAAGGAGTCGGTGCGTTCTTGCTCAGATAGCCGTGGGGACGGTGGGTATCCGCTGTTTCCATTGTAAAATTAAACGGCTTTCCGGTGTTATACAGCCTTGTGATTTCCTCCTTTGCAAATTCATAGAGCTTGTCGTCTTCAAACCCCCACCACTGTCTGTAATCCTGAGGTATGTAGCCAGCTTCTTTCGCGTATTTGTAATCAAAAATCTTATAGCCGCCGTGGGATTCAAACAGATAGGTCACACCTCCGAAATTGGTGTCCGCTCCCATCATGATTGTCTGTTCATACCCCTGATCCCGAAGCATATCGCCAAACGTATATGCTCCCGGCAGAAAGTTATCCTTGGAACCGTATGCGTTAGCCTCAGCGGGAACCTTCATAGGCAGTCCCGTCATCATATTGACCATGGACGCAACGGACCACTGCGTGCCCGTTCCCTGAAGCGGTCCGCCGAATTTCCTTTCTGTGTTTGAAAATACATCGCCTTCATAAGCAAGCTTGGTGAGTTCCGGTATAAGATTCTCTTCCATGTATCCGCCAAGATCCCGGGACAAATAGCTGTTTTCCATGGATTCAAGGTAAATGTGAATTATATTTCTTTTCTGTTTTGGGAAAACAATTTTTGTGGTTCTCGGATCGGCATAATTATCGGCAATAAAATCCGATTCCGCTACATATGCGTTATACAGCTGTTTCAGCTGGAACTCACGGACTCCGTATACAAGACCCCCTGCAAGCACAGCAATGCCAAGAACAAGGCTGACAATTCTGTGGAACAGATCATTGAAAACCGTTAACTTGTTCTTTGTGCCTGTGCCGTGATAAACTATGCTGAAATCAGAATATACAAAAAGGCTGAAAATAGCCGTACACAGCGCCGTCTGAAAAACCGGGCGCTCAAATACATCCAAATATACTCCCGAATCTGCTCCGCCTGTAGGTGAAAACAGATTGATGATCAGCTGGTCCGCAGTAACATCACCGAAGGAATCCTTGCCCCATATCGTGCCGAAAAAAGCTGCGCAGCCAAGCATAAACAGAAAACAGGATAAAATTTTTACGAATCTTGTGCCGTGGGTCTTTTTTCTTTTTCCGTCTTCAAAAGTGAGATATCTGTTCACAAAAGCGGATAAAAGCAGGCACACGGCTCCGACTACTATGGAAAGCGCAAAATATTTAAGAAAATTTTCAGTGCCGTAAGCAGTAGTGTCCAGAAAATGCTGGTATCTGAAAACATATTTCAAAAGAGCTATCGAAACGAGGTTGATAACAAAAATATTTCTTATGGCGGTGTGAAGAATTTTGCCGAAAGTTCTTTTTCTGCAAAACAGCAATATCTCCGCCGCGCTTATTAAAAGCGATCCGATGGTTCCGCAAAGGATAAACATAAAATTCCTCTCTTCTTTTCATTTAAATATTTGATTAAATAACACTATGCTGTGCATTCTAACATAAATGCCCTTTTATTACAACTGTAAACTGCAATAAAAGGGCATATTGTAATACTTTTTTAATTCTATAACGCAATGAATTTAACTCTTTACTGATTTTGTGAAGACATTTCGGCAACCAGTGCGTCTGTATCCTTAAGATCTATACGTTTTGAGCAAATGTATGTGCGCAGCTCTTTTGAGAAGAGGCCGGTTTTGTCGTCAGGATCAAAATGACCGTAGCTGGAGGTTACTATCGTTCCGTCTTCAAGCACAACGTTTCCGCAGTAGCCTGTGTCTGAGTCCGCGCAGTATTCCGGTTCTTTTTGCCCGTTCTGATATATATGGGCAAGTTTGATCCTGTACTGGCCTTCGTTACCTTCTTTCAGGTCTTCATAGGTTCCTACCCATGCTACCCAGCCTTCGCTTACATATCCTCCCGTAACGCTGTCATCAGCATTTTTTTCTGCTTCAGGACCCCGTTCTATGGAACGGAAAGTTATAAACAGTCTTCCGTCATTTGTGTATTCCGCTTTGAACCTGTCTCCGTTCAGTGCTGCCGGCAGCTCCCTCGGTTCGCTCCAGGTCTCTCCCTCATCTTCGGAGAAAGAAACAAGTGAATTCATCGTGCGGCTGTTGCTTCGGGTGATCAGACAAAGTTCGTCCCCCTTGCCCTGTTCACTGCGGATCACTTCAACCTCGCACATGTTGGATTCCTGCTCAATATCTCTGTAAGCGGAAAAATATCTGACCGGTTCGCTCCAGTGCATATTTCCGTTTTCATCAAAAGTAAGTATTGTTTTGTAGTTGTAAAATTCAGCGTCATGAAACAGTCCCATCCACTTATCAACGAATTTCCCGTTTTCTTTGAGCTGGGTAAGACTGCTCATGGCTACGATCGGGATGACCGGGTGCGAACTGCTTTTGTCATAAAAAGTCTCGAATTCGGTCCAGGTCGCGCCTTCGTCCGTTGAAACGGAGCAGTTAAAACCTCCGTTCGTTTCCGGCTCATCGCTCCACTGCGGATTTGCGGAGATCATTATAAGTTTATCCGGAGTTTCTCCGTCAGTAAACGCAAGACGGTAAACCGTAGGTGTTTCCTGCGAATCTTCCCAGCTTGCCGGAGTTCCGGAAATACTGTCACTCCAGGTGACTCCGCCGTCCGTGCTGATTTTTGTCAGCACTGCGCCTTTGCCGTGACCTGCCGGGTACATGGTCAGTATGTTGCCGTTCTTCAGCAGGACGGAATCCGGATGCGCCATATAATCAAGTGAGTCGTCCACAGTAGCCAGTTCGTAAAGATATTTGTATTCTTCAGGGCAGTTTTCCGGCATGATGCTCAGATCAAGTTCCGGTATTGTATAATCGCTGCCGGTAAATGGCCGAGGTTCGGCTTTAGAACATCCGAAAAACAGCCCGCTCACGAGCAGCAACGGCAGTATCAAACAAAATAACTTTTTCATAGAATGATCCTTTCTGTTCCTTTAATACACGGATAAAGATTTGAAATTCGCTTTCAGTTTAATTTAATTATATTCTGCTGAAAAAGTCAAGCTTCCATTGCATTCTATTTGTCAGTTTCCTTTCTCGAGCTCTCATCTTCTTTGGACGAATGTGAAAACGATTTTATTTTTTCTTTCTTTTCCTTTAATTTTTCATATATTTCTTTAAGTTCTTTTCGTTCTATATAACACTGCGAGCACAGACCGGCAATACCGGTCAGAACCGATAATACTGCCGCCGCGGTGTGTGAAAGGCCAAGATTCGCCTCAAAAACGCCGAAAAGCATGAAAGCGCCTGAAAATGAGGTCGTGGCAATGGTAACCAGATACTTGTATTTTGTGCTGAGTATACCTGCGGCCAAAGCAGCAGCAAAACCAACAAAAGCAGATCCGGTATCTCCCAGGAAAGTAAGATAAGAGGGGAGAGTGACAAATACCATAATAAACGTTGTAATGAAAAGCTGCAGTTTAAAAAGCTTTTTTGAATAATATGCGCAAAATCCGCCGCAGATCACTCCGAATACGATCAGCAGATCCATTCCTGTTCCGCCGGGCTCAAATAGTAAACCGATTGTGAAAACAGGCAAAAGAAAGCCGATCCAGAAAAAGAAGAATGCATTCCAGATCTTATGTACCGCATGTCCGAAAAAACAGGTGGCCGCGGAACATATGCCCAGTATCCAAGGTAACGCAGTTTCAGCGCCGGTGCGTATATTTTCAAATTCAGCTGGAATTGCGGCAATGATTTTTTCAAGCAATTCGTAAAATTCCATATAGGCTCCTTGCATCAAATGATTTTTATATTGCCCCCACTTGGCATGCTGAATAATTTTTCTCAATACATGTGTTTTTTTGAAATATATCTTTACAAAATTAAATGTAAATCGGATTTATTTACAGTGCCGAAAAAATAGGAAAGTGAGGAAAATTAAATGACAAGAAATGAATTTATCAAGTACATAAAATCACAATATGCCGAATGCTGTAATATCGAAAGTGAGCTCGGCAGGCTTGAACACAGCGAGTCAGAGGGGAGTTTCATCTATGAGACCGGCACGCTGGTAATTGGCAAGTATTATTACAGTATGCATCTTGTAAACAGGTGCGGCGAATCGGAATTGCTGCACTTTTGCGTTTATGGCCTGGGTATCAAGTGTAATGTAACATTTAATGATTACGAACTTCAAAGTTACGAAAATTTTGAATATATGATTCTGTAAAGTTTTTACTTTTTATTAAAATATAGAAAATAAAGATAACTGTTTCGGCACACGGGCGCAGTTTTGCGTCCGTTTTTTACTTATAAAAATGAGCCGGTGTGATGCATCGAAAGTAAAAAATAAGGGCGTGTTGAAAACACGCCCTTTATGGTTGCGGGGGCAGGACTCGAACCTGCGACCTCCGGGTTATGAGCCCGACGAGCTTCCAACTGCTCTACCCCGCGATATTTGTTTTGCTCTCATGCGGTACAAATATAATATATCATTTGATCAAAAAATGCAAGTGTTTTTTTTATATTTTTTTCAAACAATAGTAAAGGCGGTGGTATTGTGAAAGAAATTTTTGATTATTCTGCCCGCATAGCAGAACAGATCGTTGAAAACGGCGGCGAGATTTCCCGTGCAGAGGAATGTGTTATAAGAATATGCAAAAGCGCCGGTGCAGAAAACGTAAACGTGTTTATCATTCCTTCGCTGATTTTTGCTTCCGCCGAATTTAACGGCAAAAGATATACTGCATTTAAGCGTATATATAAGACAGACTTGAACCTTGGCGCTCTTGAACTGGCTAACGGCATATCGCGCTCCCTGTGTTCGGGTGAAAAAGCCGCACCGGTGGATTACGCATATCCGCTTTTCATAAGATATTTGGCAACGGCTCTGGCAACGGGCTCTTTCTGTATCTATTTCGGCGGAACGGTTTACGATGCGTTTTTATCCGGCATTATAGGAATCGCTGTCAGTATATTGCCCCTTGCAAAAATAAAACTTAATCTTTTTTCAAAGACTCTAGTGGAATCAACGGTCTGCGGAATACTGGCGTTTTTGCCGCAGACCGCAGGATTCGCCGTAAGCCCGGATAAGATCATGACAGGCACGATCATGCTGCTGATCCCCGGAATGAGCGTAGGAAATGCAATGAAGGATATGATGAGCGGGGACATCATAGCGGGCATTCTTGAAATAACGGAGGCTTTTTTTACCGCCTTTGCCATCGTTCTCGGTTATGCCGTGGCACTGCTCCTTTTTAACGGCAGCTGAGTCCTATGTTTAAAGCGTTGCTGTGCGTATTGGGCACTGTTGGTTTCTGTGTGGTATTGAATGTATCAAAATCACGGTTTGCAGTTGCAGTTACAGGCGGGGCCGTTTCTGCTTTTACTTTTGCGCTGCTTGAAAATGCCGGCGCCGGAATTTTTAAGGCTACCCTGATTGCCATGATTGCGCTCTGCGCGTTCAGTGAGCTCGCTGCAAGGCTGGTCAAGACCCCCGCTTCCGTCATAATGATACCGGGTTCGATCCCGCTTTTGCCCGGAGGAAGTCTTTATTATATGATGAGTTTTCTTGTTCATTTTGACATAGAGATGTTCTTTCATTATGCCGCGGAGACGGTATTAACGGGGCTGGGCATCGCGCTGGGCGCTGTGATCGTTTCCATTGCCGTCAAGATCTTTACGGCAGTTTCCCGCAGTTAGTCATGGCGGGAGTCGTCATCAAAGCATTCGCAAAAACGCGCTGCAAAGGACGGTTCTTCACCGCCTGAATAAAGATGGGAAACATCGCCGAATCCGGTACATCTGAACTGGGCGGTTCCTTTTCTTCTTTCTTCGGTAACGATGGTTGTAACGGAGGATGGCAGCGCAACAAAATTGTGCCACAGGATCATGGGTGAAATGCTGAAGATCCTGCTTAGAATAACGCATTCAATCCCGAAATGGCAGAACAGCAGTATCGTCCTGCGGTTGGGATCTGCCGCCCTGTATAGCCTGCCGCTGCGTTCATAACCGTGCGCCGCAAGAAACTGATCCGTCTTTTCGCAAATACGTTTGTATTCTTTTTTTACGTTCAAAGTGCGCATCAGCGGCGTTTTATACCATCTGTCAAAATCGTAATATTCGTCTTTCGCCGTCCAGTATTCCGGCAGTCTGTCCCAGCAGCTTTTAATACCCTGAGGCGTAATGACCTTGCCTCTGAATTCCTGAAGCCAGTCAAGCACTTCTGCTTTTTTGCCGACGGCGTCCAGCGTGTACGCGGCAGTGTCTTTTGCACGGCCCAGCGGAGACACATAGATCTCGTCCGCGTTTACTTCTGTAAGTCTCTGCGCAAGCAGCTGCGCTTCTCTTTTTCCTTTTTCAGTGATCGTGTCATGCTCGTAATCCGGTTCGGCATGGCGCGCTATAATGAGTTTCATATATGATCCTACCTTCTTTTCACTGTGATATATAGATCATATCATATTGGAGCTTTGTTTTCAAACAACAGCGCAATGCACAAAAAATCAGCTTGGTTTTGTTTGGATTTTATGGACTTTTTCATTTTAATATGTTAAAATCAGAAAGAAACTGTTTTTGGGGGGGAATACGATGAGCGATGAAAAGGAGATCCGTTACGTCGGCGTAAAAGAAAATCTGGCTTATGGATTTGCAAATGCAGGTCAGGTATTCGGGTATAATCTTGTTGCCGGCGGCTATCTTTCGCTTTTCTTTACAAAGGTATTCGGTATTCCGGAGGAAGCCGTTGCCGTAATGATTTTTGTCTTGGGAATATGGGACACGATCAATGACCCCCTTATGGGGTCCCTGATAGACAAAACAAGGACCCGTTTCGGCAAACTGCGGCCGTATCTTATGATTGTTCCCATTCCGCTTTCCATAACAACGATCCTGCTTTTTGCGGGACCCGAGATACTTGCAGACACAAAAAGCACTACCGTCAAAATCGTCTATATGTACATATCCTATTTTATCTGGGAATTCTTTTATACCTTGGGCGATGTGCCCTTCTGGGGACTGAGCACAGCTATTTCTCCCTCAACGGCAGACCGGACACGCGCAATATCGTCCGCAAGATTCATTTCCGGCCTTATAGGCGGACTTTCAACTACTTTGCTTCCCGTTATGATGGATTTTACAAATAACGGCGTGTGGGGCCTTACGCTTTCACATGACTTTCTGATTCTTGCCGTGATAGCGGGAACTGCCGGAATGGCGCTTTTCTCTCTTGCCGGATATAAAACAAAAGAGCGTGTCGTTCAGACAATCAAGGAACCCTCTGTGCTGGATGGGTTTAAGGTAATGTTCAAGAATAAGCCGCTCATGCTTATCATACTTGGCAATGTGCTCGGCACGCTTACCGGACTTGCCGGTGTTTTCCAGACCTATTATTATTCGGAAGTCCTGAATCTGAGTTCCGCTGTCTTGTGGATCAATCTTCCCGGCACGATATTCGGTTTCCTGACATATTTGCTTATACCCAAACTGAAAACAAAACTTGATAACCGCCAGATCGTTATGCTTAACGTGGTGTGCCGCTTTGTTGTGAGCACTCTGGTGTTCTTTGCCGGTCTTGGCTTTTACCGCACAAATATCGTCGTTATCTCGATCCTTCTTATGGTTCAGAATTTTATCTTCAGCTTTTTCAATACAATAAACAACGTTATCCCTACCGAAATGATCGGAGATACGGTGGATTATATGGAGTGGAAAACCGGGGAGAGAAACGAGGGCGTAAGCTTTTCCGTTCTGACGTTTGTCGGCAAGCTTACGGGTTCGGTTTCCACTTCTGTCGGCACTGCGCTTCTGCCGCTGATCGGGCTTTCGTTTACAACAAATGCGGATGGTCTTCAGGTTGCGGTGAAGGGCGAGAATACGGATCTGTATATATGGGCGCTGTTCACTATCATTCCGTATGTGCTCGGTCTGCTCACGCTCATTCCCTATGCATTTTACAATCTTACCGGCAAGAGACTTGCCATGATACGTTCAGAAATGGCGGAGAGGCGCAGCAGGCTGGCCGCTGAAGTAAGTTCCGGAGGTGTACAGGATGAATGATATCTGCCCGAAATGCGGCGCTGAAATCAGTAAGTTTTACTTTAAGCAGAACTGCCCGAAATGCGGCGTTAATCTTATGTATTATAAGCTGGACGAACGCCTCAGGGAAGATGCTGTAAATGCCGAGAAGGAAGTGCGCGATCTCTGGCTGTTCGTTAGAAAACTCGATAAGGCGCATGTTATTGAAAAATACTGTAAAAAACATGATAAGCCTATGCCGTGGGAAACGGAATAAATATTGTTGACAAATTTATCTTCCTGTGGTAGTATTTATTTACTTTATTGAGGGAGTAGTCGGCGCGCTTTGCGCGTGGCAAGTCAACATACTGGCGTTTCGCCTGGCTTTTCTTAAATGACAAGACTCATATACAGTTTTTTCTGTATATGGGTCTTTTTATATTGCCGCGCGCATATACTTCTGCGCCGAATAAGGAGAGTAGTTATGGGTATATTGGAAGTCTTTTTTATCGGAGTAGGTCTTTCTATGGATGCTTTTGCCGTTGCAGTCTGCCGCGGTCTCAAAATGCAGAAGCTCAATGTTGGCCAGACTGCGCTGATCGCACTGTTTTTCGGCGGGTTCCAGGCGCTCATGCCTCTGGTCGGCTGGTTTCTCGGAACCCAGTTTGAATCATACATAACGGCTGTTGATCACTGGATCGCCTTTGTCCTGCTTGCAATTATAGGCGGAAAAATGATCTACGATTCTCTTAAAAAGGATGAGGATGACAGCAGTGAAAAATCCGTTTTGAATATCAGGGAACTGCTTGTAATGGCAGTTGCAACCAGCATTGACGCGTTGGCAGTTGGCATTACGTTTGCGTTCCTGGATGTGAATATTTGGAGCTCAATCTCTATTATAGGCGCAACCACTTTCGTGCTTTCTGCAATCGGCGTGCTGATTGGTCACAAATTCGGCGCCAAATATAAAAACAAAGCGGAACTTGCCGGCGGTGTCATTCTCATTCTGATCGGGCTTAAGATCCTGCTTGAACATTTGGGCGTCATCAATTTTTGATCTTAAAAATAAGAGCGGCTGTGCAATGAAACAGCCGCTCATTTTTTATGCCTTTATCTCTTTTTTTCCTAAGTTTATCAGTCTAACTATTATTGGGCTTAGGATCACGTTCACAAGAAGTTCAAAGAGGAAATTGAAACCCACAAGCGTGGTTATCATATATGTTCCGGCGGATTCTATGCCAAGACCTGCCGCCCAGCCCTCAATTGTGGGCATAAAGAAGATCAGACATCCCAGCAGAAACACTCCGGTGTTGCCTATGGGGCAGGCAACGGCTGCACAAATCGTTGCTGCCGTTTTGTTTTTCTTTTCAAGAAGCTTGTAAACCGCACCTGCAAGAAGTCCGGCAGCCGCGCCCTTTGCAAGCACGGTAAGGATTGTGCCGGGGACGTTTACCGCCAGAAACGCGCCGGCATCGCCGGAGGCAAGCACGGTAACGCTGAAAACGATCCCGAGCCAGACGCCCGCGCCCATACCGTAAAGCGCAGTGCCGACAACGATCGGTATAAGCACAAGTGAAATGGAAAACGGGCCGAATCTGATAAAACTTCCCAGCAGCTGCAAAACAACTACTATGGCGGTGAAAAGCGCAACGCCAACTATTTTTTTTGTGTTTTTGTTCATATTGATTTTCCTTTCTGCTACTGCTCCAAATTCACGGCCGCAAACACAAACGGCCGCGTACCCGGGGAACCGTTACCCCTGCGGATGCAATGCGGCTATATTATAATATGCACAAGCCGTGTTTGCAACATTTTTTTCATAATAACCAAAAAAATTTAATATAGATTTAAGGACAGCCCTGTTATGTATAAAATTACCAAAAAATTTCTGAATTTTTATACAAAAGTTAAAAAATATTGTCTTAATGGTTAAAACTAACATAAAAAATTGACAAGTAATTAAAATTATTATACAATGTAAACAAATATTTTGATAATCAGGCGGCCAAACGCCTGGATAGAAGAGGTTATTTTATGAAAAATTATGAAGCTCAAAACATTAGAAATGTTGTTCTTGCCGGCCATGCATCAAAGGGTAAGACCACTCTGGCTGAGGCTTTGCTTTCGGCGGCCGGAGCAACGGAACGAATAGGCAGGGTAGAGGACGGTTCTACTGTCATGGATTATGACGCAGAGGAGAAAAAGAGAAAGATATCCGTTTCCTGCGCCGTTGCTCCTGTTGAATATAAAGGTAAAAAAATCAACATACTTGATACTCCAGGCCTTTTTGATTTTGCAGAGGGCGCTGCAGAGGGTATACGCGCTGCCGAAACGGCCCTGATCGTTGTTTCGGCCCGTACCGGGCTTGCCGTAGGCGCGGAAAAAGCATTTAAAAACGCAGGTTCGCGCCGCATGGCACGAATATTCGTAGCCACTAAAATGGACGATGAAAGAGCTGATTTTTATAAAGCTTTCAATGCTATGGCTGCCAGATTCGGTACAAGCGTCTGTCCTGTTGTCGTTCCTGTCATTAAAGACGGCAAGGTCGCCGCTTATTATAATATGATAGATTCGAAAGCCTATGCTTATAACGGCTCCCGTGCAGACGAGATCGATGTAAGCCATGATGACACCGCCCGCTTTGATGCGATCAAGGAAGTGTTTAACGAGGCGGTTGCCGGCACTGACGAGGAGATCATGGAAAAATATTTTGCCGGCGAGGAGCTGACGAAAGAGGACCGCATCAAAGGCCTTCAGATCGGCGTTGCAGACGGTTCCATCATTCCTGTTTTCGCAGTCAGCGGACTAAGCGGTGCGGCATGTGACCTGCTTCTTGACTTTATTGCAGAGGTCTGCCCGGCACCAAGCTCCGAATACGCTATCTGCGGCGATGAGCCGATAGAGCTTTCAGCTGATCCGAACGGTCCGCTTGCAGCGGTATGTTTTAAAACGGTTGCCGACCCGTTTATCGGAAAGCTTTCTTTCTTCAAGGTCTTAAGCGGAAAGATCACCCCGTCTTCAGCTGCGTACAATGAACGTACCGGAAAAGAGGAAAGAATGGGCAAAATCGTAACGATGTTCGGCGCAAAACAGCTTGACTGTTCTGAGATTCCTGCGGGCGATATAGGTGCTGTTGTTAAGCTTTCGGGTTTCAATACCGGAGATACGCTCTGTTCTCAGGATAAAGTGATAAGAGCAGACGGCGTTGCTACTCCGCATCCTACTTATTCAATGGCGGTCAAGGCGGTAAAGAAGGGCGATGAAGAAAAGATTGCGTCCGGTTTCTCACGGCTTTGCGAAGAGGATCCCAGTCTTGCGTTTTCGGTAAATAATGAAACCCATGAGCAGATCATAAGCGGGCTCGGCGAACAGCAGATAGACGTTGCCGTATCAAAGCTGAAATCCAAATTTTCCGTTGATGTGGAACTTTGCGCACCGAAGATCGCTTACCGTGAGACGATTACCATGAAAGTGTCTGCTCAGGGCCGTCATAAGAAGCAGAGCGGCGGTCACGGCCAGTTCGGCGATGTATTTATTGAATTTGAACCGTGCAGCAGTGAAAAGCTTGAGTTTGCGGAGAGGATAGTCGGCGGTTCTGTACCTAAAAACTTCTTCCCGGCAGTTGAAAAAGGCCTTAATGAATGCATGGAAAAAGGCGTTCTGGCAGGCTATCCTATGGTCGGTATCAAAGCTACTCTCTATGACGGTTCCTATCACCCCGTGGATTCAAGTGAAATGAGTTTTAAAATGGCGGCTTCCCTTGCGTTTAAAGAAGGCGTATCTAAAGCCGGGCCGATCCTTCTTGAACCGATCATGACGGTTAAAGTTACCTGTAATGATGATGCGATGGGCGACGTTATAGGCGATATCAATAAGCGCCGCGGCAGAGTGCTTGGAATGACGCCGAGCGGAGACGGAATGCAGGAGATCATGTCCGAGATACCGCAGGCGGAAATGGCTACGTTTTCAACTTCAATGCGCCAGATAACTCAGGGTAGAGGCTCTTTTGAATCTGAGTTCGCAAGATATGAAAGATGCCCTGAGCACATTGCCCAGAAAATCATTGCGGAAAGTGAAAATAATTAAAACTTGGGGCGGCTTTCGGGCTGCCCTTTTGTTTTAAATCCGTTGTATCAACAAATAATAAACTCATAAAGCAGGAAGGTATTGTTATGAGAAGGATTTTAACAGAGATCAAAAAATATTCAGTGGTTTTTATCATAGTATGTTCTGTTCTGGGTGCCCTGCTTATTGCATTTCCGAACAGAATGCTTGCTTATACTTCGCTGTTTATCGGCGGAGCATTTATAGCCTGCGGTGTATTTGCAATCATCAGCTATCTTATTAAACGCCGCTTTACGTTAACGCTTACGCTCGGTATCATTGCAGTTGTTTCGGGTATCATTATCTGCCTTGCATACCGGCAGATCATTTCCGTGATCGTTTTTCTGATGGGAATATTCCTGCTTGTCGGCGGACTGGTTAATTTGGTCAACGCCTTTTACGTTGCGTCCTTTATGCCTCATTCATGGATAGTCACAACCGTGCTTTCTGTTGCGTCGGTTGCACTCGGAATAGTCAGCATGACCGATCCTTTTGATACCCAGAATACACTTGTTCAGTTTCTCGGTATCGGCCTGTTAGTCTTTGCCGTGCTGGATCTGATTGCATATGTTCAGATTCGGGAGGTAGCCAAAAAGATAAAGCAAAAGCTGAATGATAAACGTGATTCTGACGGCTCTGTTGAAGTAGATTACCGCGAGGTGGACGATAACTGATACGGGTTCTGTGCAAAACTGCCGGCGGCAAACTAAAAAATATATATGATTAGAGAATTGTATCATTTTGGCTTGAAGCCGGAATATCAAGGTGTTATAATGAACTGAATTTATTTTAAGCATTGCGTGGGGATGAAGATGACCGTAAAAGAAAAATATAAGGATTGGCTTGATTTTGCCGATGACGAAACCAAAAAGGAATTATTGTCCGTTTCAAATGATGATAAGGAGATGGAAGACAGGTTTTATAAAGACCTTGCTTTCGGAACAGGCGGGCTGCGCGGCGTTATGGGCGCAGGCTCAAACCGAATGAATCAATATACCGTCGGCAGGGCAACGCTCGGCCTTGCCAAATACCTACGGGATAAATTTCCGGCGGGCGCGTCCGTTGCTGTTGCGTATGACACGCGTAATCATTCCGCCGCTTTTTCCCTTGCCGCGGCGCGTATTCTAGCCGCAAACGGCGTAAGGGTCTACCGTTATAAATACTGCGTTCCGGTTCCCGTGCTTTCGTTTACAACAAGGCGCCTTAAATGCAGCGCAGGTATCATGATAACCGCTTCGCACAATCCAAAAGAGTATAACGGCTATAAGGTCTATGACGATACCGGCTGCCAGATCTGTACAGAGGCAGCTGCTGAACTGCTTTCATACATAGAAAAGGAAAACTATTCTGATGTTGCACCGTTTCTCTTGAATGCTGTAAATACAGGCGTTACCGAGATAGGCGATGAGATCCTTGCCGATTATTATAAAGCGGTGGGTGAACAGTCGCTCTATACGGAGCCATCAAATATTAAGATCGTTTACACGCCTCTGCACGGCACGGGAAATATTCCGGTTCGTGAAATGCTTAAAAATTTTAATGTTTATGTTGTCAAGGAGCAGGAACTGCCGGACGGTGATTTTTCAACAGTAAGAAGTCCTAACCCCGAGGAAAAAGACGCGCTGAATATAGCGATTGAATACGCAAAAAAGATCTCGGCGGATATTGTTCTCGGCACAGATCCGGACTGTGACAGAGTAGGTATTGCCGTCCGTGACGAAAACGGAGAGTATGTGCTTTTTACCGGTAACCAGACGGGCGCATTGCTTGTTAAATTTGTTCTTGCTATGAAAAAGGATTCGCTCAATCAAAGATCCACTCTTGTAAAAACGATCGTAACCTCCGAACTCGGAGCGAATATAGCGCGTAAATTCGGTCTGAATGTAGATGAAACTTTAACAGGCTTTAAATATATAGGCGATAAAATCAATAAGTATGAAATAGACGGCAATCGTGAATTCGTTATAGGATATGAGGAATCCTACGGCTATCTTGTCGGTACTTATGCCCGTGATAAGGACGGCGTTGTTTCTTCAATGCTCATCTGCCAGATGGCAGCGTGGTACAAGGCGCAGGGAAAAACTCTGATCGACGGTTTGAATGAGATATATGCCGAATACGGATATTTTCTTGACGCCCTTGATCCATTTGTGCTTAAAGGTAAGGACGGCGCTGAAAAAATAAACGCTCTTATGGATCATTTCCGCAAAAACGGGCTAAGCGTGTTTGAAGGCGCGGATAAAGTGATTGACTATTCAACGGGAATAGACGATCTGCCTGTTGAAAATGTGCTTAAATTCGTATGGGATGACGGTTCTTGGGTCGCAGTCCGCCCGAGCGGAACGGAGCCGAAGATAAAAATTTATTACAGCGTGCGTGAGGAAAACAGGGAAAAGGCACATGTCCGTCTTGAAAAGATAAGAAATACCGTTAAAAATATTATTGAGGGCTGAGGTGCGTGGAATGAAAAAAATACAGGAATATGTTGAAGATATACTTCAGCCTAAACTTCAGGGCGACGGCGGATGGATCGAATTCGTTTCTTTTGATAACGGCGTTCTGACCGTTATCTTTCGCGGCGAATGTTCAAAATGTCTTATTCTTGACCGCTGTGTTTCATGGATAGAAAGTGAGATCAAGCGGGATCTGAAAAAAGAAGTAAAAGTTACGGCTATCCGCAAAAAGCCTTATTTTCAGGACGTGTAAGGAGGATTATCCATGGCTCATATTAAAGTTGTAAGAAGGTCTATGCGCCCTGAGGAGTGGACTGATCTGCGTTTCGGATGGCTCAAACGCCATATATATTCCTCAAAATGGGAAATAAAAAATCTTATGATACGCGATGCCCACCAGATCTCTGAAATGGAGTACGAGTATTACCCCGGCGATTACCGTCCGCTGAATAAAGGAGATATGTATTTTACGCCGGACGGCACCGCTTTTATTAAAGCGGATGTTGATATTCCCTCTGATCTTCGGGGTAAGGAGCTTTGGTTTTCACTTAAAACTGCTGCCGAGATCTGCGTTAAGGTAAACGGCAAATATATAGGGGGAGTCGATCCCAACCGTGAAAGGATGCTCCTTTCGCCGTATATTGACGATTCAAAAACGCTTCATTTTGAGATGACGGGCTATAACAGAAGCAAGCCGGACGACGAAAGAAACCCGGAAAGCCTTTCCGTAAGAGGATGCCGTCAGATCTTTGAGGGGGCATATATCTGTACCGTTGATCATGCTGTTCAGGATCTTGTTTATGATTTTGAACTTCTGCTTGATATTGCAAAAAGCGATCTGTTTAACGAGGATTACCGAACTTTCCTTAATAAAGAGCTCAACAATGCAATGAATCTTATTGATTTTGACCGCGATGATCTCACCGGCGTTGAGGACGCTCAGAAATATATAAACGACGTTGTATACGCCAATGATAATTATAAAGGCGCGGGTGATGTTGCGCTTATAGCGCATTCACACCTTGATATTGCATATTACTGGCGCAGAATCCACGCCGTGCAGAAAAATCTGCGAACGGTTCTCATCCAGCTGAGGCTTATGGACAGGTATCCCGATTTTAAGTATACCCACACGCAGCCTTATGTTTATGAAACGCTTGAAAAATATTATCCCGATGTTTTCGAAGAACTGAAAGAAAAAGTTAAAAACGGTCAGTTTGAGCCGGTAGGCGCAATGTATGTTGAGCCTGACTGCAATATACCGAGTGCCGAAAGCCTTATCAGGCAGTGCCTTTACGGTCAGCTTACATACAAGCGTATGTTCGGAAAGACGGTTAATAACGCATGGCTTCCCGATGTGTTCGGCAACAGCTGGATTCTTCCGCAGATACTCAAAAAGAGCGGTGTGGATTACTTCGTTTCAAATAAAATGTCCACATGGAATGACACAAACCGTTTTCCGCACAATAATTTCATATGGCGCGGGATCGACGGTTCTGAAGTATACGCCTGTGTTCCGCCTACTCATTTTATTACATGGAATATGCCAAGCCAGATACAGGAAAACTGGGAGGCGTATATTGATAAGGACAGCGGCGGCCAGACGCTGAACATGTTCGGCTACGGAGACGGCGGCTCCGGCTGTACCGAGGAAATGATAGAACTGATGCACAGGTTTGATAAGCTGTCCGTTATGCCGAAATGCACGCATATGGGCGGAGCCGAATTCCTTGAAAAAAATCTTAAGGATAACCCGAACCTTGAAACATGGGACGGCGAATTGTATCTTGAAATGCATCGCGGTACTTTTACAACGAAGAGCAATCTGAAAGCCGCTAACCGCCGCCTTGAGTTTAAGTTCCGAACCGCGGAGATGCTCGGCGTTTTAAGAAATGAGAATCATACAGGGAAGATCACCGCTCTTTATAAGAAATTCCTTATAAATCAGTTTCATGATATTCTGCCCGGCTCTCATATCCATCCTGTTTATGAGGACGCCATGGCAGATTACGCCGAGATTGATAAAGAACTTGATAAGATCATAGGCACGGGGTCCAAATATTTCAATACACTCAATTTCAAACGCTCGGCGCTCACTTTTGTTCCCAATAAAAACGGAACTTCAACAAGAAAATTTGAAAAGGGCAACTGGATCGTCCCTAATATACCCGCTCTTTCCGGCGCGCATCTGCGCAGCGCCGCATATAAAGGCGAGTGGATAACGGCGGGCGATACGATCGAAACGCCTTATTATTCCGCCAAACTTAATGAGGACGGCTCTTTTGAATCGCTTTATGATAAGGAACTCCGCCGAGAATGGGTAAAGGGCGATTTTAACAAGATAAAGATCTTTACCGACTGTCCCGGAAACTATGACGCATGGGATATTCTTCCCAACTACCGTGACAAAGAAATTAAGCCGGAAGTTTCCATGCCGCTTACTCTGCTTGAAAAAGACGGCGAATCCGCGTCTTTCGCCGCCACACTTAAAACGGAACGATCTGCCTGGACCGTTATAGTCAGATTTTTCAGGCGCAGCAGGGGAATCGAAGTTGAGCATGCTGTTGACTGGAATGAAAAGCATAAACTTGCCAAAGCGGAATTTGCGTGCAACGTGCTGGCAAGAAAAGCGCTGTGCGATACTTCCGCCGGATTTATCGAGCGCGATACGCATAAAAACACCACATGGCAGCAGGCGCGATTTGAAGTCTGCCAGCATAAGTGGTGTGATCTTTCGGAGACAAACGGCGGTATTGCTGTGATCAATGAAAGCAAATACGGCGTCGGATTTGATAAAAACCTGATCAGTCTTTCGCTTTTGAGGTCAACTATCCGCCCGGACGTAACCTCCGATATGGGCAGTCATAATTTCTGCTATATGATCGTTCCGCATGCCGGAAATGCCGTGTCGGCGGATATAAACGCTCTTGCGCTTCAGTATAACGTTCCGCTCGTAAAAGCTGACGTTGAATGTGATCTGCCGTCCTTTGAGCCGCTCTGCCTTCAGACGCTTAAATTCAGTGAGGACGGTTCCATGAAAGTTGTAAGGCTATCCGAGCAAAACGGCGGGCGCGGACAGATTAGATTAAATAAAAAAGTCCGCATTCTGAATATGCTTGAGGAAGTTCAGAAAGAAACGGATGTTATAGATTATTCACCGTTTGAGATCATTACAATAGGATTTGAAAAGTAATGGAAACTTATCAGATAATCATTATTATTGCCGTGGTCATTGCTGTTGGCGTAACTGTATTGCCGGCGTTTAACCGGTGGCAGTTTAAGCGTCTGCCTTATGATCAGCAGGTGCTTACTATTATGAAACAGGCGAAAGGCCTGATATTTTGGAAAAATATATCGCACGGCAGAACGGGCAGCCTTTTTTACGTGAAGAATAAAAGGAAGATCCTTGTTTATCCGTGGATGCTTGATGTAAACGGCAGAATGGCTATCCAAAAGGAAGATCCATTTGATTTCTGGGATTATCCGGAGGATCACCCTGCGCTGAATGAAGACGAAAGAAAACAGGCAAGGGAAGAACTGAAAAAATATTCACACAAATCTGCGGTAAAGATCGTCTTTAACGATCCATTTGAAAACAGGGATGCACAGCAGCATCCAGAGCAGTGAAAACGGCAGGCAGATCTGCCCCAGCAGGTTCAGCGGCATGTTTTCATAGTTCCAGACGTTCATTCCAAGCGTTATGTTAAAGATACAGCCGAATATGAATTCAACGGCGGTTATAAATACCGTACCAAGAAGGCACTTCATTAACAGAGGTGCCTTTTTCATTTCCCTTTGAATAAAAGCAAGAAACATCAGTATTATTCCGCCTGCGAGAAACATGCTGTAATGTGTTCTCCCGCGCCATATTATTTCGATTGTGCAGTATCCCTGCCCGCCCAGCAGAAACATAAAAAAATAGTAAAATAAGTTTCTCATATTTGTATTGTTAGATATTTTGTGGTAAAATAACCGTAGATTGCGGAGGTAAAATTATGCAGATTCCGGCTAAAGCAAAAATTATATTAGATGCGCTTGAAAGCCGCGGTTATCCGGCGTTTGTCGTGGGTGGCTGCGTGCGCGATCAGTTCCTCGGCAATCCGAATTCAGATACGGATATATCTACCGGTGCGCCGCCTCGCGAAGTTGAAAAAATACTTTCCGAAAAAAATATAAAGGTGATTGAAACAGGCTTAAAACACGGCACCGTTACCGCCGTGATAGATAAAACGCCGTTTGAGATCACTACATTTCGCTCGGACGGTGAGTATAAGGACAGCCGCCATCCGCAAAATGTGAAATTCGTTTCAGATATTGAGCAGGATCTCAAACGCCGCGATTTTACGGTAAATTCAATGGCGTATAATGAAGAGCAGGGGATAGTTGATCTTTTCGGCGGCAGGGAGGATATCAAAAATAAGATCATCCGCGCCGTCGGCGATCCAGATAAGCGCTTCAGGGAGGACGCCCTGCGTATTATGCGTGCCTTGCGTTTTTCTTCCGTACTTGGGTTTGATATAGAAAAGAATACAAAGACGGCGATCTTTAACAATATGCTGCTTTTAAATCATATTTCCCGGGAAAGGGTGTTTGCTGAACTTTTAAAGCTTTTATGCGGCAAAAATGTATTGGATGTGCTGGACGAATACAGGCAGGTCATAGGCGCGGTCATTCCCCAGCTGATCCCGACTTTTGACTGTGCCCAGAACACTCCGTGGCACACGTTTACCGTTTATGAGCATATTATTCACGCTGTCGGCTACGCTCCGAAAGATCCCGTTTTACGCCTCACAATGCTTTTGCATGATATCGGCAAGCCGTCCGTTAAACGAACGGACGAAAACGGGCGCGATCATTTTAAAACGCATGCCGCCGCCGGAGCAGAGATCGCATATAACGTGCTTAAAAGCTTCAGGGCGTCAAACGAGATCATAAACCGTGTGACCACGCTTGTAAAATTTCATCAGTCTGTTGAAAATGTGGATGATATTGTTATAAGGCATTGGTTTTCCGAGATCGGCACACAGAATACCGTGGATCTGTTTGAGGTCCGTCTTGCGGATCTTAAAGCCCACAATACTGCCAGGAAAGGCGTGCTCTATGAGATCGGAAGAATAGAGTCATTTAAAGAAGAAGCGCTCAGGCTTCTCGATTCGGGTACTCCTTACCGCATTTCTGATCTTGCCGTGAACGGAAATGATCTTATTTCTCTCGGATACAGCGGAAAAGAGATAGGCGATAAACTTTCGGAAATTCTTGAACTGGTTATGGCGGGAAAACTGAAAAACGAAAAAGAGGATATTATTAACTATATCACAGAAAATAAATAATAAATAAGGTCATAAAATAATAAACGCGCCGGAATGCACAGCAACACATTACCGCTGTCAAAGAGAAAACCATCGAAACGGGATAACAGAATAACTCCACAAAAAAACGCTGTACATGTTTTTTGTACAGCGCTTTTTACTTTAATTTCATAACTTATATATTTAGATATTCTTCCAAATCAGAAATATAAATATTTAGCAATGCTTTTTCTTTACTGCTAATATAGCAGTTTTCTCGAATATCCTTATATCTGTAATATATACGGTCGATAACTACATTGTATTCCTCAATTTCGGAAGCGTATTTAAGACTTAATAAGTCATTTTCTAATGATTTCATATAGTAATATTTAGCCGTGTCGGAATTAGCTTTTTGATTTATGTACTCTAAAGCTAAAACCTGATAATTATTTGAAATTCTAGAATAAATAAAATAATTATTATTATTTTTTGCAAATGATTCTTGAAGGTTTATGGCTTCAAGCATGGTTTGCTCTTCTGGTAACATATTGTACCACTCATTATTTTTATCATTTAGCAAGGCATAAGCTTGCGCCTCATTCTTTTTTGTTGTAAATTCGTTTTCTTTACTTTGCGCGGTTCTATTAAATGAATTTGAATTATAATTTTGTTCTAATGATGAATATATTTGCTTTAGATAAGGTACGAGTTCTCCCGGATTTTCTATATGATATGTCGTTTTGTACATATCTTCTGTGATGATATAATCTTTATTATTGAGTATAAATGACATGTTTTCATTATAAAGCCCATCATATGTTGTTCTGTTATGATCCGTTTCTGTTGTATCGCCTTCATCTGTATTCGAATACGATATATCATCATATAAATATAGACTGTACTCTTGAATTTGATCGGTAACTGCTGCTCGAGCATTAGGGATATTATATCCTATGCCTGTAATAAAACAAACTGCTAAAAAATAAAATATGAGAATTCTTTTTGAGAATTTAATCTCTTTGAATCTTTGGATACTCAGTTTTATCCGTTCAATAAATTCATCTTTTTTACTTTTAAATAAATTTACCTTTTTTAAAGCATTAAAAAAACAACCGAAAAAAGTAAAAATCGGAGTAATTATTCCAATTAATCCGGAAAGATTTATTCCAAGGTAATATAATGAAATGCACTGTAAGAATATAAGAAAAGACATGCCTACAAAACTAAATATGGGTATTGAAACTAATAAGCCCAATATATAAAAAATAGATCTAAAAATAATTTTATGTAATTCTTCTTGGTCACTTTTTATATTATGGTTTTGTTCTGTTTCCTTCCTATCTGAATTATAGTTTAAGTTGGAGGAATTATCATTAGAAAGCTTTTCATTAGACGGACAACAAC
This sequence comes from uncultured Clostridium sp., assembly GCA_958422185.1. Taxonomy (GTDB): domain Bacteria; phylum Bacillota; class Clostridia; order Oscillospirales; family Acutalibacteraceae; genus Eubacterium_R. The sequence goes on from CATZNW010000015.1 coordinate 24,975, forward strand.
TATTTTGAACATTTGAACGATTATCCGAATTATACATCATATCAAATTCTTTTCTTTTTGAATCAATAATTGAATATATATTTTCTTTGTTATTGTCCATCTTTTACCTCCTTTATCGTATTTTCTCGTTTTAACTTAGCAAGCTACATGGTTTTATCTAAAATGAAATTTTTCTTAACGCAAGCAATTTTTCCTTCGTTTGTAATTGAATAACTCTCACCATTAAATGAAAGGTAATTATATTTAGATCCAGTCAAATCTCTGAGGTTTTGACTCAGTTTTGTTGAAGAAATTTGCTCACCGCTTATAGAATAACAAGCATAAATGTGATCGAATGTTATGTTTTCTATTTGTAATAGTTCAAGAAAGAAAACAAAATATAGCGATTTATCGATATAACTTTTCAGATATTGGACATCTACTATATCGGATATTTTAAGGTTCATTTCTTTTGATTTTGTTAATATTTCTTTTTCAAAAATATTAAGTTCGTCTCCCTCTAGTGCGGCGTCATATAAAGACTTGAACACTTCTTCCCACAAGTTTGGAGGAATCTTGGGGTATAATTCAATGATTTTTACGATTCGATCGTACAGTTTTTCAAATTTATTTGATTTATTCATTTGCAAACATCATCCTAAAATAATAATAATGTAATTTTAATACTATTATAGAGGTATAATGTCTATAAGTCAACATTTTCTTTAAGAATTCCTGTTGTTTCCCATACTTTCTTGAAACTAATAAGAAGAATTAATAAGCTAATCGTGATATTAAATTTTTGTTGTTAAAAATATGCTTTTATCATTATAAGTATAATCCTTTTTCTATTGGTGATTGAATATAGTAAACAACAATAACAAGTCAATATGTTAATACGCACGAAGTTTTATTATAGTGCATTATTTTATGATGGCTTCATCATGATTTTTGCATGTCATTAGCATAAATGATACTCTGATTGATAGCGACGAAGATTTATTAGGAGCTAAAAAATAGATAGAAGTAAACTAAATATAAGGTGAAATTGAACATTTAAGCAAAGCAGCAGGGGTCTCTTGCAGATAAAATAATTCAGAAACATTAAATACAAACATAATACATTTTTAAATAATGTTGTTTAACTGTTGACAAATGAAAAATAAGGATTATAATAGTATTAGCACTCGGAAGACAGGAGTGCTAATTTTTAAATTGCAGGGTGATAAAATGAGAAAGAAACAGTTTAAAGCAGAATCCAAAAAACTCCTTGATATGATGATAAATTCAATCTATACAAATAAGGAGATTTTTATCCGCGAACTTATTTCCAATGCGTCGGACGCTATTGATAAGCTTTATTTTAAATCTCTAACGGATACTTCCGTGGGAATGAATAAAGATGATTTTGAGATCTTTATTTCGGCAGACAAGGAAAACAGAACTTTAACTATATCTGATAACGGTATAGGAATGACGGCTGAGGAGCTTGAGTCCAATCTCGGCACGATTGCCAAATCCGGCTCTCTCAATTTCAAAAATGAAAATGAGGACGCCAAGGAAAATGATATTGAGGTAATCGGTCAGTTCGGCGTAGGCTTTTATTCCTCATTCATGGTTGCTAAAAGGGTGGAAGTGGTATCCAAAGCGTACGGCGAGGATGTCGCCCATAAATGGGTATCTGAAGGTGCGGACGGCTACACTATCGAAGAATGTGAAAAAGATAAACCCGGCACCGTTATCACTCTCTATATGAAAGACGATATCGAAAATGAGGATTATTCCCATTTCCTTGAGCAGTACACTATTTCCGAACTTGTTAAAAAATACAGCGATTATATCCGCTATCCCATTAAAATGGAAACTACCCATTCCGTACCGGATCCGGATAAGGAAGGCGAATATAAAGAGGAAACAGCAGTTGAGACCATGAATTCCATGGTTCCGCTTTGGCGCAAAAATAAAAACGAGATCACGCCTGAAGAATATAACGAGTTTTATAAAAGCAAATTCTTTGATTACCATGATCCGCTTGATGTTATTCATTTTAAATCGGAGGGTACGGCAACGTTTGATTCAATCATCTATATTCCGTCCCAGCCGCCTATGGATTATTACTCAAAAGAGTATGAAAAGGGTCTTGCGCTTTATACAAACGGCGTTATGATTATGGAAAAATGCGCCGATCTTGTGCCTGATTATTTCAGTTTTGTAAAGGGTATCGTTGATTCGGCTGATCTGAATCTGAATATCAGCCGTGAAACCCTTCAGCAGGATTATCAGGTAAGGATAATCGCAAAGGCAATCGATAAAAAAATCAAATCAGAACTTAAAAAGATGCTTGCAAAAGACCGTGAAAAGTATGAAAAATTTTTTGATACTTTCGGCGTGCAGATCAAATGGGGCGTTTATGCTGATTACGGCGCCGAAAAGGACGGTCTTAAGGATCTTATGATGTTCAGATCTGTGAAGGATAATAAATATGTTACCCTTAAGGAATATATAGACGCGATGCCGGAGGGGCAGGAAAAAATTTATTACGCCTGCGGCGAAACACCGGAAAAGATCGCTCTTCTTCCGCAGACAGAGGCTGTCAGATCAAAGGGATATGACGTTCTTTGCTTTACTGATGACGTTGATGAATTTGCCGTTCAGATGCTTATGGAATATGAGGGCAAGCAGTTTGCCAATATCTGTAAAGACGATCTGAACCTTTCTTCGGACGAGGAAAAGAAAGCCCTTGATGAGAAAAATGAAGGCGCAAAGGATATGCTGGAAGAAATGAAAGGCTATCTCGGTGATGAAGTTACCGCCGTTAAATTTTCCGATTCTCTCGGTTCCCATGCCGTCTGTCTTTCAAGTGAAGGCTATGTGTCTTTGGATATGGCAAAGGTACTAAGCAGAATGCCGGGCGGAAGCCAGGGCGTTAAGGCGCAGCTTGTGCTTGAGATCAACTCAGATCATCAACTCGCCGAAAAGTTATTCAAATTCTTTGCCGAGGATAAGGAAAAACTTGAAAAGTATACCAAGATACTTTATAATGAGGCTCGTCTTGTCAGCGGCCTTGATGTTGAAAATCCAACAGAATTTGCGGATATGGTTTCCGAGTTGCTGTAATTGTAAATACAAAAGGCGGCGGAGTTTTACTTCGCCGCCTTTTTAACGTTAATATGGACAACTATCTCTTAAATGAAAAGTCTTGATAAATCATAGGCGCTATTAAAGTCAGTGCCTTTCAGCGCGCTGTTTTTCCTTAAAGTCCGTATGAGTTTAATTATTTCTGTGCTGTTTCAATAAAAACCACGGGCAATATTTGTATATTCCGCTTGATGAAAAAAATGTGTTTTTATGATACAATAAAATCAGCCATAGTTTACCTTGCTTTGGCAAAAATCTTCAACGGAGGGGTAATTATGAAGTATAACGTTATCACGATCAGCCGTGAATTCGGCAGCGGAGGAAGATATATAGGCGAGGAACTTTCAAAAAAGCTCGGCTGGGATTATTATGATAAAGAGATCATTTCAAAAGTTGCCGAAAAAACAGGATTTGCGGAGGAATTCGTTGAGCAGGCAGGCGAGCATTCACCGTTTAAAAGCATATTTTCCTATGGCTTTGTAAGCAGGGACAGCGGCGGTTCCTCTCTTGAGGACTACGTCTATTCCGCCCAGCGAAAAATCATTCTTGAATTGGCGGATAAAGGCCCGTGTATAATAGTAGGCAGGTGCGCTGATTATATCCTTCAGGAGCGTAAGGACTGTCTTAATGTCTTTATTCACGGCGATGAGGAAAGCAAGATCCAGCGCATTATGAAGTATAAGAATACGGATATCAGGCAGGCAAAAAAACTTATGAAAGATATAGATAAACGCCGCCGCATAAATTATAACTATTATACTGACCGGCAGTGGGGCAGGGCGCAAAATTTTGATATATGTTTAAACAGTACTTCCCTCGGCACGGATAATTGCGTAAAAATAATTTATGACGCCGTAACGAACCTCGATTGGTTCGTTGCCGATTCTGCTAAATAAATCAGTTTAAATTCGAAGGATCCATTCATGTCGAAAAGGATGAAACGTTTAACCGGTGTTATTTTGGCAATTTTAATGTTATGGAGCATGATAGTGCCCTGCCAAAGCGCGATAGCGGCGGAGACGGAAAGGCGCAGCGTAACACGCTTTTCAAGTCATGTTACAGAGCTCAATACGGAATATGAATCGGACTCCGATTCATACGAAGAAAAATATAATGAAGATAATCCAAACGCTTGTGAAAACCGTCTGATTGTGCAGGCAAGAAGCGTTAAGGACGATGCCGGCGCGGTTGAATCCATGTCCGGGCTTGAATATACCGTTTTGCAGTATGAGGATAAGCAGGATATGGAAGCGGCATACGAAAAGCTGTCAAGCGAGGGGTACGCGGTTGAAAAAGACAGGGTGCTCAGCGTTAAGGATAACACCGTCAAAAATCTCAGAACCATGGCAGATGAAGCGGAGGAAACAGAAGAGGTTTCTCAAACTTGGGCATATGAATCCGTTATGTCCGATTATGCCATTGCTGAGATAGAGCAGTCTGCCGCTGCTGAAGAAGAGATCGTTATCGGCGTGCTGGATTCCGGCATAGATTATACACACGAACTCTTTGCCGATAGAGTTACTGACACTACTTTTAATATGAGTGAAAGCGGCGGGGAAAATGACTGTATGGACGATAACGGGCACGGCTCGGCAGTTGCCGGCATTATCGCCCTCAGCACACCGGATAATGTAAAGATAAAGCCGTATAAGGTCATTGACGCGGACGGATATGTTTCGCTTTCCGTATTTACGGCGGCAATGGAAACGATCCTTGCAAGCAATGATCTGCTGGATATTATGAATATCAGCCTCGGCGGTTATTTGTTTGAGGAAAATATGTCTATAGAAACAGAACTTGTGGAAAGGCTTGTAGCGCGTGGCGTGACTGTTTGTATCGCATCCGGCAATGATAATCTGCCGGTTCAATACTGCACACCTGCCGATTGTGAAACGGCGATCACCGTCGGCGCATATGACTATACGGATCATATCTGTTCCTTTTCCAACTATGGCGAAAAGGTGGATATAGCCGCTCCGGGCTATGATGTTTATACATACGATCTATATACAGAGGATCATTTTACCGATCTGTACAACGGTCAGGTAGGCACCTCCTTTTCCTGCCCGTTTGTAAGCGCGGCGTGCGCCTATATTCTGATGCAGGATCCCGGTCTCTCTCCCGTTGAGGTAAAGCAGCAACTCAAAGCCTCGGCAATAGATATGGGCGAGGATGAGCGGCAGTATTACGGCGCGGGTATGCTCAACTTCCCAAATCTGATAGAGGGCAAGGAATTTGATACCCCGCAGCCGGATGTTAAAGGCGGTTTTTATAACGATACGCAAACAGTTACCTTTACCGATATACCGGCAGGAACACAGCTTGTCTATACGCTGGATAAGTCCGTACCAAGCAGTACAAATGGCACTGTATATACCGAGCCGATTACGATCGATAATGAAATGCAGCTTACTTTTGCTTTAATAAAAAACGGTAAATATGCAAGCAACATCTCCTCGCAGTATTATACGATTCAATATTATATGGACGAATCGTATTTCACGATCAATGATTCCGGTGTGATTACTTCTTACACAGGCGATAAAAACAATATTATTGTTCCGGATACGATAAACGGTATTGTGCCGCTTAATATAAACGCTGATGATATGGAAGGCTCAAAATTAACGGCAGTTGTTCTGCCGGATTCAGTTGAAAGAATTCAAAACACTTTTAGAGATTGCGCAGAACTGAAATATGTAACGGCAAAAGGTGTAACAAGAATTGACGCCGCTTTCAGAAACTGTTATAGCTTGAGAACGGCGTCCATGCCCAAGTTGTCACTGATTAATTCACGTGCTTTTTCAATGTGTTCTATGATGCACGATATAGATTTTGAGGAATCTGTTGAAACTGCGCTTGGTGGCACATTTGAATATACGGGATTGCTTGAGGTCAGCTTCCCAAAACTGTATATCAAAAATTCACCACACGAAATATTCAGAAACACACCTTTGCTTAAATGTGATATCCCGCTTGCAGAATCCCTCTGGGCTACATTCAGAGAGTGTTATTTCCTTCAGGAACTCAATGCACCTAATCTGAAAAGGATCAAGCCATTTACATTTGCGGATTGCTGGTTTTTAACTGAGATGGAATTTCCGAGCTTGGAGGTTGTGGAGTCAAGCGCTTTTGCTTATTGCTATATAGATACGATCTACGCGCCTAAGCTGACTTCTTTCAGCAAGGACGGAACATACGGAATTGCTTATCAGGCGTTTACGCGTGTAATGGATTTTCCTGAAATTACAGAAATTCCGAATGACTTTATTGTTAGCTGCTACTTGGAAGAACTCTATATGGAAAACCTGTTGGAATCCACTTCTTCCTCTTGTCACAATCTACCGTATTTGAATGTGATTTATATGCCGAACGTATTGGAGTTTAACAGGATCGGCTACGATTCGCATTATCCGCTGATTGGCGTGGGACCTCGTGAAATTGTTTGGATACCGAGTGCTACAGAGGTGGATTCCGGGCTGCATTATGCAGATACAATGAAACTGTTTTATGCGCCGAGTCTTACCAAGATCAGCGCAGATAACTACAACGCAGCCTTTGTATTGTCAGAAAAAGCACAGGATGTATCCATTCGCTTTACCAGAGAAGCTTATTTAGACGGTGTGGCTCCAACAATAATCGCCCCTTACGGCTCTGCTGCGCAGCAGGCAGCCATTTCAGAGGAATGTAATTTTATTAATTCCGATTCCATGGGCGAGAGCTTCGGCGGGCAGATTCGAACACGGGATTCGGGCTTACGGTTCGGCTTTATCTTTGATGAAAAAACGCTCGGATTCGACATCAGCGAGTATGAAAACCTGTATCCAAAAATCAGCAAGGAATACGGCTTTGTCTACACCTATGACGAAGTGAGCGAAAGCGAGCAGGAAGCAAACACGCAGGTCAGAAACGGTGCTGACGGCACATACACCTTAGAAGCTACAAAAAGAAATGTGGAAGGCTCTGTTTCACATTACAACGCCGTGTTTACCGGCATACCGGCAAGCCATTATGACAACAGAATTTCCGCAAGAGCGTATATCTGTATAGACGGTATGTATTTCTATTCGCCGGTTACAACACGAAGCTTCAACGATGTTGCAAACGCCATTGTGAATGACGACACAATGGATCAAAACACACGCAGTGAAGTGTATAACTTAATTAACAGGGAGGTGTAAAAATTGAAAGAAAAGTATTCAAAACCATATGCTGAAATAGAAACATTCAAAGCCATGGATATTCTGACAACAAGCGGATATCCGGATGATAACGAGCCGGATACGGATATTGAGGTACCGTGGAATTAAATGTTAAGAGCGGCAGACATTTTCAGACTGTCTGCCGCTCTTTTCATATCAGTATTCGATTTCTCCTGTAAAAACAAGGTTACAGTCGCCCGTGAGCGTGATCTTTTCATCTGTGTAATTTACGATCAGATCGCCGCCGCGCAGTTTGACCGTTATATCCTTGCCCTTGTCACATTTGCCTTCCAGAACAGCGGCAACCGCAGCGGCGCACGCACCCGTGCCACAGGCAAGCGTTTCACCGTTTCCGCGTTCCCATACGCGCATTTTAATGGTTCTTCGGTTAACAATGCGCACAAATTCCGTATTGATCCTCTCGGGAAAGATGTCCGCGTTTTCTATCTTGGGGCCAACCGTTTCAATGTCAACTTTATCAACATTATTAACAAAGATAACGCAGTGCGGATTACCGACGGAAACACAGGTAATGCTGTATTCATTTCCCGCTATTTCCGCCTTCTTCGCAATGATCGTTTCTCCGTCAACCAGGGCCGGGATCTCTTTCGGTTTAAGATAAGCTTTTCCCATATCAACCGTTACGGATGAAACCTTGCCGTTTCTCGTAAACAGTTTTAGCCTTCTTATTCCGCTTGCCGTTTCAACGGTTATGTTTTCTTTATTTACAATGCCGTTGTCGTACAGATATTTGCCTACACAGCGTATGGAATTTCCCGCCATTTCGCCCTCGGAACCGTCACGGTTAAAGATACGCATTCTGGCGTCGGCAACATCGGATCGTTCGATCAGCACAATTCCGTCGCCGCCAATACCTTTGTGCCTGTCCGTAAACTCAATGGCAAAACTTTCAGGGCAGGTGATAAGGCTTTCCGTATTGTTAAAGAAAATATAGTCGTCGCTCGTGCCCTGCATTTTGCTGAATGTAAGCAGGCTTTTTTCCTTGCGCATATTGTTTATGTCCACAAGTTCGGTATTCATCTGGTTGTATCTGCTTGCGATTATATCCGCAAGCGCGTTGGCTGTGTCCAGCGATGTGAGCGTAGCTATGCCAAGCTGGTTTGCGCGGTTAAACAGTTTTATATAATCGGCAATGCTCTTTTTGTCGCTCTTACCCGTGTACACGATATAGTCAAGCTTACCGCTTTCAACAAGCTCCATAATGGAGTTATCTTCGCTGAGTTTGTTTACGGTCTCAACCTCGATACCAAGGCTTGCTATCGCTTTTCCGGTCTCCGGTGTAGCCCAGATCTTGATGTCAAGGTCATCAAGTTTTTTCGCAAGATTTACAATTTCATATCTGTCTTTTTTTGTTACGGTAATAAGCACTCCATGGCGTGATTCCTTGCGGGACTCAACTTTAAAACCTGCTGAAATCAGGCCTTTAAACAGCGCCTCATTCAGATTTTTGCCGACCCCCAGCACTTCTCCGGTGGATTTCATTTCAGGACCGAGCTGGCTGTTAACGTTGTTCAGTTTTTCAAAACTGAATACCGGAACTTTAACGGCAAAATACGGCGGCGTTTTGTAAAGCCCGGTGCCGTAGCCAAGGCTTTCAAGAGAAGCGCCAACCATGATCTTTGTAGCAAGCTCAACCATCGGAACTCCGGTCACCTTGCTTATGTACGGAATTGTTCTTGAGGCTCTCGGATTTACTTCAATAACATATAGCTCGTTCTGATAGATCAGATACTGAATGTTTACAAGACCTTTTGTTCCTAATGAAAGCGCAAGCTTTTCAGAAATATCACAGATCTTTCTGAGCATCTTGTCGTTGATATTGTAAGGCGGATAAACGGCAATCGAGTCGCCGCTGTGCACTCCCGCGCGTTCAATATGCTCCATGATACCCGGAATAAGCACTTTCTCACCGTCTGAAATACAGTCTACTTCAAGTTCCGTGCCCATCATATACTTGTCTACCAGAACCGGGTTTTCAATGCCCTGGGCAAGTATAATGTTCATATACTGCTCAACATCATCGTCAGTATAGGCAATCGTCATATTCTGCCCGCCGATAACGTAACTCGGCCTCAGCAAAACAGGGTAGCCGAGTTCATTACCCGCCCTTAGCGCGCCGTCCAGCGTTGTAACAGAAGTGCCTTTTGGTCTGAAGATCCCGAATCTTTCAAGAAGCCTGTCAAACTTATCCCTGTCTTCCGCAACGTCTATACCCTCCGCGGAGGTGCCCAGAATTCGGATCCCGTGCTCGTCAAGATATTTTGTGAGCTTGATCGCTGTCTGTCCGCCGAAAGCTACAACAACGCCCGCCGGATCTTCAACCTTTATAATGTTCATAACGTCTTCCGGCGTCAGCGGTTCGAAATAAAGTCTGTCACCGGTGTCGAAGTCAGTGGAAACGGTTTCCGGATTGTTATTGATGAGTATAACTTCGTAACCGAGTTCTTTTAAAGTCCATACGCAGTGTACGGAGGAATAGTCGAATTCAATGCCCTGACCTATGCGAATAGGGCCGGAGCCTAAAACGATTATTCTTTCCTTCCTGCCGCGTTCAAGTTCTCTGCTCTCGCAGTGTTTGTCATAGGTAGAATAAAAATAAGGGGTCTCGGCAGCGAATTCAGCTCCGCATGTGTCAACCATTTTGTAGACCGCATGCTTGTGAAAAGCAAGAGGGGAGCCGCTTATTCTTTCCAGTGCAGCGTCTGTATAACCGTATTTTTTACCTTTAATATACTGTTCGCTGCTTATTGGGCAGTCTTCAATCTCTCTTTCATAATCAGCAAGATTTTTGAGTTTGTATAAAAACCACTCGTCGATCATGGTGATATTGTGTATCTCACTGACAGAAACGCCGTTTTTAAGTGCGCGGAAAACAGAAAAGAGTCTCAGATCGTCCTGATTATAAAGAGTTTTAACTATATCGGTGCCTTCAAGCTGCTTGCTGTTCAGTGTGTCAAGTCCGATTTCAGCGCCGCGAACCGCTTTCATGATCGCCATTTCAAAAGACGGCGCTATGCTCATAACCTCGCCCGTGGCTTTCATCTGTGTGCCCAGTTTGCGCGAGGCGTTAATGAACTTGTCAAACGGCCATTTCGGCACTTTAACAACAACATAGTCAAGCGTCGGTTCAAAACAGGCGCACGTCTTGCCTGTAATATCATTTCTGATCTCGTCCAGCGTGTAGCCGAGGGCAATTTTTGTAGTTACCTTGGCAATGGGGTAGCCGGTAGCCTTAGACGCAAGCGCAGATGAGCGCGATACACGGGGATTGACTTCAATTACGCTGTATTCAAAGCTTTCCGGATCAAGCGCAAACTGGCAGTTGCATCCGCCCTCAATACCGAGTTCCGCAATAATATCAAGAGACGCTGTTCTGAGCATCTGGTATTCCTTGTCACCCAAAGTCACTGCGGGGGCGATAACAATACTGTCTCCCGTGTGGACGCCCACCGGGTCAAAGTTTTCCATTGAGCAAACGGCAATAACATTGCCGGCGCTGTCCCTCATAACTTCAAATTCTATCTCTTTCCAGCCTGCAATATATTTTTCCACAAGCACCTGAGTGATCGGGCTGAGCATTAGACCGTGTTTTGCAACATCTTTCAGTTCCTTTTCGCTGTATGCAACACCGCCGCCCGCACCACCCAGTGTAAACGCAGGTCTGATGATAACAGGATAGCCGATCTCATCTGCTATTTTTTTTGCAGTTTCTACGTCATTTGCAATGTCGGAAGGAACAACGGGCTGGCCGATCTTAACCATCGTGTCCCTGAAAAGCTGTCTGTCCTCCGCCTTGTCGATCGCTTCTGCGTCTGTGCCGAGAAGACGTACGCCCATTTTATCAAGGTATCCGTCCTTTGCCAGCTGCATGGATATCGTAAGCCCTGTCTGCCCGCCTAGACCGCCTAAGATGCTGTCCGGTCTTTCTTTTTCAATGATGCGCTTAACCGTTTCCTCGGTCAGCGGTTCAAGATAGATGTGGTCGGCGAGAGCGCTGTCCGTCATGATCGTAGCCGGATTGGAGTTCACAAGAACAACTTCAATACCCTCATCTTTTAATACCCGGCACGCCTGTGCTCCGGCGTAGTCGAACTCCGCAGCCTGCCCTATAACTATCGGTCCTGAACCGATTACAAGCACCTTTTTTATGTCTTTGTTAAGAGGCATTATTCATTACCTCCCATCATTTTAATAAATCTGTCAAACAAAAATCTCGTGTCGTGCGGTCCGCTGCACGCCTCGGGGTGAAACTGAACGGAAAACGCATGTTTTCCCGGGTAATCTATGCCTTCGTTCGTGCCGTCGTTTGCGTTGATATAGCTTATAACGCCGCCGCACTTTTCCACTTCGTCATTAAGGACTGCGTATCCGTGATTTTGAGATGAAATGTAAGTCCTGCCCGTTTTAAGATCTTTAACAGGCTGATTTACCCCTCTGTGGCCGTATTTTAACTTAGTGGTTTTAGCGCCCATCGCAAGCGCCAGCAGCTGATGGCCGAGGCAGATGCCAAAGATCGGTTTTTTTCCTATAAGCTTTTTCAGTTCGTCAATGCTTTTTGTGTTTTCTTCGGGATCTCCCGGTCCGTTGGAAAGCATGATCCCGTCCGGATCAAGCTTTAAAACGTCCTGAGCTTTAGTGTCATGCGGCATAACGGCAACGTTGCACCCGCGCTTCAGTAATTCACGCGCGATATTTTCCTTTTTACCGTAGTCAAGCAAAACAACATTGTATTTCGGACTGTCCGCAGCAAGCGGAACGGGTCTTTTGCAGGATACGGATTCAACAGCGTCTTTTACCCTGTATGCGCTGACTTGTTGCGTATCGAAATCTCTCGGATCAGAACAGATCATTGCATTCATAACTCCGCTCTCGCGGATGATTTTTGTGATCTCCCTTGTGTCCACGCCGTATACACCGGGTATGTTGTTCTCTTTTAAGTATTCGTCAAGCGTTTTGCCGCATCTGAAATTAGAAGGATTATCGCACTTTTCACGCACGATATACGCAGTAACATATGATCTGTCGCTTTCCGCGTCGGCTTCAATATATCCGTAGTTTCCTATAAGCGGAAAAGTCTGTAAAACGATCTGACCATAGTAGCTTGGGTCCGTAAGCGTTTCTATGTAGCCGCACATACCTGTTGTGAATACAAGTTCGCCGGTAACGTCGCCGCCCGCGCCGAATCGCTTTCCTTCAAATATCCTGCCGTTTTCAAGGCATATGTAAACTTTTTCATTGTCCATAGATCTGTCTTCCTGTCAGTTGTTTGAGCCCAGCAGCTTTACAAGCACCGCCTTTTGAGCGTGGAGCCTGTTTTCGGCCTCGTCAAAGATTTCATCGGCGTGAGCCTCAAACACTTCTGCCGTTATTTCCTCGCCCCTGTGTGCCGGCAGACAGTGAAGTACCATTGCATCTTTCTTGGCAGCAGCCATAACTTTGCGGTTGATCTGATAGTTTTTAAAAATCTTTTCACGCTGTGCCTTTTCATCTTCCTGCCCCATGGACGCCCAAACGTCAGTATAAAGAATATCGGCGTCTTTTGCGCAGTCCTCAATGTTGGAAGAACATGTGAAGCTACCGTTTTCAGATGCCCATTTCATTATATTTTCATCCGGCTTATAACCGTCCGGGCAGGCAACGGCGCATTCCATTCCCATTGTGACCGCGCCTACGATAAGACTGTTCGCCATGTTGTTTCCGTCGCCGATAAAACAGAATTTCAGTCCGTCAAACGTCTTTTTGTATTCCCTTATCGTCATAAGGTCGGCAAGCACCTGGCAGGGATGGCAGTAATCGGTAAGTCCGTTTATGATCGGGATCGAGCCGTATTTCGCAAGGTCTTCAACTTCCTTTTGTTCAAACGTTCTTATCATAATTCCGTCAAGATAGCGCGAAAGTACCCGTGCCGTATCCTGCACCGGTTCGCCTCTGCCTATCTGCAGATCCCTGTTTGAAAGAAAGAGCGCCTGACCGCCAAGCTGGTACATGCCCGTTTCAAAAGAAACACGCGTTCTTGTGGAACTCTTCTGAAAGATCATTCCAAGCGTTTTTCCTTTTAAAAGGTGGTGCTCAATGCCGTGTTTGGTTTCATATTTAAGCTGGTCGGCAAGGTTTAGTATATCAAGTATCTCGTGATGGTCCAGATCCTGTAATTTAAGCAAGTGTTTCATCTTCAATTACCTCCTTAAGTATCTTAAGCCCTTTATCTGTTTCTTCCTTTGTTATATTGAGTGCGGGCAACAGCCTTATTTTTGATTTCGCGGTCAGAACGAGCAGCCCTTTTTCAAGGCATTTGTTCGCAATGTCCGCCGCTTTTTTATCTGTTTCTATTCCAAGCATCAGACCCATGCCGGATATGGATTTAACGCCGTTAATATCCTTTATTCTGCTGATGATATATTCGCTTTTCCTTGTGACTTCATCAAGGAATTTATTGTCGATTCTTTTAACTATGCTGATAGCGCCGGCTGCCGCTATCGGATTGCCGCCGAAAGTTGAGCCGTGCGAACCGGGCGTTACGGTGTTTTCAAGTTTGTCGCCGAATAAAACAGCGCCCATTGGCAGCCCGCCGGCAAGTCCTTTTGCGGTTGAAACAATGTCCGGCTTTATGCCGTAATGCATATAGGCAAAATATTTTCCCGTTCTGCCGTTTCCCGTCTGCACTTCGTCAACGCACATAAGAATATCCTTTTCTTTTGCAATTTTTTCTATCTCTTTGACGAAGTTATATTCAAGATTTAATACGCCGCCCTCGCCCAGAACGCATTCAAACATAATGGCGCATACATCGTCCGAGATCATATCGTTAAGCGCTGTAATATCGTTTGCGGGGCAGTATTTGAATCCCGGAGTAAACGGGCCGAATACCGTGTGAAAACCGTCCTGTCCCGTGGCGGAAAGCGTAGTTATCGTTCTTCCGTGGAAAGAGTTTACAAGCGTGATGATCGTTTTGCGCCCCTCACCGTATTTGTCAAAACTGTACTTGCGGGCGAATTTTATCATTCCCTCATTTGCCTCTGCGCCGCTGTTGCCGAAAAATACTTTCTTCATTCCTGTTTTTTCGCACAGCAGTTTCGCAAGCTCGGCGCAAGGCTGGGTATAGTAGAGATTTGATGTGTGCTGGACCTTATCCAGCTGGTCTGTTACAGCTTTCTTCCACTCCTCGTCTGCTATGCCGAATGCCGTAACGCCGATACCGGAGCCGAGATCTATGTATTCTTTTCCGTTTTCATCATATATCGTTGATCCCTTGCCGCGTGCAAGCACAACGTTGAACCTGCCGTAAGCGTGGGAAACGTATTTGCTGTCTGTTTCTTTTATATCCATGTTTATCACCTGCTTCTGAACATCGTTCCCATACCTTCATCGGTAAGCATTTCCATAAGTATGGAGTGGGGAACACGGCCGTCAATTATAAACGCTCTTTTTACGCCCTCGCGTATAGCCTGCGTCATCGAATCTATTTTGGGTATCATTCCGCCGCTTATGATCCCGTCTGCAATAAGAGCCGGAACATCAGAAATGTATACCCTGTGGATTAGTGAACTTTCATCATCTTTATCTCTGAGCAGGCCGGCAACGTCTGTCATTGAGATCAGTGCTTCTGCCTTGAGTTTTCCGGCTACTGCCGCGGCAACAGTATCCGCGTTGATATTGTAGCAGTTGCCTTTTTCGTCATATCCGATCGTAGAGATGACCGGAATAAAACTGTGTTCAAGCACTTCTTCAACAACGTCCATATTCATGTCTATAATATCGCCCACATAACCGTGGCTTTCATCAAGCGGACGGCATTTTATCATGTTTCCGTCCATTCCGGACAGGCCGATTGCGTGGCCGCCCAAATTACCGATCTGGCACACAAGATCCTTGTTTACCTTGCCGGCAAGCACCATCTGAACAACATCAGCAGTGTCTTTATCCGTAACTCTTAAACCGCCTATAAATTCGCTTTTAATGTTCATCTTTTCAAGCGTTTTGCTTATTTCCGGCCCTCCGCCGTGAACAAGCACAACTTTTATGCCGATCGTTGTCAGAAGCACAATATCGTGCATGACCGATTCTTTAAGGGCTTTGTTAATCATTGCGTTTCCGCCGTATTTTACAACAACGGTCTTTTTTCTGTAAAGCTGAATATTCGGCAGCGCCCTTGCAAGCACCTCCGCTTTCATCGCGTTTGTAATATCCATTTTTAGAGTCCTCCGCCTAAAGGTGAATTTGTATGTCCGGTTTCAGTATCATCAGGTCCTGTAATCGCCGTTGATTTTAACATAATCATAGGTCAGATCGCATCCCCACGCTTTTGCGCTGCTTGCGCCGGCGTTAAGATTAATGATCACATAGATCTCGTCGCTGCTGAGCACTTTCGCTGCCATTTCCTCGGAAAAGTCTACTCCTGCGCCGTTCCTGCAAACGGCTATACTTCCGAATTTGCTATTTATATCAACATCAACTTTGTTAATATCAAATTCCGCCGGCGCATAACCTACTGCGCATAATATACGCCCCCAGTTAGCGTCTTCTCCGAATACGGCGCATTTAAACAGTGTTGAACCGACTACGCTTTTTGCAACTGTTATTGCCGTTTCCGTGTCCGTGCAGCCTTTGCATTCGCATTCGATCATTTTAGTGGCGCCCTCGCCGTCCTTGGCAAGCATTTTCGTAAGATTCATCATAACTTCATAAAGCGCCGCCTTAAAGTTTTCATAACTTTCGTCAGCTTCGGTTACCTCATCGTTACCGGCAAGGCCGTTCGCCATAACGGATACCATATCGTTGGTGGACGTATCGCCGTCGATGGAAAGGCAGTTGTAAGTAATCTTAACGATATCGTCAAGCGCAGACTGAAGCATCTTTGCGCTTATATTCAGATCGGTTGTGATGAAGTTGAGTGTTGTTGCCATGTTGGGGTGGATCATTCCGGAGCCCTTTGCCATTCCGCCCACTCTGCATGTTTTGCCGCATGCGGCAAATTCAACGGCGTATTCTTTCTTTATCGTGTCTGTGGTCATTATTGCGGTTGCCGCCTCGGCGTTTCCGGTATAGGAAAGACCCGTAACAAGCGGTCGTATCCCTTTTTCTATAGGCTCTATGGGCAGAATCTGTCCTATTACGCCTGTTGATGCAACAATAACTTCTTCCGGCCTTATATGCAGCTCGCCGGCAGCCAGTTCGCACATTTTCTGTGCTTTTTTCTCACCGTCCGCATTGCAGGTGTTTGCATTCTTGGAATTTACTATTACCGCTTTGGCGCGGTGGCCGGTCTTTTCAAGATTGCTTTTTGTTACAAGGATCGGAGCGCCCTTAACTTTATTTGTGGTATAGACTGCGGCGCAGGTACACTCTGTATCTGAAACGATCATTCCAAGATCATTTTTATGCGTCACCGCGGTCTGATCGTCAGCGGCGGTTTTTTTTATTCCGCAGTACACACCGTTTGCTTTAAATCCTTTCGGCGCGCAAACACCGCCGTCAATAACTTTTAATTTCATTTTCAGTCCCCCAAAACAAGAGATTTATCCTCTTCTATACCGCAGGCAATATTCATACACTGCACTGCCGCGCCGGAAGCGCCTTTTCCAAGATTGTCAAATCTTGCAGTTATAACAAATCTTTCATCGTTTCCGTTAACTTCAATTTCCAGATCGTCGCGCCCGTCAAAGTTATTGGCGCCTATCATGCCGGTCGTGTATCCGGCAGGGCGTATCTTTATAAGCTTTTCATTTCTGTAATGCTCGTTTAACATCTCTCTGACATCAGCCGGTTTCATACCGTTGCAAAGCATATCCGTAAAAAACGGTACGCTTACAACCATTCCGCATTTGTAGCCGCATATCATAGGAGAAAAAACAGGGTATCTCTCTATTCCGGTTATTGCCTTCATTTCCTTTAAATGCTTGTGCTGCTGGGTCAGTCCGTATTGCCTCGGCGAATCGAGTTCAATATCCCTTTCCGCGTCCTCATACTGCGCGATGGCGCTTTTGCCTCCGCCGCTGTATCCCGAAACCGCAAAGCAGGTAAGGGGATAATCCTTTGGGATAACACCGTGCGCCATAAGCGGGTATACTATTGAGATAAATCCGCTTGCGTAACAACCGGGATTCGCAATAAACCGGTTTGTTTCTATCTTTTCTCTAAACTCCGGCGAAAGTTCCGGGAATCCGTATGCCCATCCGGGTTCGGTTCTGTGTGCTGTAGATGCGTCAATGATCTTTGTATGCCTATTACCTTCTTCCAGCAAATTGACCGCCACTTTTGCCGCGTCATCCGGCAGGCAGAGAAAAGTAATATCACTTTCGTTTATGTATTCTTGGATTACGTTTTCATTTTTACGGTATTCCTGCGGGATATCAAGCAGTTTTATATCATCTCTTTCAAGCAGCCTTTTTCTGATTCGCAGACCGGTTGTTCCTGACTGGCCGTCAATGAATACTTTTATCATTTTATACAATACTCCGTAATATAATATAATCTTTCTTTATTATACACTCGCTTTTATTAAAGTCAATAGATTATTGCAAAAATAATATAAATATACATAAAAAATGAATAAATATACAAGATTGACTTCCGATTTTTTATCCGGCTGTAAATCTGCTGTACACAGATTATACTTTTTGGTCTGTATGAAATTTTATGACTGTAAAAAAATTCCTGCTATTTCATTTGATATATAAGCAAAACTGTAAACTTCCGAATCGGAATTTATGAAAATTTTATAATTTCTTTTATAGAATTTTTATGGAAAGATTTTAAAATATAATGCAGTTAAAGGGGTGAGGGTATGAAAACGCGTAAAAAAGCTTACGGGAATTGCAATATGGTTGGAAGGAATATTGAGCGCCTAAGAAAGGAACGCGGAATTAAGCAAAAGAATTTTATATCCAAGATCCAGGTGATGGGGATGGACATTAACCCGACAAGCTATTCTAAGCTGGAAGGTCAGCTCAGGATAGCCACTGATAAGGAGATTTATGTGATAGCAAAAGTCCTTGGAGTGCCTTTGGAGGTCCTTTTTGAAAGCGGCAGCGAATAAGACAGGATATGTATGCCGCATATATATAAAATAAAACCGATTATCAGATAACAATCGGTTTTAAACTGGTGACTATATTCAGGCTTCGGCGCCCGCAGCTGCAGGCGCTTTTTTACGGCTTTCTGATCACAGGATGCGCTATCGGAGTGATTCCAAACGTTTTAAGGTAAGCTTCCATTTTTTCGATCTCTTCTTTCATAGAGAAGAATTTCGGTGTGTGTGCGTCAAGTCCCGTGATCACTTTATTTCCCGTTTGGGCGGCGATTCTCCAGAAATCGGGCCGCGGATACGCTCTCCCTTCCGTAAATCCCAAAAAGTTGAATTCAAGGGGGATGTCCAGTTCCTTTGAAACGAGGCAAAGCCGGCTCATTTCCTTTCTGTATACTGCTTCATCACCCTTGAAATTAAACAGATCAGGGTGGGCAAGATAGGTGAAAGCGCCGGTCCTCAGTCCGTCCAGGCACTGCGAAACATACTGATGAAGCGCGTCTTCATCATCAGTTTCCGCTCCGCAGTAACAGCCCAAACTGTCGTATTCATTGTTAATGTAGTGCTGACCCAGAATAAGATAGTCTATATCAAAGCTTTTAAGATAACGCAGTTCTCTGTCAAAAAGCTCCGGGTAGTATTCGAGTTCAAATCCAAGACGGATCTTTATTTTGTTTTTATACTTGTTTTTCAGATAGTTTATGCTTTTTACATAGTCCTCTGCATCGTAAGGAAGCATTCTGAATCCTGAATAATAACCGCTTGTTTTGGGGAAAAGCATTGGCGCGTGATCGGAAAAACCGATCTCATCAAATCCGTTTTCCATTGCGCTCAAAACGTACTCTTCGTCATCGCCGGTTGCGTGGCGGCATCTTCTTGTGTGTGTATGAAAGTTTTTCATACTAAAATTATATCACATTTTTGCAAAAATTCAATGTCATTCACTTGACAAGTTAACCCAATTTTCGTATAATACCATTTGCAGCGCAGTTGCGCAGCCTTTGGCCCGGTAGTTCAGCTGGTTAGAACGCCTGCCTGTCACGCAGGAGGTCGACGGTTCAAGTCCGTTCCGGGTCGCCAATCGGGCTGATATGGCTCAGGCGGTAGAGCGCATCCTTGGTAAGGATGAGGTCGGCGGTTCAAGTCCGCCTATCAGCTCCATTTCTCAAAAGCCTTGATAGAGTTTTCTATCAGGGCTTTTTTTATAAAAAAGGAGCTGCGCTCATTTCTGAGCACAGCTCCTGGCAAGTTATATAATATAGCTATATAATATAGTTAATTATACCAATATTATACAAGGCCCTGTGCAAGCATTGCGTCGGCTACCTTGATGAAGCCCGCAATGTTTGCGCCGGCAACCAGATTGCCCTCAACGCCGTATTCTTTCGCTGCCTCGCAGCTCTTGGTATAAATATTTTCCATAATGCTCTTAAGTTCTGCGTCAACGGTGTCAAATGTCCACGGATGACGTGAACCGTTCTGGCACATTTCAAGCGCTGAAGTGGCAACGCCGCCGGCGTTCGTTGCTTTGGCCGGTCCGAAAAGAACTCCGTTTTCATGGAACTGAGTAATAGCCTCCGGTGTGGACGGCATGTTTGCTCCTTCGCAAACTGCAATTACGCCGTTCGCAATAAGAGTTTTTGCCGCGTCTTCGTCCAGCTCGTTTTGCGTCGCGCAGGGAAGGGCGATATCGCATTTCACAGTCCAGACGCCGCTGCATCCCTCGTGGTATTCCGCTTCGGGATGATAAGTTACATATTCGCTGATTCTCTTTCTTTCTACTTCCTTAAGTTCTTTGATAAGGGGAAGATCGATTCCGCGCTTGTCTATGATGTATCCATCTGAATCGCTCATTGTGATAACTTTGGCTCCAAGCTGGGTCGCCTTTTCACAGGCGTAAATGGCAACGTTTCCTGAACCGGAGATAGCAACCTTTTTGCCCTTGAATGAAGAAGCATGATCGTTTAGCATAGCTTCCGTATAATAGCAAAGGCCGTAACCGGTAGCTTCCGTTCTTACAAGAGATCCGCCGTAGTTAAGGCCTTTTCCCGTAAGTACGCCGCCGCTGTTCACGTTCATGATCCTTTTGTACTGGCCGTAAAGGAAGCCTATCTCACGCGCGCCTACGCCGATGTCGCCTGCCGGTACGTCCGTGTCAGCACCGATATGTCTGTATAGTTCCGTCATAAAGCTCTGGCAGAAGCGCATAACCTCCATGTCGCTCTTGCCTTTTGGATCAAAGTCAGAGCCGCCTTTTGCCCCGCCTATCGGAAGGCCTGTAAGGCTGTTTTTAAAGATCTGTTCAAAGCCAAGGAATTTTATAATGCCTTCATATACGGACGGATGAAAGCGAAGTCCGCCCTTGTAGGGGCCGATTGCGCTGTTGAACTGGATTCTGTATCCTCTGTTTACCTGGATCCTGCCGTTATCGTCGATCCAGGGAACTCTGAATTTGATGATTCTCTCAGGCTCAACTATTGTTTCAAAAATACCTCTTTCGATGTATTCAGGGTGTCTGTCTGCAACAGTGTCAAGAGATTCAAGAACTTCATAAACTGCCTGATGAAATTCCGGCTCATTCGGATTGCGCTTTTTGACTCTTTCCATGAGTCCGGCAAGATATTCGTTATTAATACTCATAATTATTCTCCTATTCTTAAAATTTATACTAAAATATTTTATCATTATTATATTTTGTTTACAATTCACAAGTTTAAAAAAAATATTTGTTTCATATTAAAAAATATTATACAAAACCCCTAATATTTAAGAGCTATTCCGTGAGCGGAAATTCACCGAAAGAGGATAGTTGCGGAGAGCAGAAAAAATTAATATTTTACAGAGAGTTATTGCAATATATACCAAATTGTAATATAATAGAAATGTAGTTCGTATCATGAAATGGATGCATAACAATATTAAGGAAAGAGGTTGATTTAATGAGATTAACAAAAGGTGCGTCAGCCGGAACACAAAAATATATGGCTGACGGTATCCGTTATATCTGCGAGAATTTTAAAGAGAGATCGCCCGGTTCTCACAGTGAGAGAAAAGCACAGAAATATCTGAAGAAAGAGCTGGAAAAGTGGGCTGATAAGGTAGAGATGGAGGATTTTTCCGTTCACCCGGCGGCTTTCATGGGCTGGATCCCTGCTGCCGCCGTTATTGGTATGCTGGCAGTGCTCTTTTACTGGCTTACATATACCGGCGTCGTTTCCGGTTCCGGTCTTGCGGTGGTATCAACGGTTCTGGTGCTTCTGGCACTGGCCTGTCTTGTAGTGGAATTCCTTATGTACCGCGAGTTTGTGGATTTTCTTTTTCCGAGGAAAACTTCCAGAAACGTTATGGCTCGCAGAGCTCCTAAGGGCGAGGTCAAAAGAAGAATAATTTTCGGCGGTCATACCGACGCCGCCAACGAGTGGACTTATTCGCTTCACGGCGGAATCAAAAGTCTTGCTCCTGTCATGGGCGGTTCAATAGGCGGCCTCATTGCCGTAACGGTGTTTGATGTAGTGTGGCTTATTTATTCGTTTGCCGGCGGAAATTATGAAAGTAAATTCTGGCTGGTTTGCGGAATTATCCAGCTTATTTTGATTCCGTTTTTCATCGCAATATGCTTCTTTATCAACTGGAAAGTTGTTGTTGACGGCGCTAATGATAACCTTACCGCAGATTTTATCGCCATGGGTGTTCTAAAAGAAATGGCTGAAAATGACGTAAGATTTGAAAATACAGAGGTTTGCGCGCTTCTTTCCGGTTCTGAGGAAGCCGGTATCCGCGGTGCTTTGGCTTATGCAAAGGCCCATAAGGAAGAGCTTGAAAATGTGGAAACGGTATTTATCGCAATGGATACCATGCGTGAGATCGAGCAGCTCCAGATATATACTCAGGGCTGTACCGGTACCCAGAAAAACTCCAATGCCGTTGCTGAAATTATATATGAAGCCGGTGTAAACTGCGGAATTGAAATGAAGGAAACGGAGCTTTATCCCGGAGCTATCGATGCTGAGGCTTTCAGCCGCCTCGGACTTCTGGCCTCAGGCTTCTGCGGTGTCAACCACGATCCGAAAACTTATTATCATACCCGTCTTGATACTGCTGATAATATCAGTGAAGATTGTATTAATCTTTCGCTTGATATCTGCCTTGAAGCGGCAAAACTCTATGATGAAAAAGGCGGTATTGACGCATTTAGGGAAGAGGGCAAAAAAAGATTCAAGCGTGGTCACAATAATTAAACCCGCCTAATTGAAATTTTTACGCAGGTCAGGCTTTAATGGTCCTGACCTGCGTTTTTTAATCAGTGATATTCATTTCGGTGAAGTGTGGTTAAAATAAAAATAAGGTTTAATTTTGAAGAAAATGGCGGTTCGTCCTATCAGGTCTGCATGAACGGTATCCGTTATACCGTCAACAGCGAAAATAAAGAAATAGATATAGAACAGGCACCGGAAACGGAATGGAAATTGTCATTTAAGCAAAGCAAAATGATCGCTGCTTTTGTTATTACGGTATTCTTTGCGGCGCTGTATATAGTTTAGTTCTTTTTGCTGTCAGAAAGTTTATAAAGATAAAATCTAAATTTAAAGATTTCCGGTAATGAAGATCATTGCTTTATATGCCGTATGTTTTTGTTATGGAATCCTCAAAAAGCGGAATAAGCGGCGGAGAAAAGGTAAACAAAATAAAGATACCGCCGGTAAGCAAAATGATTATGAATGATATGATTTCGCCTGCTTTGCCTCTGTATTTAGTATTTTTTATTAAGGTATAGCTTATCAGAAAGGCTGCAGCAACTCCGGCAAAAAAGGATAGGATATCAACCGTCATGCTTTCCTTCCCGGAAGCCCCGGTGAATGTGTAGTAGATGAACACAACGGCCAGCATTCCGCTTGTTACACCGCACAGTTTGGAAAAAAACAGATTTATCTTTTGCCGTTTCAGAATCATGGATTCTGCAATACTCCATATCAGATATGGGGTATAGATAAGCTTTAAGTGTTCCCAAACGCTTTCGTTAACCGGGCAAAACATACCGATAAAAGTGTTTTCACCGCTCCATTCATAAAAAAAGTGTGCCAGTGTTCCCAATATGCAGCAAAATGCAAATCCGAAAAGTTCCGCTTTGAATACTCTGCTTTTCATATCATCACCGTAACTATTTTATGCGTAAATATTTAAAAAAATTATATGTTTGATTTTTGTTGACAATTCTGATAATATTTGTTATATTATTAGAGCACCAAATAGGTGCTGAACTTGACAGTGTGTGTTTAAGTTACAGTTTTGCAGATGTACTCAAGCTGGTGACGAGGCGCCCCTGCTAAGGGCGTAGGGTGGGCAACCGCCGCGAGAGTTCGAATCTCTCCATCTGCGCCAAGAAAAGAGCAAGCACAAGCGTGCCTGCTCTTTTTTTACAATAGAGAGATTCGAACAGGGTAATGCGAAGCATAGAAACAGTCCGGGGGACTGTTTCAGTACCCGGGTGCGTGCCGGCGAGCGCAAAAGCAAGCCGGGCGAATCTCTCCATCTGCGCCAAGAAAAGAGCAAGCACAAGCGTGCCTGCTCTTTTTTTACAATAGAGAGATTCGAACAGGGTAATGCGAAGCATAGAAACAGTCCGGGGGACTGTTTCAGTACCCGGGTGCGTGCCGGCGAGCGCAAAAGCGAGCCGGGCGAATCTCTCCATCTGCGCCAAGAAAAGAGCAAGCACAAGTGTGCCTGCTCTTTTTTTACAATAGAGAGATTCGAACAGCAGCGCCGCTGAACACTGCCGGCGGCAGATCAAGTAAGACTGCGGTCCAAAAAATCAAGAAAGCGTAAGTGCGCAGATTTTTTTGGGATACCGCAAGAGTCAGAACCCGTTGTTAATGTGCCCGGGACGTTTTTGATGCCTGTCTGAAACTGTAAAAACCCTTTTATATAATTTGTTTCAAAAACGAATAGCAAAATGGGATTTACAGATAATAGTTTTAGTCATATTTTGAGGTGATATTATACTTTCTCTGTGGGAAGATACGGTAAAAATGCCGTCATTTTCAAAATTAAGTGCTGATATTAAAACGGACGTGCTCATTATAGGCGGCGGTATGGCGGGCGTTTTATGTGCATATATGCTGAATAGCGCAGGAGTGGATTGTGTTCTTCTGGAGGCACGGAAAATAGGCGAAGGTACCACAAAAAACACGACAGCCAAAATTACTGCTCAGCACGGACTTGTGTATAAAAAACTGATCAGGCAATTCGGTCCGGAAAAAGCAAAGCAATATCTTTTTGAAAATTTAAAGGCTGTTGCGTTTTTTATAGATCTAAGCAAAGATATCGACTGCGATCTTGAGATCAGGGATTCGTATGTATACGCTTTAAATGACAGGAGTATGATTGATGACGAGATCGCGGCTCTTAAAGAACTCGGCTATCACGCTGAATATGTCAGGGATACTGCGCTTCCGTTTGAGATCGCAGGCGCGGTCAGATTTAAAGACCAGGCGCAGTTTTCCCCGCTGAAATTTCTTGCCGGAATTTCAAAAAAGCTCAATATTTATGAAAACACAACTGTGAATCAGCTTGTAGGCACCAAGGTGCTGACAGACGGCGGCAGTGTTGACGCAAAGAAGATAATCGTTGCAACGCATTTTCCTTTTTTAAATAAACACGGCGCCTATTTTCTGAAACTGTATCAGCAGCGTTCGTATGTGATCGCGCTTGAGAATGCCGCTGATGTCGGCGGTATGTATATCGACGGGGTTCAGGGCGGTTTTTCTTTCCGGAATTATCAGGATTTGCTTTTCGTAGGCGGAGGGGAGCACCGCACAGGCAAGCATTCTTCCGGATGGCAGGGACTCAGGGAGTTTGCAGTCAAGTATTATCCGTCATCCGCGGAAAGATACCACTGGGCGGCGCAGGACTGTATGACGCTTGACGGCGCACCGTATATAGGTTTGTATTCCGCGGGTACAAGCGGTCTGTATGTAGCGACGGGGTTCAATAAATGGGGAATGACTTCGTCTGCCGTGGCGGCTAAAATGCTGTGTGATATGATAACCGGGCAAAAATCCTATTCGCATAATGTGTTTTCACCGTCAAGAACGATCCTCAGACCCCAGTTAGCAGTAAATGCTTTTGAAGCGGCTGTCAATCTTCTTACTCCGTCATCCAGACGTTGCCCGCACCTCGGCTGCGCTTTGAAATGGAATCCTTACGAGCATTCCTGGGACTGCCCGTGCCACGGTTCCCGCTTTACTGCAGACGGAAAACTGATAGACAATCCCTCCACCGGCGATCTTAAATGATATTAAAGTATTTGTTGACTGCCGTATGCATATATGCTAAAATTTAGCTGTAATCTTAATTTGCATGATAGAATAAAGTTTATTACGTGGCATGGATAGATTTACCGGATTTATTGAAAAACTGAAATTATTTGCCGAAAATAATGATAAAATCGAGTGCGTTCTGATCGTGGGTTCGTATGCGAAAGGCTCCTTTACCGAAAACTCCGATCTGGATATCGTAATTATAACTCCTTTAAATCTGAATTTCTTGCATTGCCTGCTTTTGCCGGATATTTCGGCACCGTCATACAATCGCAGACGGAGTATTACGGAGCCTGCACATCTGTTCGCGTCTGGTATTCGTCCGGACTGGAAGCTGAATTCGGATTTACTCTGCCGTCGTGGATTAAAATCCCGCTTGATGCCGGTACGCAGAGAGTACTGGAGGACGGTTATATCATTGTTACAGATAAAAAGGGATATTTCAAAAAACTGAAGTCTGCAGGCAGATATCAAACGTTCCTTAATGACTAATTCTGCTTTTTAGGAGAAAAGATATGATCATATATTTTTCGGGAACCGGAAACAGCCGCTTTACCGCCGAAGCGATTCAAAAATATATCGGCGGAGAATGCAGTAATGCTTTTGAATACATCAAATCCGGCAAACACGGCGATTTCTATTCAGAAACGCCGTTCGTTTTCGTCAGCCCCACATATTCCTGGCGGCTGCCGGACATTTTTGCCGAATTCATTAAAAAAAGCAGTTTTTCCGGGAGCAAAAAAGCCTATTTCGTTATGACCTGCGGCAGCGGAATAGGCAATTCAGAAAAATATCTTAAAAGCCTCTGCCGTGACTGCGGATTTGATTATATGGGTGTTTTTCAGGTGGTCATGCCGGAAAATTATATAGCGATGTTTTCAGTTCCGGATCAAAACGAGGCTTACAAAATAATAAAAAATGCCGTGCCTTCCGTCGTTTTTGCTGCAAACAGAATATCGGATCGCAAGCCTTTTGATCAGCATAAACCTTCTTTTGCGGATAAAATCAAAAGCGGTTTAGTAAATAAACTGTTCTATAAATTTATCGTATCCGCAAAAGAATTTAAAGCCGGAGATAACTGTATTTCATGCGGAAAATGTGTTTCTGCCTGCCCAACGAATAATATAGAACTCAAGCATTCAAGGCCTGTATGGGGCGAAAGCTGCGTTCATTGTATGGCCTGCATCAGTCTGTGCCCGGTTCGTGCAATTGAATACGGAAATGTGTCTGAAAGCAGAAATCGTTTTTATAACTCCTATAAACCGTCTGACTTTGATTAAATCTGTTATTGCCGTAAGGCCCGAAATGCATAAGCATTTCGGGCCTTTGCTGTTTAATCATAAATTCATATCTGTTCTTCGATTGCCGCGCGCGCAGTGTTTGCCGATTTTATCTTTTCGTATGTACCTGCGCTGAACTTCGTTTTGCGGTCATAGGTGAAAAGCCCGTTTTGCTCCTGTTCTACGTCATACAGCTGTGTATAGCAGAAGCCAAGTATACCGGGGTTTGAGGTGATTGCATTTGTAAGGCCGGTATACCTTTCGGCAAATTCGTCTTCATCTTTAACATCGTCACCGTAACCCCATGATTTGACGCTTGCGTCCGTTTCCCACTTGATACCGCCGTATTCGCTTATGAAAACAGGCTCTCCGCCGTATTTCTGTCTGCCCGGATTGTCTTTTAATACATGCTCATATAAAACGCCGTCCCTGAGCATGTCGTATGATCTTTTGAATTCTCCAGTATCAAAGCGGTAATCATGTACGTCATATATATCCGTTTCAACATGAAAATTTCCGCTCGTGTCTATGCACGGCCGGGTAGGATCAATAAGTTTTGTCATTTCATAAACAGTTCGGATCAGTTCGTCCTTCTGCTTTCTTCCGTGGTAATTCCAGGTTTCGTTAAACGGGCACCAGCCGATGATAGACGGGTGATTGAAATCACGCTCAACAGCCTCAAGCCATTGGGGCAGGAATTCACCCAGTATGCCGGAGTTTGAATAATCAATGCCCCAGCTTGCATATTCGCCCCATACCATATAGCCGTACAGATCACAGTAATAAAGAAAACGCGGATCAAATACCTTTTGATGAAGCCTTGCGCCGTTAAAACCCAGGAGCATGGAAAGCTCAATATCCTGTTTCAGTTCTTCGTCGTTCTGCGCAGTGTATATTCCGTTCCTGTAATAGCCCTGGTCCAGTACGAGCCGCTGAAATACGCTTTTTTCATTTAACAGAAATCTGAAACCGTCAAGTCTTATGCCTCTCAAACCGAAATAGCTGTAAACCTGGTCATCGCCGAACCTGATCTCAAGACGGTAGATCCTGCCCCTGCCGCATTCCCAAAGGTGCTTTTCCGAAAGAGGCAAACTGATAAACACGTTTCCGGCGGCGCTGACAACATTTACGCTGCCAGTCTCTTTTTCGCCGTAAAACGCTTTTACACTGAGATCGGCGCGGCCGCTGAGTTCAAATGAGATCTCCGCAGAACACGGATTTGCTTCGGGGAAGATCTTAAATTTTTTTATATGATCTTTTGGCACATATTCAAGATAAACGTTTCCCCAGATGCCCGTTGCGCGCGTGTAACTGCAAGCGTAACTTTTCTTTCTGCCGCTCTGCTTTCCCGAAGGTACAAGCGGGTCTTTAACATTGTCTTCACACAGTATGAATATCTCGTTTTCCCCCTCTTTGACAAGTTCCGTAATGTCAAATTTAAACGAGGTATATCCGCCCTTGTGCCGCCCGGCCGGCCTCCCGTTGACCAAAACGGTCGTTAAGTAATCCGCCGCGCCTATGTTAAGAAAAACCAGCTTTCCGTCCGGTCGTATATCTATATTTCTTTTGTACCAGACCCTGTTTACAAAATCTGTATAGCCGATCCCTGAAAGCCTGCTTTCCAAACAAAACGGAACGCTGATTTTGTGGGTATATCTTGCCGCGGTGCGGATTATCTGCGCCGTTTTTTCGTCTTTGGAAAATTTAAAGCTGCGCTTTGCTTTTTCAAAGCCGAAATCCCATTGGCCGTTAAGGCTCTGCCATTCTTTTCGTTCAAACTGCGGATTTGGGTGGTCAGAAAAGTTTTCCATAATTTCCTCCGTTCATGTATCATGGTCTTATTATAAAGTGAAAACGGTCTCGGGTCAAATATTATTGCCTGTCAAAATTAATTTTATTGAAATTTGATTCTGTATATTGTAAAATTAGTATAGATTATTTAGGTGCAGGTGAATCATGTGAATGAAATTAAGCTCAGCGGATCGGAAACGCTCGGTATCGAGCTCGGCTCAACAAGAATAAAAGCTGTTTTAATCGACGAAAACTGCCGTCCTATCGCTTCCGGCTCCCATAACTGGGAAAATCAGTTTCAAAACGGCTACTGGACTTACAGTCTGCAAGATGTCTGGTCTGGTCTCCGAAGCGCATACAGTGATCTGAATAACGAAGTGTTTGAAAAAAGCGGGCAGTACATAAAGAAACTTTCTGCAATAGGCTTTTCAGCGATGATGCACGGTTATCTTGCGTTTGATAAAAATGGAAACCAGCTTGCAGAGTTCAGAACGTGGCGAAATACTACTACTGCGCAGGCGGCGGAGAAATTAACAGCGCTCTTCGGGTTTAATATCCCTCAGCGCTGGAGCATTGCCCATCTTTATCAGGCTGTTTTAAACGGCGAGGAACATGTAAAGGATATTGATCATATCACAACCCTGGCAGGGTACGTTCATTCTATGCTTACGGGTGTGCGAGCCGTCGGGATCGGAGAGGCGTCCGGCATGTTCCCGATAGACAGCGCCGAAAATGATTATGACCAGGCGATGCTTGATAAGTTTTCCGCACTTCCGGAAGTAAAAGCATTTCAATGGAATATACGCGGCATACTGCCAAAGGTATTGCTGGCAGGAGAAAGTGCAGGTAAACTCACTGCGCAGGGTGCCGCTCTGCTTGACGAAAGCGGAAATCTTGAGCCGGGCATTCTTTTATGCCCGCCGGAAGGCGATGCCGGAACGGGAATGGCCGCAACAAACAGTGTCAGAGAAAAAACAGGCAATGTTTCCGCAGGAACGTCTATCTTTTCAATGATCGTTCTTCAAAAACCGTTGTCCAAGGTATATGAAGAGATAGATATGGTGACCACTCCGTCAGGCAGACCGGTCGCAATGGTTCACTGCAACAACTGCTGCACGGATCTGGATTACTGGGTCAATATGTTTTATGAACTGTTAAGATCCTGCGGCATTGATATCTCCAGACCGGCGCTTTACGATCTTCTTTACCAGAAAGCGCTGGACGGCGAGCCGGACTGCGGCGGAATCGTGAACTACAATTACTTTTCCGGTGAGCCGGTCGCCCATGCCGGTTCCGGAGTTCCCCTTTTGTTCAGATCTCCGGAGTCAAAGCTTACAGTGGCAAATTTTTTCAGGGCGCAGATATACTCCGCGCTGTCCACGCTGAAAATAGGAATGGAGATACTTGAAAAAGAGGGCGTTGCAATAGACTGCATAAACGGGCACGGCGGCCTTTTCAAAACCCCCGTGGTTGGTCAGAGGCTGCTTGCCGGCGCGCTGAACACTCCGGTCGCCGTAACCAAAACGGCCGGAGAGGGCGGTGCTTGGGGAATCGCCCTTTTGGCAAAATACGCTAGCGATACAAAAGGCCGGTCGCTTGAGGATTATCTTGATAAATACGTTTTTGCGAATAACGAAAGCCGTATGGAAGACCCGGATGAAAGCGATGTAAAAGGCTTTGCGGATTATATGAAAAAGTATAAAACCGGGCTTGCCGCTGAGATCGCGGCAGCCGGCGTTATAAATGAATAAGGAGAAAGATTTTATGGCTGTTAAAGATTATGAATTCTGGTTTGTTGTGGGAACTCAGTTCCTGTATGGCGAGGATATTTTTGATACTATAAACGCGCACGCCGCGGAGATGTGCGCCGAGTGGAGCAGGAAAATGCCCTGCCGCATCGTTGCCAAACCGTGTGTAAAAACTTCAAAAGAGATACTGGATGTTTTCCGTGCCGCGAACGATGATGATCATTGCGCCGGCGTGATTACATGGATGCATACCTTTTCACCGTCCAAGGCATGGATCGCAGGATTCAATGCGCTTCAAAAACCGTATCTGCATGTCAATACACAGTATAATCGAGACATCCCATGGCAGGATATAGACATGGATTTCATGAATCTGAATCAGTCTGCCCATGGGGACAGGGAACACGGCTTTATCGCCGCCAGAATGCGGCTTAAACGAAAAGTGATTGCCGGTTACTGGAAAGACGAACAGTTCCAGAGCAAAATGGAAACATGGATAAGAGCCGCGGTCGGTGCAGCGGAGAGCAAAAAGGTACACGTTCTGCGCATTTCGGATAACATGAGAAATGTAGCCGTAACGGACGGCGATAAGATAGAAGCGCAGATCAAGCTCGGCTGGCAGGTAGATCATTACGGTGTCGGAGATATTATTAAAGAGGTAAATGCCGTTACTGATGATGAGGTCGATGCCCAGATGGCAGAATATGAAAAGAACTATATCATGGATACGGATGATATAGACGCAGTCCGTTATCAGGCGCGCGAGGAAGTCGGCATTAAAAAGTTTATGGAAAGATACAATTTCAACGCTTTTCATACCAATTTTGAGGATCTGCAGGAACTTCGCCAGCTGCCCGGCCTTGCCGCTCAGGATCTGATGAGACAGGGATACGGCTTCGGCGCTGAGGGCGACTGGAAAGTAGCCGCTATGCTGCGCGTTATGACAGCCATGGCAGAGGGACTTGACGGCGGCACAGTGTTTATGGAAGACTATACTTATCATTTTGAACCGGGCAATGAAATGCTTCTCGGTTCGCATATGCTTGAAGTCAGCCCGCAGTGCGCGGCGGAAAAACCGAAGATCCAAGTGCATCCGCTCGGCATTGGGGACAGGGAAGATCCTGCACGTCTTGTTTTTAAAGCAAAAACAGGCCCGGGAATCGTGGTCACCCTTGTTGACATGGGCGACAGATTAAGAATGATCTGCAATGACGTAGAATGTAAAGAGCAGGTGAACGATATGCCAAATCTGCCGGTAGCCGGCGTTTTGTGGAAACCGCTGCCGGATCTTCAGACTTCTGCGGAGGCGTGGATCTATGCCGGCGGCGCGCATCACAGTGTGCTTTCTTACAGCCTTACTGCGGAAAACATGCGTGACTTTGCGGAAATCATGGGAATTGAATTTATTCATATCGGAAATAAAACGAATATTGACGAATTCAAGAAAGAGCTTTTTTATAACGACATTGCCTATAAGCTCGGAATGTAAGGTGTGCTATGCTGGAAGAATTAAAAGAAAAAGTTTACAGGGCAAATTTGAAACTCGTTGAATACGGACTTGTTGTTTTAACATGGGGCAATGCCTCGGAAATGGACAGGGAAAGCGGGCTTTTTGTCATAAAGCCGTCGGGTGTTCCGTATGATCAAATGACTGCGGATGATATGGTGGTTATGGACCTGAACGGCAATAAGGTGGAGGGAAAGCTCAACCCCTCCTCTGACACGCCAACGCATCTTGCGCTTTATAAAAGTTTTCAGGATATCGGCGGCATAGTTCACACCCATTCAAGCTGTGCCTGCTCCTGGGCGCAGGCGGGGCGTGACGTTCCGGCTTACGGCACGACACATGCGGATTTTGCCTACGGTCCCGTTCCCTGCGCAAGAGGTTTGAAAAAGGATGAAGTGCAGCAGGATTATGAGCTGAATACCGGCAGGGTGATTGTGGAAGAGTTTACGAAAAGGCGGATCAATCCTTCCGAGATACCCGCCGTCCTTGTTCACCGCCACGGTCCGTTTACTTGGGGTAAGGACGCTTTTAAAGCAGTTGAAAATGCGCTGATCCTTGAAGAGGTCTGCAAAATGGCATTAAATACCGAGCAGGCGGCTTCCTTTTCAAAAGTATCAAACATCGGTATAGAGCAGTATCTGCTGGATAAGCATTATCAGCGCAAGCATGGTAAAAACGCTTATTACGGTCAGTAAAGGATAGGTTATGAAGAGAAAAGTTTTTGCTGCCGCCGTGGGCGTACTGCTGTGCGCGGTCATCTGCGCCGGCGTATATATGGCCTATTCCGGCGCGATTCCGGTAACAGAGCTGTATTCAACGGGAGAGGCGGATTCGCTTGATGCCGGCATAGGAAGTATTAATGATACCGCCGCTGCTTCCGTGGCTGACGCGGGTTTTGAAACAACTACAACAACTACGGCTGCAGCCACTGAAAAACCTGTTACGACCGGCAAGAATACCGATACGCAGGGTGATACCAAACCGTCGGCCATGCCGTATCTTATAAATGTCAACAGAAAGCAGAATCTGATCATAATATATAAGAATGACGGCAGCGGTAATTTCACTCAACCGGTTAAGGCTATGGTATGTTCAACAGGTCTGACGGGCGAAACACCCAAGGGCACGTTTAAAACAAGCGATAAATATACATGGCGAATGCTGGACGGAGGCGTTTACGGTCAGTATGCCACCAGAATAACGGGGCATATCCTTTTTCATTCCGTGCCTTATGCAAAAAAGTCTAAGAACAGTTTAAAATATGTTGCATATAATAAACTCGGCAAAGCGGCGTCGGCCGGTTGTATACGCCTTAGTGTCATAGATGCAAAATGGATCTATGATAACTGTCCTAAAGGAACAACGGTCAAGATCTATGACAGCAGCGAAGCAGAACCGCTTGAAAAGCCAACTCCGATAAAAATAGACACATCCGATAAACGCCGCGGATGGGATCCCACTGATCCTGACCCCAAGAATCCGTGGAATTAATACCTGGGCAAAATGAAATAAACAGATAAAAAAACTCCGCCGGATTTCCGGCGGAGTTCGTTTTTATTAAAATTTATCTTTTAATATCGTCCCATGCTACACCGTTGATGTGGAATAATTCGTCAAAGTCGTACTTGTTGTTCTCATCTTTTCTGTGGCTCGGGTACCAGACCTGTGCAAAGAACGGATTGGTTTTTGCGATTGAATCATAATCCCATGCTTTTTGCGGAATATAGCATTCGGGGCACCAGTGACCGCCGAGCAGGATAAGAGCAGGGCTTGCCTCAAACTCTGTGCCGCAGTGGCCGCATTTCCATTTAAGTTTGGTTGCCATGTCTCCCTTTGTCATGGATTCAGACAGGCATTCGCCGCCTCTGAATTTCGCAGCCTGTTTCATATCTTCAATATCAAGCTCTGATTCGGGCTTGCTTTCATCATAACCGTGGTCAAGCTTGTATTTTTCAGCAGCGCTATTGTCTTTGTCAAACTGCATGATCTTGAAATCTTCCCACTTGCTCGGGATCTTTTCCCATTCTTCCTTGGAGCCGTAGTAAGCGGTCATACGATTGTGATCGTTTGTCTTGACCCAGTCAAGAGTACCGAATCCCGGAGTCTCGGCAATCTTCTTCATAAACGGTTTTGCGCACGCGGCCACAAGTCCCTTCGGAAGATATCTCGGGATTTTGAAATAAAATTCAACATGATCAGCAAGTCTGTTGAAATAATCCTGGATCGGAAGATTCTCTCTGAAGTGAAGAAACTCTTCAAGCTTATCACCGTCGGCGTAGAACTGACCGTGGAAATTCTTTGTAATAAACCAGTTGGGATCAAACAGCTTTTCGGGACCGGCAAGTCCGAGTGTGCCGAGAAGAAGGCATTCAAATTCATAGTTTGAAATTCTGTATTCCTTACCTGAGCCAATGTTGAAGAAGTGGTTCCAGAAATCTTTGCCGAGATGACCGGCAGCATCTTCCGTAACAAGATTGCACATAAGCCTTCCGGAATCCTCAACCGTGCACCATTCCAGTACGCCGTTGATCGGAACGTGGAACATAATAGGATCCATGTTTTTAAGAATGTTCGGATAAAGAATGCCGCTCTGGCGCATTACTACCCAGTTTTTAATGCCGCTTTCAACAAATGTGCGCTCAGCAACAGTTTTTGAAACGGCATAGTGGTCGTAGATTGAGATCTTGATCGGATCGCCGCAGCGTCCCCAGTGGATCGGATAATTACGTCCGCCTGTTTCGGCAACCGTACCTATGTAGCAAACCTTAATCGCATCGGGATCGGGCTGAGCAAGAACAGCCTTGCATATATTCTGAGCCGCGCCGATATTTGTTTTCTGCGTTCTGTAAGGTTTCCAGTCAGCAGTCGGAGATACCATGCCGCCAACGTGAAGCACATAATCAGAACCCGTTACGCCTTCCAGAATAGCGTCGTACTCAAGAAGATCGCCCCAGATTATCTTAACGTTTGGTTTTGAAAGCAGGGGCTGTAAAAGTTCTTCGTTCTTCTTGCTTTTTCTTGCAAGCATTTTAATATTGATCTCGTTGGGCTTTTTAAGCATTTCCTGAACGGCAGCCCAGCCCATGTTACCGGTACCGCCGGTAATAAACACTGTTTTCTTTGCCATTTGATTTCCTCCTTAAGAAAAGTGCAAATTTAACATTTCATATTATAAACTATTTCTAAACAAATTACAACATATTAAATAAAAAAACCTTTAGAATTTGTTTATATTTTTTGCATTTTGCGTTTTGGACCGATTGCGAAAATTTTGTTGACTTTTGCCGCCGGGTGCGGTATTATATTTCTTGCAATATAATACGCCTTATCAAGAGTGGGGTAGGGACGGGCCCGTTGATACCACAGCAACCTGCGTTCGCAAGGTGCTAATTCCCGCGGATTTTCCGAGTGATGAGCAGTTCTGCGCACTCATTCGGGTGCGCTTTATTATTTGATAAGGCTTTTTGGAGGATACAATATGTCTAGATCATTATTTACAAGTGAGTCTGTTACCAAGGGCCATCCGGATAAGATATGTGACCGAATATCCGACGCCATCCTTGACGCTATGCTCGCCCAGGATCCTCAAAGCCGTGTAGCGTGCGAAACGTTCTGCACGACCGGACAGGTACATGTCATGGGTGAGATCACTTCCAAGGCACAGGTGGATATCCCGTCCATCATAAGAAAAACGGTCTGCGGCATTGGCTATGACAGCGGAGAAAAAGGTTTTGACGGCAGCACCTGCGGTGTTTGCGTTTCGCTTGACAAACAGAGCCCCGATATCGCCCTTGGCGTTGACAGATCTTTTGAATTGAAAAATGACGAGGAAGATAAGTATAATCTGAACGGCGCGGGCGATCAGGGTATGATGTTCGGCTATGCCTGCAACGAAACGAAGGAACTTATGCCTATGCCCATAAGTCTTGCCCATAAACTTGCCGTTAAGCTTACCGAAGTACGTGAAAGCGGCGAGATTCCTTATCTTTATCCGGACGGTAAAACACAGGTCACCGTTGCGTATGACAACGGCAGACCCGTTAAGGTGACAACCGTTGTCGTTTCAAGCCAGCACAGCGCGGATATAGATCTTGAGACTTTAAGAAAAGATATTATTGAAAAAGTTATCAAAACCACTGTTCCTGCTGAGCTTATGGATGATGATACCGTCTTTTTTGTAAACCCCACGGGCAGATTTGTTGTCGGCGGCCCTCAGGGAGACAGCGGCCTTACCGGCCGAAAGATAATCGTTGATACATACGGCGGTTATGCCCGCCACGGCGGCGGCGCATTCAGCGGAAAAGATCCAACAAAGGTAGACCGCAGCGCGGCTTACGCGGCAAGATGGGTTGCCAAAAATATCGTTGCGGCAGGTCTTGCGGATAAGTGTGAGATCCAGCTTGCTTACGCAATCGGTGTTGCCAAGCCCGTTTCCGTTATGGTGGATACCTTCGGTACGGGCAAAAAGCGTGACGATGAGATCGCCGATATAGTTAATAAAGTCTTTGATCTGCGTCCGTCCGCTATAATAGACAGACTCGATCTCAGAAAACCCATTTACGAGCCGCTTTCGGCATACGGCCATATGGGCAGGGAAGACCTTGGTGTTTCCTGGGAAAAGACCGATATGGTGAACGAAATTAAAAAATATATGTAATTATAGTTTGAATGCCCTGCGGCTACGCAAAGCCGCAGGGCATTTTTCTGTATTGTCATATTCAGCATTCATATTTTTCAAGAAAAGTGTGCTCAATTCCGTGTGTTTTGTAGCCCGGCATTGTGTCTAAACATACTGCGTGGATACTTTTGAATATGCTGTTCTCAATATTCGGGTTTGTTTTTTTCAGCTCTTTTACAAGGTCTTTGATCTCCTGCCTTT
>CATZNW010000016.1 GCA_958422185.1 uncultured Clostridium sp.
GACCTGAAAACCGGTAAAAAATATACTATCGATTGCGACGGCGTTGTACTGTCAATGGGTGTTAAACCTGACAATGCTCTTTACAATGAACTCAAACACAGGTATAATAATGTTTATGCAATCGGCGATTGCAATCAGTCGGGCAGGATCTATAACGCAACTAAAGCCGCTTATGATCTTGCAAAATCTTTATAGGGAGTAGTCTTATGAGCCGAGATAAAAAAGAACTGGACATGAATGAAACTGAAGTAAAGCAAAAGAATAGCGTTGGCGAGATCATAATGAGATTGCTGCACGGCGCGATAATAGGTCTTGGTGCTGTGTTGCCAGGTATTTCCGGCGGCGTTCTTTGCGTTGTTTTCGGCGTGTATAAACCGATTATGCAGCTCCTTTCTCACCCATTTAAAGCAATAAAAAAATATGCAAAGCTTTTAATACCCGTGGTGATAGGCATTGGCGTAGGATTCCTTGCGATATCCAAGCTTCTGGGATTCCTGCTCAATAAATACCCTGATCCGTCAGTTTGCCTGTTTGTAGGTCTCATTGCAGGAATGCTGCCTTCGCTTTTCAGAGAGGCCGGTGAAAAAGGCAGGAGCAAAGGTTCGTTTGTATCTCTTGGCGTCTGCTTTGTTGTTGTGCTTGCGGTTTTATTAGGCCTGAATGCTGTGCACGTTACGATCGTACCTAATTTCGGATGGTATCTTTTCTGCGGCTTTTGTATAGCTTTAAGCGTCATTGCGCCCGGAATGAGTTTTTCAACGCTTTTAATGCCTCTCGGTTTGTATACCCCGCTTGTAGAAGGAATCGGAAATCTTGATTTCAGTGTTCTGATCCCTGCAGGTATCGGCGCGCTCATTACAGTGATCCTGCTGGCAAAAGCAATCGATACTCTGATGAACAGACATTACAGTATCGTTTTTCATGGTATTATAGGTATAGTTATCGCGGCTACAATTGTCATCATTCCGTTTCAAAGCTTTACTAGAGGCGTAAAAGATGCCGTTATAAATATTGTTTGTATAGCTGTCGGTATCGTTGTTGCACTTGTGCTGGATAAATTTAACAGTAAGGTCAGTGTGCCTGAAAAATAAGTTTTTCAAGAGCCCCGCAAAAGCGGGGATCTTTTTTATCTTGACAAATACCCACATGGGGTATATAATGTTAATATACCCCATATGGGTATATTAAGGAGAATGTTATGGAAGAATGTAAATGTACGCATAAAACTAAGGAGAGAGGCGAAACTGAATATAAGTCGCTGATCAACCGCTTAAACCGAATCGAAGGACAGATTCGCGGTATTAAAAGAATGGTGGAGAACAATGCTTACTGTACGGATATTATCACGCAGGCAGCAGCCGCGTCTTCTGCTCTTAACGCTTTTAACCGCGAACTGCTTTCAAATCATATCAGAACCTGCGTTGAGCAGGATATAAAGGACGGACGTTATGAAACGGTGGATGACCTCATTTCCACGCTCCAAAAACTTCTGAAATAAAGGAAGGGATATTTATGGTGAAATACGATGTTACCGGAATGACTTGCGCTGCATGCTCAGCAAGAGTTGAAAAGGCGGTTTCTGCGCTGGACAGCGTCAACTCATGTTCAGTAAATCTTCTTACTAATTCTATGATGGTTGACGGCAGCGCCTCAAGCGCTGAAATCATCAAGGCTGTCGAGGATGCAGGTTACGGCGCTTCAGTTCATGGTTTAAATGAAAAAAGCAAAAGAAATGCGATAGAAGAGGATTTAAAAGACAATGAAACGCCTAAAATGGTTAAAAGACTCATATCAAGCGTTATTTTGCTGATTCCGCTTATGTATGTTTCCATGGGGCATATGATGTGGGAGTGGCCTGTGCCCTCTTTTCTTGACGGAAATATTATGGGAATCGCTTTATTTGAACTTCTGTTTACTATTGCGGTCATGATCATTAACAGCCGTTTCTTTGTCAGCGGATTCAAGGGTCTTGTTCACCGTGCGCCTAATATGGATACTCTTGTTGCTCTTGGCAGCGGCGCTGCTTTTGTTTACAGCACGGTCGTTATGTTTATAATGAGTTATGAAATTACAGTTGGCAATTCAGCTGCCGCGCATGAATATATGCATAATAATCTGTATTTTGAATCCTCCGCAATGATTTTGACTCTTATCACTGTCGGCAAAACGCTGGAAGCGTATTCCAAGGGGAGGACAACTGACGCTCTGAAAAGCCTGATGAAGCTTGCGCCGGATACTGCTGTTGTTATAAAAGACGGCAAGGTGATGAGGATAAATGCTGATGAAGTAGAAGTAGGCGATATTTTTGTTGTTAGGGCAGGTGAGAGCATACCGGTTGACGGGATTATCCTAAAAGGTGAAAGCGCCGTTGATGAATCAGCGCTTACGGGTGAGAGCATTCCTGTTGACAGAACTGCCGGAGACAAAGTGTCAGCAGCAACGATTAACCGTTCAGGATTTATTCAGTGCCGGGCCACATCAGTAGGTAAAGATACTGCTCTGTCCAAGATTATTCAGATGGTTTCTGACGCGTCCGCCACTAAAGCTCCGATAGCTAAGATTGCAGATAAAGTCTCGGGTGTATTCGTTCCTGTTGTAATTGTCATAAGCATCATTACAATGATCGCCTGGATCATTGCAGGCCAGAGCGCCGGATTTGTACTTTCAAGAGGCATTTCGGTGCTTGTTATAAGCTGTCCGTGCGCTTTGGGTCTTGCCACTCC
Organism: uncultured Clostridium sp.; assembly: GCA_958422185.1. GTDB lineage: Bacteria > Bacillota > Clostridia > Oscillospirales > Acutalibacteraceae > Eubacterium_R. The sequence goes on from CATZNW010000016.1 coordinate 2,724, forward strand.
CGTCGCAATCATGGTGGGCAGCGGAAAGGGTGCAAAAAACGGTATTCTTTTTAAAACGGCCGAAAGTCTGGAAGTCTGCGGAAAGACAGATGTTGTATGTCTTGATAAAACAGGCACGGTCACACAGGGTGATCCTTCGGTAACGGATATTATTTCTGATGACAGCGATAAACTGTTAAGATACGCTTATTCGCTTGAAAGCAAAAGCGAGCATCCGTTGTCTAAGGCGGTGATTCATTATTGCGCGGAAAAGGGAATCCGTCTTGAAGAATGTGAAAATGCTAAAACGGTTGCCGGAAACGGCCTTTACGGCACTGTGGACGGAGTTAAGGTTTATGCCGGAAATGATAAGTACATTTCTGACATATGCCCTGTTCCTGATGTTTTTACAGAAAAGGCAATGAAACTGGCTGAAAAGGGCAAAACTCCGCTGTTTTTTTCAACAGACAGGGAATTTTTAGGCTTGATTGCTGTGGCGGATACCGTTAAGGAAACGAGCAGAAAAGCTGTAGCTGATCTGAAAAAAATGGGGATCACACCGGTGATGATCACCGGCGATAATGAAAAAACGGCAAATGCAATAGCCCATGAAGTCGGTATTGATAACGTAATCGCTAAAGTTCTGCCTGAGGGCAAAGAGGAAAAGGTACGCATGCTTTCCGGCTTCGGAAACGTGGCGATGGTCGGAGACGGTATTAACGACGCGCCAGCGCTTACACGCGCAGATACAGGTATTGCTATAGGCGCCGGTACGGACGTTGCCATTGATGCGGCAGATGTTGTTCTTATGAAAAGTGACCCTCATGATATTCCGAAAGCGATTTCCCTTTCAAGACGAGTCATTCTCAATATAAAGGAAAATCTTTTCTGGGCATTTATCTATAATGTTATTGGTATACCCATCGCTGCGGGTGTTCTTGAACCTGCTTTCGGAATTACGCTGAATCCCATGCTGGCAGCAGCTGCAATGAGTCTTTCGAGCTTTTGCGTTGTTATGAATGCATTGAGGCTTAATCTTGTTAATATAGATAAAGCTGTATATAAAAGATCAAAAAAAGGAGAAATTGATATGAGTATTTTTAAAAAGGATGCTAAGCCGTTCATTGAAATTGAAGGAATGATGTGTCAAAACTGTGAAAGGCATGTAACCGAGGCGCTGGATGCGATAGGCGTTAAGGTAAAAGCCGATCATAACTCGGGAAAAGCCTACATTCAAAGCGGCGATGCATCTGACGATGCAATTAAATCTGCAGTTGAGAATGCCGGATATAAATATATCAAAACCGCCAGATAAGGCTTGCCGCTTACAGGAATAAAAATAAAAACCGCGTGCGATTTTTGTGAACCGCCCGCGGTTTTTATTTTTGCATAATTAAATTTGTTTTTCAAAGATACCGCCGGTGAAAAACTGATCTTTTCCGTTCTTGTCTTTCTGGAAAGTCAGTTTTTCCGTGCCTTTAATCGTAAAGCCGAGTTTTTCAAGCAATCGGCGTGCCGGCGTGTTTTTCAATGCCGTCCCGGCCGTAAATCTTTGTGTACCTTTACTTTCTGAAAGATATTTTATAAGAGCGGAACAGCTTTCATAAGCATAGCCTTTGCCCTGATATTTAGATAGAAAACAGAATCCCAAATCATATGCGTCACGGTTTTGGTGAAAGCCTATGTAACCAATCATTTTTTTTTGGTATAAGACAGCAAAAAACATATCCGATTCGGCAAATCTCTTGGTTATCGATTTTATTTCATCTTCATGTGTATCAAGCGGTCTGTCATATATATAGTATGTTGTTTTTTTAAAATCCTCAGCTATTTCACGCATTGATCGCCAGTCCGATATCATTAGTTTTCTGATCTTTAATCTTTCAGTATATATCAGAATATGATCCATATTTGCCTCTTTTGCTTGAGTTAAAGTATTATAAGGTCCTTGCTGAATGACGATATATCCGTGTTGCCCTCTTTCGTAACAACACATACGTCTTCTATCCTTATTCCGAATTTATCCGGAATGTATACACCCGGTTCAATTGAAGTTATGTTTCCGGGAATGAAAATATCTTCGCTTCTTGGAGATGCATTAAATCCCTCGTGAATATCAAGGCCGATCCCGTGACCTAAAGAATGGCGAAAGAATTTACCCATATTTTTTGATTCAAGCACGTCATATGCTGCTTTATAAACATCGGCGCACGCTGTATAGGGCTTGAGCGCGCCGATTCCGGCAGTTTGAGCCTTTAAAACAAGATCATACATTTCCTTCATTTCTTCATCTGCCGAGCCTACTGCAAAAGTTCTTGTCATGTCCGAATGATAGCCCATGTATGTAGCGCCAAAATCTATCAGAACGAAATTACCCTCTTTTATTTTTTTATCACTTGGTACTCCGTGCGGCAGGGAAGTGTGGGAGCCTGTCAAAAGTATTGTGTCAAACGATGCCCCGTCTGAACCGTTCTTAAGCATGATGTAGTCAAAATACGCCTGAAGTTCTCTTTCCGTCCTGCCCGGCCTGATGTGGTTTAAAAGCTCGGCAAGGCTCTTTTCAGCTATGTCATTGGCCTTCTTCATATATTCGATTTCGATCGGTTCTTTCACATTTCTTATTTTCATAAGGCTGTTGCCTATACCGATAAATTCACAGCCGGTCGCCTCTTTGTAAGCATTATAAGTTTTTAGAGAGATCGTTTCGTCTTCAAATGCTATCTTTTTTATTTGAGCTTTTTTACACAGAAGAGCTATATATTCCCTAAACGGTTCTGACGGCTCGCAGACAGTCAGTCCTGTCTCTTTGGCGTGATTCTGCGCAGTTTCAGTGTATCTTGAATCAACGATATGATAGCCTGTTCCGTCTTTTAAAATAAAAACGACTCCCTCGCTCGGCGAAAAGCCGCAAAAATAGTGCATATTGCTTTCATCAAACAATATTAACGCGTCAGCGCCGGTCATATTTATTAAATTTACTGCTTTATTCATTCTCATTTTTATCACCGAAAATATTGTAAAATAATTTATTTAAACTGTCAAATAATTATTGACTTTAAAATGGCGTTATGGTAGTTTTATTTTAATAAAAGAGAAAGGTTTTAAGGTCATGGAAAAATATCTGATCAATCCTTATCAAAAAATAAGCAAAATTAACAAAGACATTTACGGCCATTTCTCTGAGCACCTCGGAAGATGTGTTTACGAAGGGCTTTATGTCGGCGAGAATTCATCAATCTCGAACGTTAACGGAATGCGCTGTGATGTAGTGAACGCGCTGAAAGAAATGGGAATTCCCGTTCTTCGCTGGCCGGGCGGCTGTTTTGCAGATGAGTATCACTGGAAAGACGGTATCGGCAGTAAAAGTACGCGTAAAAAAATGGTAAATACCCACTGGGGCGGCGTTGTAGAGGACAATTCATTCGGAACGCATGAGTTTTTTGAACTCTGCCGCCAGCTCGGCTGTGATGCTTATATAAACGGTAATGTCGGTTCGGGCACTGTTGAGGAAATGAACGAATGGATAGAATATATGACGTTCGACGGAGATTCTCCTATGGCGCGTCTCAGAGCGGAAAACGGTCATAAAGAACCATGGAAATTAAAGTATTTCGGCGTAGGCAATGAAAGCTGGGGCTGCGGCGGAAATATGATGCCGGAATATTACAGCCATTTGTTCAGAAGATATAATACATATGTGCGTGATTATGACAGCAAAAATAAGATATATCGTGTTGCCTGCGGACCTAACGGAAATGATTATAACTGGACTGATGTTCTTATGAAGAATGCCGGCAACAAAGTAAACGGCATTTCGCTTCATTATTATACAGTTCCTACCGGTAATTGGGATAAGAAAGGTTCCTCAACTGATTTTGACGAAAACGAATATTTTTCCACAGTAGCCAAAGCGTATCAGATGGAACGCATAATTTCACAACACTGCAGTGTTATGGATAAATACGACCCGGATAAAAGAGTGGGTCTGATTGTTGATGAGTGGGGAACCTGGTATGATGTTGAACCCGGAACAAATCCGGGATTCCTTTATCAGCTCAGCACCATGAGGGACGCCGTTGTTGCTGCGCTTACTTTAAATATATTTAATAAGCATGCGGACAGGGTACATATGGCAAACATAGCGCAAACGGTGAATGTTCTTCAGTCCGTGGTGCTGACAGACGGTGAAGATATGGTGCTCACGCCTACTTATTATGTGTTCAAAATGTTTAAAGAGCATCAGAATAATACGCTTTTGGGTTCGTATATAACAACCCCGGAAAGAACGGTTAACGATGAGACAGCACCACAGCTTATTGAATCTGCCTCAATGGACGAAGAAGGTATTATTTATTCAACGGTAGTTAATTCCTGCCCTGAACATCCAGCTGAAATCGACTGTGAAATAGCGCACAGCGATATTAAGTCTGTCAAAGCAGTCATGATTTCAGGGGATATTCACAGCGGTAATACTTTTGAAGATAAGGACTGCGTTTCTGAAAAAGAGTTCACTGATTTTAAAGTGAATAAAAATGGCTTTACAGCAAAACTTCCGCCCTGCAGTATCGTCAAATTTACTGTTGAGTGATGGAACACATCTGTAAACGATGTCTTCTGTACGAGGCAGGTGAGAGCGCCTCTCTGAAGGGTATAAAAAAGTATCTTGAAACTGTTGATGAGTCCTTAAAAGTCAGTAATGATGTTTATAACAGCAGACTGGCGTTTTGTAAAGAATGCAGTTTTCTTCTGTCCGGCATGTGTCTGAAATGCGGATGCTACTGCGAACTTCGCGCTGCTTTCAAAAATAAAGCCTGCGCCGATTATGATAACAGAAAATGGGATAAAGTTTAAATAAACACGCGTCTTAAAAGATAGATAAGGCGCGTGTTTATTTTCATACAAATGTGTCAATATTTTTAGTATGAAACGGATACGATTGGCAAAGCCTGATACAACCTTTATCTATATACCGGTTTTAATGCTCAGTGCACTATCGGTGGTCGTCTATATAGTTAGGCTTTTTAATGCCGAAACAGCTAACCTGATATTTTTCGCTTTCACTGCTGGTATATTTTGCTTTTTTATAGTATCAAGAGTGAATTCCAAAGTATTTAAAGGCGTGCTTATTCTTATTGCATTGTTCTTTATAGCGGCATATTTTATTTTGGGTGATTCTGTTTTTTCTCTCGCTGCCGAGAGGCTCTCGTCCTCCTCCGTGTCTTTCGGATTTTTTGATTTTCTGTTCAACACGGCCGGAATATTTGATTTTCAGACGCTTGTGTTTGAAACTTCTTATGGCGGGGCACGGCTTATCGGGAATCAGCTTGTGTGCGGCGTGGTCAATATAGTTCAAGCCAACCCGAATACGGAGCTTATTTATTACCTTTCAGGAAAAATTATATTTATATTTGCGCTTTGCGGTATTCTCTTATCAGATAAAAAGAGATTCAGGACAAATCTTTTGATATGTGCTTTGATGCTGATAAGCGGGAATCCTGCTCCAGCGCTTATACTCCTGATTTTCCTCTATCCGTCATTCTATTTTCTTGCGCTTTTAATGAATTTCTGCTCATTTATAGTTACTGCCATATTTGGGATAAGAGGGGCTTTTGTTGCAAGCCCTTCCATTTTTGAAATGATCTATCATTCTCAGAATGTTGTAAATGTTTTGGCGGTAGGTCTGTTATTCTGTGCCATATCCTATTTTGCCGCGCGGCTTGTAAAAGAGCGCAAAAGATGATATAATTTCTGCGGTGATCATAATGGATGTGAGACGTGAGCTTTTTGACGCGGCTGATTCGGAGTATAAGGAGTTTCACAAAAAACTTATACCTACCGTTGATGAAAAAAGAATTATAGGAGTGCGTATTCCTGATCTTCGCAAATTGGGCAGAAAACTTGTGAATAATGATTTTGAATGGTATTATTATGAGGAACTCATGCTCCACGGCTTTTATATTGGTTATAAAAAGCTTGGTTATGGGGAAAGGCTTGCGCTGCTTGATCAGTTTGTGCCCAGGATCGATAACTGGGCTGTGTGTGACTGCGTTTGCTCAACGCTTAAATTTATAGCGAAGAACAGAAGCGGTTTTCTTGATTATCTGAAAAAATATATGGATTCAGATAAGGAATATGATCTGCGCTTTGCGGCAGTTATACTTATGGATTATTATATTACCGATGAATATATCGATTATGCGATTGACTGGCTGAAACGCGTAAAAAGTGAATATTATTATGTAAATATGGCGGTCGCATGGGCGCTTTGCACGGCATTTGTTAAATATAAAGATAAGGTGATGCCGGTTCTTGAATCCGGAATGCTTTCAAAAGAAGTACAGAATATGACCGTTTCAAAGATCAGAGACAGTTTTCGGGTTGATAAAGAAACAAAAGAATATTTAAAACAGTTGAGGGCGTAATATGCGCCCTTTTTTATTACAATTTTGTAATGGAGTTGAATAGCGATTTATGATATTATATGGTTGGGGGGTATTGCTATGGATATATTTCTGCTTGAAGATGATAACGCAATAGGAATAGGGCTGTCATATTCCCTGAAAAACGAAGGTTATTCTGTGACAATTGCCAGGACTGTAAAAGAGGCGCTCCGTCTTATTAGGGAAAAAGTTTTTTCTTTATATATACTCGACCTGACCTTGCCTGACGGCAGCGGATATGACGTTTGCACCGAAATAAAAAAGATCGGCGATTTCCCGGTTATTTTTCTGACTGCGTATGATGATGAAGTAAATGTTGTCATGGGGCTTGAACTTGGCGCAGACGACTATATTTCAAAACCGTTTCGCGTTAAAGAGCTTTTAGCTAGGATCAAGACCGTTTTGCGGCGGTATAATAAGGACACAGCTGACGGTGTGATAAATATAGGTAGTTTAAAGATAAATACGAATGAAGCAAAAGTGTATAAGGATTCTAAAGAGATCATACTGACTGCAATGGAATACAGACTGTTTTTGATTTTCTTAAATAACAGAGGAACCGTTCTGACCCGCCAGAGGTTGTTGGAGGATATATGGGATGTTGCAGGCGATTTTGTAAATGACAATACTTTGACCGTCTATATTAAAAGACTTAGAGATAAAATTGAGGAGGATCCCGCAAATCCTGCAGTAATCAAAACCGTCAGGGGACTGGGATATATTTTGGAGAAATGAAAAACAGAGAATTCAGATTAATGTTAATTATTTCCGTCGCTGCAACGGCGATGAGCTTTTTTATATGTCTGTTTCTAAATACAGCTTGCGCTTTTGTCTGCCTTGCGCTCGGAATGATAGTAACAGCAGTGTTCTGTCTGTTCACGAACCAAAGATATAAAAACATAGAAGAGCTTAATGATTATCTGTCAGAGGTGTGCTGCGGTAATTACGAACTGGCGGTTGACGACAACGCGGAAGGCGAGCTCTCTATCCTAAAGAACAATTTGTATAAGGTAATGATCCTTCTGAGAACTGCCAGCGAAGACGCAAAAAAGGATAAGGTCTATCTTGCTGATTCACTGGCCGACATATCGCATCAGCTTAAGACGCCCTTAACTTCTATGATGATTATTACAGAGGTTTTGCAGGATGAAAAAGACGAGCAAAAGCGTGCCGGATTTATTAAGATCATAGAGGAACAGCTGGAAAAAATGAAGTGGCTCATAACTACGCTGCTTAAACTTTCAAAACTTGACGCCGGAACTGCCGATTTTAATATAAAGACGCTCAGCTGCTCGGAGATCGTTGAGAAAAGCATTAGACCTTTTGCCCTTCAGATAGAGATTAGAGGGATAAAGATCAGCAGAAATATTGAGGATTTTGAGTTTTCGGGCGATGAAAACTGGAGCACGGAAGCTTTGGAGAATATCATTAAAAACTGTCTTGAGCATACTGCAAACGGCGGTATGTTAAGTATTTCGGCAAGATCCACAACGGTGTTCAATGAAATAGAAATAAGCGATAACGGCAGCGGAATCTCTAAAGAGGATCTGCCGCATATTTTTGAAAGGTTCTACCATGGAAAGAATTCCTCGTCAGAAAGCGTAGGTATCGGTCTTGCGCTCTCCAAAGCTGTGCTGTCAAGGGAAAATGCCGATATTGAGGTGAAAAGCAAAGAGGGGATGGGCACTAAGTTTACGATCCGGTTTTATAAATTCGTAGTGTAATATTACTAAATTGTTATCAAAAAGTCATTTTGCTGTAAGGTTTGCATGATATGATTCGTGTTGTTGAAAGGAGATACTCAATATGAAAATTCTTGAGATTCAAAATTTATCCAAAACTTACGGCAAAGGCGACATAATGGTCCGCGCGCTCGACAACGTATCTTTTTCTGTTGAAAAAGGAGAATTTGTTGCAATAGTCGGACCGTCCGGTTCGGGCAAATCGACCTTGCTGCACATTCTTGGCGGTGTTGACACGGCTACATCCGGTACGGTTATAATCGATAAGACCGATATTTCGACTCTGGATGAAACCGCTCTTGCGATCTTTAGACGCAGGCAGATCGGTCTTATCTATCAGTTTTATAATCTGATACCGATCCTTACTGTGGAAGAGAATCTGACTCTTCCATTGCTGCTTGACGGAAGAAAACCGGATAAGGCCCGAGTAAACGATATTATTCAGAAGCTCGGACTGTCAAACAGACTCAATCATCTGCCGAATCAGCTTTCTGGCGGCCAGCAGCAGAGAGTAGCGATCGGAAGGGCGCTGATCAATAATCCGGCTTTGCTGCTTGCAGATGAGCCAACAGGTAATCTGGACAGTGAAAACAGCCGCGAGATTATTTCTCTGCTTCGAAAATTTAATAAGGAATTCAATCAGACGGTAATAATGATCACGCATGACGAGCGTATTGCCTTGTCTGCGGACAGAGTGATCGCAATTGAAGACGGTAGAATAACAAGAGATGAGGTGAGGATGGGTTGAGCATCATACAGAAACTCACCCTTGCGCATCTGAAAAAGAACAAGGGCAGAACAGTAGTTACGATTCTCGGCATTTGTGTTTCAGTTGCCATGATAACGGCAGTATTTGTCAGTATAGCTTCATTTATGAACTATATTGCCGATGTTACTTATTATTCCGGCGGCCATTGGGATGCCCAGGTAACTAATATAACAACGGATGAAGTGAGTAAACTTGCGGCTCAAAACGATGTGTCTGAAGTAGGAGAAATAGCAGTTTTAAATGCTGAAGATTCCGGCTTTAAAATAGATTACGGCGTTTCTCCGAGGACTTCGGTTGGTTCCGTTTTTGCCGCAGATTCTGCCGGGCTCAGTCAGATAGTGACCGCCGATTTTGACGGTGAACTGCCAAAGGATTATAACGAGATACTGGTTGAAAAGGAATTTATTGAAAATAACGAACTGGACTGGCAGGTGGGTGACACAGTCACCATTCCCGTGGGAACAAGGCAGTATGAAAGTGAAGGCGCTGTCCAGTATGTTACCGGTAACTTTGTCGCAGGTGAATCATTTGTTGTTAACGATATAAAAGAATATAGGATATCCGGCATATTAGACAATAATTACCCAACAAGAGGATATAAGATCCTGCGTCTTGCAGGCCCTGATGAACTCAGCGGCGCAACCGCTTATATTCAGCTTAAGAATGTGAATATGAAATCAACTGCGGATATTATGCACATCATGAACGCCTGTGGTATTGAAGACGGGAGATACACACTGAATGATGACTATCTTGGCGCGAATTTCTCTTTTGCGGCAGACGGCCGGTATGCGCTGAATATCATTCCTATGTGTCTGGTTATACTTGCCGTTATCGTTATTGCAAGCATAGCGCTTATCTACAATGCATTCGGAATGTCTCTTTCTGAAAGAACAAGATACCTCGGAATGCTTGCGTCCGTAGGCGCAACAAGATCTCAGAAAAGTTCTTCAGTTTATTTTGAGGGATTTCTGCTTGGGCTTGTCGGCATCCCGGTCGGTATCGGTGCGGGTATATTAGGCATATATATTACGCTTAAAGCAGTAGGAAAAAGAATACAGGAATCCGGAATGATAAACGGCGGAGAAAATATTGAGATGAATGTAGTCGTGCCGATTTGGGTTATATTGGGCATACTCCTCGTAAGCGTTCTAACGATATTTGTTTCCGCAATGATACCGGCTAAAAAAGCGTCCTCCGTAACGCCGATCGACGCACTGAAACAGACTAATGAGATAAAGATCAGTTCCAAAAAGCTAAGATCGTCAAAACTTATAAGAGTGATTTTCGGCTATGAAGGCGAACTTGCCAATAAAAATTTAAAGCGAAACGGAAGAAAATCAAGAGTAATTACGGCGTCTATCGCAATTTCAATCGTTTTGTTTCTCAGCGTAAATTCGTTCTGCGATATGTTTGTAAAAGCGAATGATCTGCAAAACGATATGCCGTATCAGATAACGGTTACTGCCGGTAACGAGGAGGATTACAGCATACTTCTTGAGGAAACTCTAAATCTGAACGGTGTTGATGATGTTTACAGTACTACAAGCAGCATTCTTTTTTACGGGGCAGATAACCCGCAGGATAACTTTTATACGAATCAGGATGTTGCGGACAAGGAAAACCTGACTTCATCATACAGCAAATTATTTGAAGATACCTGTGCTTATATGAATTTTATTGACGATGATGACTTTAACGCGCTTTGTGAAGAAAACGGCATTGACTATCATCAGTATTATTCGGCTGTAAACGGCAAAGCGTCCGAAGTAAAAGCGCTGCTTATGAACAATGTTTCCCATGATAATTCAACAGGTAAAGTATTTACGGATAATATGATCGGAAAGGCGTTTTATTATGACGCAACAGATGAGAGCGGCAACATTCTTCCGGATTCCGAAAATAAAAATATAAAGGCGATCGTTACAGATTTTGTGGATTATGATCCGGATAATTATCTTTGTGATCTAAATGCCGCAACAACGATAAGCCTATATATACCACTCAGTATGTATTTATCCTATTGTAATGATTCGTATTACAGCAATTATGACGAACCGCCGGTGCTGCAGTTTGGCATAGAGTCAGATGATCCTGCGAAGACATGCGATGAAATCGGCAAGATCATTGATCAGAATTCAATGAGCGGTGTAACTTATATAAATCTGACTGAATCCATGGAGAGTATGAACACCGTCATCTTTGTTCTTCAGGTGTTCACATATGGATTTGTTGCTCTTATCACACTGATCGCCGTCGCAAATATAATAAACACTGTATCAACAGGAATAGACCTCAGGCGCAAGGAATTTGCAATGTATAAGTCAGTGGGTATTACGCCTCACGGCTTTACAAAAATGATATGTCTTGAAAGTCTTTTCTACGGAATCAAAGCAATAGTATTCGGTATACCCATCAGCATTTTGATCTCTTTCGGTATGTATGCTCTTCTGCAATCCAGCAATATCCCGTTCACAATTAACATCCCTCTTTACTTAATTGTAATAGCGGCGGTATTTTTGATAGTCGGTGTTTCCATGTTTTACGCTGTATCAAAATTAAAGCATGATTCAATAGTTGAAACACTGAAAGAAGAGATCTGCTGATGAGAAAAGGGCGGCTGCACAATGCAGCCGCCCGATTTTATATATTTTGATTATTTGAGCTTTTCCTCAAGCATTCTTGAAACCTTATAAACATCTCCGCAGCCAAGCGTTATAACAAGATCCCCGTCTTCGCAGTTCTGCGCAAGATAGTCGGCAATATCTTCCAGTTTATCAATTTGTACCGATCCAGGTATTTTGGAGGCAAGATCGGTCGCTTTTATACCGATCGTATTTACCTCGCGGCTGCCCATGATTTCAGAGATCACACATTGATCCGCAATTTTTAATACTCTTGCAAAATCATCTAAAAATTTGGCCGTCCTTGTATAAGTAAACGGCTGGTGAACGGCCCAAACGCGCTTGAATTTCATCTTTTTAGCCGCTTTGAGTGTAACTTCTATCTCTCTCGGGTGATGTGCGTAATCATCAGCTAGGGTTATACCTTTAAATGTTCCGCGTATCTCAAATCTTCTGCCCGCGCCGTGAAACTCATAGAGCGACTGCTTTATCTTTTCAATCTCGGCGCCGCTTTCAATACAGGCAATAAAGGCTGCAAGAGAATTTAAAACATTGTGTTCACCCGGAACGGTAAGTACGATATGGGTAATAAATTCCTTACCGTGATAAATATCATACTCAATATGGAATCCTCCGGGCACATCAATATTTTTAGCCGTATAATCATTTGAGTCATTCATGCCGAAGGAGATAAGCTTTTTACCGGTTATCCCTTTCAGCATATCGACCGTATTTTCGTCATCACCGTTATAGATGATTGTTCTCGTTGTGTTTTCACAGAATTTTCTGAATGACTTTTTGATATTTTCAAGATTGCCGAAAAAATCAAGGTGATCCTCATCAATATTGAGCACTACCGCCATGTCCGGATTCATGTGAAGAAATGTATTGTTGAACTCACAGGATTCGCAAACAAAGTTCTGGCTTCTGCCGACTCTTCCGTAAGCGTTTATCCTTGGAAGTTTGCCTCCTATAACCGCGCTGGGATCAAGTCCGGAATCAAGCAGAGCCTCCGTGACCATGCTTGTAGTAGTTGTTTTTCCGTGAGTTCCGCATACTCCTATGCAGTTGCTGAATACGCGGCTGACAGCGCCTAAAAGTTCAGCCCTTTCAAAACACGGAAAATTCGCCTTGGCGTATTCAAGTTCTTCGTTTCCTGCGAGTATCGCGTTTGTATATATAACAAGCTCGGTGTCTTTACTGATATTTTCTTTTTTTTGGCCTAGATAAACCTTTGCGCCTTCTTTTTCAACACGTCGGAAAGTTTCCGTATCATTGTTATCGGAACCGGTAACTCTGTACCCGAGCGAAATGAGTATCTCCGCAAGGGGGCACATTCCTGCTCCGCCTATACCGATAAAATGAACGTTTTTAACATTTTTGAGCAATTCATCTATATTTTTCAAAGGGTGTTTCCTCCGTAATCCAAATTTATCTTATTATACAACTATTATAACAAAAAATAAACAGTAAAACACCATTAACATCAAAATATTTTAAGCATAATATGGGTTGATGGGAGTGATTATATGAAACTTGTTTCATTTGCCGTGCCGTATACTCAGGATAAAAGAATGATTTATGCCGCAGAATATCTTGAAAACCATGGCTTTCAATATACAGAAAATATGGATAACTGTGATTTTGTGCTTCTTCCGGTGCCCGCTAAAAGAGAAATGTTTGACCGTATCGGCGGCAAATTTGCTTTCTATGGCATGGGAAAGTACGAAAACGGCTTTGATTATATGAAAGACGAAACATATGTACTCAAAAATGCCTTTCTGACTGCTGAAGGAGCCGTTGCCTGCATTGAACAGAACACCGATTATTCTGTCACCGGAAGTAAAATACTGATCATCGGATACGGCAGGATAGCAAAGGCTCTTCATAAGATTCTGAGCGCCTACGGCGCGCGTGTAACTGTATGCTCCCGCAGTTCACTTTCTGCGGCGCAGGCACAGTTTGACGGAGCTGAACATATATACTTTTCTGATCTGAAAAAAATATCTGATCACGATATTGTGATCAACACTGTTCCTCATATTGTATTAACAAAAGAGGAATTATCAGTATTAAAAAAAGGCGTTTTAATACTTGACCTTGCCTCTTTCCCGGGTGGTGTTGACACGCTGGTGGCAAAAAGTCTGGGAATCCATCTGATCAACGGAAGGGGAATGCCGTCAAAATATACCCAGAAAACGGCTGGAGAAATAATCGGAGAGGCAGTAATGAATATAATCAAGGGGGAAAAACTTTGAAAATTGGTTATGCGTTAACGGGGTCTTTCTGCACCTTTTCAAAATCTTTAAACGCATTGAAAGATTTGGTTGATGCAGGATACGATGTTTACCCGATAATGAGCGAAACAGCTTACAATACAGATACGAGATTCGGCGATGCGGTCGATTTTCAGGATAAGATCAAAGAATTAACCGGCAAGTCAATTATTCATAAGATCGAGCAGGCAGAACCGATCGGCCCAAAAAAAATGTTTGATATATTGTGCATAGTTCCGTGTACAGGAAATACGCTGGCGAAGCTTGCAAACGGTATTGCCGATACAGCAGTCACAATGGCTGCTAAAAGTCATTTAAGAAATTCGCGTCCGGTTATTATCGGCGTATCAACCAACGATGCGCTCGGAGCCGCGGCAAAAAATATAGGGAATCTTATGAATTATAAAAACTACTACTTTGTGCCGTTTGGCATGGATGACTGTATTCATAAAACAAAATCCATGGTGTGTGATTTTTCACTTGTGGCAGATACAGTAAATAAAGTGTCAAACGGTGAAGAAATTTTGAAAAAAATTTTCTGAATATATTGACATTTCCTCATAATTTGATATATTTATTTCTATGACGCGCTGAGCGTTAAATCGGGTTACAAAGAGGAAGTGCATAATTGGAAAAAATCATTGATCTTAAAGGTATTACCGTAAAATACGGAGAGGATGTAATTCTTGACAAACTGAATCTGTCAATAAACAAAAAAGAGTTCATAACGCTGCTAGGGCCTTCAGGTTGCGGCAAAACAACTACTCTGCGCTGTATAGCCGGATTCGTTGAGCCAAATGAAGGAGAGATCGTGTTTGAGGGAAAAGTGATTAACAATATTCCCCCTCACAAGAGAAAGGTTAACACGATTTTTCAGCGTTATGCTCTTTTTTCGCATTTAAATGTCTTTGAAAATGTGGCATTTGGTCCTGAAATCCAAAAAATGAGCAAATCCGATATACGAAAGACCGTTGCGGAAATGCTGGAGCTTGTTAATCTTAAGGGATTTGAAAAAAGATCTATTGACAGCCTTTCAGGCGGGCAGCAGCAGCGTGTTGCCATTGCAAGGGCGCTTGCAAACAAGCCGCATGTACTTTTGCTTGATGAGCCGCTGGGCGCGCTTGACCTTAAGCTCAGAAAGGACATGCAGAAAGAGCTGAAAGCAATTCAAAAAAGACTTGGAATTACATTTATATATGTTACGCATGATCAGGAAGAAGCGTTGTCCATGAGCGACAGGGTAGTTGTTATGGATAAAGGTAAGATCCAGCAGATCGGGACTCCTGAGGATATCTATAATGAGCCTGTTAATGCTTTTGTTGCGGATTTTATCGGCGAATCAAATATTGTTGATGCAATAATGATAAAAGATTATTATGTGAATATCTCTGGTGTTACGTTTGACTGCGTTGATAAAGGCTTTGAGCCGAATGAACGTGTTGAGGCCGTTATCCGACCGGAGGATATTACGATTAAAAAAGTTGGAGAAAAAGATACTTTGCCCGGAGTTGTGACCGATGTCGTTTTCAAAGGAACTTTTTTTGAAACCTTTGTTGACGTTGGCGGATTCATTTGGCTCGTGCAGACCACTGAATATCATAAGGTCGGCGAAACGATAGGAATGTATATCGACGCAGATTCCATACACGTTATGAAGCGCAGCGAGTACAGCGGTGAATTCGGCGACTACTCATTCTTCTCAGACGAGTTTGACCATATAAACGACGCTGATTATGAATGGGAGGGCTCCGATGAAAAATAGTTTTTCAAAAAAGCTTGTTGACAAGCCGTATATCATATGGTCCGTCCTTTTTATAATTGCACCACTAATCATGGTAATATATTACGCTTTCACAGATACTTCCGGAGCGTTTTCGCTTGAAAGTATTAAAGTGTTGCCGGAATACACGTCAACAATACTTCTTTCTATTCTTTACGGCATTGCGGCTACTGCAATCTGCCTTGTCATCGCTTATCCGTTCGCGTATTTTCTTTCAAGACTTAAATTCAGCACACAGAGCATGATGGTTCTTCTGGTTATGCTTCCCATGTGGATGAATTTTCTTATCAGAACTTATTCCTGGATGACGATTTTGGGCGACACGGGAATAATCAATACGTTGCTCAACGCGTTGGGGCTCGGCAGTCTTCAGCTAATTAATACAGGCGGCGCCGTTATTTTGGGAATGGTATATAATTTTCTTCCGTATATGATCCTGCCTATTTATTCCGTTCTTTCAAAGATGGACAATTCACTTATAGAGGCTGCGCAGGATCTAGGTTCAAACAGATTTCAGATCATGAAAAAAGTGATCATGCCGTTATCTCTTCCCGGTGTGCTGAGCGGTATTACAATGGTGTTCGTACCGTGTGTGTCTACTTTTTATATTACACAAAAGCTTGGCGGAGGTCAGATCGTTTTAATCGGCGATATTATTGAAACGCAGTTTCAGTCCGCAAACAACTATCATTTGGGTGCCAGCCTTTCTCTTGTGCTTATGGTGCTCATACTTATATGCCTCGGAGTCATGAACTATCTTGGGGCGGACAGCGATTCGGAAGGAGGAGTGGTTATATGAAAAAAGCAAAACTTTCACCGGTGTCTAAATTGTATATGGCGCTAGTATTCATATTCCTTTATGCTCCTATTGCAGTAATGGCTGTCTTTTCATTTAATGAAAGCGCCAGCACTTATGAATTTACTGAATTTTCCCTGAAATGGTGGAAGGAAATGTTCACTAATTCAGCAGCTATGGACGCGCTTAAAAACACAGTGATCCTTGCCGTCGTATCCTGTGTGATCTCTACTGTTATCGGTACTATGGCGGCAGTTGGTATATATAATTACAGAAGCAAAAAGATCAAAAGCGTTGTGATGACGGTTACCAATATTCCGATGATGAATCCAGAGATCGTTACCGGCATTTCAATGATGCTGCTTTTTGTTTTTGTCGGCGCGATTCTTCACAGGACCGAATCGCTGAATTTCTGGTCTCTGCTGATTGCACATGTCACTTTCTGTCTGCCTTATGTTGTGCTGAACGTGCTGCCAAAGCTGCGCCAGTTTGACATTAATATTTATGAGGCGGCGGTTGACCTTGGCTGTAAGCCGGTTAAGGCGTTCTTTAAAGTGGTGCTTCCCAATATAATGAGTGGGATCATAACCGGTCTTGTTATGAGTTTTACTTTGTCCCTTGATGATTTTATCATTTCATATTTTACAAACGGACCAAGTTTTCAGACCCTGCCGATCTATATTTTCTCACTTACAAAAAAGCGCGTAAAACCTGATATGTATGCGCTTTCTATGCTGATGTTCATAGTAATTCTTGTTCTTCTTGTGTTACTGAATGTTGCGCAGAGCAAAGCTGAAAAGGGTAAGAGTGAGAAAAAATGAAAAGGATCTTTACTCTTATTCTCTGCTTCTTGCTTTGCTGGGCACCGGCATCGGTATGCGCCTACGCAGCCGGTGAAGACGAAGTTTTTACTGATGAACAGATTGCCTATTATGCCGGACTCGGTCTTCAGGGCACAACTGTAAATGTTTATAACTGGGGCGAATATATTTCAGACGGTTCAGAGGGTTCTATGGACGTTGTTTCAGAATTTGAACGCCTGACCGGCGTAACCTTAAATTATACAAATTTTGAGTCAAACGAAAATATGTACTCAAAACTGGCCGGCGGCGGCGTTTCCTATGACGTTATCGTTCCCAGTGATTATATGATCGAACGTCTCATTGATGAGGATATGCTGCTTGAGATCGACTGGAACAATGTTCCGAACAGATCTCTTATTGCCGAAGAATATCAGAATCTGTTTTTTGATCCGGAACAGAAATATTCTCTCTGTTATAATGTGGGCACAACTGCGCTGATCTATAATACCAAGCTGGTTGAAGAGGAGCCAACAAGCTGGAGCGTTCTGTGGGATGAGCAATATAAGGGAAAAGTCCTTATGTTCAATAATTCCAGAGACGCTTTTGCGATAGCCCAGGCTCTTTTGGGTCAAGATTTTAATTCTACGAATGAAAGTGACTGGAATGAGGCAGCAGAGCTCCTTGCCCAGCAAAGAGATAATGTAAATCCCGTTTATGTAATGGACGAGGTCTTTAATCTTATGGAGAGCGGCGAGTATGCTTTTGCAACGTATTATGCCGGAGATTATGTTCTGATGAATGAGAATAATCCTGATTTGGCGTATGCGTTCCCTGAAGAGGGCGTCAATATTTTTTATGACGCATTTTGTATACCGACCTGCGTTCAGAACAAGCGCGGCGCAGAAGCTTTTATAAATTTCATGCAGGAACCGCAGGTAGCTCTGGAAAACGCAGAATATATTTATTATGCGTCCCCGAACGTAACGGTTATGAACAACGAGGAGCATTCTTTGTTTGAAAATGAAGCTGTGTACCCTTCAGAGACTCCGGAAGGGCAGTATTTCAGTAACCTTCCTCAGAATATTTTGGAACTGCAGGCTGATTTATGGACTAAAGTTAAAAGCGGCAGGCTTTCGGCAAACAGCCGGGCGGACGAGCAGAAGATATATATTGAATTTGCCGCCGTTGTCGGTATAGCCGTTTTGGGCGTTGCTGCAAAGCTGATATATGATTCCAGAAAGAGAAAGTTCGAAGATTTGAGTGATGTCTATGAAAAGACCGATCATAGTTGACGGTGAAAGCAGTTTAAAAGATGCAAGGCTTATTACAGGCTGTCCGCGGTGCGTCATTTTTGATCTGGACGGCACGCTTGTAGATACTATTGAAGATCTTGGGCTCGCCTGTGATTTTGTTTTGGATAAGCACGGAATTAAGCCAAAGTGGTGTATTGACGATTATAAAAAATTCGTAGGCAACGGTGCAAAGCTGCTTGTAAAAAGAGCGTTTGAAAATAAGCTTGGCGAAAGCGATCTTGAATCGGCATACAATGAGTTCAAGGTCAAATATAATGAGATCAAGCTTGATCATGCGCACGTTTACCCGGGAATGGACATAGTCGTAAATAGACTGAGATGCGCCGGGATCAAACTTGCCGTGTGCACAAATAAGCCGGATAAGGCGGCAAAAGGCATGATAGATGCTCTTTTTAATAAAAATATATTTCATATTGTCCAGGGAGCTTTGGATAACAGGCCTAAAAAACCTGACCCTCAGGTACCGTCAGAAATACTATCCTCTTTGTCGGTAAGTGCGGATGAAACGGTATGGATAGGGGACAGCAACGTGGATATGGAATCTGCTCATCATCTCGGCAGTTTAGGCATAGGTGTTTCCTGGGGCTTTCGCCCGGTTGACAATCTGATTTCCGCCGGTGCTGACATCATTGTAAATGCACCGGAAGATATTTTAAAAATTTTTGAAATTGATATTGACAACGTATAAATTATTTGATATAATTTCTATCGTTGTGAGCGAGAGTGGCGGAATCGGCAGACGCGCACGTTTGAGGGGCGTGTGGGGCGACTCGTACGGGTTCAAGTCCCGTCTCTCGCACCACGGAACGGCTATTTCCATTTGGATTTAGCCGTTTCTTTTTTATCCGACTGGTGATTGTTGATATGACGTGAGGGTACAAATGAAACTTATTACTCCGAATTTTTGCAAAGATTTTAAGTGCATAGCCGGTCAATGCCCGGATTCTTGCTGTCAGGGTTGGGAAGTTGATGCTGATGATGAATCTTTGGAATATTATAAAAACTTAAATTGTGAATTCAAAAAAAGGATCGATTCCGTATTAAGCAAAGATGAATTCGGGAATACTGTTTTTAAACTTACAAAAAATAAGAGATGCCCGTTTTTAAACAGTGAGAATCTTTGTGATATGCATATTGCCATCGGAGGAGAGCATACGCCGTACACATGCCGGACATTTCCCCGGTTTGTGAATGATTTCGGTTCGGTCAGAGAAATGGGGCTTTCTTTTTCCTGTCCTGTCGCAAGCGATATCATGTGGAATCTTCAAGAGGATTTTGAATTTAAGACTACGGTTAATTCAGATCCTCCTGTTCTTAACGATATCGACGCTGAACTGTATTTTTATTTGCTTAAGGCAAGAAACAAAGCATATGAGATCGCAAGGAATAAGCAGCTTCCTCTTAATGAGCGCATCGTTCTGCTTTTAAAATTCGGTCTGCAGCTTCAGAATGATATAAACAAATATGATGAATGCGAGCCGTCTGTTCCGTTTAATGAGATTTTTAATAATCCTGAGGTAATCAACCCGGAATGGCCGGAAAAGGTTCAAAAAGGCAATTTTGACAAATCTGTGCTCAATTCAAAAAGCTGTGAAAATATTGCCGTTTATTTTCTTTTTCGCTATTTTATGCAGGCTGTGTATGATAAAGATATTTTGTCTAAAATCAAGGCTACGGCAGTAGGTGTTCTGATCCCTGCTTGTTTCGGAAATAATGCCTGGACGATCCACCTTTGGAGCAAAGAAACCGAGCACAGCGATGTGAATATGGACAGATTTAAAAATATTTTGCGAAATGACGGGACGCTGTCCGTTCAAAATCTGATAGGGTATTTTATATGACTAAAGGCTGTTTCTTTCCGAAACGGCCTTTTTTAGCATAAAAATACTATTTTGTGTTAAATTTTTCTGATTTGAAAAGTATTCGTATTGAAAGGAGGTTTTTGATGGATCGTCATGACGAGATCAAGCAGATTATAAAACGCAACAGCAATGCAGTTTACCGGCTTGCATATGCTCAGATGAAAAACAGCGCGGACGCTGATGATGTTTATCAGGAAGTGTTTTACAGATACATAAAGAAACAGCCCATATTTGAAAACGCGGAGCATGAAAGGGCCTGGTTTATTCGTGTAACTGTAAACTGTTTAAAGACAAGCTTAAGATCTTTCTGGAAAACAAAGGTCTGCGAATTGGATGAAACCTTTGAGGATACAAAAATAGAAAAAGAAGACCTGTTTATGCCTTAAATAAGCTTCCAAAAAAATATTCTTTAATACTGCATCTTTTTTATTATGAAGATCTGAGTATCAAAGAAATTGCGAAAACATTGGAATTAAAAGAGGGTAATGTGGGCGTGCTGCTGCAGCGTTCAAGGAACAAACTGAAAGAAATACTTGAAAAGGAGGAAATGTTATGAAAGATGAGTATAAAGAGCTATTTAACGGTATTGAGCCGAGCGAGAAGATCAAAACTAAAGTTTTAAACATGACTGAAACAAAGAAAAAAATATTGATTTCTCCTAAGAAGATCGTTGCGGCAATGGCTGCTTTTGCTGTAATTATTGCCGGCGGGTTCGGAATCTATCATGTATCTTCAGATAAACCGTCAGATCCCGGTAGCCCACAATATGTATCAGCGCCAAGCGATTTTTCAATAATTGCTTATGCCCAGGACAATAAAAATAATACTGTGACAATAAACAATGAAGACATTGAGCTGATGAATATAAAGATATCATTGAATGAGGGTTTAGACGGGTATTCTGTCAGCGGTCAGAGCGAAGATAACGGTATCACAGTTCGGTCGAATGAAGAGATCGATTCCGTAACATTTGAGAGCAGCAACGGCACGTTTAGTTACAGTGATAGACTTTTACAGAATTACCTTGTAAAACAAAAGAAATATTATTCAGCAGTGATTCCCATAACACAGCAGCAATATGAAGATTATAGTGAACTGATTTCCGCGTCAGACGGAAAAAATACATCTGAAATTAAGCAGAAAATTGTGTCTGATCTTATCGGCAGCAAGGACTGCTCTGATTATATTTATGACGAGGATTTTGATGTTTCAAAGATCTCTACCTACGAATACTCCTGCTATTTGTCTGACATGGCAGGGGAGGATGAAAATTATTATGACTACTGTATTCTGATTGAAAACAAAGGAAAACATCCTGAGAGATTACAGTTTAATCAGAAAAAAGTTGTGGCAAAAACGTATTTGCCCGGCGATGAGATAGGGTATGTAAGTTACTGGCCTGATGGGGCTATGGACTATTTGCTTAATCATCCTGAAGCAGATTTCAGCGAACTGCCAACAGACAGTATTAAAATAACCGTAAAATTTAAAAACGGTCAGACAGCAGTAAAAGAAATCGTAACTGATTTCACGGATGACGGCATGCTGACTATGAAGTGTAAATAGTCATAAGTATAAAAAGATCCGGCAAATATTGCCGGATCTTAAATTTATAATTTGGAGGCCTTATAGGCAACGCCCAGGAGACCGGCGTTATTGCCGAGTTCCGTATTGACGATTTTTACATTTTTAAAATTAGTCATAAGTTCTTTATAAATTTTTCTGTCTATAAGATCGATTATATATTCCTCACTCATGATTCCGCCGCTTAGCACGATCAGAGAAGGGTTAAAAACGCATATCAGGCTCTTAAGACCAATTATTATCTCATCGATCCAAATATCAACAACGTGTCGTATTTCGCGGTTTTCAATGTTCTCTTTCTGAAAGATCTGAAATCCGTTTAATTCTTTTCCGGCAACTTTCTCAACAGCCTGTGTAAGTGCTCTGGCGGAAGCATACTGTTCATAACATCCTTCGCCGCCGCAGGTGCAGGGTCTGCCGCCCGCATGGGTTATGATGTGGCCGAACTCACCGGCAGAAGAATGGGAACCTTTATACAGTTCGTTGTTGATATAGATCGCACCGCCGATTCCAGTTCCGAAAGTAAGGCAGATAAAATCACTGCATCCTTTTGCTGCGCCGAAGAGCGCTTCCCCTACGGCTGCGGCGTTTACGTCATTTTCAACATAAGTGGGGATTCCGGTTTTGCTTTCAACCATTTTTTTGACCATCATACCGGTATAATATGGAATATTGTCCGTAGCGTAAACAACGATTCCGTTTTCTGAATCCACTTGGCCTGCCGTGCTGATTGCGATTCTGTCTATATCCTCAAAGCCGTCAATGATATCAAGAACTTTATTTATGATATACTGACCGCCCTTTGAAGCTTCTGTAGGGACAGACTGAATCTGGGTCAGTGTATATTTTTCATTGCAAACGGCATATTTGATATTCGTGCCGCCGATATCAAAAGCAAGTATTCTCATAAAAACACTCCAATTATTTATAGTTAAATTATAACAGCGGATATTTTTAATTGCAATAACTTATTGAAAAAAATTGATTATTATGATATTATAACTAATAATAAAAAGTAGAAATTTGCGGATTAAAGGATTTTTAATATGGCAAACGATTATAATGACGAACATTTGGACAGCCCTCTTGTTGTACACAAAGTAACAGATGCGTCTTATCATGAAACTGAAAATAATGTTGACGTTAATGCAACGCATATAGAAGAAGAAACGGCTACCCTTGAACGCCACCGTTTTAAAAAAGAAAAGAAAAGCAGCAGTAAATGGCCAATCATTCTGACTTTTCTTGTTGTTGTAATAGCTGTGTTCTGCTATCTTTATTTCAGCGGTTCCCTTGCCGGCATCGGTCTTGGCACTGCCGAAACCACGACCCAGCCTGTTACAGAGGATTTTACCCTGCCCGAAAATCCGTATGACGGAATTATTACCGTAAAAGGAACTTACATCTTTTTCGAAGGTGAGGAGGTTGACGGTATCGAGGGCCTTACAAGTGAGGTGCGTTATCTTGACGCCGGCACCAGCTTTGTGATACAGGATGAGGATGCGGACTCCACATTCCTGTATGAAGAAGTATTGCCTCTGCTTCAGCAGTACGGAATTGAAACCGAAGTGCGTTATGTGGTTTCAAGCGGTCTGACGAGCAGATATGAAACAACTACTGCCGCTTCGGATACAACTGGTCAAAGCGCTGCTCAGTAATATTATGGATTTTAAATTTATTGAATTTGCTG
This sequence comes from uncultured Clostridium sp., assembly GCA_958422185.1. Taxonomy (GTDB): domain Bacteria; phylum Bacillota; class Clostridia; order Oscillospirales; family Acutalibacteraceae; genus Eubacterium_R. Next base: position 26,382 of record CATZNW010000016.1, read on the forward strand.
ATATAAATAACGATCTGAAAATAAAACTCAGTGACCTTGCCGTTCGCGACGAGGTCGCTTTTTTGCGCCTTGCCCGTAATTATTCTGACGGCAGCGTAAAAGGGCTTATAAAACGCAGCGATCTGATCCGGCTGGCTGCTGCGCTGAAAGCCTCAGAATTTACTTATGAAAAGTATCAAAAAAAGGGAATACCGGATTCTGTATTTATTGATACACTGGCTGATATTGGTCTCTGGTGCAGGGAGAATAATAACATCGGATTAAAAAATTATCAGTGGATAAAGCATCATGTGTCCTTTCGGCTTTTTAAGCTTGGGAGGCTGCAGTTTCAGATCTTTCAATGTAAAAATCCTGCCTTTCACTATTCCAGACTGCCGTTTAACTATGGGGATTATGTAATCAACGTTCACATTCCTGCATGCGGAAAACTGGATATTCATGAATGCAGAAAGTCATTTATACTTGCAGTTGATTTTTTCAGCCGTTATTTTCCCGAAATAAAGTGGGATTATTTTTTGTGCGAAAGCTGGCTGGTCTATAACGGCAACGCTGATTTTATGGATGGTAACAGCAATATCCTCAATTTTTCAAAACTTTTTGATATCCATTATTCGATCCATTATGAAAATCAGACCTATGACAGGCTTTTCGGCCTGAAAAATGTCCCTTTTTTCCGCTTTCAAATTAAGAATCTGGCTGAAGACACATCTCTTCAAAGGCGCGCCAAAGCGTATCGCCTTGCTCATAATCGTTTTGGAATCGGTATTGCTACAATAAAAAAACAGGCGGTAAGACCGCCCGAGTTTGCGTATAATAATCCGGATCAGCTGTTTTGAAGTTTTTTGTACTGTTCAACAGCAAGTCTGTCGCAGCGTTCATTATAACGATGACCGTTGTGACCTTTTACCCAGTTGAATTTTACGCTGTGCCTTTTCAGCTGTATAAGCAGCTGTTCCCACAGGTCAACATTAAGCGCCGGTTTCTTATCTGCTTTTTTCCAGCCGTTTTTCTGCCATGAATAAAGCCACCCCATGTTTATTGCGTCGCAAACATATTTTGAATCGGTGGTTAACTCAACATCACACGGTTCTTTCAGCGCTTCAAGCGCTTTTATAACCGCAGTCAATTCCATGCGGTTGTTTGTTGTGTCTGCTTGCGCTCCGCACAGTTCTTTTTCCGCCGTGCCGTAAACAAGCACCGCGCCCCATCCGCCGCAGCCGGGATTGCCGCTGCACGCCCCGTCTGTATAGATACTGACCTTTTTCATATCTTTTCACTTTCTAAAAGTATTTTTTATGTTTGGAATATTTTATCATTCTTTTTGGTAATAATCAATATAGATCGCAAAGAACTTGTTTATTAGCAAACTGTTCTTGACAAGTTAAATTTTATAATTTATTATATACCTAATCTTTTGTTCGGAAAAAATTTCATATTAAAGGAGCTAATTATTTTTTATGACAAAACAAAATACAGCCACTGCTAAGAGCGCCGCAGGAAAACGGAATTCCGCAAAGCGCACCTATTCTTATCGCAGGGTTACAAAAAAGCCTCAGACTTCTGTCAGAAAGTCCCGTAAGGCTGAGCATATCAAGATCGCTTTTCTTGGCGGCATGAATGAAATCGGAAAGAATATGACCGTCTATGAATATGCAGGAGACATGTTTATTGTGGACTGCGGCCTTGCCTTTCCTGGCGCAGAGCTGCTTGGAGTGGATTCAGTAATTCCCGATTTTGCTTTTGTTGAGGAAAATGCAGATAAGATAAAAGGTCTGCTTATCACTCACGGACATGAAGACCATATTGGGGGAATCCCGTACCTGCTCAAAAAGATCAACGTTCCGATATATTCAACCAGACTCACAATAGGTCTTATCAAAGGCAAGCTTAAAGAACACGGATTACTGGATGTTGCCGAACTGCATGAGATCAATCCGACGGATAAGATAAAACTCGGCAAATTCACGGTTGAATTTATCCATGTTAATCATTCGATCCCGGATGCCGTGGGCCTTGCGGTGTCCTGTGCCGGCGGTACAATTATCCATACAGGTGACTTTAAGATCGATACAACCCCTGTTGACGGTGATATGATCAACCTTCCGCGTTTTGCGGAATATGGTTCAAACGGTGTTCTTGCGCTTCTTCAGGACTCAACAAATGCAGAAAGGCCCGGCTATACAATGAGTGAAAAAAAGGTTGGCGAGTCTTTCTTAAACCTTTTCAGAAAAGCCGGAAAACGCAGGATTGTTGTGGCAACTTTTGCTTCCAACATCCACCGCGTTCAGCAGATCATTGACGTTGCAAAGCACTTGAAACGCAAAGTAGCCGTTGTAGGCAGGAGCCTTGAAAATCTGGTCCAGGTCGGCGAAGAGCTGGGATATCTCAACGTGCCCGATAATATTCTTATCAGCATCGATGAAATAAGAAACTATACGGATGATAAACTGGTTATCATTACTACGGGCTCGCAGGGTGAACCCATGAGTGCTCTTACAAAGATTGCTAACGGCGAGCATAAAAAAGTTACCGCTTCGCCTAATGATTATGTAATCATTTCAGCTACGCCGATTCCGGGAAACGAAAAAATGGTGGGCAATGTAGTAAACGAGCTTATGAAACGTGGCGTAGAGGTAATCTACGAAAAAATGTACGAGGTACACGTTTCCGGCCATGCCTGCCAGGAAGAGCTCAAGCTTATGATGGGCATCGTCAATCCTAAATTCTTTATTCCGGTTCACGGCGAGCAAAAGCACTTAAGAAAACATGCTCAGCTTGCTGAATCCATGGGTATAAACAAAAAGAATATTTTTGTCGGTGACATTGGAAATTACATTGAGATATCCGATAGGGGAATAAAGCGGCTTGACGATGTTCCCAGCGGAGACGTTTATGTTGACGGTTACGGTGTCGGAGATGTAGGAAATATAGTTCTTAATGACAGAAAGCATCTTTCCGCTGACGGAATAATCATTATAGTTGCAACTATTGATTCTGAAACGGGCGATATTTTGTGCGGCCCGGATATAGTCAGCAGGGGATTTGTTTACGTCAGGGAAAGTGAAGAGCTTATTAATTCCGCTCGGGATCTGGCGTGCCGTGTGATTGATGAAACTTATAACAGCCGTTATCATGACTGGAACAGCGTTAAAACGAGCCTTAAAGATGAGATTTCTCATATGATGTATGAGAAGACCAAGCGCAATCCGATGATTTTGCCGATTATTATGGAGATTTAAAGAAAGGTTAACCGATATGAAAGTTATACTAAAGCAGGATGTTAAAAATTTGGGAAAAAAAGGTGAGCTTGTAAATGCTTCGGACGGATATGCAAGGAATTATCTTTTTCCGCGCGGACTTGCCACTGAAGCAAACGCAAGCGCTATGAATGATTTTAACAATAAGGAAAATGCAAAAAAATATCATAAGCAGGAAGAGATCAAGGCTGCTCAGGCAGACGCAGCTGAGCTTGAAGGCAAAACTTTCATGTTAACTGCAAAGGCCGGAGCAAACGGTAAGCTGTTTGGTTCGGTTACGGCCAAGGATATTTCAGCACAGATAAAAAAGGATATGAATCTTGATATAGATAAACGTAAAATCAGCGTTGACGATATCAAACAGTTCGGTACCTATGAGGCCGAAATAAAGATATATCAGGGAATCAGCGCAAAAATTTATGTTCAGGTGTCCGAAGCCTGAACGGAAACGGATGATTAAAAATGGCAACTATCAATTCCGGCACTGCCGCTATGCCTTACAGTCTTGAGGCCGAACAGGCTGTTCTCGGATCTATACTGATAGATCCGGAGTGTATGGAAGACGTTGTTTCAATTGTTAAACAGGATTATTTCTATCTTCCTCAGCACAAGGCCATATTTTCTTCAATGATGGCGATGTTTACCGGTTCAAAAGCAAAAATAGATCCGGTAGTTATAGCCGACTCGCTTGCAAAAGAAGGTCTTTATGACGACGCCGGTGGCAGAGAATATCTTATAACTCTCAGAGACAGCGTTCCGTCAACTGCCAATGTAAAGACATATGCGAAGATCGTTGAGGAACAGTATTATTTGAGAACTCTGATCTCCGTTTCGCAGAAAATAATAGAAGCGGCTGCCTCGAATAATTCAGACGCTAATTCACTGCTCGATTTTGCAGAGCAGAAAATATATGATATCCGGCAGGGCTCAAAGGATGACGATCCGAAAAAACTTTCTGACGTAATTGTAAACGATGTTTATGACCGTTTACATAAGATCACAGGCGAGGATAAAGAGAAATACCAGGCGGTTCCGTCCGGTTTCAGTTTGCTGGACAGGTATATCACCGGACTCGGGAAATCCGATCTTATTCTGATCGGCGCACGCCCGGCTATGGGTAAGACCTCTTTTGCGCTTAATCTTGCGCAGAACGTTTCCATGACGGCTAGAAAAAAATGTGTGTTTTTCAGCCTTGAAATGTCAAAAGAGCAGCTTGCGGAAAGGCTTTTGTCTTCAAGAGCCGGAATCCCGAGCCAGAAGATCCGTAAAGGCGAACTTTCTGACGATGAATGGGTGCGCCTTGGCAATGCTGCCGGCGAGTTTGAAGAGGCTGAGCTTTATCTTGACGACTCTTCAAGCATTACAGTGCCCGAAATTAAAGCAAAAGTACGCCGAATGAAAAATGTTGACGTTATTATTATCGATTATCTTGGTCTGTTACAGTCAGCTGTCAGAAAAGAAAATCGTGTTCAGGAGGTTTCCGATATAACGAGGAATCTCAAGATGATGGCAAAAGACCTGAATATTCCGGTCATCTGCTGCGCCCAGCTTTCCAGAGGCACGGAAGGCAGAAACAAAAGCCACAGACCTCAGCTTGCGGACCTGAGAGAGTCCGGTTCTATTGAGCAGGATGCTGATATCGTAATGTTTCTCTACCGTCCCGATTATTACAGCGGCGAACTGGATGATGATAAGCGCGAACAGGTCGACGAGGCAGCTACCGAACTGATTGTGGCAAAAAACAGGCACGGCGCTACCGGTACTGTTGAAATGGCCTTTGACAAGGAATTTACAAGATTCAGATGCGTTGAAAAAGACTACGGCGATGAACGATAAAATTCTTGATACTGTAAAAAAATATGACATGATTTCAAAAGGCGATTCAGTGCTTGTTGCTCTTTCAGGAGGCGCTGATTCCGTCATGCTTGCTCTTTTTCTTCTAAGTATTAGGGACGCGTATTCTCTGAAGCTGACCGCCTTCCATGTGGAGCACGGTATAAGGGGAAAAGAAAGCATGGAAGATGCTGCTTTTTGTGAGCGTTTTTGCAAAAAAAACGGCATCGACTTTAAGATACTGCATATCAATGCCCCTGTTGAGGCAAAAAAATGTAAAATGGGCGTCGAGGAATACTCAAGAACGGCAAGGTATGAGTTCTTTGAATCCTTTAATTGCTCCAAAATAGCAACTGCGCATAATCTGTCTGACAATATTGAAACTATGATTTTCAGGTGCGCCCGCGGAACGTCTCTTAAGGGGCTCTGTTCGATCCCTCCAAAAAGAGGCAGGATCATTAGGCCGCTCATTGAGATTAGCTCTGCGGAAATAAGAAGATATCTTGATGACAATAATATTTCTTACAGAGTGGACAGCACAAATTCTGATTCCAGCTATTCCCGTAATTTTATCAGAAATGAGATCATGCCTCTTTTTAGGCATTTGAACGGTGAATTTGAGCACCATGCGGCGCGTATGATCGAAACGCTTTGTGATGACGAAGACTTCTTAAACGAGCATATCAGCAGCATCTATGATGACATATGTCAGGATAACATGATTCGTGCAGAGCGTTTCAACCGCCTTTCAAAAAGTGAAAAAAACAGAATTGCTGCAAAATGGCTGAATGATAACGGACTGCCGGTGAATGATAACGTTATAACGGGTGTCTTACGGCTTTCGCTGCGCAATTCGCGTTTTCAGATCTCTGAAAACATATTCGCTGTTTCAGCAGCCGGGAATATCAGAATTGCCGATTTTGGCAAGAAACATAAAAATTTCAGTTTTATTGTATCCAAAAACGTTGTTTCTGTAAAAGATTTCTTAAATAAATGTGAATTTAATAACAAAAAGTTTGATTTTTACTGCGACTGTGATAAAATAGTTGGCAACGTGATTGTCAGAAGCAGAAAAGACGGTGATCTGATCTCTCCAAAGGGCAGAAACTGCACAAAGAGCCTTAAAAAGCTTTTTAATGAACAGCATATTCCGCCTGAAATCAGAAACAGGATACCTGTTATTGCGGACGATAACGGAGTTATCGGTATTGCGGGTATAACCGTTTCCCAAAGAACTGCTGTTGACAGTAATACTAAAAACATTTTAATTTTAAGCATCCGCACGGAGGATAAGAATTAATGAATAATATGTCCAAAAACTGGAAATCTGCCGTATTTTACATTCTGATACCCGTTTTGCTGGTTGTACTGGCGTTCATATTCGCAAATTCACAAAACGGCACGGAAATGAAATACAGTCAGATAGTCAATCTGTTTAAAACGGATCAGGTGTCTGAATTTGAGCTTGACCTGACATCAGGCGCCCTGACTTATAAAACTTTTGACAAGCCTGAGGAAGCGCAGGAATATAAGGTTCCCAGCGTAACGTATTTCCTTGAGGATATAAGAGACAGTATTGATGAATATAACGAATCACACCCGGATGCGCAGATCGTTTATAACTATAAACAGAGCAATTCCAGAAGCTGGATCGTAAGTCTTCTGCCGTATGTGATTATCATAGTCGGCGGATCGGTTCTGGTTTGGTTCATGATGAAAAAAATGGGCGATACCATGAACAGTGAGACCAACAGAACACTTGGTTTCGGCAGAGTTAAAACAAAAACGCTGGAGGATAAGAATAAAAAAACTTTTGCCGATGTCGCTGGTTGCGACGAGGAAAAGGCGGAGCTTGAAGAACTTGTTGAATTTCTTAAGGATCCCCAGAAATTTACCGACCTTGGTGCAAGAATCCCTAAGGGCGTTTTGCTTGTAGGCCCTCCGGGAACCGGTAAGACGCTTCTTGCAAAAGCCGTTGCAGGCGAGGCAAACGCGCCGTTTTTATCTATTTCAGGCTCTGATTTTGTAGAAATGTATGTTGGCGTAGGTGCCAGCCGTGTCAGAGATCTGTTTTCACAGGCCATCAAGAAGGCTCCGGCAATCGTTTTTATTGACGAAATTGACGCTGTCGGCAGACACAGGGGCGCCGGAACCGGCGGCGGAAATGATGAGCGTGAGCAGACGCTTAATCAGCTGCTCGTTGAAATGGACGGTTTCGGAACTAATAGCGGCGTCATCGTTATTGCGGCAACGAACAGACCTGATGTTCTTGATCCCGCGCTTTTAAGACCCGGCAGATTTGACAGGCAGATCACAGTAAACAGGCCAGATACTCAGGGCAGGGAAGATATCCTCAAAGTCCACTCTAAAAATAAGCCGCTCGGACCTGATGTTAACCTTAAAGAGGTCGCTCAGCTTACGATTGGATTTACCGGTGCTGATCTTGAGAATCTTCTGAACGAAGCGGCGTTGCTTGCAGCCAGAAGACATAAAAAGGCGATTACCAATGAAGAGATCCAGGACGCGACTACGCGTGTTGAAATGGGTACGGAAAAGAAATCGCACAAATATTCCGAAAAAGCGAAAAAGCTTACCGCTTATCATGAGTCCGGCCATGCCGTAGTATCATTTTATTTGGAAAACCACGACCCCGTTAAGGAGATTTCGATCATTCCCCGCGGTCTCGGGGCAGGCGGTTATACAATGTATCAGCCTCAGGAAGAGAATTACACCTCAAAAAGCGAAATGCTCGACTCTCTTGTTTCCATGATGGGCGGGCGTGTTGCAGAGGCACTGGCACTGGATGATATTTCCACCGGCGCATCCAATGATCTTCAGCGTGCAACGCAGATCTGCCGTGATATGGTGGCGAAATACGGTATGAGTGACGAACTCGGACCGGTTGTATACAGTGATGAAAATAACGAGGTATTTCTCGGCAAAGATTACGGTCACGTCAATAATTACAGTGAAGAGACCTCTGCCAGAATTGACGGGCAGATCGAAAAAATGATGCGTGAAGCGTACGACAGAACTTACAAGATCTTAAAAGAACACTATGATAAGCTGGAGCTTGTTGCAGAAACACTTATCAGCCGTGAAAAGATCAATTCTGCTGAATTTGAGTCACTCATGGAAAACGGCACTTTACCATCGGAATCTTCAAATATTGACGCGTCCGCCGGAGTGACTGAGGAAAAAGATGCGGAAGCAGATACAGATAGCGGCGAATCCGTTTCAGAACCCGCAGATCCAAATCCTTACAGGCAGGATTCTGCTCATCAGGATACGACGGAATCTGGTTCTGACAGCCATTCATCGGATAATATTTGATGTCAGTTTTCATAAATGAAAATATTTTTCAGAAAATAAGATGTGTTTACCGCATCTTATTTTTTTGTTATGTTTTATATTAATTTTGCATTTTAAGCAGATAATATTTCATCATATTGTTGCAGTGATTACAAAATCTTGACAAATCCACAATATCTTGTATAATATTTCTGTATAAAATCAGCGGAGGTAATTATGGCCAAAAAGAACGAATACAATAATGAAAGTATAAGGTCTTTAAAAGGCGCGGACAGAGTAAGAAAAAGACCTGCCGTTATTTTCGGATCCAATGATATAGAGGGATGCGAGCACTCGATCTTCGAGATCATGAGCAACTCGATCGACGAGGCGCGAGAAGGCCGCGGAAATAAAATTATAGTCACCAGATTTTCCGACTGTTCCGTGGAGGTTCAGGATTTCGGGGCGGGTATTCCCGTTGATTACAACAAGGCGGAAGATGAGGAAAACTGGAAGCTTCTTTTCTGTGAACTTTATGCCGGCGGCAAATACGGTAACGGAACGGAAAATTATGAATATTCGCTTGGTTTGAACGGTCTTGGCCTTTGCGCGACGCAGTATGCGTCTGAATATATGGACGCGGAAATACACAGAGACGGATATTGCTATACGCTTCATTTTGAGCATGGAGAGAATATAGGCGGTTTAAAAAGAGAAGCTTATGCAAAAAAAGATACCGGCTCCAGGATCAGATGGAAACCGGATCTCAAAGTGTTTACTGATATCAATGTGCCGCTTGAGTATTATCAGGCCACGTTAAAACGTCAGGCGATCGTGAATGACGGAATAACATTCATACTCAGAAATCAGACCTCAAACGGATTTGAAACATTTGAATACTGCTATAAAAACGGAATCAAAGATTATGTCGATGAGCTTGCCGCAGGAAACGCATTTACGACTCCGCAGTACTGGGAGTGTGAAAGAGTGGGCAAGGACAGAGAGGATCTCAGCGAGTATAAGCTTATTATAAAAGCTGCTCTCTGTTTTTCTTTAAAAACGCAGTGCAAAGAGTATTATCACAATTCAAGTTTTCTTGAGCACGGCGGCGCACCGGACAAGGCATTTAAAAGTGCATTTGTAAATCAGATAAACGCCTATCTTAAAGCAAATAATAAATATACCAAGACCGACAGTCAGATCAATATACAGGATATTGAGGATATACTTATATTTGTTGTTTCCTCGTTTTCAACACAGACTTCATATGAAAATCAGACCAAGAAGTCCATAACCAATAAATTTATTCAGGAAGCAATGACTGATTTCTTCAGAAAACAGCTTGAAGTGTATTTTATTGAGAATAAAATGGATGCGGATAAGATCGCGGATCAGGTGCTTATCAATATGCGCAGCCGCGTAAAGGCGGAGAACACGAGAAAAAGTCTGAAAAGCACATTACAGACTAAGATCGATATGACGAACCGCGTGCAAAAATTTGTTGACTGCAGATCCAAGGATGTTTCGGAGCGGGAGCTTTTCATTGTTGAAGGAGATTCGGCTCTTGGAGCCTGCAAACAGGCCAGAGACGCGAATTTCCAGGCTATTATGCCTATTCGAGGCAAGATACTTAACTGCCTTAAGAGTGAATACAGCAAGATATTTAAAAATGAGATCATAACCGATCTGATCAAAGTTCTTGGCTGCGGCGTTGAAATGCGATCAAAGGCAGCCAAGGATCTGTCTGCGTTTGACATTAACAATCTCCGTTGGAGCAAGATCCTTATCTGCACGGATGCGGACGTAGACGGTTTTCAGATCCGCACACTCGTATTGACCATGATATACAGACTTATGCCGCAGCTGATAGAGCAGGGAAAAGTGTATATTGATGAATCGCCCCTGTATGAAGTAACCTGCAAAGATCAGACCTATTTTGCCTATAACGAAATGGAAATGGACGAGATCAGGGAAGAGCTTAAAGGTAAAAAATACACTGTTCAGCGTTCAAAAGGTCTTGGTGAAAACGAGGCGGATATGATGTCTTTGACAACAATGAATCCTGCAACAAGGCGGCTTATCCTTGTTACCCCGGACGACGCGGAAAAAACTTCACAAATATTTGATCTGTTGCTCGGCGACAATCTGGACGGAAGAAAGCAATATATAACGGATTACGGCTATCTGTATCTGGATACTGCTGACGTAAGCTGATTTAAGGTGAAATTATGCCAAGAAGAAAAAAAGAAAGTAACAACGAAAATAATACGCAGTTAAACGAAAATGTGCATATTGAAAATGCCGGAACTGTTAAAAGCGAAGTCATTACCGAAACGCTGAAAACAAATTATATGCCATATGCCATGAGCGTAATTCTGTCCCGTGCGATACCGGAGATAGACGGGCTGAAACCGTCGCACCGCAAACTGCTTTATACAATGTATAATATGGGGCTTTTATCCGGCCAGACTATTAAAAGCGCAAATATCGTCGGAAGGACCATGCAGCTGAACCCCCATGGCGATGCGTCTATTTACGAAACAATGGTGCGGCTCTCCCGCGGTAATGAATCTTTGTTATATCCGTATATTGAATCTAAGGGAAATTTCGGAAAAGCATATTCAAAAAATATGATGTATGCGGCTTCCCGTTATACGGAGGCAAAACTTGCTCCTATATGCACAGAGCTTTTTTCGGATATAGATAAAGACACAGTTGATTTTGTAGATAATTATGATAATACCATGAAAGAGCCGCGTCTGCTTCCGGTTACCTTTCCAAGCGTTCTTTGTAACGTCACGACAGGCATTGCGGTTGGAATGGCTTCTTCTATAGCTTCCTTTAATATCCGGGAGGTCTGTGAGACCACGATCGCGCTTATGAAAAATAAGGCGCATGTCATTTCGGATACACTGATTGCACCTGATTTTGTTGGCGGCGGTTATGTTGTTTATAATAGGGATGAGCTTGAAAAGATCTACGAGACCGGCAAAGGCTCCGTTAAAGTGCGTGCGAAATACAGTTATGATAAATCTTATAACTGTATTGATATTACTGAGATACCGCCTACTACCACTTCAGAGGCAGTGATTGATAAAATAGTTGAGCTTGCAAAGGCAAATAAAGTTAAAGAAATTTCCGACATAAGAGACGAAACAGATTTAAAAGGTCTGAAAATTACAATTGATCTCAAACGCGGAACCGATCCTGATAAGCTTATGCAAAGGCTGTATAAGCTTACGCCGCTCGAGGATTCTTTTTCCTGCAATTTTAACGTTCTTATTGACGGTAAACCCGGCGTTCGCGGTGTACGCGAGCTTTTGAACGAATGGGTGAAGTTCAGACTGAGCTGCGTTACAAGGCGTGTCGATTTCAGCCTTGCTAAAAAGAGAAAACAGCTGCATCTTTTAAAAGGTCTTTCCAAGATTTTACTTGATATTGATAAGGCTATAAAAATCGTTCGTGAGACTGAAAATGAAACTGATGTTGTTCCAAATCTCATGATTGGCTTTGGTATTGATGAAACACAGGCAGAATATGTAGCGGAGATCAAACTTCGTCATTTAAACCGCGAATATATTTTAAAGCGTATAAACGATATTGAAAATCTGGAAAACGATATTGCTCAGTTAGAAGAAATACTGGCCAGTGACAAGAAAAAGAAGCAGATCATAATTTCTGAGTTGCAAAACGTGATAAAAAAGTATGATAAAGGCAGAAGATCAGAGATCCTTTACGATATTCCTGAGGAAACGGAAAACGACGAGCCTGAGATTCCTGATTATCCGGTAACTGTATTTATATCAAAAGAGGGGTATCTCAAAAAGATAAAAACCGCAAATCTGAGAATGAGCGGCGAACAGAAGGTCAAAGAGGGCGACGCAATAGAGCGCAGCGAGGAATGTTCAAACAAGGATGAGCTGCTTGTGTTTACTTCCATGCATCAGGTATATAAGGCCAAGCTGGACGATTTTCCGGATACAAAAGCATCAGTGTTGGGCGAATATCTTCCTGCAAAGTTAGAGATGGAAGAAGGAGAAACTGTACGATATACGGCTGTTGTAAAGGAATATAAAGGATACATGATTTTCGTTTTTGAAAACGGTAAGCTTGCAAAGGTGGATATAACAGCCTATGAAACAAAAACGAACAGGAAGAAGCTTATCAATGCGTTTTCTGACAGATCGCCGCTTGCTGCCGCGATTTACCTTGAAGAGGACAAGGATATTGTTATCACTTCCCAGGGCGGAAGAAATTTGCTTTTAAACACAGCTGTTATCTTGCCGAAAACAACTAAAAACACACAGGGCGTGCAAGCGATGACTTTAAAGAAAAAAAGCGATAAGGTCTTATCGCTTCATCTTTATAAACCCGGCGAATTTGAGAAGGAATGGAGATTCAGGCCTAAAAATCTGCCGGCGGCCGGAGCTGTGCTGAGTGCATCTGATGTAGGAGAACAGCTTTCATTTTAAGAACAAAGCACAGCTGTTTTTTCTCAGCATACGCCATTATGTAAATACCGCTTTTTCAAGCGGCAGACGGTAAAAGCAAACGCTGGAATTCTACCGTCATAAATATTATTATTATAAACGCAGATAAAATTCAAGTTAATTAATGGCAAAAAAACTCTTGCAATATGCAGAAGTATATGATATAATCCTTTAGTATTAAATATCAACGGAGGATTATTTCATGCTTTGGTATCATTATGTTTTCGGTGTGATTCTTATACTCGTTTCAATAATTATAATTGCAGTAGTTCTTTTGCAGGAGGGTCGTTCTCAGAATCTTTCCGGCGCTATTGCCGGCGGTGCTGAAACATTTCTTGGCAAATCCAAGGGCCGTACTATTGAAGCTAAACTGGAAAAAATCACAAAGTGGCTTATTGTGGCCTTCTTCGTATTAGTTCTTGCAGCGTTTTTGATTTTTCTGTTTATAGGCTGATAATTTAACTTTATTAATAACCTTGCGTTTCGCAGGGTTATTTTTTTTAGGTGAGCAAATGGAATATATTATTTTTGATCTTGAGTGGAACAACGCCTATGATTATAAAGAGAAGAAAAGCATGAACGAGATAATGGAAATCGGTGCCGTGCGTCTGGATAAAGATCTGAATGTTTCCGATACGTTTACTCAGCTTATCAAACCAAAATTATCCAAAAAGCTTTCAAAGCGTTTCACGGATCTTACCAGCATTACCAAAGATGAAATAACGGAATTTGGAATACCGTTTGAGCAGGCAATGAAAAACTTTTCTTCCTGGGCAGGAGATCATGATATTGTTTTTATGAGCTGGTCGAACAGCGATTTATATGTGCTGGTTTCAAATTACAAAAGATTCTTCGGCAATACTTATGTTTCCTTTATGAAAATGTACCTTGACGCGCAGAAATACTGCCAGTCCTTTTTGGATGACTGCAAAGAACAGATAAGCCTTGCCCATTGCGCGGAAAAGCTTGAAGTCCATATTGAGGAGGAGAATCTTCACAGAGCGCTTGAAGATTGCTATGCCGCGGCTGCGTGCTTTAAAAAGGTTTATAACAGTGAACGTGCTGAATCCATGGTTTGTTTGTGTGATACTGATTTTTTCGGCCGTCTTGCTTTCAAGCCGTATGTTATTTCAAAACCAGTGTCCAAAGAATACAATTTTTTTAAAGAGCGTTTCAGCTGTCCTGCTTGTGGTACGGATCTTACCAGAATAAGCGACGTTCAGCTTGTCAATAATTCATTTAAAACCGTACTGTTTTGCAGCAAGTGCCAGAAAAAGTTCTGGGGATTTGTCAGGGTGAAAAGATTATATGACGGATTAAGCACTTCCAAAAGAATTACTGAGATGAGCAGAAACAAGGCAAAAAAATATAATTAACAAAAAATTCTTTATTTAATAATAAAAATATAGTATAATAACTTAAACGTTTTTAAATAAGTTTTGTATTTTTATTCTGAAGAATCTGTAAGGAGGTATTTGAATGGCCGGTAAATACGATGACTTGCTTGAGTCTTTTATGAATAATTCTGCAAAAGTCTATGACGAAGATAAAAAAAAGCAGGAAATTGAGGCTAGTAAAAAACCCGCCGCTTATATTGAAAGCGAAAAAACCTCAAAACAGCATGTTAAAAGAACCAGGAATAAAAAAAGCACCGATAAAAAAAATACGTCTAAAAAAAGCGGTTCGCCGAAAAGCAAAGCGCCGGCGTCGCTTCCTCTTCGCATACTTTTAGGTATCCTGCTTGTTGTGGCAGTTGTGTTTATTGTTTGTTTTTCCGTCATTTCGATATACGGCTACAGTTTTGTGCACGGAGATCCCGTATTTAATCTTACAGAGGAAAAATATTCGCAGAACCAGACTTCATTCATATACGGGTATGACAGCGATGGAAATGAAGTGGAGCTTACAAGGCTGCACGGTGAAGAAAACCGTATCTGGGTCGATCTTGAAAATATGAGTCCTCATATGAAAGATGCTTTTATCGCAATTGAAGATCAGCGCTTTGAAAATCATCACGGTGTTGACTGGATAAGAACGATCGGAGTAATAGTAAAACCCTCAAACAGCGGTCAGGGCGGTTCAACGATTACGCAGCAGCTTATCAAAAATTTGACTGATGAAAAAGATGTTACCATAGTGCGTAAGTTCAACGAAATACTTTCCGCTCTTAATCTTGAAAGAAATTATTCTAAAGATGAGATTATCGAGGCTTATCTGAATACGATCTATCTTTCTGAAGGATGCTACGGTGTAAAAACAGCCGCTGAGACATATTTTGGTAAAGACGTTTCGGATCTGAATATTGCCGAATGTGCAAGCATTGCTGCCATAACGCAGTATCCCAGCCGGTATGATCCGCTTAGAAAACCTGAAAATAACCGCACAAGGCAGCTTTATATTCTGGAACAGATGCAGAAACAGGGTTTTATCTCTCAGGAAGAATATGACGAGGCTGTGGCTTATGAGATGGTCTTCACAAACAGTGAGAATTACCAGGGAAGTCAGGTCTCTGATTCCGGCAGCGGTTCAAACGAAAACGTTATTGATTCCTATTATGTGGATTACGTCATTAAAACCGTTCAGGATGATCTTCAGAAAATGGGTTATACAGAAAGAAAAGCCCGTTCTCTTTTGTACGGTGGCGGTCTGAAGATTTATACAGCCATGGATGCCGATGTACAGGCTGCGCTTGAAGATGTTTACGAAAATTATCGCCGTATGCCGGATGAGACCGTGCAGGGCGCGATGGTTGTTATGAATTATGAAGGCAGAGTTCTGGGCCTTGTGGGCGGAACCGGCGAATATACCGGTTCTCTGGAGCTGAACAGAGCGTTTCAGTCTTTCAGGCAGCCGGGTTCGTCTATAAAGCCTCTCGCTGTTTATGGTCCCGCCTTTGAAAAGAGCCTGAATGATGACAGTGTTGATATCTATTGGTCAACGCTTGTTGAGGACAGACCTTTAAAAGTTATTGACGGGGATCCGTGGCCGACTAATGAAGGCGGTGGATATTCCGGAAGAAGACTGACTATCCAGCACGGTATTGCAAACTCTTTAAATACTATCTCCGCCAGAACACTTGACACTATAGGTGTTGACTACGCTTATGATTACATTACGAACAGGTTCCATATCTCTTCAATGAGTGCTGCTGACTGCGATTACGCGCCGCTTGCAACCGGTTCTCTTACCCAAGGCGTTTCCGTTCTGGAAATGACTGCCGCTTATGCCTCGTTCGGAAACGGCGGCGCATATTACCAACCTTATTGCTACTATAAAATTGAAGACAGCCAGGGCAATGTTTTGATAGAAACAGACACTGCTTCAACGAAAGAACAGGCGCTTTCGGAGAGCACCGGCTGGCTGATGAACAAGATGCTTCAAACGGTTATGACTTCCGGAACAGGTAGATATTATAAGATAGACGGTGTTGAATGTTTCGGTAAAACAGGTACCACAACGGATTCCAAAGACCGTTGGTTCGTTGGCGGAACACCGGAATATGTAGCCGCTGTCTGGTATGGCTATGATACCCCCAAAGAGATCGTGTACAGGCTATCCTATAACCCCGCCGGTACGATATGGGAGACCGTAATGAATGGAATATATGAAACTAAAGGGAAAAATGTAACAGAATTTCCTGAGTATGACGGGATTGTTCAGCGTTCGTATGATTCTTCCACAGGTCTTCTTACAAGCTATTCAAGCGGAAATACCGGCTGGTATGATGTTAATAATCTGCCCGGCTATTCTTCTCGAAGCAGAAGCAGTTCTTCTTCTGAAAGGACCGCTGCTTCGCAGAATGACGAAAGCGCGGCGGATAATAATACTGACGAATAGTTTTTATGTATAACGGCGTCTTCCGTGATGCCGTTATAATTTTGCTGGAAAGGAACTTTTTATGGTAATAATGGCTGTAGATTATGGTGATTCGCGTACAGGGGTCGCGTTTTCAGATGAAAGCGAAACCCTTGCTTCTCCGTATTGTGTCATCAGTGAAAAATACAGACCGAAGCTGGCAGATAAGCTTTCCGATCTTGCCGCAGAGAAAAAAGCAGATAAGATCATAATAGGTCTGCCGGTGAATATGGACGGCACCCACGGTTACCGATGCAAAGAGTGCCGTGAGCTCGGTGAAATCATAAAACACAAAAGCGGGATCGATGTGGATTTTCAGGACGAGCGTCTAACTACTGTTATTGCCCATGATTATTTAAGTGCAAATAATGTCAGAGGTAAAAAGAGAAAACAAAAAGTTGACGCAGTTTCTGCAGTAATCATTCTTCAGTCTTATCTTGACAAGAATAAATAATTGATTTCAGCCGTAAGATTTTACGGTGATAGTGTGGAATTCAGCGTAAGGGATCTTAAGATAAAGATAGAATTTTCTTTTATCTTTATTCTTTGTATAAGCCTTGTTTTTGGTTATAAAAATACCGGCATGCTCATCTTGTTCAGTATGATTCATGAGTTTGCGCATCTCGCTGCGCTTCTTGCAGTTGGAGGAAAAGCCGAATGTCTAACGGTATCTTTTTTCGGAATAGCGCTCAAATATAATTCTGATCTTTCCTCCAAACAAGAATTTGGAGTCATTGCTGCCGGTCCGGCTGCAAATCTGATTCTTTTCCTGGTTTTAAAAGATGAAATCAATTTATTTCTTGCCGTACTTAATTTGCTTCCCGTGTTTCCGCTTGACGGAGGCAGGCTGATCAAGCTATTTTTTCCGAATGCAGTCAGATATGTAAGCGCTGTTTTTTTAGTCGTTATGCTTTTATTGTCCATATACATTTTGTTTAACTTTAATGTTGTTTCATTGCTTTTTATATGTATTTATCTTATTGCGTTTAATATGAGGTCGCTATGAAAAAAGAGATTGAAAAGATACTCCAGTTTGTTCAGAAACCAGCCAGATACTGTGGGGGCGAGCTTAACAGTGTGATCAAGGATCCGAATCGGGTTGACCTGCGTTATGCATTTTGCTTCCCGGATCTGTATGAGATCGGTATGAGTCATCTGGGTATGAAGATACTTTATTCGTTGGTAAACAGCAGGGAAGATTCATGGTGCGAACGTGTTTTTGCGCCTGATTCTGATATGGAAGAGCAGATGCGCAGCAACAATGTTAAACTGTTTGCGCTGGAAAGTGAAGATGAGATCAGAAGTTTTGATATGATAGGCTTTACTCTTATGTATGAACTGTCATATACCAATGTGCTTAATATGCTTGATCTTGCCGGAATACCGCTGAGATCCAGTGACAGACACGATCTTACACCGGTCATTGCCTGCGGCGGTCCTTGCGCATGCAATCCGGAGCCAATGGCTGATTTTGTTGATATTGTTTTTTTGGGCGACGGGGAAGAAAGCACGATGGAAGTGCTTGATCTGCTAAAAGATTGTAAGAAGAAAGGCCAAAGTAAGCATGATTTCCTTCTGAAAGCAAAAAATATACGCGGAGTATATGTGCCGTCGTTTTACGAGGACAGCTATAATGAAGACGGTACGCTGAGGGAGCTGAAACCGCTGTTCGGCGCTCCGGCAAAAGTCAAAAAATCAGTAGTGTCGGATATGGACAAATGTTTTTATCCGGATCGTTTTGTTGTGCCTTTTATAAATATTGTTCACGATAGGGCAGTTGAAGAGATATTCAGGGGCTGCATACGCGGGTGCCGCTTTTGCCAGGCCGGTTTTACATACAGACCTATACGGGAAAAAAGCGTTGATACGATCAATCGCCAGTCCAAAGCACTGATAGAATCAACCGGATATGACGAGCTCTCACTTTGCTCACTTTCAACTTCAGATCACAGCTGTGTACACGAAATGCTCAGTTCTTTGATTGATTGGACTGTTAAAGATCATGTTAGTCTTTCACTTCCGTCATTAAGAGTGGATAATTTTTCGGACGAGCTTGTTGAAAAGCTGAATAAGGTTAGAAAAAGCGGGCTGACTTTTGCGCCCGAGGCAGGCACACAGCGCCTAAGAGACGTCATAAACAAAAATGTGACGGAGGAAGAGGTGCTTTCAACATGCCTTAAAGCGTTTGACAACGGCTGGACTTCTGTAAAATTATATTTTATGATGGGTCTGCCCACGGAAACAATGGAAGATATTGAAGGAATAGCAGACCTTGCAATGAAAGTGGTTCATGCCTTTTATAAAAATCCGAACAGACAGAAAGGGACGGGTGTACAGGTCTCGGTCAGCTGTGCGTCATTTATCCCAAAACCTTTTACCCCGTTTCAGTGGGAGCCTGAGGATTCTATGCCAAGCCTTAAAGCCAAGCAGGAGCATCTTCTTGCGTCGATTCCAAGCAAAAAAGTGAAAGTTTCTTATCACGAAACACCCACATCCTTGCTGGAGGGTGTGCTTGCACGAGGTGACAGGCGGCTTTGCAATGTTCTTTATGACGCTTACAAACTTGGCTGCAAATTTGATTCATGGGATGACAGATTCAATTTTAACTGCTGGATAAAAGCTTTTGAAAACAATGGAATTGACCCGTATTTTTACACGCAAAGAAAAAGGGACTTTTCTGAGCTTTTACCTTGGGATCATTTGGATTACGGTGTTACAAAGAAATTTCTTGAAAATGAAAATAGAAAAGCGCATGAAAATAAAACAACTCCGCACTGCCGCATAAAATGCGCGGGATGCGGCGCGAATATGCTCAACGGAGGTCACTGTGATGCGAGAGGTTAGGCTGTTATTTTCAAAAACGGACAGGTGTAAATATATAAGCCATCTTGATATTAACAGATGCCTGTCACGCGCAGTTACACGGGCTCATATACCATTGTGGTATACAGAAGGTTTCAACCCCCATCTTTACATGAGTTTTTCTCTGCCGCTGCCTCTTGGCGTTGAAAGCATGTGTGAAAGCCTGGAAATCAGAATCACGGATAATATTTCGAATGATGAAATAAAAAAACGGCTGAACAAAGTGCTTCCTGACGGTATAAGGATTCTTGATGTTTACGAAGATTTCAGAGATTGCAGCGAGATCGCCTTTTCCGATTATGCTTTCAAATACGAATTTAAAGATAACGATTCGGCTGCCAAAATGATCAGCGACATGCTCGGCAGACAAGAAATACCCGCGCTGAAAAAAGGAAAACAGGGAAGAAGAAAAGTATTAAAGGAGATAAACATAAAACCTTTGATCGATAAATTTTCTGTATCTGTCCGCGATGATAACGTTGTGATAAACGCCCGGCTCGCAGCCGGCCAGCACAGTAATCTAAGTCCTGAGCTCTTTTCACAGACACTGCTCAAACTCTGCAACCTGGAATTTGAATGGAAAAATATTGCGCGTTTATCACTGCTTGATTCGGAATATAACAAATTCAGGTAAAAAAGGCTTGCATTTTTATTACTTTTATGATATATTAACTAAGCATTTGTTCCGTTGCTGTCCCGCAACGCGTTAAATGCTCATGCAGAATAAGCATTTAAGCGGGTGGTCCTCTTTCGTTAACTCGTTATGAACATCCGAAAATAAAAAGGAGGAAATTTTAATGGATGCACTTAAAATCATTGCAGAAAGCAGCATGAAAAAAGAAGTTCCCTCATTCTCTATCGGTGATACCGTAAGAGTAGGTGTTCGTATCCGCGAGGGTAAAACAGAAAGAATACAGATGTTTGAGGGCACAGTAATTGCCGTTAAAGGTTCAGGTATTTCAAAGACCTTTACTGTTCGCCGCGTTTCTTACGGCGTTGGTGTAGAGCGTGTATTCCCGCTTCATTCCGCTAACGTTGACAGTATTACAGTTGTGCGCAAAGGTAAGGTTCGCAGAGCTAAGCTGTATTATCTTCGTGACCGTGTAGGTAAAGCTGCAAAAGTTAAGGAAGATATCTGACATCTTAAACCGCCTTTTACAGGCGGTTTTATTTTATTGATCATAGAATCTATTTATCAGACAGGGTGTGAATTATGCCGGATTTTCAGAAACAGAATGTTCAGTGGTTCCCCGGCCATATGGCTAAAACGAGGCGACTCATCAAAGAGAGCCTGCGTCTTGTAGACGGTGTTATAGAGATCGTTGACGCCCGAATTCCCCGTTCGAGCTCAAATCCAGAGCTGACACAGATAATTAATCATAAGCCCAGAATCATACTGCTCAACAAATGCGATATGGCCGATCCTGCCGTTACGGATATATGGATCAGGTACTTTGATGAAAATGGGATAACTGCAATTGCCGTTGACTGTAAATCCGGCAAGGGCCTGAATAAATTTCAGGCGGCATGTTTAAAAGCGCTTTCATCCGTCATTGAGCGTAATAACAGTAAGGGCATGAGCGGTAAGGCTCTTCGCTTTATGGTAGTTGGCATTCCGAATACCGGCAAATCTTCATTTATAAACAGAATGGCAGGCAAATATAAAGCGGCTGTCGCGGACAAAGCTGGAGTAACTAGAAGTAATCAATGGTTTTCAGCAGGAAAAGGCATTGAACTGCTTGATACGCCCGGTATCCTGTGGCCTAAGTTTGAAGACAGGGAAGTAGGGGATAAATTGGCTTTTATAGGCTCCGTAAAAGATGAGATCACAGATATGGAAACCATTGCCTGCCGGCTGTTGGAAACGTTATCTAAATCCAGACCGGAAATGATAGAGCAGAGATATAAGATCACCGGATTTGAAGATAAGCAAAGCTGGGAGATTCTTGAAATGATCGGGAGAAAAAGAGGATTTTTGATAAAGGGCGGTGAGATAGACACGCTTCGTGCCGCTACGGCTGTTTGTGATGAATTCAGAGGAGGAAAGCTCGGCAAAATCAGCCTTGAGCTGCCGTGAATATGGACTGGCTTTTATACGAAAACAAAAAATATAACGAAGGATTCAAAATCATTTGCGGAATCGATGAGGCAGGGCGAGGTCCCCTTGCCGGGCCCGTTTATGCCGCCGCAGTCGTGCTTAAAAAAGGGCAGACTATAGAAGGCGTAAACGATTCAAAAAAACTTTCTGAAAAAAAGAGGGAAGCGCTTTTTGAAAAGATAATCTCACAGTGTGCTGATTATTCTGTCGGATCCGCCAGCGAGAAAGAAATAGATGAGATCAATATTCTTCAGGCAACCTTTCTGGCTATGAAAAGGGCGGTCGAAGGTCTTGTTTTAAAACCGGATTGTGCGCTTGTAGACGGCAATCAGCGCCCGATACTGGATTGCAGCGTTACAACTGTTGTTAAAGGAGATTCAAAATCTGAATCCATCGCTGCTGCGTCCATCCTTGCTAAAGTATCCAGAGACAGATATATGACGGATATGGCAAGTAAATATCCCCAGTATGGTTTTGAAAAGCATAAGGGTTACGGCACGAAACTGCATTATGAGATGATCGAAAAATACGGCATCTGTGAAATTCACAGAAAGTCGTTTCTGAAGAAGGTGCTGGAAAAATGAATTCCCTTGGAAAGCTTGCGGAGCTGAAAGCATGTGAATTTCTTGAAAAGAAAAAGTATTCGCTTGTGGATTTCAATTATTCCTGCCGCTTCGGAGAAATTGATCTGATCGTTAAGAACAGAAAGTATCTTTGCTTTGTTGAGGTTAAAATGAGAAATGTCGGCAGTATAGCCACGCCAAAGGAATTTGTAGATCTCTCAAAACAGAATAAAATCGCCGCCTGTGCGAAAGTGTATCTTTCATCTCATAAAACAGATCTTCAGCCGCGATTTGACGTTGTTGAGGTATATTGTGAAAATAATATAATTAAATCATTCAAACACCTTGAAAATGCTTTTCAATTATATTAAAATATCATAAAGATTATTAGGAGGGGAAATCATGCGTTACACTTCCACAAGAAATAACTCGGTAAAAGTAAATGCATCGCATGCAATTACACAGGGCATCAGTGAAGAAGGCGGCCTTTTTGTACCGTGCGAATTTCCGCATTTTTCAATGGATAAAATAAAAGATATGGCGAATATGCCTTATATTGAGAGAGCGAAGACGGTTCTGCGTGAGTTTTTAGACGATTTTACGGAGTCCGAGCTGGATTACTGTGTGAACGGTGCGTATGCCTCCGGAAAATTTTCGTCTGAGGCAGTTGCCCCTACAGTAAATATATACGGTAACGAAAACGTGCTCGAATTATGGCACGGGCCGACATGCGCTTTTAAAGATATGGCTTTGCAGCTTCTGCCGTATCTTATGACAGTTTCCGCCAAAAAAACAGCTGACGGAAAAACGATAGTTATACTCGTTGCGACCTCCGGCGATACCGGAAAGGCCGCCCTTGAAGGATTCAAAGACGTTGATCATACTAAAATTCTTGTTTTTTACCCTGAGAACGGTGTTTCGCCAATGCAAAAGCTTCAGATGGTGACGCAGGAGGGGGAAAATGTTTCCGTATGTGCTGTTAAAGGAAATTTTGACGATGCGCAGAGCGCTGTCAAAGCGATTTTTACAGATAACGTCATTAAAGAAAAGCTTGCCATGAAAAACATGATGTTTTCATCTGCCAATTCCATTAATTGGGGCAGACTTGTTCCGCAGATCGTCTATTATTTTTCTTCTTACTGTGATCTGCTGAATCGCGGTGCCGTTGCTGCCGGTGACGAAATTAACGTTGTAGTGCCCACCGGTAATTTCGGAAACATTCTTGCGTGCTATTATGCAAAGATGATGGGTCTTCCGGTCAAAAAACTTATTTGCGCGTCCAATTCAAATAATGTTTTAACGGATTTCCTCAATACCGGCGCATATAATAAGAACCGTGAGTTTTATACCACAACGTCGCCGAGCATGGATATACTGATCTCTTCAAATCTGGAAAGACTGTTATATCATATGAGCTCCGATAATGATACGCTTATTACGGATCTAATGAAAAAGCTGTCCGAAGACGGGATCTATACCGTTTCCGAAGAGCTTCTGTCCAATATCAGGGAATCATTTTGGGCAGGATACGCAAGTGAGAAAGACGTAGTCGATACGATCAGAACTCACTTTGAAAAATATAATTATCTTTGTGACACACACACCGCGGTAGCGCTCAAAGTTTATAATGATTATGTAAAACATACCGGTGACGATATTCCCACGATCATTGATTCAACAGCCTCGCCGTACAAGTTTTCAAAAAGTGTTTTAAGCGCTGTTACAAACGGTGATCTCTCTGACGCTGATGAGTTTGATATGGTTAGTGAGCTTTATAATAAAACGGGCGTGGCCGTACCCGCTCCGCTTGCTTCGCTCAAGGATAAGAAGGTACGTTTCAACAATACCTGTTCAAAAGAGGATATGGGTGAAATGGTATTTAAGCTTCTTGGTATCTGACAAACAAAGAACGGCTCATTACTGAGCCGTTTTTTGTTAATATTCAGCAATTGCAGTTTTCATTACACTGGAATGTTTCGCATTTTGTTTCAGTGGTCGTTTTGGCAAGGCTGCTTCCGACTGTAATATGACCGGCTGTGCAGCTGTTATCGCTGTTGTGGTGAACACAGTTTTTAACCTCGCAGCAAATTCCTTTGATTTCGTTCATTGTTCTCACACTCCCTTCATTTTTATAATTTCCTGCCTTGATCTTTTTATTCTTCTAATTTAATCAAAATTTATGAAAGGTAAACAAACTATGTCGCTTTTCGCCATTGCCGACACGCATTTGTCTTTCGGAACGGATAAACCCATGGATACTTTTGCGGGATGGGATAATTATACGGAAAGACTTAAGAATAACTGGAATAAACTTGTTGACGAGGATGATGATGTTATTATTGCCGGTGACATAAGCTGGGCAATGGATTTCGGCGAATTGAAGGCTGATTTCGATTTTCTTGAGAATCTAAACGGCAATAAGATCATTCTAAAAGGCAATCACGATTATTGGTGGAACACAATTTCCAAAATGAACAAATTTATTGATGAACATGGCTATAGCACCATCAGATTTCTATACAATAACTCTTATCTTTGCGGCGGTATTTCTGTCTGCGGCTCACGAGGCTGGATTTATGATAGTGAAGACGAGCAGGATAAAAGAATCCTGTTGAGAGAAGCAGCCCGCATAGAGAGAAGCATTTTGAGTGCGCAAAGTGCTGATATTCTGCTTTTTCTGCACTATCCTCCGGTTTCACAGAACGGGCAGAGTAATGAAATTACGGGGATCATAAAAAAATACGGAATAAAAAAATGTTTTTTCGGGCATCTTCACGGAGAAGCTGCCAGATATGCTTTTGAAGGCCGGCTGAATGGTGTTGATTATAAGCTGATTTCATGTGACAGATTAAAATTCACACCTTATTTAATTTTAAAATACTGATTTTTCTTGAAAACGGCGCATTTATATGCTATAATGCCTATTCGGTGATAACTGATATTAAATATTATATAAAGACAGGAGAGTTAATATGGCACTAAAATCATCAAATAAGGTTGATACAAATACCTACGAGCTTGAAGTTACAGTAGACAGCGAAACTTTCAAAAAAGCTTGCACTCAGGCTTATTTAAAGGAAAGAAAAAATATCCAGCTTCCTGGATTTCGCAAGGGAAAAGCGCCGCAGGCGATGATTGAGAAAATGTACGGCGAGGGCACTTTTTATGAAGATGCTCTTGATATCGTTTACCCTGCTGCCGTTTCGGATGCCTTTACGGAAGCCGGCCTGGAAGTGGTTGACGCCCCTTATGATCTTGAAATACCTGTTATAGGTAAGGATAGCGGCGTTGAAATGAAGATGAAAGTTACTACTTATCCTGAAGTAAAGCTTGGCGACTACAAAGGCCTCAAGGTCAAAAAAGAAGATACAGAGGCAACTGATGAAGATGTTGACAATGAGCTTAAGAGCCTCCAGGAAAGGAATTCTCGCCTTGTAGTAGCTGACGACAGAGCAGCTCAGAACGGAGATACGGTATCTATCGATTTTGAAGGCTTTGTTGACGGAGAGGCATTTGACGGCGGAAAAGGGGAGAATTATCCGCTTGAGCTCGGTTCCGGTTCCTTTATTCCGGGATTTGAGGATCAGATATGCGGTCATAAGATCGATGAGGAGTTTGACGTCAATGTTAAATTCCCGGACGAATATGCAGAGCAGCTTGCCGGTAAAGACGCCGTTTTCAAATGCAAAATCCATGAAATCAAAGGTAAGGAGCTTCCTGAGCTTGATGATGATTTTGCACAGTCTGTTTCAGAGGATCTTAATACTCTTGACGAGCTTAAGGCTGACCTGAAAAAACAGATCACCGAAAAAAAAGAAACAGATGCTAAAAATAAGATGGAAAATGATCTTCTTGAGCAGATCTGCGAAAATATGGATGCAGAGATTCCCCAGTGCATGTTTGATAAGAGACAGGATGAAATGCTTAAGGATTATGAATACAGACTCCAGGCTCAGGGCCTTGATCTTGACACATATCTTAAATATGTTGGACAGGACAGGGATTCCTTTAAGGAGACTTTCAAAGTAGGTGCTGAAAAGCAGGTAAAGGTTTCCGTTGCTCTGCGTGCGATTATCGATGCGGAAAAGATTGAAGCTACTGATGAGGAAATAACGGCTGAGGCCGAGAAGATCGGCCAGCAGTACGGAATGGATGCTGATCAGGTCAAGAAGGTTCTTGCCGAAGAACAGCTGGCTGAGGATGTAAAAAGAAACAAAGCCGTTGATCTGATCATCGATTCCGCTGTTGTTGAATAAACTAAAAAATATTTATTATAATTATTTAAAGGAAAGTGATTTAAATGGCATTAGTACCTTATGTTATTGAGCAGACCGGTAACGGCGAGCGCTCTATGGACATTTTTTCGAGGCTTCTTAATGACAGAATTATTGTTCTTTCGGATGAAGTAAATTCGCAGACTGCGTCTCTTGTAGTAGCTCAGCTGCTCTTTCTTGAAGGCCAGGACAATGAAAAGGATATTAATCTTTATATTAATTCTCCCGGCGGTTCTGTAACGGACGGTATGGCTATTTATGATACGATGCAGTACATTAAATGCGACGTTTCAACGATATGCATCGGTATGGCTGCATCAATGGGCGCATTTCTTCTGTCAAGCGGTGCTAAAGGAAAAAGAATCTGTCTGCCGAATGCTGAGGTAATGATCCATCAGCCTTTAGGTCAGGCTCAGGGTCAGGCAACTGAGATCGAAATATCAGCAAGGCACATTCTGAGAACGAAAGAAAAGTTAAACACTATTCTTGCCGCCAACTGTGGAAAATCCGTTGAGGAAGTTGCCAGGGATACAGAAAGAGATAACTGGCTTACCGCTCAGGAAGCGCTTGAATACGGCCTTGTCGACAAAGTGTTTGACAAAAGATAAATGATTTCAGACCGGAGTAGATTTTATGTCTAACGACAACAATAATATGAATCGAGTGGCACGGTGTTCATTCTGCGGTAAATCAGAAGCCATGGTTCACAGGCTTATCGAAGGACCTGGCGTATATATTTGCGATGAATGTATAGGACTTTGCAATGACCTGCTTGAAAAATCAGCGGATCTTGCAAAGCAGACTCATCATTCCTATGAGAAAGATATGGTTTTGCCTACTCCACAGCAGATCAAGGAAAAGCTTGACGAATATGTTGTGGGACAGGATGAAGCAAAAAAAACGCTTTCCGTTGCGGTGTATAATCATTATAAGAGAATTTATTCGGGTACCGGTTCAGATGATGTTGAACTGCAAAAAAGTAATATTCTGCTTTTAGGTCCAACTGGCGTCGGAAAAACAATGCTTGCACAGACGCTGGCAAAGATCCTGAACGTTCCTTTTGCAATTGCTGATGCAACTACGCTCACGGAAGCCGGATATGTTGGCGAAGATGTTGAAAATATTCTTTTAAGACTGATTCAGGCTGCTGATTTTGATATTGATAAGGCTCAGCGAGGCATTATTTATGTTGATGAGATCGATAAAATCTCACGAAAATCCGAAAACCGCTCAATAACAAGGGATGTGAGCGGAGAGGGCGTTCAGCAGGCACTGCTGAAGATTCTTGAAGGTACGGTTTCAAATGTTCCTCCGGGCGGCGGCAGAAAGCATCCGCAACAGGAATTTATTCAAATAGACACCACAAACATTCTGTTTATCTGCGGAGGCGCTTTTGACGGTATCGATAAGATTATAGAAAAGCGTATAGGCTCCAAAGTTATGGGCTTCGGAGCTGATATTGAAAGCGAAAAATATGACGAAAACGAAGTGCTTCATAAGGTGGTGCAGCATGACCTTGTCAAGTACGGTCTTATACCTGAATTGATAGGCAGGATCCCGATTATCACCGTTCTGGATCATTTGGATCGCGAGGCCCTTGTTAAAATCATGACTGAGCCCAAGAATTCAATTGTAAAGCAATATACGAAAATGTTTTCTATGGATGGTGTTACTCTTGAATTCAAAGAAGATGCTTTAAGGGCAGTTGCAGATGTTACGCTTGAAAGGAAGACAGGCGCAAGAGGGCTCCGAAGTGTAATGGAAGGCGTCCTTAAAGAACTGATGTTTACCATTCCGAGTGACGCAACCGTAGAAAAGGTGATAATTACCGAAGATTGTGTTCGAAACGGTGCTGAACCTATCGTTTTACGCAATACAAATAAAACGCAAAAGGCACTTCGTGCATCTGATCTGAAAAATGCTTAAAAACATAAAAGGCAGGTAAAAGCTTGCCTTTTATTTATTTCTATTATATAATACTAACATCTTTTAAAAGGTGATATATATGACTGATAACATACAGAATAACAGCTATTTGGATATTCCAGTCGTGCCGCTCAGGGGACTCGTTGTATTTCCGGAAATGGTGCTGCATTTTGACGTAGGAAGAAAAAAAAGCGTAAACGCAATCAAAACGGCAATGCGCGCCTCGAACAAAATATTTCTTGTTGCCCAGCGCGACCCGTCTGTGGATGAACCCGGCATTGAAGACCTTTACGAAACCGGTGTTATATGTTCAATCAAACAAACGATCCGGATCCCCAATTCGGATAATCTTCGGGTTGTTGTTGAAGGTGAACAGAGAGCACGTTTAATGGAACTGACTCAGATCAGGCCGTACTTAATCGGTTCGTTATTTCCCATACCGGAAGAGAATCCGCTTGATGATAATGAGGAAAGAGCATACAGCAGGGCTGTAAAAAAAGAATTTGAAAAATATGCATCTTTTATTTCTAAAATATCCAATGATGTAAAAGTTAAAATACTTTCTATTAATGACAGCGGAAGACTGTGTGATTTCATTTGCTCTAATTGTTTTTTTGAATATGAAGAAAAGCAATCCATTCTGGAGACCGTTTCTGTTTCTGAACGGCTTATGAAACTCTTTATTTTGCTGAATAAAGAGAATGCCGCTCTTGAAATAGAAAGTGAGATTCATGAAAAAGTACAGGAAAATATTGACCGAAATCAGCGTGAGTACTATCTCCGTGAAGAGATGAAAGTAATAGGGGAGGCTCTGGGAGATACTGACAATCCTGTTGAAGAGGCCGATAAATACAAGGAAAAGATCGGGAAACTGCTTTGTTCTGACGATATCAAAAATAAACTGCTTGGCGAAAGCAGCAAGCTTATGAAAATGCCGCAGGGTTCCCACGAAGGAACTGTTGTAAGAAATTATCTGGATAAATGTCTTGAGATTCCTTTCGGCAAATTTACAAAAGATACGATAAATCTTGAGTCTGCCGCTAAACTTCTTAATAAAGAGCATTACTCACTCGATAAGGTTAAGGAACGGATAATTGAGGCGCTTGCTGTATTCAAAAGGAATCCTGAATTCTCGGGTCAGATATTGTGTCTCGCCGGTCCACCGGGAGTCGGCAAAACATCCATTGTAAAAAGCCTTGCGAAAAGTATGGGAAGGAAATATGTTCGCATAGCTCTGGGCGGTATCCACGATGAGGCGGAGATACGCGGACACAGGCGTACTTATATCGGCTCTATGCCGGGCAGAATAACGGAGGCCGTAATAAAAAGCGGCGTGATGAACCCGGTTATCCTGCTTGACGAGATCGACAAGGTTGGAAATGATTACAAAGGCGATCCGGCGTCTGCCTTGCTTGAAGCGCTTGATCCTGAACAGAATTTCAGTTTTACCGATCACTATGTTGATTTTCCTCTTGATCTGAGCAAGGTTCTGTTTATTACAACCGCAAATGATACGTCTGCAATTCCTGCGCCGCTTTTAGACAGAATGGAAGTAATCGAGCTGAACTCGTATACTGCTC
The DNA here is from genome assembly GCA_958422185.1 of uncultured Clostridium sp. Taxonomy (GTDB): domain Bacteria; phylum Bacillota; class Clostridia; order Oscillospirales; family Acutalibacteraceae; genus Eubacterium_R. The sequence continues at coordinate 56,411 of CATZNW010000016.1, forward strand.
TTGAAAAATTCCATATTGCCAAAGAGCATCTTATAAAAAAAGAGATGAAGAAACATAAATTAACGGCAAGGGAATTCAAGATAACGGACGATGCGGTTTATACTATCATTGAATGCTATACCAGTGAAGCCGGAGTAAGAAACCTTGAAAAGCGTATAGCTTCGCTGTGCAGAAAAGCATCCGTAGAACTGGAAAACGGTGCAAAATCTTTTAAAGTTACACCTAAAAACATTGAAAAATATTTAGGGCCTAAAAGATTTTCACAGGATAAAATACCTGATGAAGATCTTATTGGAACAGTAAACGGACTTGCGTGGACAAGCGTTGGCGGAACGCTTCTTCCGATCGAAGTAAGCGCTCTTGACGGAACCGGCAAAATCGTACTTACAGGAAATTTGGGAGACGTTATGCAGGAAAGCGCTAAAACTGCCGTTTCTTTTGTTCGTTCATATGCCGAAGATTTTGGTATTAGCTCTGATTTTTATAAGACAAAAGATATACATATCCATGCGCCTGAAGCTGCCGTACCCAAAGACGGTCCCTCGGCCGGACTGGCTATAACCACCGCTCTTGTTTCAGAGCTTACAGGAATTCCTATACGACGCGATGTTGCTATGACCGGAGAAATCAGCCTTAAAGGCAAAGCGCTTCCCATCGGCGGGCTCAAAGAGAAAAGCATGGCGGCATATAAGGCCGGATGTTCAACTGTTATTATTCCTAAAGAGAATGAGAAAGACCTTGCAGAAATTTCTGATGAAGTCAAAAATTCAGTTCGTTTTGAATCGGTGGGATCTTTCAAAGAGGTTATGGCGATCGCTCTGAAATATATGCCGGTTGCTGCCGCGCACAGCAGCGTAAATACTATTTTAAAGGAAACCGATTCCAGAAGAGAAACGGTAACTCAGTAGCTATGAATTTTATGAATGCGGAATTTGACAGGGCTTTCGGCATTTCCGCACAGCTTCCGCCGTGCGACGGACCGGAAATCGTTTTTGCAGGCCGTTCTAATGTTGGAAAAAGTTCGCTTTTAAACAAACTTTTCGGCAGAAAAAATCTTGCGCGAGTAAGTTCTGTTCCCGGTAAGACCATAACGATCAATTTTTATAATGTAGACGGATACAGATTTGTAGATCTTCCTGGATACGGCTATGCAAAAATATCAAAAGCTGAGCGGGACCGTTTTGCGGAACTGATGGAAGGGTATTTCACAAGCGGCCGCAACATTTCGCTGGTCATTCTGCTCATTGATATGAGAAGAGAGCCCACAGCGGATGATTACGCCATGATCTCTTTTCTTAATGAGTATGGGATAAATTTTATTGCGGTGCTTACAAAATCTGATAAGCTGAATAAAACGCAGTATAAGAGCCGTTTGGAGTCTGCTTTCAAAGAAATCGGCTCAGATTATACGGTTATACCGTTTTCTGCCTTAAGCGGCAGCGGAACAGAAGAAATAAGGAAAATGATAGAAGACCATTTGCAGAAATAGGAGGAGTTATATGGCAAAAACACCATTTTTAACTAAAGAAAAAGCCGAGGAAATCATAAAGAAATATCCTACGCCGTTTCATATTTATGATGAAAACGGTATAAGAAAAAATGCTGAAAACTTAAAAAAAGCGTTTTCATGGAACAAAGGATATAAGGAGTTTTTTGCCGTAAAGGCAACTCCGAATCCGTTTCTTATAAATATTTTGCGAGAATATGGATGTGGCTGCGACTGTTCTTCTAAAACTGAACTTATGCTTTCAAAAGCGATCGGAGCAGTGGGGGAGGACATTATGTTTTCCTCAAATGACACGCCTGCCAACGAATTCAAATACTGCAATGATCTTGGCGGAATCATAAATCTTGATGATATTACACATATTGAGGCAGTTGAAAGAGCATGCGGGAAACTACCCAAAAAAATGAGCTGCCGGTATAATCCGGGCGGTGTGTTTAAGATCAGCAACGGTATTATGGACAATCCCGGTGATGCAAAATACGGCATGACTCATGACCAGATCTTTGAAGCTTTCAGGATCATGAAAGATAAGGGCGTTGAGGAATTCGGGATCCATTCCTTCCTTTGCTCAAATACCGTTACAAACGAATATTATCCGTTGCTTGCAAAGGTTTTATTCGAGCTTGCGGCTGAATTAAGGCAAAAACTTGATGTGAATATCAAATTTATTAATCTTTCAGGCGGCGTTGGAATTCCTTATTTGCCTGATCAGGAACCAAATGATATTTTTGCGATCGGAGAGGGCGTTCATAAAGTATATGATGAAGTACTTCTTCCTGCCGGAATGAGCGATGTTGCCATTTATACGGAACTCGGAAGATTTATGATGGGCCCTTACGGAGCGCTTGTAACTACCGCCATTAATAAAAAGCACATTTATAAAGAGTATATCGGCGTTGATGCCTGTGCCGTCAATCTCATGCGTCCGGCAATGTACGGCGCATATCATCACATTACGGTTCTGGGCAAAGAAAACGAGCCGTGCACCATGAAATATGATGTAACCGGATCTCTTTGCGAAAATAACGATAAATTTGCAATTGACAGGATGCTTCCGGAGGTTGAAACCGGTGATATTCTTTATATTCATGATGCAGGAGCTCATGGCTTTTCCATGGGATACAATTACAACGGAAAACTTAAATCTGCGGAAATTCTGCTGAAAAGCGACGGTTCGTTCGAACTGATACGCAGAGCTGAGACCCCGAAAGATTATTTTGCAACTTTTGACTGTTTTGATATTTATGGCAGTCTCATAAAAGGCTGATTATTAACGTAACAACCGCCTGATACGGAAGTTTCCGTCATCCTGGCGGTTGTTAATTTATATTCTGTTCAGTTTGTATCCAATACAGTTTCTTTCCTCCGTTATGAATAAATTACGGACAGAATATTAACTTTTATTTTTCTCTTTACTATCAGACTTTAATGTGTTAAAATATAATATATTTGTGATTGAGGTGGTAAAATGGCGCTTAACAGAGACAATAAAAACCTGGATTTTTTATTTAATTCAATTTTACAGCTTGAAAATATAGACGAATGTTATGATTTTTTTGAGGATCTTTGCACAGTTCAGGAACTGAAAACGCTGAGTCAGCGCATAGCAGTCGCAAAAATGCTTTCCGACAAAAGTGTTTATACAGATATTGTTACGCAGACAGGAGCTTCTACTGCCACGATCAGCAGGGTAAACAGAAGTCTTCAGTACGGCTGCGACGGATATGACCGCGTTTTTGCAAGGCTGCGTGAAAAAGAAAAAGAAAATGGTCAGTTATGATAATCTTGCATTCGTCTATGACGAATTGACTGAAAATGTTGAATATAAAAAGAGATTTGAGTATATTCTGTCTTTTTTTAAGGACTTTGAAATCGGAAACGGAGCCAGCGTATTCGATCTGGCCTGCGGGACCGGTACTTTTTCCGCTCTTTTTTCTGACGCGGGCTATGCGGTTACTGGCCTAGACGCAAGCGAGTGCATGCTTACAGTCGCTCAATCAAAATGCCGGGGCAATGCATCTTTTTTTAAAGGGGACATGCGCTCTTTTGATTTGCCATATAAATACGACGCCTGTATCTGCTGCCTCGATTCAATCAATCATTTATCTGATATAGCTGAGACGCAAAGCACGTTCCAATGTGTAAACGGTTCGCTGAAAAAAGGCGGATTGTTTATTTTTGACGTCAACACAATATATAAGCATAACGAGGTTCTTTCAGGACACGCATTTGTGTTTGACACGGAAAATTATTTTTTGGCGTGGGACAACGAATATATTTCTGATGGTGAAGTAAAAATATTTCTGGATCTGTTTGTCAGAGCCGGAGACAGCTATAAAAGATTTTCAGAGTGTTTTAAGGAAAAAGCATACGATTCAGAAGCTCTGAGATTTGCTTTAAGCCCGTATTTTGACATAGTCGGAGTTTTCGACGACTTAAGCCGAAATGCGCCTCAGGCGCATTCAGAGAGGCTATATTATATTTGCAGGAGTAGATAATGGGGAAAATTGTTAGATATATAGCAAAGGACGGCAGCGCTTTTATAATTGCAGCGGATTCAACTGACGCTGTATATGAGATGGAAAGAATTCACAAGCCTTCCGCAGCTGTAACGGCTGGTATGGGCCGGCTTATGACTGCTGCGTCAATCATGGGCGTAATGCTAAAGGATAAGGACGACTCTGTAACGCTGAGATTTAATGGAAACGGACCGGCAGGATCTTTAATTGCCGTTTCAGACAGTTGCGGAAACTGCCGGATCAGCGTAGAGAATCCTATAGTTGAATTGCCGCTGAACAGCAAGGGAAAACTTGATGTCAGCGGCGCTCTTGGAAATTCTGGTTATCTTTACGTCGTTAAAGACATAGGATTAAAAGAGCCCTTTATCGGAACGACTCAGATCATAAGCGGCGAAGTGGCTGAAGATATCACAAATTATTTTGCGGTATCCGAACAAACGCCAAGCGTATGCTCGCTTGGAGTACTTATTAACCCTGATTTGACCGTAAATTGCGCCGGCGGGTTCCTTATCCAGCTTTTGCCCGGCTGCCCGGATAAGGTTATTGACATCATTGAAAAAACTGTTGCGGATATTCCTCCTGTTACAAGACTTCTCCGCAGCGGCATGTCAATTGATGAATTAGCTGTTCAGGCCATGAGCGGACTTGAAGTTGAAAAACTGGATGAGTCTGAGTTTTCCTATAAATGTAACTGCTCGCGCCAAAAAGCGGAAGCTGCAATGATGTCCGCCGGAAAAAATGAACTTCTGGATATGCTCAGTGAAGACAAACCCGCTGTTGTTGAGTGCCATTTTTGTGATAAAAGATACGAATTCAGTTCTGATGAAATCAAAAATCTTATAAAAAAACTTGATTAATTTTCAAAAAAAGTGTTGACTTTTATATCAAGATATAGTATCATAATCACCGTTGCACACGGCAACACTCGGGAGTATAGCTCAGCTGGGAGAGCATCTGCCTTACAAGCAGAGGGTCACAGGTTCGAGCCCTGTTACTCCCACCATTCGGCCCGGTAGTTCAGCTGGTTAGAACGCCTGCCTGTCACGCAGGAGGTCGACGGT